>JAEZET010000001.1 GCA_023433065.1 Cyanobacteria bacterium OH_CBrB_359
TATATAACTCATCAAGCACAACTCTTACTAACTCTAACGTCGGCGGTGCTACTCCTGCCAGCGGCAACTCTGCTGTCAGCGGTGGTGGTATCTACAATGCTGCAGGTTCTACTTTGGTTTCCAACAACACCAACTACTCTAACAACTCTGCCACAGACAATGGTGGGGCTATATACAACCTTGCTAATACTTTCATTAATACCGGAGTTTTTGACTCCAATAGGGCTGTTAATGCAGGTGGGGCTATATATAATAATGGTAACTTCTTATTTGTGTCAGTTGCTACATTTACTACAAACGATGCTGATATGGGTGCTGGTATATATAACAATGGATCAGCACAAATCTTATCAAGTATATTCGCAAATAATACAGCAACCAGAGGTGCCGGAATATATAATGCTTCCGGAGAAATAACTATCCAAGATTCTTTATTTGGAGGTCCTGATGAAGAAGATATAAATTTTGGAGTAGAAGGTGGTGCTATATATAATGCTGCTGATGGAATCATAATCTCTACAAATACAAATTATATAAGTAATTCTGTTCGTAACAATGGTGGGGCCATTTATAATTTAGGATCTATTAACTTAAATAATTCAGATTTTAGTAATAACGCAGCACAAAATTATGGCGGCGCTATTTATAATGATTCTACTAATTTCTTAGTAAATGACAGTTCATTTAATTCTAATGAAGCTGATTATGGCGGCACTATTTATAACAACCAAACTGCTAATATAACATTAAGTGATTTTAACTCAAATAAAGCTACTACGGCAGGTGGTGCTTTATATAACGCAGGAACAACAACAATACAAAGATCACATTTTGGGACTGACACTGCAGGAACCGGGAATACTGCCACAAATGGAGGAGCCATATACAATACGGCAACCGGAACTGTAACATCTACCAATACTGACTATGAAAACAACTCTGCTTCTAATAGTGGCGGCGCTATCTATAATGAAGGTGCTTTTACCATTAACACAGGACTTTTTAATAACAATAAAGCGGTTACATACGGTGGTGCTATATACAATTCAAACATATTAGCAATTAATTCAGGAACATTTAATTTAAATCAATCAAATTTTGATGGCGGTGCTATTTATAATACTGCACAATTAACAATAAATACCGCAGCATTTAACTCAAATCAGTCAGGAAATAATGGCGGGGTTATTTATAATACAATAGATGGAACAATAAACGCTACCAATCTGACGTTCAACGAAAACCTGTCTAATATTAATGGTGGTGCTATTTATAACCTTGGTGCATTAACTATAAATACGGGAATATTTACCAGCAACGTAACTGGCGGTAACGGCGGGGCTATTTATAATGATTCTGCTAATTTTACAGTTTCAGAAGTTAACTTTTTATCTAACGAAGCATCATGGGGTGGTGCTATTTACAACAATTCAACGGCGAATCTGACTAACAGCACATTCAATGGTAATAAAGCCAACACTTCGGGTGGAGCAATTTTTAGCAGTGAAACAGGAAATATAACATCAACAAATACAAACTACTTAAATAATACTTCAAGCGGAAATGCAGGTGCAATATATAGTGGAGGGGATTTAACAATAAATACCGGTTCATTCTCTACAAATACAGCAGGAACTTCAGGTGGAGCAATTTATAGTACAGGTAATTTGGCAATAAATTCAGGAACTTTTACAGGTAACACAGCAACCTCAACTTCAGGTGGAGCAATATATAACACTGGCGACTTAATAATGAACACTGGAACATTTACAAGTAATAAAGCAGGTGCCTCAGGCGGTGGTATTTACACAACAGGTGCTTCAGATATAACTGCCGGAACATTTACAGGTAACACTGCAGGTACTTCTGGCGGTGGTATTTATACAACAGGTACTTCAGATATAACTACAGGAACATTTACAGGTAACACCGCAGGTGCTTCTGGCGGTGGTATTTATACAACAGGTGCTTCAGATATAACTACAGGAACATTTACAAATAATACCGCAGGTGCCTCTGGCGGTGGTATTTATACAACAGCAGATTTAGCAATAACTACAGGAATATTTACGGATAACACTGCAGGAACTTCAGGCGGCGGCATTTACAGTACTATCGGAAATTTAACATTAGATACGATAACATTTACAAAAAATGCTGCTACATCAGCTTCAGGCGGTGCAATTTATACTGCAGGCAATTTAACATTGGATAAAGGAATATTTACAAGTAACACTGCAGGAGTTTCAGGTGGCGGCATTTATAGTACTACCGGCAATTTAACATTAGATACAATAAAATTTGAAAATAACACTGCAGGAACTTCAGGCGGTGCAATTTACAGCAATTCTGCCAATCTTACTGTTATTGGAGGTACTTTTACAACAAATAGCTCCTCAACGGGTGGAGCTATATATAATAATTTAGTAGCTGACATCAGCGCTAGTAGTTTTAGCGGTAACTCTGCAACTACTACTGCAGGCGGAGCAATATATAATGCCCTCACAGGAACAATAACTTCAACAGGAAATACCTTTACGCGTAATACTGCAGCAACAAATGGCGGTGCTATTTACAATGCAGGTCAAATAACAATCAATCCTGCAAGTTTTACAGCAAATTCAGCTGTATCAGGAGGTGCTTTATATAACAGCGGCAACGCAACAATACAAAATACCGATTTTGGAACAATTGCACTAAACAGCGGCAACACTGCAACTAACGGCGGTGCTGTTTATACTGAAACTTTTGGACAAACAACTGCGACAAATGTCAATTTTATTAATAACCGTGCTACAACTGGCGGTTCAGTTTATAACGCCGGCACAACAACACTTACAAATACTGTTTCGGCTCTAAATACAGCAACTAACGGCGGAGCTATATATACTGACATACCAGGGGAAACAAACATAGCAAATTCAGAATTTTATCTTAATAATGCAACAAATGCAGGCGGAGCTATTCTTAATAATGGAAGAACTACTATCTCCAACAGCACATTCGGAACAACAAACGGTACAAATACCGCCCAATATGGTGGTGCAATAGCTAGTGTTTGGAATAGTGAATTAACAATTAACTCAGGAACAAGTTTTATAAATAACACTGCAACAGATGCAGGTGGCGCTCTATATATAAATGGGGAAGATTTTGTTAACAATACCAGACCAACTGGAACTGCAATAGTAACCTTAAATGCAACTGAAGCCAATGGAAAAATTCTATTCAATGACAATACAACAGGAGTCGGAGCTTCTGAAACAAGTAATGCTATCCACATGGCAGGAAATGCCCAGTTAAATATGAATACATCAAACGGCGGTGCTATAATCGTCAACGATGCTATTACAAGCAGTGGCACTAATAATATTATTAATGTAAACACTAATCCCTCTTTAGCAAACAAAGAAGGTAATCTATATATAAGCTCTTTAGATTTGGCCGGCGGAAAATTTAACTTCGGTGGTGGGAATTTAACAATTTTAACGCCTGAAAATCCTTCACAAGTTCTAAATTTTGGTGAATTAACCCTGAATAACGGTTCAAATATTAATGCAATTAATAACCACATTGACTCATTACAGGCTGAAGCCTTAAAAATCAGCGGCTCTACAACATTCAAAATGGACATTGATTTAGAAAATAAAACATATGACCAATTTGACAATACTCTGGCAAGCAGCTCTACAAAAGGCAGCATACTTGTTGATGAAATTAATCCTATAGGTCTTTTAAAAACAAACGAATTGGAAGTGCGTGTACTTAAAAACAAAGATGAAAACATAACAGTATCTATATCAGATAATCTGGTAGCTTCAAATCCAATTGGTACATACGGATTAACAAGCAACGGAGAAACTTTTAGCCTTGCATATAAGACATACAACCCCTCTATGTATCGATATCAGGTTGCTCAAATGGCAATGTATGCAAACCAGTTGGCATTGAATAATGTACTTTTAGATAAAATTGCTGATAAAAGAAACTTCATGGGTATAGATAACGTATCTCTTGAAGAAGAAATAAATAATCCGAAATATCAATACAGAGTAGCTTCTCAGCTCAAAATGAATGGCGGAGGCCTATGGTTTAAACCCTATGCAACTATTGAGGATATTAACCTGAACAGAGGCTTAAAAGTAAAAAATAAATTATTCGGAGCTGTAATAGGTGCTGATTTACCGACAAGTGTATATGAAGACGGAACAACATTCAAAGGCACTCTATTTGCGGGCTATACCGGCTCCAGCCAAGATTATTCAGGATTAAATACAGATCAAAACGGCGGATTCGGTGGTTTTATGGCTACAATGTATAAGAAAAACCTCTTCTCATCTCTATTGGCAAGCTTCGGAGGTGTTGCAAATGAAGTTGGAACACCGGGTGGAAAAGATGATTTTAACTCATTTGTCGCAAGCATAACATCAAAAACAGGATATAACTGGAATATAACCGACAACTTCACTATCCAGCCAACAGTAGCACTTGGATATTCATACATAAACGGAACTAAACTTACAAGCGCACAATCTGATTATCCTTTCACAGTAGACAAATTCCAGGCACTTCAAATGACTCCGGGACTTAACTTGATATGGAGCAAGGAAGACTACAGCATATATCTTACAGCTCAATATATAATAAATATCAACAAATCTCACTCAAAAGTGTATGATATTGAACTGCCTTACCTAAGTATGGATCCATATCTTGAATACAGTTTAGGCTTTACTAAAAACTATGGCGACAGACTTAACGCATATGCACAGTTCTTGATAAGAAATCTAGGCAGAACCGGTTTTGGATTCAATGCGGGTGCTAACTACAAAATTTAAAAGTTAATATGAAATTTTACCCATAATGACTTTTTCCTTTGCACCAGTGCAAGAAGGCATATTATTAGGTATTCTGTTCAATGTACAATACCCGAGGAAAGCGAATGCTATTGATTCTTTAAATTTGTCAGGGATACCAAAATCTTTATGTGTTTTTATTGTAATTTCTTTAAAATAGGTTTTTAAATAATTAATTAAAGTTATATTATAAGCGCCGCCTCCGCCCAAGACAATCTCGTCGATTAAAACAGAAGGAAAAATAAAGTTTACATATGAATCGTAAATTACTTTAGCCGTAAGGTTTGTTAAGGTTGCAATGATATCAAACTTATTTTCAGGTGCGGATTTTAAAATGTTCTCAGCGTATTTATCATTAAAAAGCTCTCTGCCGGTTGTTTTAGGAGGCTCTAAATAATAATATTCTTCACTCAAAAGCACATTCAACCAACTTTGATTAACAACTCCTTGAGAAGCAAGTTTTCCATCTTTATCATATGGCAGATTAAAAAATTTCCGAGAACAATAGTCAATCAACATATTACCGGGTCCATTATCAAACGCAAATGTTTCAAATTCTCTTGATAAAACGGTAACATTTGAGATTCCTCCAATATTTTGAATAGCTCTATTTTTATCTTTTTTAAAAAGCAATTCATCTGCAAAAGGTACCAATGGAGCGCCTTGTCCGCCAGCAGCAATATCTTTTGTCCTAAAATCACCTACAGTAAGAATTCCTGTCTTTTGAGAAATAACTGAAATATCTCCTATTTGTAAAGTACTTTTTGTTGAAATATCTGCTATCTGCTTATCATATGGTATATGAAAAACTGTTTGCCCATGAGAAGAAATAAAATCAATATCTTTCTTTTTATAAGCGGATTTATCTATTAATTCAAGAGCACACTTGGCAAAAAGTTCCCCTACAACAAAATTTAAAAAACATATATCTTCTGCTAAAGCATTATTATTTGCCGTTTCTAAAAGTTTAAATCTGACTTCTTCAGGATAAACAAGTGAATGAGTCTCTAAAAGTTCGAACGAAAAATCCTTGTAAATCTTTATGAGACAAGCATCAATTGCATCAAGTGATGTTCCTGACATCATAGAAATCGCTGTCATAAAATCTTTGTCCATAAGATTATTATATAATTTATAAAGATAGTTGCAATATTATTTTTAAGTTGTGTATAATTGATATAACTGAATAAGAGGAAATTTATGACAAATTTATATGCAATAATTCTTGCAGGAGGGAGTGGTTCAAGGCTTTGGCCGTTAAGCAGAGAAATGCACCCCAAGCAGCTGATGAAATTAAATGACGAATCCACTCTTTTTCAATCAACATTTATTAGACTTATAAACAACATTGATGATAGAAATATCATGACTATAACTAATGTTAAAAATGAACCTGTTGTAAGACAACAATTAAAAGAGCTTCAGGAAAAATTTTGCAGGACTACAAGTTATGAAATAATAACAGAACCAATAGCCAAAAATACTGCCCCGGCTATAGCTCTCGGCACAAAATATATAACAGAAAAACTTAACTGGAGAGAAGAAGAACCTATAATCCTTGTTGTGCCTTCAGACCAGCTTGTTCTGGATGAAAAATCCTTTGCTAAGTTTATGGAAGAAGGGCTAAAACTGGCTGAAGCAGGTTATATTGTATCTTTTGGCATTAAACCTTACAAAGAAGATTCAGGCGTCGGATATATTAAAGTTCAAAAAAATAAAAAAATCTCAAATATATCACCTATTTCGTATAAAGTCTCAGCTTTTAAAGAAAAGCCTGAAAATGAAGAAGTTGAAGAATTTATTAAATCAGATAAATACTTTTGGAACAGCGGAATTTTGATGTTTAAGCAATCTGTAATGATGGCTGAAATGAAAAAACATTCATCCGAAATCTATAAAATAATAGAAAAATCAAACTTATCAAAAAATATACCTTCGGTTGAATATCAAATATTTAAAGATATGCCTGAAATTTCAATAGAATATGCTATTTTAGAAAAAACAAAGAAACTTGCAATGATTCCATTAAACTGCTACTGGTATGATTTAGGCTCATGGGAAGCTTTATATGAAGTTGCGGACAAAGATGAAAACAATAACTACTTAACAGGTAATGCTATCGATTTAAACTCAAAAAACTCAATGGTCTATTCGACATCAAAACTTACTGCAACAATTGCGCTTGAAAATACTATAGTAGTTGAAACAGAAGATGCTATCCTTGTTTGCGACAAATCAAGAGTTAACGATGTAAAAGAGATTTATAACAAGCTAAAAGATAAAAACGACTTGGCTCATGCGGTTCATAAAACTGTTTATAGACCATGGGGATATTATACGGTGCTGCAAGAAGGTGAAGGTTTTTTAACAAAATCAATAACAGTGAACCCCGAAGGTAAATTAAGCCTGCAAAAACATAAACATAGAAGTGAGCACTGGATAGTTTTAGAAGGCACTGCAACAATTATTAAGGGTGATGTTACAGTTGAACTCAAAGAAAGTGAGAGTATTGATATTGAAAAAGAGGAAATCCACTCTCTTCAAAATCAAACAAAAGAACCTCTTACTATTATTGAAGTACAAAAAGGCAACATCTTAGACGAAAATGATATCGAGAGATTGGAAGATATCTACGGAAGAGTCTAATATATTTAAGATAAGTAATCTTTTATCGCAATGAGGCCGAGCTTATAACTATCGGATTGAAAACCTGAAATTTGACCTATGCAAACAGGCGCAATAATTGAATTTTTCCTGAATTCTTCTCTTGAGTGAATATTTGATAAATGTACCTCCACGGCAGGAATAGAAACGGCTAAGATAGCATCTCTTATAGCAACACTGGTATAGGAATAGCCTGCAGGGTTAATTATGATTCCATCGTAAATACCCATTGCCTCTTGAATTTTATCTACCAGCTCTCCTTCAATATTAGACTGAAAAAAAGCAACCTTTACAGCCAGCCTTTCAGCTTCTTCTCTAATGATATTTTCTATATCTGATAAAGTCTTGTCACCATATTTATCAGGCTCTCTGGTTCCTAAAAGATTCAAATTAGGTCCGTTTAAAAAGAGTATATTCATATAAAACCTCAAATAATAAGTTTGATTATAACAGTTTACACTCTTACAATCAAACTTCTGGTTTTCTCTCTTATTTCCATATCCTGAGCAAAAATTTCATCCAAAGTAGGATTTAGAATATTCTGATGAGAATCTGTCATTTTCTTTGTAATTTCATAAATATTATAAAGTGCTATTTTTCCGTCTAAAAAAGCATAAACGGCTTCTTCATTTGCAGCGTTCATGCATAAAGGATATGTTCCACCTAACTTTCCGGTCTGAAATGCCAGTTTTAAACAAGGAAATTTTTCTATGTCAGGAGCTTCAAAATCAAGTCTTGAAGCTTTTACAAAATCAAAACTTTGTGTTTTGATGCCTTCAAATCTTTCAGGATAAGTAATTGCATATTGAATAGGAATATGCATACTCGGAATACCAAACTGCGCTATCACGCTTCCGTCAATGTATTCGACAGCACTATGAACAATACTTTGAGGATGAACAACAACTTTTATATTCTCATAGTCTATATTGTACAAATGGTGAGCCTCAATCACCTCAAGTCCTTTATTCATAAGCGTAGCAGAATCAACGGTTATCTTCTTACCCATATTCCATCTTGGATGCTCTAAAGTTTCTCTTACTGTTGCCTTTTTAATATCATCGATTGAACAGTTTTTAAAAGGTCCTCCCGAGGCTGTTATAATAAGGTTTTTTATAGCACACCCCGGTCTTAAACACTGATGAATGGCTGAGTGTTCACTATCAACAGGAATTATATTCACCCCATATTCTTTTGCCATATTCATTACGATATCACCTGCCATAACAAGAGTTTCTTTATTTGCAAGGGCGATATCTATGCCATTTTTTATGGCCGTTATAGTAGGTTTTAATCCGATTTTTCCCGACACTGCAACGAGTATAATATCATTTTCTTTATTTTTGCAAAGTTCAATCAGACCTTCTTCTCCATAATAAAAAGAAATATCTTTATATTTTTTTGATAAAATTTCACAAGATTTTTCAGATTTGACACAAACAGTTTCAGGCAAAAATTTTTCAATCTGAACAGATAAAAGCTCAATGTTATCCCCTGCAGAAAGTGCTATGACTGAAAATTTATCATCAAGTTTTTCGATAACTTCCAAAGCCTGAGTGCCGATAGAGCCTGTTGAACCTAATATTGTGATTTTTTTCTTCATATAAATAAGTATAAAATAAACATGAATAATTATTTCAACTAATACTAATGTTGAATGTAATACTTTTAGATAGATTTTATATTTATAAGATTACAAATGGATTAAAAACAATGGATATAATTATTAAAGTATTAGCATTAGCAGTGGCTCTTTTATTCACTGCATGGGTTTTGCCCGGAATAGAAATCGACGGTTTTTTACCTGCTGTATGGGCAGCGCTTATAATGGGATTAATAAATGTGTTTATAAGACCAGTATTAATATTTCTGACAATTCCCATTAACATATTAACGCTGGGATTATTTACTTTTGTAATTAATGCTCTTCTATTCTTATTTACAGCCAGTATTGTAGATGGCTTTGAAGTCAATGGATTTATGGCAGCGCTTTTGGGCTCAATATTTTTATCTATTATGAGCGTAGTTATAAACAGGCTGGAGATATAATTAAAAGAAGACGTTAGTCAACAATATTGTCATATCAACAACTAAAGAGTACAATTAAAAGCGTACTGGCAATTAGAATAAAGAGTATTAAATATGAAAAGTGATAATATTAAATCCGGAGTCAACAGAGCCCCCCATCGTGCTTTGCTCTATGCAACAGGTGTATCAAAAAAATCAATGCAAAAGCCATTCATTGGTATAGCAAGCGCATTTTCAGAATTGGTCCCGGGACATGTCAATATGAGAGACCTTGAGAGAAGTATTGAAAAAGGCATCCATTCAGGAGGCGGACAATCTTTTATATTTGGAGTCCCGGCTGTTTGTGACGGTATCGCAATGGGGCACAACGGTATGAAATATTCGCTTCCTTCCAGAGATTTAATTGCTGATTGTGTCGAAACTGTAGCATCAGCCCACCAGCTGGACGGGCTTGTTCTTCTGACTAACTGCGACAAAATAACACCAGGAATGCTAATTGCAGCCTTAAGACTGAACATCCCTTGCATTGTCGTCACTGCAGGACCAATGCTTGAAGGAAATTGTAAAAGAGAAAATCTTACTTTTATAAAAGGTTCTTTTGAAGCAATCGGCAGACTTAGAAAAGGTGAAATTACAGAAGAAAAACTTCATGAAATGGAAGAAAATTGCTGTCCGGGCTCAGGCTCATGCCAGGGCTTATATACGGCAAATACAATGGCCTGCCTCACAGAAGTTATGGGAATGAGCCTTCCGTTCTGCGCAGCATCGGCATCTGTAAGTGCAAAAAAGAAAAGAATTGCATTTGAAAGCGGAGAAAAAATTGTAGAATTAGTTGAAAAAAATATAAAACCAAAAGACATCATAACTAGAGATTCTTTAAGAAATGCTATTATAGTAGACTTAGCACTTGGTGGCTCAACGAATTCCATATTGCATCTTCTTGCAATAGCAAATTCAGGAGGAATAGCTATTACGCTAAAAGACTTTGATGAACTTAGTCACAAAATTCCTCAATTAATTAAGTTAGACCCGTCTTCTGATTTAACAATGACAGATTTCGATAATGCAGGAGGAATCCCGGGTGTTATAAAAACAATTTACGGCAATACCAAAGAATTTAAAAATTTGAAGGGCTTATCAGGATTATCGGTAGAGAAAATTGCAAATTCAGCTTGGGCTGATAACCTTGTAATTAAACCTTTTAATGAACCTTTGACCTCAAATCCGGGCTTAGCAATTTTATACGGAAATCTTGCAAAAGACGGAGCAGTTATTAAAATTTCAGGCGTTGATTCAAGCTGTATGAAATTTGAAGGAACTGCTAAAGTATTTGATTCAGAAGAGGAAGCAATGGCAGCTATAGAATCTGATGCGGTAATTGCAGGTGATATTGTAGTAATAAAATATGAAGGTCCAAAAGGCGGCCCGGGAATGAGAGAAATGCTTGCGCCTACGTCGTTAATTGTAGGCAAAGGCCTTGGAAACAAAGTAGCGCTCATCACAGATGGCAGATTTTCAGGTGGAACGAGAGGTCTGTGCATAGGACATATTTGTCCAGAAGCTGCTGAAGGTGGAATTATATCTCTTGTTGAGGACGGAGATATAATTCAAATTAACATACCAAAACGTTCAATAGAATTAAACGTGCCAATAGACATACTTGAAAAAAGAAAATTAAAATTTCAGCAACCTGAACCTAAAGAAAAATATGGCTATCTGGCTAAGTACTCAAAAATTGTTAAAAGTGCAAATTTAGGTGCAATTACATAAAAGTCATGAACTCATGCCTCTAAATTACTTAAATTTAAGATATGATTAGTCATTTTTACAAATGGTTTATTTTATTGTAAGTCAACAATTACGAGCATTTCAGGTTATTGTATCATAATGTAATAATTAATTGATATTGCCTTGAAAATCAAACATGAAAAGTTATAATGAAATTAAAGTTAAGCTATTATTTAATCAAAGGGATGTGAGAGTTTGGCTTAGCTTTAAAAAGTAATACTTGGGGGACACTTTTGGAGGAGTTAAGAGTGCTTAGAAGCAGAGATATGGGAAGAGCTATAGCTGTCAGAAGATGGACTAATACAGCTCTTGAATGTTACAAAAGAGGATGTATTTGTGAAGGATGTTTTTATGCAGATTTTTTCAACGGAACATCACAACGTTGTCAGATGAAAGCATCCGTTCTTGAATTAGTAAGGGTTTTAGGGAAACCTGATATTGAAATCCAACAGGTTATAATTGATTAAAAAAAACTGAAAAATAAAAAAGCCTCATTAATTTGAGGCTTTTTTATTTTAACTAATTATTACCCGTTCTTAAATAATATCTTTATAAGAATCAGGATTATTCAAAAGGTCATAATTAATTTCATTTTCATTGTCAGCTATTACAGCTGCAACCACAGCATCACTGGTAACGTTAACCATAGTCCTTATCATATCGATTATTCTATCGATTGCAAATAAGAATGCAAAACCTTCTACCAACTGATTTGGAGTAAGACCAAGCCCGTTTAGAACCAATGCTATTGTAATCAGCCCTGCTCCTGGAATACCTGCACAGGTACTTGAGGCAATAATCGCTAAGATAGTTACCTGAATTATTTGTATAGGTTCCAATGTAACTCCGTAAGCCTGTGTAAGGAATATTACGGCAACTGTTTGAAAAAGAGCCGTAGCATCCATATTTAAAGTCGCTCCTAACGGTAAAACAAAACTGCAAACCTTATGAGAGATTCCTCTTTTTTCACAGCAGGCGATTGTTAAAGGTAATGTCGCAGAACTGCTTGCTGTACCGAAGGCCACCATCATAGCTTCTGTTATTGCAGTATAGAATGTTAAAATCGGCACTTTACTAAATATTTTCATGAGTAAAGGATAAATTATAAATAGCTGTATACCGAACCCTATTATTAAAACCATAAAATATTTTGAAATGCTGTTAAAGATTGTAATACCAAATGATGAAACTGCAACTGCTGTTAGAGCAAAAATACCGGGAGCTGCAAAATACATTATCCAATCGGTAACTTTCATTGTAGCTGCAAATATAGATTCAAAGAAAGAAACAAATGGTCTGTTAATTTCTCCAACTTTAGCAAGGGCAATTGCAAAAACAAGTACAAAAAATATAATAGGAACCATCTCACCTTTGGCAAGAGATTCTAAAGGATTTTGAGGAATCAAATTCAAAAATATTGCACCGATATTTCCTTGTTGTTCAGCTATTGCATTATGAACCTGCTCTTGAATTCCTGCTGCAATCCCTTGACTAATGAAAGACTGAACACCGACCCCGGGCTTAATGGCATATGCAAGGACAACGCCTAAAACTGCTGCAAGAACAGTAATGATTCCATAGTAAAGAATCATTTTTGAGCCAAACTTGCCAAGCTGCTTATTATCGCCAATACTTGAAATTCCAACTATAATAGCACTACAAACCAATGGAATAACAACCATTTGGATTAATCTTATAAATACTTGTCCTATAAAGTTTAAAGCTTTAATTATAACATTTATAACTTCAGTATTAGCACCTCCTGTGGCCAATTGAGAATGAATTACAATCCCGACAATTATCCCCGCAATCAAACCAAAAAATATATGCCCGTTTCGCTTGATACCAAGCCCAAGAGCAATTAATACCTGCATATGTAATTTCATAAAATACCTCATTTTTTCATTAAAATAATTGTGTTAATTGTACTATTTTTTAAAAAAGAAGACAACAATGTAAATAGAGTATATTTAAGGACAAAATAAACTTAAAAATGATGGATTAATTCATTTTTTGTACTAAAATAATAATTAAATGAACTTTTAGCTATACGGACACAAAAACCATGACAAATCTAAACAGGGAGAAGACTTTCCATTTTATAGCAATCGGCGGAGTAGGAATGAGCGGATTGGCCAAATATTTGCTCGAAAAAGGTTATAAAGTTTCAGGCTCTGATATTCAGTTAAACAAATACACTAAAAATCTTGAAAAACTGGGAGCTAAAATATTTATAGGTCATAATAAAGCAAATATTTCCGGAACTCCTATGATAATTGCAAGTACAGCCATACGAAAAACAAATCCGGAATTTCAAGAAGCAAAATCAAAAGGATTAGAGATTTTGCACCGCTCTGACCTTTTGCAAATGATTTCTCAGGAGTTCTCTGACAACAAAGATTCTATATTCATAGGTTTTTCAGGAACCCACGGAAAAACAACAACAAGCGGGCTTTGCTCGTATATATTAGCAAAAGCAGGCTATAAACCTTCTTACGTGGTAGGAGGAACAATCCCAGACCTAAATGATAATGCTGCTTTCAGTTCAAATGCATTTTTTGTGGCTGAGCTTGATGAATCCGATGGTACAATCCTTAAATACCAGCCTGATATAAGCGTTATCAACAACCTTGAAACAGACCATGTTGACTTTTATACAAACGGATTAGATGACTTATTGGATAAATTTACTATCTACATCAAAAACTTAAAACAAAATGCGAAAATACTTATAAACAATGACTGTGAAGGTAATTTAAAATTAATGGAAGCAAACAGCCGTTTTGATTTTATAACATACGGATTAAATAATGCGGACTATACAGCCAAGAATATTGAATACAATGGCTTATCTTCAAAATTTGATATTTATAAAGATAAAAATAAAATTGCAACCATAGAATTATCAATACCCGGAAAACATAATGTTTATAACGCTTTGTCAGTTTTTGCCTCATTATGCGAAAGCAATGTTGACATAGAAAAAATTACTGAACATTTCAAAACATTTACCGGTATGGGAAGAAGATTTCAATTGAATGCACAGTTCAATGATATCAAAGTAATAGATGATTATGCCCACCACCCCAGCGAAATTCAGGCAACAATAGAAAGTGCCAGAAATGCTATTGACACAAGACTTGTTGCAATATTCCAACCGCACAGATACACAAGACTGAAAGGACTTTGGAACGATTTTTTAAAAAGCTTCGATAAAGCAGATAAACTGATTGTACTTGATGTTTATGCAGCATCTGAAGACCCGATTAAAGAAGCTGATTCAAAAGCTTTTGCAATACAAATTAAACATAAAGACGCAATCTATGTTAGCGGCAGCGTAGAAGAAGCAGCAGCAAAAATTTTGCCTATGCTAAAATCTCGAGATACCATTCTTACACTTGGTGCAGGAGATATAACAAAAATGGGCCAACTGTTAAACGACGAATATAATAAGGTGTTAAATTAATTTATGTCTATAGAAATACTGGAAAACTGGGATTTAAAACAATATACGACTTTTAAAACAGGCGGAAAAGCAAAAAAAGTCTATATTCCTGACAATATAACATCTTTTACGTCTCTTTTAGCTGAGCTGAAAAATCCGATAATTATTGGCGGAGGCTCAAATATTTTAATATCGTCTAAGGGAGTTGAACAGGATGTAATCATTACAAAAAAACTGGATAAAATCGAGTTTAACGGAAATATTGTAAGCGCTCAATGCGGTGTTAAAGGACCTTTCTTATCACAAACTTGCCAAAAACAAGGTCTTTCAGGCTTTGAATTTATGATAGGATTTCCAGGAACAATAGGCGGAATGGTTTGTATGAACGCATCTGCGCACAATCAGGCAATACAAGATAGCTTAAAAAGCTGCATGGTTTTTGACCCTATTTCTCAAAAAATTATTGAACTGACTAAAGATGATTTGAAATTTGGATACAGAAAATCAATAATTCCTCAAAATAACTACATAGTCATAGGAGCTCAGTTTGAGCTTAAAATATCTGATAAAGAAAAAATTAATGAATTAATCCAAAGGAATCTTGAATTCAGAAAACAAAAACAACCTTCTTTATCTATACCTAACGCCGGAAGCACATTTAAAAATCCCCAGAATGACTCTGCGGGAAGACTTTTGGATTTGGCTGGCGTAAAAGGATTAACAGTGGGCGGAGCAAAAGTCTGGGAAAATCATGCTAATTTTATTGTGAATTTTGACAATGCTGACTCAAA
This sequence comes from Cyanobacteria bacterium OH_CBrB_359, assembly GCA_023433065.1. Classification (GTDB taxonomy): domain Bacteria; phylum Cyanobacteriota; class Vampirovibrionia; order Gastranaerophilales; family Gastranaerophilaceae; genus JAEZET01. Next base: position 15,573 of record JAEZET010000001.1, read on the forward strand.
AGATATTTTAAATCTGATGTATAAAATGTATAATATTGTAAAAGAAAAATACACAATTGAATTAAGACCGGAAATAAAATATATTGGGATAAAAGAGGCGGAAGAAAAAGAATTATGGCAAACAATGACTGGAGAAAATACAGCGAAAATACAAAAATAGCTGTATTATACGGGGGATTATCAAGTGAAAGAGAAGTATCTTTAAGATCAGGAAAAAATGTCTATGAAGCGCTTAAAAGACTTGGTTACAAAAATGCGCAGCTTATTGATGTAAATAAAGATATCGCACAAAAATTAACGGACAATAAAATTCAAGTTGCATACAATGTCCTTCACGGAAAATATGGAGAAGATGGTTGTATACAAGGAGTTTTGGAACTTTTAGGTATTGAATATACCGGCTGTGGTGTATTTTCAAGTGCAGCTTGTATGAATAAAGAATATACCAAAAACATCTTGAAAAATTTTGATATTCCTTTGATTAAATCTGTTTTGGTTAAAAAAAATGAAAATATCGAAGAAAAAGTAAAAGATTTAAAATATCCTCTTATGCTAAAACCCGTAAGTGAAGGCTCAAGTATAGGAATGTATAAGGTCAATTCGCCTGATGAACTTATTACGCATTTCAAAAAAGCCCTTGAATGCCAACAGGATATTATGGTTGAAGAATACTTGGTTGGAATCTGTGCTACAGTGGGAGTTTTAGACAATCTGGGAGAAACTTTTGCGACAGAGATTCTGGAACTAAGACCTAAAAAAGAATGGTATGACTATGAATCCAAATACACCCACGGACTTACGGAATTTATACTCCCAGCCGAGTTGCCTGAAGAATTAACAAAAAAAGTAAAAGGAATTTCCGTAAAGGCACATAGAGCTTGCTCGTGCAGTGGGGTTAGCAGAGTCGATTTTTTAATTGTAAATGAAATTCCATATGTGCTTGAAATAAATACTAGCCCAGGAATGACTGATTTAAGCGACCTTCCTGCCCAAGCAAAAGCCATGGGAATATGCTATGATGAACTTGTACTGATTATGCTGAATAACGCAGGATTAGATAAGTAATAAATGGAAACAAATGATTCTATAAAAAGAAGAATAAAATATAACCAGATGCGGCGTAATGTAAGGAAAAGCCAGCTTACAGTAAAGCGTTTTTTTGTTCTAATTCATTTGCTGACTATTGTTTTTATATTTTTTGCCACATATAAATTAATAACAACTTCTCACTGGTATGTAAGCAAACAAGCATTTGAATCGCCCCAAAATAATTATCTAAAGATTGTCGGAAATGATATCACACCCGATTACAAGATTTTAAATGCCATAAGAAAAGTTGATTTGCCTAAATTGCCAATCTATATGATAGATCCGAAAGAAATGAAAGAACAGATTTTAAAGATTGATACAATCAAAACTGTTTACATAAGAAGATTTTGGTTCCCGGGAAGATTCACAGTTATGGTTGAAGAGAGAAAACCGGTTTTTATGATTTCACCCTCAGAAACAGTCCCCCCCATTGCTTTTTTTGCGGAAGGCGGAAAATTAATCGGCAGAGAATATTTGCCTTTTAAGAAAAAATTTGATACAACTCTTATACTTACATATGGAACAAGAGGAGACGATTATAGGAACTGGGATGCAGACAAAATCAAGCTTCTTGACAAATTAGCCAAAAGCATCTCTGAATACTCAGGTGAAAAGATTGTATATATAGATTTAAGAAATCCTCAAGATGTATATATACAGCTACAATCTGTTAAGCTCCGCCTCGGAGAAATCAACGACACAGTATTTAAAAGGATTCACTCTATAAGCTCTATCTTGCCACAAATTAAATCATTTAATAAAAAAATCAAATATGTTGATTTAAGATGGGAAGAAACAAAATATCTCAAACTTGAATATAATTAATTTATCAGGTTTAAAGAAGCTTTATTCATTGCAGCAAGGGCGCTAGCACCGACCATCGCTGAAGCTGAAGCCTGTGAAGATGAGAAATCCGCAACGAATTTCTCTATTTGTGTCTGTAAAGTTCTGTATTTTTCTTTTTCAGGCTCATTTTTAGAATTTGCCAGTCTTTTTTTTATTTCTGCAACAGCCCTTTCATAATCAGTATCTATATCACCGCTTGATGTAATTCCGAGTTGTGATAAAAGTTCAAGCCAGGAAGAAGGCAAAGATTCAGAACTATGCGACCTTGCTAGTCCTTTAGATAAGTTTGATGGATGCGATTTATTATCAGATTTTTGAGAAGCCTCGGCTTGTTTCAATTTAGCTCTGTCAATCGACTCTTGACCTGAAGGAGCAATCCCGAGAGCTATCAGCTTTTGTTTAATCAAATCATAATCACTTCCAGAACCTAAAGAATAATATGAAATTGCAGAAGAGATTGCGCTAATTGACATAAATTTAACCTAATACTTACCATATTATTTAATTCCCACTAGCTGAAAATTAATAACTGAATTATAAGTTTTATTAAATTTTAAAAACAAACAATAGTTATTGTTAAACATTTCTTTACATAAGCGTCATAAAATAAGCCAAGAATATTCTAATCAGTTGCATTAAAAAGTTTATATTGTACAATTAAGTTGTCAGAAACTTAAAACCCACAAATAAACATGAGAATAGGTGGCTTATGTATAAGCAGGCTAGGATAACACCTATTGTAATTCATGTTTTTTTTATTTATTAAACTAATAAAAACTTACTAATGAAAGGTAATTAACGTGGAAGAAACAAAAGTAAAATCAAGAAAAAGAAAAATTGAAACAAAAGAGGAAGCTCCTCAATCCGAATGGAAAGAACATGTAATTCAAATCAGAAGAGTTACAAAAGTTGTAAAAGGCGGTAAAAAATTAAGCTTCAGAGCAATTGTCATAGTCGGAAATAAAAACGGGCAAGTAGGCGTAGGTTGTGCAAAAGCATCAGAAGTTATAATAGCTATACAAAAAGCTGTTGCTGATGGAAGAAAAAATTTAATAACAGTTCCTGTATTTAAAACAACAATACCTCACCAAATTACTGGTACTTCAGGTGCAGGAAGCGTAATGCTAAGACCTGCCTCACAAGGTACAGGGGTAATCGCAGGCGGAGCTGTTCGTGCAGTACTTGAACTTGCAGGTATTGAAAACATTTTGAGTAAATCATTAGGTTCAAAATCACCCCTAAATGCAGCTAATGCGACAATTGCGGCTTTAAAATCATTAAGACCATTTAACGACGTCGCTAAAAAACGTGGTATTACACTAAAAGAAATGCTTAACTAAAAAAGGAATTAATCATGGCAAAAAAATCAGATAAAACAGATAAAATTAAAGTAAAATTAGCAAAAAGTCTAATAGGTTGCACAGAAAAACAAATCAAAGTTGCAAAAGCATTAGGACTAACTAAAACAAACCAAGTGGTTGAACACTTCAGTACACCTACTATTATGGGTATGGTTAAAAGAATACCTCACCTTTTAGAAGTAGTTGAATAGAAATTTGGAAAGGTAATTATAAAATGTCAGAAAGAATAACACTAGAAAGCTTAAGACCGGCCGAAGGAGCAACTAAAAAATCCAAAAAAGTCGGAAGAGGAAGAGCTTCAGGACACGGTAAAACAAGTTGCCGCGGAAATAACGGCGAAGGACAAAGGTCCGGAAGAAGCGCAAAAAGAGGTTTTGAAGGCGGACAAATGCCTGCATTCAGAAGACTCCCTAAATTAAAAGGGTTCAGAAACTTTAATGCGCTTAACTATGCTGAAATCAATGTTTCAGACTTAGAAAAATTGAACAAAAATGAAGTTGATTTAAATGTACTAAAAGAAGCAGGTAAAGCTCACCCGTCTGCTGAAGCTTTAAGAGTTTTAGGCAATGGAGAAATAACAAAAGCTATATCTGTAAAAGCAGCATATTTTACAAAATCAGCATCTGAAAAATTAGAAAAAGCAGGCGGAAAGGCTCAGTTAATATAATGCAACAAGCAAAAATAAAACCACCTTCTATGGAAGAACTGGTATCAATGTTTAAGGTATCAGGGTTAAAAGAAAAACTGATTTTTACACTTGTAATGATTGCTGTTTTTCGTTTAGCAACCCAATTACCGCTATTTGGAATAAATAATGAAGTATTTGCCCATATAGCAGCAGGAAACAATATTATCGGCTTTCTAGATATGTTTTCAGGCGGTGCGTTAGGTAATGTTTCGATTGTAGCACTGGGAATCGGACCATACATTACATCATCTATTGTAATGCAGCTTTTAACGGTTGTAATTCCTCATCTTGAGCAATTACAAAAAGAGGAAGGTGAAGCCGGAAGAAGAAAAATATCGCAATATACACGAGTATTTACTGTTGTAATTGCTGCCGTTCAGGCTTTTGTATTCTTCTTATTCCTGACTAGAAGCGCATCTGCAGCAATTCTCCCTGATGTGAATCATTTTATGTTTATGATTGGTTCTGTAACCATTTTAACAGCAGGTTCAGTATTTGTGATGTGGCTTGCAGAACTAATGACGGAAAAGGGTATTGGCAACGGAGCTTCTATGCTTATCTTTGTCGGTATTATTTCTAAAATACCTTTCTACGGAGAACAAACGCATACATTGGTTGCAAGTAATTCCGCACTACAATTGGGACTTGTTGTATTACTTGCTATATTCTTTGCAACAATGGTTTTTATTGTAATAATGCAAGAAGCCTCAAGAAAAGTTATAATAGTAAACCCCAAACGTCAGGTTGGAAATAAAGTTTATGGAGGAATGAATACATTTATACCCTTTAAACTCAATCCAGGTGGTGTTATGCCTATTATCTTTGCGGTTGCTATCTTACTTTTCCCGACAACTGTTCTTAGTTTAGTAGGTCAGGCGAACCTTCCGCCCGGAGTATTAAGGGATATATTGACTCAATCATCAGTATTATTTAACCCGTCAGGCATAACTTATAACGTAATTTATTTCTTGCTGATTGTTGTTTTGACATTCTTTTATGCATCAATTATGCCTAATATGCAGCCAAAGGAAATTGCAAATAATCTAAAGAAATATGGTTCATCGATTCCCGGCATCAAACCTGGTAAACCTACAGCAGATGCTCTTGATAGAATTTTGAGCAGAGTAACATTTATAGGAGCTTTAGGTCTCGGCACTATAGCGCTTATACCATCTTTAGCAAGCCATATAACAAATATTACAACTCTACAAGGTTTAGGGGCTACTTCTTTGATAATTATGGTGGGTGTTGCGCTTGATTTTATTAATCAAGTCAAAACTCATCTTCTTGCGAGAAATTACGAAAGCTTCTTAAAAGAGTAAAACTTAAATTTAAATTTTAAAATAACAAACTAAAGAGCAAATAAGACTACCTTATTTGCTCTTTATATTCAATGCCGGCTTATAAAAATTGTGTTATAATTAACACGAGAGAGAGTATACAAAGGATTTCAACAGATGAAAAAAGAATTAATATTAGTAGGCCCTCCTGCAAGCGGCAAAGGAACACAAACAAAAAGATTAGCAGAAGAAACAAATCTTCCGCATGTAGATACAGGTTCCTTAATAAGAGCAGCCATGAAAAGCGGTTCTGAAGCAGGTAATATAGCCAAAGGCTATGTTGAAAAAGGAGAACTTGTACCAGTTGAAATAGTTGCAAGAATTATTAAAGAAAGATTGCAAGAAAATGACTGTGTAAACGGATTTATTCTTGACGGCTTTCCAAGAAGCCTGGAGCAAGCTCATATTTTAGACGATATTTTAAAAGAAATTGATGGAAATTCAGAAATCAAACCTAAAGTTGTTTACTTTGACATTCCTATAGATAACCTTATCGAAAGGATTGTAAACAGACGCTCTTGTCCTAAATGTGGAGCAATATTTAACATAAAAACAATGCCTATAAAAAAAGAAGGCTACTGTGATTATTGTCAGGCAGAACTTGTTACAAGAGCTGATGATACTAAAGAAGTCGCTGAAGCCAGATTTAACACATATTTTACACAAACCGCTCCTTTGATAGATTTTTATGATAAAAGAGGCGAACTTGTTAAAATAGATGCAACAGGCACAATCGACGAAGTTTACGCTAAATTAAAAGAAGCAGTTAAATAATGGCAATTATTAGAAAATCCAGAGACGAAATCAAACTTATGAAACACGCAGGGCACGTTGTTGCCCTCGTGCATAAGGAAATGAAAAATATTATAAAGCCGGGTATAACAACAAAATATCTGGATGACATTGCTTATCAGATTATAAAAGACAATAAATGTGAACCTACGTTTTTAGGCTATCATGGTTTTCCTTCATCAATATGTGCTTCTGTGAACGAACAGGTAGTACATGGATTTCCTTCTGATAAAGTCGTTCTGGAGGAAGGTGATATAATAGCTGTAGACATAGGAGCCACATATAGAGGGCTCGTTGGTGACAGTGCTTGGACTTATCCGGTGGGAGAAATCTCCAACGAATGCAAAGAACTCTTAAAAGCGACAGAAGAAGCACTCTTTGCCGGGATTGCAAAAATGAGGCACAATGCTTTACTCGATGAGGTTTCCGGTGCAGTAGAAGACGTTGCGATAAAGAATAAGCTTGGAATTGTAAGACAATACGGAGGTCATGGTGTCGGTAGAAATATGCACGAAGAACCATTCGTATTCAATTACAGAGTAAATAACAAAGTAGTGCTAAAAAACGGCATGACAATAGCAATAGAACCTATGCTTAATCTCGGAGGTGATGATGTGTATGTCCTTGAAGACAAATGGACCGTCGTGACAAAAGATGGGAAACCTTCAGCGCATTTTGAACATAGCATATTGATAACGGATTCTGAACCTATTATATTGACTAGACTGTCAGAATAATTGATAAATCAATACATTTTATTTTATAATATTGTTGAAGCTAGAAAATTCAGGTTTATATATGATTGAAATGAGAGTAATGGGAATAGCAATTGACACAAGATCAGGCTCCCCTATAGTAGTTTTAAATGACTTAGAAAACAGAAAAGCTCTTCCTATTTGGATAGGCTCAGCTGAAGCAAGCGCAATTATAAGAAAAATTGAAAATATAACTGTCACACGCCCTATGACTCATGACCTTATGATTGATTTAATAGAAAAAGCAGGCTATGTACTCAACAGAATTGAAATAAATGATGTTGATAAAGAAACTTATTTTGCGACAGTTTTCCTTGTTGATAAAGACGGTAAAACCATAGAGCTGGATGCAAGACCCTCAGATGCAATAGCTCTTTCAATAAGAGTAGATGCACCAATATTTGTAACAGCAAATGTATTGGCTGACGGTTCAATATCTTGTGACAGCGGAAAAGATGAAGAAGAAGCTCAGGAATTCAGAAACTTTATACAAAGTGTCAAACCTTCAGACTTTGAAAAACTTATGAAAGACGATAAAGAGTCTGATCAATAAGACTTTTTTCGATTTTCACAGGCGAAACCAGCTCTATTTGAAATAAAAGTTTATTATAATTGCTTTTAAAAAGGCTATAAGAAATCTTCTCAGGCTGTTTTTCGTTCAAGCCTAAAGAACATAAGCCAATATGAGTTTCTTTGTCTTTAAATAAACTTTTAAATAATTTCATTCCAACCTTCAATAATTTGATGTATAATATTTAATAAAATTAATTAAAAAAGCAACAGAATGAAAGGCGGAAATATGTCAAAAGTTACAAAAGATATGAGTATTATAGATATAGTTCAGAGTTACCCTGAATCGCTTGAAATATTTGCAAAATACGGCATGGGCTGCATAGGCTGTGCTGCAGCAAAATTTGAAAACCTTGAAGCCGGTGCGAAAGTCCATGGATTTGACCCCGACAAAATGGTTGAAGAAATTAACGAACTTATAGGTGCATAATATTTCATAGGTACATCACAATAAAATAAGCTTTAAATAAAGCTTATTTTTGTTTAAATATTAAATAACTCTATTTTCTGACTTCTACAGTAATTGCAGCAAGCTCGGCAGCAGACAATATATTATTTTTAAAATATTTCACTTGAGGTTTGTCATTTTTTTCAACATCTGACATTGATTCAAGATTATTTTTAACCATAAACTTTACTAACTCAGGGTTCAACATTAAATCTCCTACACATTAACTACATATATATAAACATAAATTTCAGAAAAATATTGCTATTTAAACTACAAAATTTACAATTATTAAACATAAACCTCAAAGGTTTATGGTAGAATACTTTACAGAGGATTAAAATGATTAAATTCGCAGTCAAAATGCTTAAAAATAAATTCTATCCCTTGCAAGTTCCAGACTCAGCATCAGTGGAACATGGCCAAATGGTTCTTGTCAGAACCGACAAAGGCGAAGAAGCAGCCAAAGTCTTTCAGGTCTCATCAGAGATAGCCGAAGTCTGGAAAAAAGGAAAACCTGAAGAATTGCCACTGATAAGAGTGATGAATCAAAAAGATTTAGAATCCTTAAAAGAACTCGAAAAACTTGAAGATGAAGGCTACAAAAGCTGCTGCGAATTAATTAAAAAGCATAATTTAAACATGAACTTAATCCAGTGCAAATATACTTTTGATAGAAAAAAAGTCTCTTTCTATTATACAGCGCCTGAGAGAGTCGATTTCAGAGAGTTATTAAAAGATTTAACACAAGTATTCAAAAGAATAAGAATAGATTTAAGGCATATCGGAGTAAGAGATGAAACCTCATTATGCTGTGGGAACGGGCTTTGCGGAAGACCATTTTGCTGCTGTTCTTTCAAAAGATCATTTGAATCGATTAATATAAAATTGGCTAGGGATCAGGGCATGCCTATCACTCCAAGCAAAATATCAGGTACTTGCGGACGCTTATTATGCTGCTTAAATTATGAATATTCTAACTACATTGATGCTGCTAAAGGCATGTCGCCAGTGGGTTCTTCTGTAATGACACCTGACGGAGTCGGATGTGTCTGTGCCTTACATTTTTTAAATGATAAACTTGCGGTTAAACTTGAAGACGGAAAAATTAAAGAATACAATAAAAATGATATCGAAATGATTGATGCGGATGTAAATATTGATATTGACACTCCGTACGCTTATTCTGAAGAAAATGAATATGTTGTTGATATAAAACAGCTTGAGGATGACAAAAATAGCTCTACAGGAAATGTCTAATCAATAGGAATCTCAATTTCAAAAGTAGTTTTATCATTTTGAATACTGTTTACTCTAATGCACCCGTTATGAGCTTTTATAATCTGGTTTGAGAGATATAATCCAAGGCCGGTTCCGATTTTTCTGAATTTCTTTACACCTGAATAATATTTTTTAAAAATCAAAGCTAAATCTTCCTCAGAAATCCCTTGCCCATGGTTTGTTACTGCAATCTTAAGATAACATGCATCTTTTTGTGATTCAAGAAGTATCTCAGAGCTACTGGGACTGAAAGAAATAGCATTTGAAATAAGATTTTTCAGGACTCTCTTGATTTGAAAAGCATCAATATGGGCTTCAAGATTTTTGAATTTTTTATTAATGAAAATTTTGATATTGCTATTTTGAGCAATTGGCAACATTTCTTCCACAATATCTGATAATAATTTATCGATGTCAGTTTTTTGTTTATTCAGAATAAGCTCTGATTGTTGCATTTTATATGTTTCTAATAAAATTTCCGCCAGTTCAATAAGCTCCTTATTAGAATTTTTCATCAGCTCAATAGCTTGCCTTTGCTTTTCGTTGAGTTCACCAAATCTTCCTTCCAGAAGAAAATCCAATGTATTTAGCTCGGCGATAACAGGGGTTTTCATGTCGTGTGTAAGTGTTGCAATAAAATCCTCTTTAAACTTCTGCGATTCTTTTTCGTTAAAAATCATTTTTTCGAGTGAAACGTTTTTCTCAGACAAATTCTTCTGATATTCATTTATCATAATTTCTCTATCTTCAAGTGTTTCTATGAGTCTATTGACAGACCATTCAAGTTTTTTGTTAGCCAATTCTGCCCTAAGGTTCAACTTGCCGTAGCGTACACCCTCAAGAGTTCTGATTAGTGTTTTAGTATCAATTTTAAGTCTCTTATATTTTAATTTAGACTTTAATACTTCTATAAAAAGGATTACGGAAGTAATAAATAGAAACAAACACAATAAGGCGAGAATTTTCATAGAAAAATTATAGCATAAAACAAGCGGGCTATTAAAACCCGCTTATTTTAAATTATTATGACTTAAAAGTTATTTCATTTGATTCATAACTTCATCAGCAAAATTTTCCTGTCTTTTTTCAAGACCTTCACCTAAAGTCCAGCGTGTGAATGCTGTAATTGTAAATTTATCTTTAATTAAAGATTCTACAGTTTCATCTGGATTTTTAACAAAAGGTTGTTCTAAAAGACATTTGTGAGAAAGAAGTTTGTTTACACGTCCTTCTACTATTTTAGTTTTAATATTGTCCGGTTTATTAGCTAAATCTTCTTTACCCATCTCGATTCTTGTTTCTTCATCAATTACTGACTGCGGAATTTCATTTCTTGAAATGAACTCCGGAGCTGAGCTTGCTATATGTAGACAAACATCTTTTGCAACAACTTCATCCAATTTATCAGTATTTAGCAAAACACCGATTTTGAAATTATGGATGTAAGTAGAAATATTGCCTTCATACCTTACGAATCTTCTAATAGTGATTTTTTCACCGATTTTCGCAATTTTTTCTTTAACAAAATCTTCAATTGTAGAACCTGACTCTGTAGTCAAGGTATTCAATTCCTCAACGTCAGCAGGATTATTCTTAACTACAACCTTAGCAATTGTGTTAACAAGCTCTTTAAACTCATCATTTTTTGCAACGAAGTCTGTTTCACAGTTAACTTCAACCATAGCACCGGCATTAGATTCTATAAAAGAGCCAATAACACCTTCAGCTGCTATTCTTGACATTTTTTTATCAGCTGAAGCTATACCTTTTTGCCTAAGGTATTCCATAGCTTTTTCCATATCGCCATCGCTCTCAATCAAAGCTTTTTTGGCATCCATTATTCCTGCGCCTGTCTTCTCTCTCAGTTCTTTAACTTGTGCAGCAGTTATATTCATTTTAATATCCTTTCATTAAATTTAGAGATTAATCTTCTTTTTCGTATTTACTTGTGATATCTGCGAATTTGTTGTCTTCAGCATCTTCGATTTCTTCTTCTAAATCTGCAGAATCAACTTCTTCGACTTCTGCTTCTGTTTCTGTTTCAACTGCTTCTTCTTCAACACCGGCATCTTGAGCTTTTATAGCATCTATTTTGGTAGTTTGAACAGCTTTATTTTCCCTTAGCTGCTTTCCTTCCAATACTGCATCTGCAAGTTTTGAAGCGATTAGTCTTATAGCTCTTATTGCATCATCATTACCCGGAATTATATAATCAATTCCGTCAGGATCAGCGTTTGTATCTGCAAGACAAATAACAGGTATACCTAATTTATTTGCTTCTTGAATAGCAATAAGTTCTTTTTTCTGGTCAACCACAAAAAGAATGTCAGGCATTCCTCTCATTTCTTTAATACCGCCTAATGTTTTGCTCAACTTTGACAGTTTTCTCATAATTTGAGAAACTTCTTTTTTAGGCAATTTTTCGATGTGACCTGAACTTACAAAATCTTCAAGTTCTCTCAGTTTATTGACTCTGCCTCTTATTGTCTCAAAGTTAGTAAGCATACCGCCGAGCCATCTTCTGTTAATGTAATAAGCACCTGCTCTTTGAGATTCTTCTTGTACTACATCAGCAGCTTGTTTTTTTGTTCCGACGAAAAGTACATTTTTACCTCTTGCTGCAAATTCTCTTACGATTGCATATGCTTCATCAAGTTTTTCTGTAGTTTTTCTTAAATCTAAAACATAAATCCCGTTTCTTGCACCGTAAATAAACGGTTTCATTTTAGGGTTCCATCTTTGTGTTTGGTGACCGAAGTGTACACCTGCGTCTAATAATTCAATCATTGATGCTACTGGCATCTCTTTCTCCTTTTTTTTGTAACCTCAAGGTTAAATTTTCTCATCTCTTTTGAGACTAAGCATTTTTTGCCTATCAGATTTCTTTAACCTTAGCAACATATTATTACAAACATAAAAAACTAGAAACATTTTGTAGACAAATAGCTTATTTAGTATAACTTTATTTACAATTTAATGTATTTGAATCTTTAAATGCTAAAATAACATGTACAAAATAAATTTAAATTACCACCATAGATAAGCTGTAAAAGACAAATATAATATGTTGAAAAATAAATTATTTATAACCTTTTTATTAATATTCACAACCGTCTTAAAAGGAATAGCTCTTAACTCCAATTACAAGAGCTTTCTTGATAAGATTGAAATAAAAAAAGAAACAGCTAACAGATATTCAATCAATCTACTTTTTGAAAGCGGTTATGAAGAACCCTTAAATATAGTTGAGAAAGATAAAAATATCTATACAATAATTTTGCCTGAAACAAAAAAATTGTATAAGAATTTCAATACAATTAACGCAAACAATGAAAAAATCCAAATTCAGGTTGAAGAACACCCTTATATAGACAAAACAATAAATAACGGCTATGTAAAAATTCTGATAAAAACAACCGGGAATATTAAACTTAAAGCAAATGCCATAAATAAGCTGACATTGCCTAAAAAACAAACAGAAAAAACTAAAATAACTCCGGCTGTTAATACAAAAAAAACAATAGAAGCTACACAAGAAATTGCAAAAACAAAACCTCAAGAACAAACCCAAGAAATAATAAAAACTAAAGAATCACAAACGACAGTTCAAAATAATCCCCAAGCTGATATTAGTGAAATTACTCCAGATAATGCAATAATTCCAAAAGAAATAACTAAAGTACAACCAACAGAACCTAAACACAGTTTGCCCAAATTTAACCTTTTCGAAACGGTACTTAAAACATCTTTGCTGTTAGCTGTTATTTTAATAACTTTTGGAAAAGTAAAAGAGCTGGTCAAAGAAATATCAGAAAAAGAAACAATACCATTAAGTAACAAAAAATTCTCTTCTACAGCAAAACCAAAGTTTAAAACCGAATTTGATAAATTAAAAGAAAAGGAGAATAAACTCAATAATATCTTTTCACTTGATGATGAAATGAGGTCAAAAATAAAGCTTATTAAAGATGCAGCTAATACTCCACCTGAAAAACAAATCACAGTCGAAGTTAAAATACCTGTTGAAGAAAAAAACATTAACAATTCCCCCACTTTAATATCAAATACTAAAATTGATTCAAACAAAGGTTTTTATCTTGTAGATTATGAAGGGGAAACTGCTCTCATAGGCTATATCGGTGATGAAATTTTCATAATAAATAAATTCGAGAAATTAAATAATTGTAACCTCAGAATGCGTCTTAATGAAAAAAACACAAATAAATCAACTTACATAGTAAAACTTGATAACTACAAAGCCCTCATTGAAGTATGTGAAGACAAGATGAATCTGGTGGTTGAACTGTAGCTTATGAAAAAACTTTTAGCTGTTTTTTTTATATTATTTAGTATAATTTTATCGGGCTGCACTAGGAATATATCTTCGCATGCGACAACAATTAAATTTTCCAGCTGGGGTTCTCAAAGCGAAGTAACTATTTTAAAAAAGTTAATAGAAGATTTTGAAAAGAAAAATCCTGATATTAAAGTTGAATTCATGCATATTCCCCAAAACTATTTTCAAAAATTGCATCTTTTATTTGCCTCTAATTTGGCACCTGATGTTGTGTTTATTAATAATATCTATGCACCAATTTATATAAATGCAAATCTTCTGGAAGACCTAAAGCCATATTTTCAAGAAGAAATTAGAAATAATGTATTTTATGAAAATACAATAAAAAGCTTTTCGTATGAAGACAAAATTTATGCTATACCACGAGATGTTTCAAATCTTGTCATTTATTATAATAAAGACCTTTTTAATAAATACAAAATTAAATATCCTGAAAAAAATTGGACAATATCAGATTTTCTAAGAATTTCTCAGGAAATTAATAAGAAAGGAATCTTTGCAATAAATTCTGAAACAGACTCGCTATATTGGCTGTATTTTGTCTCAACAAATGGCGGGGGAATATTATCAGATAATAAAAAGAGAATGATAATTACCGATAAAAATTCAATTGAAGCCTTACAATTTTACTCAGATTTGGTCAATAAATACAAAGTTGCGCCTACAAAATCTCAAACCTCTTCAAAAACAGGCGCCCAAATGTTTGTTAACGGTGAAATAGCAATGTATTTGAGCGGTAGATGGATGGTTCCAAAATTAAGAGAAATAGCTCATTTTAACTGGGATATAATAAATTTTCCATGCTCAACCAAGGGCGAAACTCTCGTGGATTCATCTGCCTGGGCTGTTTCAAAGAACTCAAAAAACAAAGATGCCTCGATAAAATTAATAAAATTTTTATCATCAAAAAATTCAATAGAAAAATTATCTGATTCAGGATTGATTATCCCCGCAAGAATAGATGTTGCGAATTCAGATTATTTTTTATCAAAAGAAAAAAAACCGCTTAACTCTCACCTGTTTTTAGAAACAATAAAAAATTCAAAACCCACTCCTGTTAATAAAAATTATGCCCAAATAAATGATATATTGAATGAAACACTTGAACCTCTTTTTAACGGAAATAAAGCCGCAAAAGAAGTTATAAATGAAAATCTGGAGAAAAAATTAAACGATTTATTATAAAATAATTAAGGATAGAAGATGGAAAAATTTTTCAAACTAAAAGAACTCAACACTGATATAAAAACCGAACTGCTCGCAGGACTTACGACCTTTGCTACAATGTCATATATAATAGTCGTAAACCCTAAACTTTTGGCAGCTGCCGGAATGCCCTTCGGAGCATCAATGAGTGCGACTATAATAGCAGCATTTATAGGTTCATTGATTATGGGACTATATGCCAAAAAACCTTTTGCCATGGCGCCATATATGGCTGAAAATGCTTTTATTGCATATACCGTAGTACTTGCCCTGGGATTCAACTGGCAAAGTGCAATAACAGCAATATTTATTAGTGCATTTATATTTTTTATATTTACACTCATAAAACTAAGACCATGGCTGGTAAATTCAATGCCTAAGACCGTAAAACTCTCTTTTAGTGCAGGATTGGGGCTTTTTCTGATACTTGTAGGGCTTACTGAAACAGGGATAATTGAATTTACACAAAATTCTGTACCTATACAAATAGGTAATATTGCAAATCCTACTGTAATTCTATCAGTTTTTTGTTTTATTTTAACTGTTGTATTAATGCAAAAAAAAATAAAAGGAGCTATTTTAACAGGAATCCTAACGACAACGATAATTGGTCTTCTTATTGGAGACATAGCTCTGCCGGAAAAACTTGTCTCTATGCCGCCTTCTATCCTTCCTATAGCAGGACAGCTTGATTTTGAAAGTGTGCTAAATATAAAATTTTTACCGATGTTTTTTATAATTTTTCTCCTTGTGTATGTTGATACAATGGGAGCGCTAATAGGAGTAAGTTATAGAGCGAATCTCCTTGATAAAGACGGCAATCTGCCAGAAATAGAAAAACCTATGCTGAGTGACTCTATAGCAACAATGGTATCTTCAGCTATGGGGATGTCAACAACAGGTGTTTATCTGGAATCCATTACTGGTATTGAAAGCGGAGGGAAATCGGGGCTGACAGCCATTACAGTAGGGCTTTTATTTTTATCTGGTTTATTTTTTTCACCCATGTTATCTATAATTCCACCATATGCTTACGCTCCGGCATTAATAATAGTCGGGATGTTAATGGTGTCAATTATTGCAAAAATTGATTTTGAAGATATAACAGAATATGTTCCTGCTTTATTTTCGATAGCAGTAATGGTCTTCAGCTACAATGTAGGAATTGGGATGGCAAGCGCATTTATTCTTTATCCGACATTAAAATTGTTAAGCGGCCGAGGAAAAGAAACAAATATTGCAACGTGGATTTTGTTCTTATTTGCTATCGGATTCTTTATTTTATACCCATATCAGAAGTAATCTTTCCAACCTGATTACGACCGTTTTCTTTGGCTGCATATAAGCCTTTGTCAGAATATTCTATTAAAGTACTTGGCGTTTTTCCGTTTTGAGGATAAGTTGCAACACCAAGACTTATGGTAACATTTTTCTCCATATCATTAGCCAGCTTAAAAGTTTTGGATGCGACAGCGTCACATATTTTTTGAGCTGTAATTCTTGCCTCTTTTTCGTTAACTCCCGGTAAAATAACAGCCATTTCCTCACCACCATAACGACAAACAATATCAGAGCTTCTAACGGTTTTTTTAAGCACTGTCGCAACTTGTTTCAATACTGCGTCTCCGGACTGATGCCCATACGCATCATTAAACTTTTTGAAAAAATCAATGTCTAATAGAATCAGAGAAAAATGTGATTTAGTTTTTTTGGATTGCTCAATATTTAAAATCATTTGCTCCTGGAAAAATCTGTGATTATACAATTCTGTCAAGCCATCAGTAGTTGCCAGTTTATACGTATGCTCAAAATCTCTTGATTTTATAATATATTTGACAAGATATAAAGCAATAAAAGTTAAAATTACGGCAATAATAGGCATAACAGTCCAAATCCATAGATTAAAATGTTCCATAACATATGTTGAAATAAATAAATATCCAACAACTGTAAGGATTGAGGCTATTAAAGATATAAATGTAGAACTTGAAAAAGCGACAAAAATAGCAACTAACGCAGACACTACAAGTGTAACTGTTATATTAAGCGATAAATCAGCTTTTTTAATTATACTGTTGTCTAAAATATTATTAAGCAAAGTAGCATGCAGCTCAACCCCGGGCAAGTATTTTTCCGTAGGAACAGCTTTTACATCAGATAATGCAAAGACACTGGTTCCCAAATAAACTATCTTATCTTTAAAAAATCCTTCGGGAATTAAATGCTTTTCCTTATTTTCTATGGAATCAATTATTTTCCACAAAGGAACATAAGTAAATGTCTTTTTAGTGTTCAAGCCGGATTCCCCGTACCAGTTCAGAATAATCTCACCATCGTAGGACATCGGTATTTTCCTTTTGCCTAAAATAAGGTTATTGTCTTTATCAACGATAAATTTATCAATTTTTTCATTTTCAATTTTATTAAGATAAGCTTTGGCTATCTTAAGAGTCATATATGGATAATAATCAACCTTAACCTGCTTGTACCCTGAAGCCTCTTTCTTGTATTGAGGGTATCTTATAAACAGCGGTATAGTACGTGTAATCCCATCTCTTTCTTTTGGTGTATTAATATGTCCTATGTTTTTTGTACCATTAATTATTGATGATAAAATTGCCCTGCAATTTGAATAAAGCTGGGGAGCGAAATTTTCTGATTCGATTGAGATATCAGCTTTTAAGTAGTCTGGCAAGGCAACAGGTTCTCTGTATTCAAATGTTTGGTCATCAAAGTTTATGGCGGTATAAACATTATCATATTTTGCCATAGTAGAGGTTAAAACGTTATCGCTATTAGGTTTGCTTCGTAAAGATTTAACAAATAAAAGATCAAAAGCAATGAATGCCGGGTTTTGAGCTTCAACATATTCGATAAATCCTGCATAGACATCTCTGGGAACGGGCCAGTCACCATATTTACTTATCAGATACTCATAGCTGGCATCATCAACAGTTACTATAACAATATTTTTATTTACTTGCTTTTTTTCTGAAATAATTACTTGCCTTAAATCAAAAGTTCTGGCTTCCATAAATGAAAAGAAGTTTCTTGTACCGGGCTGTTTTAAAATAACAACAAGTATAAATACAGAAGCAATAAATATAAACGTGTAGAGAATTTCAGTTTTAAACTTAAGTAAAATATTTAAAAAGGAGCGTAATTTATTCATAATTTATCCTAAAACGATTTTTGAAACTGTGTTAACAGAAATCGGTGCACTTTCCATTAAAAGATTGATATGTTCCTGAAGAATACAGGTCAAAGATTCCAACTCTTGAGGATTTTGCAGATAATCTAATAAACACTTTTCGTTTAGATTCATTTAGTCTTCTCTTAAGGCTTTATTACAGATTCTATTTTGTCAAAATATCGTCTTTCAAACATCAACCCTAAGGTGAATTTACGAGGTCTAAACCCTACAATAAATATATGATTATTAGAATTTTTCTACACTTGTTATACTAGCTTAAAATCACCATTTTTCCTAATATGTTCAATCAAACCGCCGTCTTCAAGGAGTTTAATCATAACATCAGGGAGCGGATTAATTTTAATCTGAGTACCCTGGGTAATATTATTAATCACTCCAAGTTTAATATCAACTTCAAGTTCATCACCGGCATTAATTTTATCAGTATCACATTCCAGAAGTAAAAGACCTATGTTTATTGAATTGCGGTAAAAAATTCTGGCAAAAGATTTTGCAATAACAGCACTAACTCCTGAAATTTTAATAATTTGAGGGGCATGTTCTCTTGAAGACCCAAGCCCGAAGTTATTTCCGGCAACTATAAAATCACCTTTTTTCATATTTGAAGCAAAATCTTTATCTGCATCTTCCAACACATGTTTTGCAAATTCATTTAAGTCCGAACGCAAATGAAACAAGCGACCAGGAGCAATATGATCCGTTGAAATATTATCTGAAAACTTCCAAACTTTTCCTTTTAATGTCATTTTATATCTCCTCACAAGCAGCTACTTCAACAATGGGAACTATATAACCTTTTAATGCGCTGTAGGCAGCAACGGCAGGCGATGAAAGATAAATAAATCCTGAAGTATTGCCCATTCTTCCCTGAAAATTTCTGTTTTGAGTTGCAAGACAAACTTCACCATCTCCCAAAATTCCACCATGGATTCCAACACAAGGGCCGCATCCGGGGGATGAAACGCTAGCACCCGCTTCAACTAGAATACTTATCAATCCTTCGTCAAGAGCTTCTTTCAAAACATATCTCGATGCAGGAACAACAACTAACCTCACATCTTGATGTACTTTTTTACCTTTTAAAATGTCAGCTACAATCCTCAAATCTTCAATTCTGCCATTTGTACAAGTACCTATAAATACCTGATTTACTTTGATATCAATTAATTCTGAGGCTTTTTTGACATTATCAACCGTATGTGGGCATGAAACCATAGGTTCAATCTTTGATGCATCAATTTCTATAATTTCCTCATATTCAGCATCTTTATCTATTGTAAGTTCTACAAATTTATCGCCTCTACCTCTTGAATTCAAGTAATCAAAAGTTTTTCTGTCTGTTTCAAATAAACCTGCTTTTGCACCCGCCTCAACAGCCATATTAGCAATTGTAAATCTATCAGACATTGACATATTTTTAACTGTAGAACCTGTAAACTCCAACGCCTTGTAGGTCCCGCCATCAGCGCCTATTAAGCCGATTAAGTACAGTATCAAATCTTTTGCATAAACACCTTTTTTAAATTGCCCTTCTACAACAATCTTATAAGAAGACGGAACTTTAAGCCAGGCTTTGCCAAGCGCCATAGCAACAGCTATATCGGTAGAACCCATACCTGTAGCAAAAGCTCCTAAAGCTCCTGAAGTACATGTATGAGAATCAGCACCGACTAAAATTTCAAAAGGATTAACATAATCTTCAACAAGTCTTTGATGACAAACTCCGCATCCACTTTCAGAAAGGATTGCATCTGTTTCTTTTGCAAAATTTCTCATAACAATATGAGAATTCGAAAGCTCTTTTCTCGGACTTGGAGAAGAATGATCAATAAAAAGTATCGTCCTTTGAGGATTTGCCAACTTATCTTTAGCCAATTTTTTAAACTCTTGTATAGCTAAAGGTCCTGTGCCGTCTTGAACCATACAAACATCAACCTTTGCAATACAAAGTTCCCCAGGAACAACCGTTTTGCCTGCGTGAGCAGATATAATTTTTTGTGCTAATGTAAGTCCCATTTTTACTTCCTTTTAAACAATATAGCTTGGTGCTTTGCAGCTTGACGTCTCCAAACGTTTTTTCAATTCGCCCGTAGGAACATAATATGGAGTAACCGTCATAATTTTAGCCGCAACATCCGGATAATAATATATAAACTTCAATTCACTGTCAGTTAAAGGGCGCTGGGTGTGAACGTTAGCATATCTGGCAAGCTCAAGTATATTTCTTGCCTCATCTTCATCATGAAATTCAAGCTCAAGGTTTTGATAAACGTTTCTAAAACCTTTGATGCCACCATATTCGCCAACAGTAATCATTCTGCCTGTTTCAATAATTTCAGGTTCACCTCTTCCGAGCTCTTCAAAATCGTAAAGTTCATAGTTTCTTCGGTCTTTTAAAGCTCCATCCGCATGGATTCCTGATTCATGAGCAAAAGCATTATCACCCACTGCTGGCTGATTTATAGCAATAGGCACTCCAAATGCGAAAGAAGTATATTTAGCAAGCTTCCAGGCTTTTGATAAATCGATATTTTCATCCAGAGTATATTTGCCTGAAAAACCGCTGGATTTTGTAATGGCCAAAAGACAGGAAACCAAGTCGGCATTACCAGCTCTCTCGCCCATGCCGTTAATAGCAGTATTTATATACGCATTAACACCCGCATCGATTGCTGCTTTTGCCCCCATAACAGAACAGGCAACTCCCATTCCGAGATCATTATGAAAATGCATTTCCACATCTATTTGTGTCTCTTTTGCAATTTTATAAAGCCTGTCATAAGCAGTATTCGGGTCATCATAGCCAAGCGTATCACAATATCTAAATCTGCTTGCGCCATGTTTTTTTGCCTCGGCAGCATATTTTATTAAATAATCCAAATCACTTCTTGAAGCATCTTCCGCATTTACTCCGATAATTTTCGCTCCACACGTAACGGCGGCTTCAACAGCTTCAATCGTGTCTTTTAAAACATTTTCTTTATTTTTTTTACCTTGATATTTTCCGTTAATCATCTGGTCAGAAGTTGATTGGGACAAATTAACGTACTTCAAGGCAGGAATGTTATGGAAAGATTGAACCACGTCAGAAGCAACAGCTCTCATCCAGCCTGATAATTTTGTTTTTGTAATTACATTTCTCCCGACTAAATCAAGGTTTCCATTCAAATAGTTGGACTCGTGTTTTGTAGTCGGAAAACCAAATTCAGACTGAGATATACCCATATCATCAAGCATAAGGTTTATTATTGTCTTCTGCAATTTTGCCAATCCAAGCCTTGAGGTCTGAACGCCGTCTCTGTTAGTCACATCGACAATATAAATTTTATTCTGATTGTTAGTCATTTTTCTATCCTCAACATTTTATTAGTTATTATACTACAAATCCCTACCAAATAAAGTATTTAAGAAGTTCAAGAAATATGAATAGCCCAATCAGATAACCATTTATGGTAATGATTATTAAGTGTTTTCACAATCATAATTCCATATAGAATAACAGACAAAAAAGTAATTACTCACGAGAAATAGAAGTAAGAAATAGTTTGCCTGTAATATTTCTTATACAAGGAGGAAAAATATGAATATTAACAAATTTACACTTGCCGCGGCCTTATCCATTGGTATTATGGCAAGTACGACTTATGCAGGTTTAACGCAAGATTTGGCTGTTGATACAACAAGTCAGAATGTAGTTGCAGCCTGCCCATGTCAAACTCCGATAACTCCACAAACTGCGAAATGTCCGACATGTTTAAAAGATAAGAGTGAGTGTTGTTGTCCTGCGCCTTGTGATCCATGTGCAAAGAAAGATCCTTGCTGTGATCCCTGCGAAAAGAAAGACCCTTGCCCTTGTCCACCGATGGCAGCTTGTCCTTGTCCATCAGATCCTGCATGTGCGGTATGTCCGAGTACAACTTGCAGCTGTGACAAGTTTGAACAACAAGTATATGCATATCCTAATGCCATATACGGAACAAACAACATCATCGGAGAAAGAAAAAGCAGCGTAGTTGTTGGTGTTGCCAACCTAAATGATGCTTACGGAACAGCTCCTACATTAACCTGCGGATGCGGTGACATCACAGGTGCAGCAGCTGAAATTCCGACAATGGGAATGCCAATACTTGGCGGTGGCTCTTGCGGATGCAGAGGTATTGCAGTAAGTGCACCTGCCTGTGGATGCGGATGCCCAACCGGTGCAGCTTCATCTATGCCAATTTTAGGTCAAAATTGTGGTTGCCAAGGAATTCCTGTAGACAGAAGTTGTGGAAATATTGAAGGAGCAGGATGTCCTGTTCAAATCCACACAAACACAAGTATGGAGGCGCTCAAGAAGACTCTTTCTCCCTTTCAAGTAGAAACTCCTACAGGAGCGGCTGTCCCTTTAATAAGCGCTTTTGAAGACGTGCCAAGCGGATTCTGGGCTGGATGCGAAATCAATAAGTTAACTTCAAATAACGTTATTGCAGGTTATCCTGACAGAACATTCAAACCAAATCTACCTGTTTCAAGAGCTGAAATGGCAACACTCATCGTAAAAGGCTTTAATTTAAATGACAAGCTCTCTTGTGCAGAAAAAACATTTAAAGATGTTTCAAAACACCACTGGGCCAATAAAACCATAAATAGAGCGGTAGGAAACGGCTTAATGGCAGGATATCCTAACGACTACTTTAAGCCAGGTCAACCTGTAAGCCGCGCTGAAGCTCTTACTATCTTATCTAAAGGCATTAACTGCCCTATGGATGAATGTAAAGCTCAACAAATTTTAAGCCAATACTGTGATGCAAGTACAGTACCTTCATGGGCTGCTGTTCCAATAGCTAAATCTTTAGAAGCAGGAGCAAATACAAATTCTCCTCAACCTAACGTAATAGCGCCAAATAAAGATGCAAGCCGTGCAGAAATAGCTTCAATGCTTGAAAATGTCAGAGTAGCAATAGGCTACAGCAAAACTGACAAGCCTGCTTGTGCCGATGGCGCAGGAGCTTGCGGATGCCCAACCGGTTGTGCTACATATATGGAAAAACAAGAAGTTATTCAAATCCCTACATTACAATTATGTTTTGCTGATGAAATCAGTGCAAAATCTGCAAATGTAGGTGACCAATTTGCAGCAAAAACAATCGATGAAGTAACAATTGACGGAAAATGTTTCCCTGCAGGTTCAAGAGTTAACGGTAAAGTTATGGAAGTTGTTCGTCCTACAAAAGATTGTCATGGCGCTTTAAGATTGTCATTCAATACAATTGAAAGCTCTTGTGATAAATGTAAAACAGCTTTGCCTAACCAAATTTTGACTGCTCAGGTTAACAAGGTTAAAACTCCAAATGCGTTTATCAGAGTATTACAAGCTCCATTCACTTGGACAGGTGGTATCATCGGTAACGCAGGAAGAACTCTTGGTGGTGCAATAGTAAGTTTAAGTAACGCAGCTGAACAAGTAGTTTCAGGAACCGGCGTTGCAACCAGCGAATTATTCACCGGACAATTCAGAGCTGCAGGTAGAAGTTACCAGGATGTTGGTAAAGCTATCGTTAAAGCTCCTGTTGACTTAACAAGAACAGCTCTTTCAGGAACAGTAGGTACATTCCAGTACACTGGCGATGAAATATCTTACCTTGTAGATCCTAAAGGAATGAAAGTTTCCTCAGTAAATCCGAAAGAAAAAATTACAATTGCATTTGGCTGTCAATCTCAATAGTAATTACCACTATACAAAACGGGTTCGAAATCGAACCCGTTTTTTTTGAATTAATTTTGTTGATTTTACTGTATTTGAATGATAAAAGCTGCCTTTAAAAGTTATAAAATAATACTTGGAGGCTAATATGAAAAATATAGAAACCATCAGTACTAAAAAATTAACACTCACCTCAATTATAGCAACTCAGCATCCTGTTATGTTGTGCTGGCTTCTTGTTAGTTTTGTGCTTATTTGTTCAATGTATATTTATACATTTTTTACTCTTTAAATTGCCTAAATATTAATTTTGTTAATAATTTCATCGTCTATTTCAAAATTGGAATAGACATTTTGAACATCATCATGTTCTTCAATTTTATCCAGTAGTTTAAGGATTTGTGTCGCAAGTTGAACATCAGTAATATCAATTGAATTCTGAGCGAGTCTTGCAAGTTCTTCAATCTTTGGTTTAAAGCCTGCTTTCTCAAGTGTTTCAGAACAAGTTTGGAAGTTTTCAACCGCAGTTATCACTTTGTATTCGTCATCTTCTTCCACAATATCATCGGCACCTGCATTAATCGCTTCTTCAAAAAGAGAATCAAAATCAACATTTTTATCAAAAGTAATTACCCCTACCTGTTTGAACATCCAACCTACACATCCGCTTTCACCGAGATTGCCGCCAAATTTTGTAAAATAACTTCTTAAATCTCCTGCGGTTCTATTTTTGTTATCAGTCATTGCTTCAATAAATATTGCAGCCCCACCTGCTCCGTATCCTTCGTAAGTGAGCTCTTCCAAGCTGTCAGAACTTGAGCTGCCTGCACCTTTTTCAATTGCTCTTTTTATATTGTCATTGGGGAGTCCTGCCGCTTTTGCTCTTTCAATTGCTGTTCTTAGCCTGAAATTAGAATTCAAATCTGCTCCGCCTAACTTAGCAGCTATAATAAGCTCTCTTGAAAACTTTTGGAATGCTACACCCCTTTGGGCATCAACTTTTGCTTTTTTATGTTTAATTGTCGACCACTTGGAATGTCCTGACATAGGTAAACTTCTCCTTTAACATTATAATTATTTATTGTAATATAAATTTATGAATAATGAAATCCAAAAAGCTTTAGAATATTTTAAAAAAGAAGATTATAAAAATGCAATTGAAACTTTTGAAAAACTTCTTGAATCTGACAGCCAAAGCTCTAATATTTTAAACAATATAGGACTTTGCCATGCAAAACTTGCAGAAGATGATAAAGCCGAAGAATATTATGAAAAGGCTCTTTTAATTAATTCAAAACAGGTTGAAACATATATAAACCTCTCTGATATTTATTATAAAAACAAACAAATCGAAAAAGCTATAAATTTGCTTGAAAATGCAGTGACTTTTATGCCTGATAATATAGTTTTAAAACACTATTTGGCAAGATTCTACATTGAAGACGTAAGATATGACATGGCGATTGAGCAGTTAAGCGAAATCCTTGATATTTCGCCAAAAAATGCCGATGCTTATTTGGATTTGGGTAATCTTTATTATGAGCTTGGAGAATATGGTAACTCAATTGCCTGCTATGAGCAGTTAACAGAGCTGATTGACGACAACGCTATTATATATTATCAAAGTGCACTTGCATATGAAGCAAATGATGATATAGATAAAGCAATATCAAATTATTTAAGAGCCATTACATTTAATGAAAAGTTGCATCCTGCCTACAAAAAATTGGGTATGCTTTATCTTGCAAAAGGACAGGTAAAAGATGCCGTTGAATATTTTGAAGAGTATTTGGGATTTGATCTTCCTGAAGATGAAAAAACCAATATCAGAAATATAATCGACAGGGCTAATAGCAAAAACTAAACTTATGTCTAATTAAAAATATCTACTCTTCCTTAATAATAAATACAGCTATATTAGCGCTTAAAGGATTATACGCCTTATTAAATTTCTGGCGGGTTCTTTAGCTATTATTAATTAACTAAAAAAGGAAAAAGATGAAAACCGTCGAAATATATACAGTAAATTATTGTCAATATTGTTTTTGGGCAAAAGAGCTATTAAACAATAAAGGCATTAAGTACAAAGAGCTCGATATAACCGAAGATGAAGACGAGCTAATGAAAAAATTGGGAGAATACTATTCTATTGAAGGTGAAATTACTGTACCTCAAATAATTATAGGAGGTAAAAGAATCGGTGGATACACCGACTTAAAAGCGCTGGATGAAAGTGGAGAATTAGATAAACTGATAAATGAAGAATAAGTGAGTAAAAAATGAGTATTTTCCATAATTACAGTAACCCGCTATGCTCTGAAGGTCATACCCCAAGCAACTTTTCATATGACCCTTCAATTTTGTCATTAAAAGAAATGATAACGTACGAATTAAAGAAACTGGCATATTATATAGTCAAACTTGATGACCTTCAAATTGATGTGAGTGATGTAATTGATTTTGTAATTGCAAACACTTCCCTAACAATAATAAATGCTGATTTTAAAAGAGATAAATACCTTAAAACAATAGAATTATATCGCGAAAGAATATTAAAACTTGAAGAAAAATACAAAGAAGCCTGTAAAAACAAAGGCTATCCATTCCAACCACTGCAGTCTCCAGAGAACGGGGATAATAAAATGGACTTATCAAAAAGCATTGAAATTGGTGAAAAACAAACAATTATAAGAAACACCTATTTATCAAAACACAAAAAAACTCTATATGATATTATCGAATTTTTTGTCAAAGATGCAAGCTTGCATTTGAATGAAATAGACAACTATGGGGAAGACTACAAAGAAGGTAAAAAAGCTGTTATTCACCTTCTCAACAGAGTTAATTTCATAAATGTTCCTGATGAAAAATGGAAGGCAAAAATTGAAGAATTTAGTCATATAAATTATAAAATAAGTTCCCATCTCCAAACAATTATTGAAGATAAATACGGGCCTATTGAAGAAAAACAAATAAACTTAAGTATAAAAAAAGGTAAAGCGATTCTTGTTTCGGGGCATTTTTACCAGGATTTGGATAAAATCTTAAAAGCCACTGAAGGAATGGATATAAATATCTATACTCATAATGATATGATGCTGGCTCACACTTATAGAGAACTAAATAAATATCCCCACCTTGCAGGTCACTACCAACGCTCAATAAACAACCTACAGCTTGATTTTGCTACGTTTCCGGGCGCAATTCTCATCACAAAAAATTCGCAGCCCCAAATTGATATAATAAGAGGAAGAATTTTTACCCTCTCAGAACACCCTGCCTTTGGGATGTCAAAGCTTGAAAACGACAATTTTGATGCTCTTATTAATGCTGCAAACGAAGCAAAAGGTTTTAATGAAGACATCATTATAAATCCTATTAACGGAGGTTATAACAAAGAAAAAGTCCTAAATAAACTCCATAGCATAATTGAAGATTTGACTAAAGGAAAATACAAACATTTATTTATTGTCGGAATGACAAACCAATCACCCGCACAAAATTTTTATTTTGAAAAATTCTTTAATGTATGCCCTGATGATTGTTTTATAATTTCACTTGCCTATATAAAAAATAAACCAAATATTTGGCATATTGATTCCTATTATGACTTTTCTTTGATTTATTTGATTATTGATGAACTTATAAAAGAGCTGAAAGACAACATACAAAAAACTACTATGTTTCTAACACAGTGGAATATGCACACGATTTCACATATATTTAATCTAAAAAACAAAGGAATTGAAAATATTTATCTAGCCGACTGTTGTTCATACAATATGAATCCCTCTTTAATATCAGGTCTTGATGAACTTTATAATGTTAAAAATATTTCAACAAATCCAAAAGTAGATATCGACAAAATTTTAAAACAAAACTAGCCATGAAAAAATTTATTATAATACTGCTATTAATGCTTACATCTATTGCGCCTTCTTGTATGGCTGATGTTTGCATCTTGGATGAAACGGTATCAGATTACATTGATATCGCAAATCTATATATGCAAAAACACGATTATTCAAAAGCTCTCGAGTATATTAATATGGTTGAATCTTATGACAAATACAACCCTAAAATCAAATACCAAAAAATTTATATACTAAAGAGCCTAAACGAAATGGAAAGAGCAAAAGATACTCTTGATAAACTTGTTCAGCTAAATCAGGATTATGCATGTTCAGATCTGGCAAAGTCATTTTACAGCAAAGATGAAAACAAATTCTGCTATGGTTTTAATGAAGAATAATAGTCCTCAAGAAGCGCAGCACCTATGACTCCTGACAAATCTCCAAGCTGAGCTTTTTTAAAGACAATTTTACCTGAAGGAGTAGGAAGAGCTTTGGCTTTTGCGATTTTAACCGTTTTATTATAGAAATAATCTATAGCATCAATCAATCCACCGCCAAGTATAATAAGTCCAGGATTTTCAAAATTTATAACACTGGCAAGCCCACATGCAAGATATTCTGCGGCTTCATCAAGCGATTGGGTGACAAGCTCATCATTTAGCTCAAGAGATTTTTTTAGCATACTTGTTTTAATGTTCTTGCCCTCTTCCCAAAAATTTCTTATAGCAGATTCTCTACCTTTTTTTAATGCGCCTATAATTCTTTTTTCAACTGCTAATCTTGAGCCATAGGCTTCAAGACAGCCATTTCCACCGCAAGCGCAAGGTCTACCTCCGACATCCACTATTATATGTCCTATTTCACCTGCCGTACCTGAAGATCCCTGCCTTAATTTTGAATCACTTACAATCCCAGAGCCAATACCTGTACCCACAAATACACAAATAAAATCCTTATGCCCTTTTCCGGCACCAAAATAAAATTCCCCGATTGTTGCTATTTCTACATCATTTGCAATAATTACGGGGATTTCAAATTTTTCTTCTATAATCTTTTTTAACTCAACATTAAAACAATCTAAATTAGGTGCTGCAATTAATATTCCGTTTTTTCTGTCGACCTGTCCTGCTGCTCCTATACCTATCGAGGATATATCATTTTTCTTAAGCCTGTTCTCGGTCAAAATTTCTTCAATCGAATTTATAATCTTTTGCAGGATTTTTTCAGTACCTTTTTCCTTTTTAGTTTTTTTCTTTACCGAATATAATACCTCACCTGTCGTTTTATCAACCAAAGCACTAAGAACTTTTGTTCCGCCCAAATCTATTCCGATTGCAAGTTTTTGCATAATTGTCTCCATAATTCTTTGACTATATTATATCATTTCATAAATTTTTGCTTACTAACAATAACTTATTTGTTTCAATACTGCAATCAAACTCCTTAATATCAAAACATTCTTCTTTTT
Organism: Cyanobacteria bacterium OH_CBrB_359; assembly: GCA_023433065.1. Lineage (GTDB taxonomy): Bacteria > Cyanobacteriota > Vampirovibrionia > Gastranaerophilales > Gastranaerophilaceae > JAEZET01. The sequence goes on from JAEZET010000001.1 coordinate 44,528, forward strand.
CAACTTTTTCCATAAAGTATTCCACAGAACTTTTAAGAGACTCAAAATGTATGTCAGAATCAATAGTTTCCTGAGCAATCAACGGTGGTTCTATAAATAATCCATTTTCATCAAAAAAATCTCTGGGACCATAGATTTTTTTAGTGTCAGAAAACTCGATATAGCCGTTTTCATAAACGAATACTACAGAATTTATCTTTGGAGTAGTGTAACTGACACTAAGAGTCAATGTAGCTTTATTTGTAAACTGGCACATAAAGGAAGCGTTATCAATAGAATCAGAACATAGAGAGAATGATGCCGTATAATTTGAAAATTTTTCAGGGAAACCAAAACAGTAAACAAACATATCGGCAAAATGTATAGCAAATGTTTCAAAAACTCCACTTTTATGAGTCTTACAGCTGCTTCTCCAGTTTGATTTATAACAATCTTTAAAAGCATAGCCATGTCCTTGGATAATAGAAGCCGTTACAAGTCTTCCAAGAGCATATTTTTCAGGGTCATATTTTAAACTTTCAACATATGGACTGAATCTGTAGTTAAAATTAAAGTAAAATCTTTTCTTAACACCCTTTGGTATAGTCTCAAGATATCTAATTTCTTCATCTTGAGTAACCGGGGGTTTTTCACAGAAAACATAGCCATTATAATTATTAACCAGAAATTTAATATAATTAAAATGAGTAGAGTTTGGAGACACAATGAATACGGCATCGCAATCATTTAAATCTTCAAGATTATAAACATTTTCAAGATTTTCAATAGTCTTATCGTAATTCTCTCTATGGTTAAAAAGCTTAAATGATGAAAGCGGATAACTTAAAACAATCATATTAAGAAGCTTTTGAGCATGTTTTCCGAATCCTATAAAACCTATTTTTAAATTTCTATCCATGATGTTACAACTCACACAAATTACAAGGATAACAAGAATCCCTATTGGCTGCAAGATGCAGCTTTCTAATATTTTGGAATTTTTCCCCGAGCCATATATCTTTTATTGAATTTTCTTTTGCGCTCCCAATGGCAAGACTGCTTTTGTAGTCAAAATCACAAGGGTTACAAACCCCGTTCCACCAGACGTACATCCTATTCCAAAGGATTTTGCAAGGATAATCTGCTTTTGATATTTCATTGTTATAAGAATCTTTTCTATCTATACAATTTACATAAGCAACTTCATCCACATATTGAGACCAAAAATCTTGAAATAATTCCATATCCTGTTCATAAGAAGATTTAACACCTGAGATTCTTGTTATAGTCTTAGATTCAGGATAATATTGCGATCTTATATTATTGAAGTTTTTAATATTTTCTAAAACAATATCAAATTTAGCTCCGACTCTGATTTTTTCATATTGCGCTTTATCAGCGGAATCAATCGAAAATACAAGATCGTTAACCCCGCTCGCCAAAAGTTTATGTGCCATATCCTCATCAAGCAGCATAGCATTTGTGTTGACTTTTAATTCAAAAAACTTACCTTTTGCATAATCGAGCATTTTACCAAAATCCTTGTGCAAAAGAGGCTCCCCCCTTGATGCCATCGTTAAAGCTTTTACCGATCCATCAACCGCCTGATTGATGAGGTCTTTGTAAAACTCAAAATCCATAAATCCCATATTTTTCTTTTCTGAAAAAAAGCTGTCTGTCTGAAAACACATACTACAACGAAGATTACAAACAGATGTCGGCTCAATCAAAAGATATAAAGGGAAATCAGTTAATATATTTTTTTCTGGATAAATTCTGAATTTATAGCGAAAAATCAAATATTCAACGATTTTTTCAGGATATTGTCTTATAAAATTAATCTCTTGTTGGTTTAAAACAAACTCATCATCCTCAATGCATTTTATAAGTTCTTTAAATATATCTTTTTCTTTGAAATCTGAAGGAAATTTTAAAAGTTTGGTATTTAAAAGGTTTAAGAAAAAATTTTTATCAAACTTTCTTTCGTTAAAAAATCTTACGCCTACGACGTCATTTCCTATAGTCATTACATCTCCCGAAAATATCTTTTTTAATTATACAACATTTTTTAAATTAAATAAAAATTAAAAAATCCTCAAATTATTTAACAAATAACACCAAAGAGGTTTAAAAGTTTTATAAAATGGTTTATAATCAAAAAGTTACTATTTTATGGAGGCAGAAAATGCGCATATATGTAAATGGGCGTAATATTGAAATCACAGATGCTATAAAAGCCTATGCCAAAGAAAAACTGGGAAAAGTAGCAAACCACTATGACCAGATTCAATCAATCGAAGTTGTTTTAACCGTAATTAAAAATCCGTCTGTTTCATTGAACCATACAGCGGAAGTTATATGCAAACTGACATCAGGCTCGATTAAAGTTGAAGAAAGTGCAGAATCTATGTATGCAAGCATAGACCTTGTATCTGACAAACTCGACAGACAGGTCAAAAAGTTCAAAGATAAAAATATGGATAAAGCGAAAACGGGTTCTATCAGAACAGATGCGATAGAAAATGACGATGAAAAAGATTTTGCAGAACCTGTATAATTGAATTTATGAAAAAATAAAAAGCGGAATGACTGATATCATCCGCTTTTTATTTTTTCATAAACACTGATTTAATATTGTTAAGAAAACTTTAAAATGTGACAGTAAAGTTTAGTTGGAATATAATAGACATATTAGTTGGTAAAAAAGGTTAAATAATTGTTACCCATAATAAGTGAAGAACATGCATCATTAATATTTGCTGAAATTTTTCAGGATGTCCATAGTTGGCGAAAAAAAATGATTCATTATTTAAAAGAAGAAAATCCTGAAATTAATACAGCTATTATTGAGGCAGCAAATCATACTGATTTAGACCCAAAAGCTGTAGCTTTGGGGGCTTACATGACGTATTTACTGCTCGAAAAAGCTGCTCAAGATGAAAACAGTATGATAGATTTTGAAATTAGTGAATAACTTTTATTTTAAAATTTTGTATGGGTTCTTGTTTGATTAATTTTCTCTGGTTTTCCAGATTATTTTTTATTGCAAACATCCAGCCTGTTTTAGTATTTACAAAAAGAAAAAATGCCGCCTGGCTTTCAATTATTTTTGAAGATTGGTCTATAACAAGTTCGCCTTTTTCGCCAAGTTCAAACACCGTAAAAGATAAAGGAGAAGTAACAGAACTGTCTATATAAGCATCAAATTTTAGCTGATTAAGACTGGTTGTATCCTTAACCAACTCCTTATCCTTGTATGTTGTAACCCATTTGTATAAGGCAGTTATGATTTCATCTTTTTTAGACAATTGCTTCATTTCTTATTATGTAAACAAATTCTTCAACAAGGTTTTTATTCCACTGTTTATCTGCACCGCAGCGAATTATATCTATTGCCTCTTCAACAGAATAAGCCTTTCTGTATGGTCTATCCTGAATAAGAGCAAAATATGCATCAACAAGAAGGATTATCTGAGAGGTTATAGGAATTTCATTCCCGGAAATTTTATTGGGGTAACCTGTTCCATCCCAATATTCATGATGATGCTCAACTATCGGAATAATGTCCTGAACATTTGTTATCGGCTGTAGAATTTCTCTCGCTGCAATAAGAGGATGTGACATAATTTTAGCTTTTTCTTCATCAGTCAAAGGTTCTGATTTTTTGAATATATCCTCAGGCAGCATTATATTGCCGATATCATACAGCAGAACTGCTATTTTAAGTTTATCAATTTCGTTTTTTGTCAAATCGAGTTTTTTTGCAATCATAACAGCAAGCAATAATTTAGACTTTGTAGCACCTTTTTGATGAGTAAGATTGTACGTTTGTGAAATCAAATCCACAATCGAATACAAAACTTCTTTAGAGTTTTTCCCGGTAATCGATACCTTTTCAAGCTTATCTGATACATCATTCGCAACTTCAGGAGGCACAGGTATTCTTCTTTTGGATAAAATATCCATAAATGCTCCGATTGCAATTTTTTGCCAGTTTGTTTCAGTCTGCGGCTTAGATATCTCAACCCTGTTTCTTCCGGCAATTTTTGCCTTATACATAGCTTGGTCAGCAAGCTCAATAAGCTCATCAACCCTATCACTGTGTTCCAAGAAAGTTGCGACACCTATACTTGCAGTAATAGTACCGACTTTCTCAACTTTTTGCGCTTCAATTGCTGCTCTAACACGCTCTGCAGCAATCAGAGCGCCATAAGAATCAATACCCGGGAGTAAAATATTAAATTCTTCTCCTCCTATTCTTGCAGGAATATCTATAGAACGGGCTTTTTTCTTAATTACATCGGCTATTGTTTTGATTGCGATATCTCCATATTGGTGGCCGTATTTGTCATTAATTGTCTTTAAATAATCTAAATCCAGTGAAATTAAAGAGAATGTCTGTTTTAATCTTATAGACCTTTCGGCTTCTTTTATGATATTTTCTTCAAAATATCTTCTGTTATACAAACCTGTCAATGCATCAGTGATAGCCTGCTGTTTAACCTCTTCGAACAAATCCGCAATTGTTATTGCAAGCTCGATTTGGCTGGCAAACAGTTGAAGAAAATTGAGTTCTTTGTCAGTTGCAAATTCTCTCGAAGAAAATACAAGCAAACACCCAAAATCTTCTTTATTTTTGTATAAAGGAATTACTATAAGAGTTTTGCTGGCTATCAGTTTTAAAATCTCATTTTTTTTATCGTGAGAAAATTCTATTAACAGATACTCTATAACCTTTTTCAAGTCTTTTGTATCATAAATTTTATTATCTCTCAAAGCTTTTACAAATATTGAATCTTCATCATATGGAATTCGATACTTATCAAGCGGATAGCTCATATAAGATATAACTTTTTTTAAAAGAGGGCTCATAGAATGAGACTTGGGCGTAAAAAAGAAGCCTTTTGAATCTTCGCATTTTTGGATAATAGTACTGTTTACATAACCCAGTTCACCGTGTAATGCATTGACTATTTTATCCAGAACATTCGACAACGGCTGAGATGAGTTCATCATTTCCCAGATATTTTGCAAAGTCAAAAGGGTTTGATTTGTCTGGTTAAGCTCACTTGTTCTGGCTTCAATTTCTTTTTCGAGAGCGATATTTCTCTCATATACTTCCAAAAAACCAGTAGTACTGAGAACTATGTTATTTTCAACCTGCTGTATTTTATTTAAATAACTTTTAAATTTTGAAAAAATGTTCATTTACACCGAATCCAGTCAATTTAAATATTATACACTTTTTTTCAAACTTTGTAATATCTTATTTACAATAATTATAACTTCTTCAGGTTTTATCTCTTGCGTACAAATATTTTTTTTGATTTTAAGTTTGCATCGTTTTTTCATGCAAGGACTGCAAGACAAATTTGCTGCCAGTGAATAGTATTTTTCTCCAAAAGGTGCTGTTCTATTTTTTGAAGTTGCACAAAAAATCGTTACAACACAAGGCTTTTGAGTCGCCCAGGCTATATGCGCGCTGCCGGAATCAGGACTTATAACAATATCTGAAAGCTTAAAAATTTCAGTAAGTTCTAAAAGGTTTGTCTTCCCTGTCAAATTAAAAATTTTATCTTTGAAAGAGGGTTTAATTATTGAGTCAATTAGTTGTTTATCGTTATTTGTTGCTGTAACCAAAATATTTGCCTTATCCGAAATCAATTCAATAACATTGGTCCAATGTTCATTTTTCCAGTGCTTATTTAGCCAAGTAGTGGCTGGAGAAATAACTATTATAGGCTTTTGAGGGTTAATGTCTTTTAATAATAACTTAGCTTTCTCAACAGTTTCTTCTGAAGAAGGAGGCAAGGCAAACTCAATATCAGGATTAACTATACCTAAATGTCTTGCAAAATCCAGATTTCTTTCAACTACATGATAATTTAAATCAAACTGTTTGCGATTTGATTTAACAAACTCATTTGCGAAAATAAATGAAAATTCTCTACCGTCAGTGTGGGTGATTTTTCTCTTTGCACCTGATAAACCCATAAAAATAGCACTTTTTAAAAGCTGCTGGGTATCTATCACTATGTCATAGTTCTTTTTTTTAATATTTTTGATTATTATAAAAAATTCAATAAGATTTTTAAGCGAAAAGCCTCTTTTTTTCCATTTTTTCCTTGGAATAATAAAACAATTGTCAACAGCAGGATTATTTTTCACAAAGTGCTTTGCTTTATCTTCAACAACCCAGTCAACTGTACAACCGGGATATGCTTTTTTAAGTGCACATGCAAGCGGAATTGTATGAATTGTGTCCCCGATTGCACTGAGCCTGATTATTAAAATTTTGGTTTTATTGTCCATGATATTCAACAAATTGTTCATAACTTATTTAAAGTATATTATCATATTTTAAACTTTTTAGTGGAGTGTTTTTTATAAAATATTTATTATTATATAGGTGTTATGAATATGAGTATCGTAAAATATCCAAAAGGAATCGATAATGAAACAAAACGAGATTGATAATATTCGTGGTGCAATAATATTGTGCCAGATGCGATTAAAAAATTTGAGACCTCACATTGAAAATTCTGCCAGCCTAAGCGAAATTTACAACAGGGTTCTTGTAGAAAAGGCTGTATTAAGAAAAGATTTCACAACAAAACAGGATTCTTTAGTTAAAAAAATATTCAATAAATTCTTTGCTAAAAAAGAAAAATTAATCTGCGACTACTTTAAATAAGACTAATCTATTTATCAGACAACAGGATTATAGCGTTTTTTAAAATCAGATATATCATATAAAAAGTTATATGAATAAATAAAGTAATCAATGTGCGCAAAAATATTAACAGGATTGTTTCTGGCAAATTTATTTATTTTATTTGGGAATTGTGTTATGGGAGAATGCTGTTCTCAAAATAACTGTGAAAAAGTAACCATAATATATATTCATGGCATTTATGAGGTCGAAAAAACAGTATTCGAAAGACAAACCAACACCTTGCATAAATATTTTGCAAACAAAAAACTCGGCAGATATGTAATTAATGAAAATTTTAAGAGGGTTTACTGGGGTGATTTGCCTCCTGCTGATGAAGCCTATAAAATTCACTCCTCTGGCTTAAAAGCTATGAATATGGACCATAACCGATGGAGAGTAAAAAATACCACAAAACCTAAACCATCTCTAGTCCTTAACCCTTTTGTCAAATATTGCTTGGTTGGAGATTTTGGTTCTAAAAGCAGTGCAGTATTTTTGAGAAATATAATAAATAATTATATTTATGAAATGGTATGGCTAGTCGATGATTTGGAAAACAAAAATAAAATTTACGGTCTGATTGAAAAAAAAATAGAAGAAATTAACGGAAAATACATTCTTGTAGGATACAGCGTAGGTTCTGTAATTGCAGCAAGATTTATTATGGACAGAATAGTTCCCGAGCACCTTGAAAACAGCCCTAAAAAATATATGAGCGACAACTTCATAGGATTAATAACCGGAGGCGATGTTAATAACAGCATTCAGTCAATGACTTGGAACAAAGAACTTAAAAAAAACAATTACGAACAAAATCAGAATAATTTTATAAAATATTTCATTGAAAACGACAAATTTTGGATAAGTTACAACCACCGAAACGATATATTCTCGACTAAATTATCAACGGAGCTAGGCTCACACAACATTGAAGGTAACGGCTTCATAATTTCAGAAACGAAAAAAGGATATCCCTTTGAGGGGATTGTGAATGCAATAGCAGTTTGGGACAGAGGCAATAAAATGATTTTATCTCACCTGTACATACTTTTTAATCCTAAATCATACGTAAACGACGTAATAAAAATTTATGACAAAGCAATTCAGGAAAAACAATGTAAATGTAACCTGCGTTAAAAAATCTGAGAAAATGAAAGAAAATAATCACTTATTACATTACAGAGAATCGGCATAATCCACAGTAATAGTGCGGCTCCGAAAACAGGCTTAAAAAGGAAGCTTAGCTGAAACACATTAATCTGAGGGGCTGTTTTCGAAATAATCCCGAGGATTATATCCTGCCCCAAAGTCGCAAGTAAAATTGGTGATGCAATCTGAAGCCCCACATATAATACATTTGAGGTAATTGTTATTATGTATTGCATGTTGACTATTTTATCAAGAGGAATTGAAGCCGCATATACAGGGAAAATTTCAAAGCTTCTTAAAAAAGCATTAAAAATCCAGTATAAGCCGCCGATATTCATAAAAATAAGAATACCCAGCAACCCGATGAATTTACCCAAAATAGAAACCTGAGACTGAGTAGTAGGATCTAACACCATAGATGAAGAAAGTCCCATCTGCATATTAATCATATCACCACCGGCTTCTATCGCCGACATAATACAATTTGCGACATAACCCATTAATGCACCGAATACAAAATTTATAATAACAGAATAAATTAAAGAAACACCCTGAGGGGGAGCCGGGGGCTTTAAAACACTTACTAGAATAACAGTAAAAATCAAAGAAAAAGATAGTTTTACAATACCGGGAATTTCTTTTCTGTTTAAAACAGGAGCAAAACGCATTAATCCCAAAAATCTCACAAACACTAAAATACCTGCTCCTAAAGCAGAATTAATCTCCGGAAAAAACTTGGCGAAATTTTCAATAATTACATTTATCATTTACCATCTCCGGCTTCAAATGGAATATCGATTTCAAATAAATTATCACACTCTCTTAGATGGCTTAAACCATTTGCGACACTGAATTTATAGCTATATTCATTTAAATCTGTTTTTACAATTACATCAGAAACTCCTGAGTTAAGAGTTTGTATAAAGAGTTGCTCTTTATCATTTTCAAGAGTTGCTATTGGACTTAGCCTTACAACAGAAGGGTTTGAGATATGAATGTTTGCGGCTGCTTCGTCCAGAATTAATATGTAATTCCTGTTTAGTGACAAATTAAATTCCTGCATTTCACCAGCTAAACAAGGTAAAAAATTTAAAAAAGATAATATGGTAATTACGAAAAATTTTTTCATCGATTACCGTCCCATTATTTTTTTGCGCTCAACAAAATTAGGACTAGGTACCTCAACTTTGGGAGCAGAATTGTATTTAAGTCTTTCATTTCTGCCTAAATAAGGGGCTTTTTCCGCATTTTTCATAACTTCATCAACATTCGGAACATTTTTAAAGCTGTCAGTTCTCATTTCATCAGAAAAAGGTTTTGTGTATTTATAATAATCAGCAGGCAAAACATAATTATCACTTTTAGGAATTACATTGAATGAAATCGCAGAAGCTTCTTGCATAAGATCCGTCAACATCCTTATAAACCCCATGCCCAAAACCATTATAGCTAAGAACACACCAAGAATTTTAGGGGCTGCGGCAATTGTTTGCTCTTGAACCTGAGTTACTGCCTGCAATACACCGACAACCAGACCTATAGCCGCTGCAACAAGTACGCATGGCATAGAAATCATAAGCATCGTCACCAGACCTTTTCCCATAAATTCGAGCAATATTTCCATAGTTTTATCCTTAATTAAAGCTGCTTACAAGTCCCTGAACAATTAAGCTCCATCCGTCAACCGCAATAAAAATCAATAGTTTAAACGGCAAAGAAATTATTGTAGGAGACAACATGAACATACCGAGTGCAAGTAATATGTTTGCAACAACCAAATCCAGTACAATAAACGGCACAAATATTATAAATCCGATTTCAAACGCTGTTTTAAGTTCGCTTATGATAAAGGCAGGAGCAACTTCCCAAATTGTAATCTCATCAGGACTGTTCGGAGGGCGCTTCTTGGAAAGTTCTATAAAGAAAGCCAAATCTTCTTGTCTTGTCTGCTTCATCATAAATTCTTTTAAAGGTTTAGACCCTTCACTAACCGCCATAACCATAGAACCGGTTTTCTGATAGGGTTTAACACCGGCATCCCACATTTGCTGAAAAACATTACCCATACTATAGAAAGTCAAAATTATTGATAGACCGATTAATACAATTGCAGGCGGAACTTGCTGCGTACCAAGAGCCTGTTTAAGAAAAGAAAATACGATTACATACCTTAAAAAGCTTGTCATACAAGTAAAAACGAATGGCAATAATGAAAATAAACTCATTACCACCAACATTTGTAAAACGGGATTTAAATCTTTCAACAGACTATCCATAATTAACCTCTTTATGACTCCAGTTTTCTAAGCAGTTCTCTCATAACCGGCAATTTCCTGACATTTGATTTATTTTCTTCGGCTTCAGCAGATATAGAATTCCGTCTGAGAGAAATTTTATTTTCACTCTTATTGTTCTCCAAAAGTTTTGCCGTTGATACGATTGGGGAAACACCTGTATCTGATGCTTCAAGCTTTGCTAAAAATGAAGTTTGCTCAATGTCTGCTGCAATAAGAAATTTTTCATTTCCTGCTCTTAAAACATAAACCGATTTTCTTGGTGAAAGGCTAATGCAATTTTCAACCTTTAAAAAATCCTGTTTGCTTTTATGAGAAGTAACATCCAGAAAAAATTTCTTATATATAACCAGGCATAAAAATATAACCCCTACCATAGCAAGAGTGTAAGCTGCAAAATTAATTAAGTAGTTAACCATTATATTACTCCTGTTTAAATGTTCTCATCTTCAATTTCAAAGTTGCTATAGTCAAAATCTTCTTCATTAAATTCATCTTCTTCTGCTTCTTCTTCTAGCTCAGAAGCCTCATTTTCAATTGCTTCACTTTGCTCATCCAGATCATCTTTGTAAAGAGTATCAACTCTTACCCCGTACCTATCATTTATAATGACCAATTCTCCGGAGGCAATAATTTTATCCTCGACTTTTAAATCAATTTTGTTTTCATAGACAGAACCTATATCAACAACAAGCCCTTCAGAGATTTGCCTGAGATCGCCAAGCGGGATTTTAACCTGCTCAAATTCTGCGGAAATGTCGACCTGTATAGAATCCCACATGTTTTTTACTTTATTTTCTTCCATGATTTTTCCTCCGTTATCATCGACACTCACTATCAAAGAAGGGTCAGGATTAAGTCTGAACTCTTTATTAAACTCTTCGACAGTAATAGTCATTTTATTTATATTGCTCTGTTCAAGAACAACAATGTCTTCAATATCAATATTTTTGAGGTCACTAAGCTGAATTTTTGAAGTCCCGACAAGTAAATCTACAGGTACTAAAGTTGCGGGGAAACTATCAATTTCAAAATTATAAATTTTTTCCGCTGAGGGCATTTCAGGCACCAAAAGCGCAGGAAGTGTCAAAATAAGCTTACCGGTTTTATTAGCAGAACCTTTCACAAAAAAGGTCAGATGATAATCATCTTTATTGTCAGACTTGTGATGAATTTTCTTTGTGTTGACTAAAATTTCTTCAAAACTCTTATATAAAAAATCATTTACTGATGTTAGAATTTTTGCCTCTAGTTCAGTCATTTCCTCAAGTTTAAAAGGTTTACCGTTATCACCGAAAGTATCATTTAATATAATTTCAACAGCATCTTGAGAAATCCTAAAGAGTAAATCTAAATCTTTTGTGATTTTAATTCTTGTAACAAAATAATCCTCACCTGCAAAGAGAATATTATTTTTTTCGCTTAAAGAAACAAATTTAAGACTAATATGAGGGCCTATAAATTCATTAAAGGAAGCTTGTATTTTTGAAAAGAAAACATCATTAAACCATTGGTATTTTTTATTCAAACTACCTGATGTTATTGACTTATTCGTTTTTTTAAGTTTTTCAGCTTGCACAGTTTAGCCCTAGTCCCAAGTCTTTATTAATAAACAGGCATACTTCCCCTAGTTATACAATATCGATTTTCGGCTATTGCTACATCATTTATTTGTTGTATATTTAATTTAATGATTTATCGAAACTAGTCAAATTTTAAAGCGTTTTTGAGACTTTCAAAACCAATTTTTTCAGCAGATATAATAAAGATGACTTTAGAGTGGAATAATCGGCATCAAGAGCTTTATTCTTTGCAAGAACAATTACGGAGAGATATTTTGACAAGTAATCAAGCTCCCCGTCTTTCCATGCCAATCTATAAGCCTCTCTCACAAGCCTTTTTATACGATTTCTTTTAACGGCTCTTTTGTGTATTTTTTTGCTGACAACAAATGCTGCTTTTGTTGGTATCTCATAAGATTCTTTTTTTTTGCCCAGATAAACAATTAAATAATCGTCAGCCATGGAATTTTTGAGTTTATATGTGGCTGTAAAAGCAGAATTTTTTTTTAATCTGAACTGTTTTTTTAACATTTATTACCCTAAAGGCTATCTTAAAGATAGCCTTTTTAAATTTTAAACTAATTGAATATAAAATTAAGCTCTGTTTTTAGCTTCAATTGCAAGTTTATGACGACCCTTAGCTCTTCTTTTGTTAAGAACTTCTCTACCGCCGTCAGTTGCCATTCTTGCTCTGAAACCGCTTACTTTTTGTCTTTTTCTCTTAGTGCCTTCAAGTGTGCGTCTCATTTTATTTCTCCTTGAATATTATATTTGCCAGTTGTATCATAATAAATAATACATAACTCAAAGTCAATGTTACACAAATAAAAAGGTTAATTAATATGAACAAAAAAATCGGGTTTATCGGATTTGGGAAAATGGCAAACGCAATTGCAAAAGGCATAATAGACTCAAAATTCGCAAATCCTTCTGATATTCTAATCTATGATTTAAATAAAAACGCTCTTGAAAAAGCAGAAAAAGAATTCAAGGTAAAAATTGCCAAAGACAATTCTGAAGTCATACAACACTCAGATGTAATAGTATTTGCAGTCAAACCATTTGTACTTAAAGACACATTAAAAGAGATTCTTCCGGCTTTAAACACCGAAAAGATAGTAATATCAATTGCAGCAGGTATATCAATAAAAACCATAAGTGAAATTACGGGCAAAACGCCTGTTATAAGAGTAATGCCCAACACTCCTGCGCTTGTAAATTCAGGCATGAGTGCAATTTGCCGCTCAGAATATGCTTCAAATGAGGATGCAAAAATAGCTTTAGGTATCTTCAAAAGCGTAGGGGAAGTAATTGAGACTGAAGAAAAATACATTGATATTATTACCGCAATCAGCGGCTCCGGACCAGCTTTTTACTATTATGTCATAGATGAAATAGCAAAAGCCGGTGAAAAACTGGGGTTAGATTATAAAACAGCTCTTGATTTGTCGGCACAGACAGCACTCGGTGCAGCTAAAATGATTATGAAGCAGGATGTACCTCCAGAGCAGCTTATAATAAACGTAACTACCCCGGGAGGATGTACTGAAGTCGGTAACAATACCTTAAAATCCCATAACCTTTCTTCCATTTTGTATGATACAATTAAAAATACGATGGAAAAAGCCAAGGCTATGGGGGACTGATGGAAACAGTATTTTTTTTAACAGGGATAATTATCGGTCTAATAACAGGAATTATCGCTACATTTGCAGTATATAAAATTCAACAGAAAAACAACCTTAAATCTCAAGAAGATATGTATAATCAAATGCAGCTTGTGTTTGAAAATATCGCAAATAAAATTGCCAAAGAAAATACTCAGGATTTCACAAATATTTCAAAAGAAAGGATGAATGAACTTTTAGAACCTTTCAAAGAAAAAATTGAAGAATTTAAGAAAAAATTTGAAGAAAATAATCAAAAATTCACGACGCTTGACCTGCATATAAAAGATGTAATCGAAACCGGAAATAAAATCACAAAAGACACTTCAACCCTCTCTCAAGCCCTAAAAGGAGACAATATCAAACAGGGCAAATGGGGGGAACTCATTTTGGAGAGAGTCTTAGAACTCTCAGCTTTAAGAAAAGGCGAAGAATACATAATACAACCGTCAGTTGAGATGAAACGACCTGATGCCGCAATTTTATTGCCTGATAAAAAAGCTGTATTTATCGATGCAAAGACATCTTTAGCTTCTTATGATTCTTACATAAATGCTGAAACTGAAGAACAAAAAGAATATTACTTAAAACAATTTAAAGAATCTACAAAAACTCATATTTCAAATCTCTCTAAAAGAGAATATTTTGAAGTTACAGAGTTCAATTCCCCTGAATATGTCTTGATGTTTATACCGATTGAAAGCTGTTACTCAATGTTATTTTTGGAAGATGCTCAATTATGGGAGCTAGCCTGGAAAAACAAAATCATGCCTGTTTCACCTTCTACGCTTCTGGCTGCTCTAAAAATAATAAACAGCTTTAATATAGTACAAAGACAAAATAATAATGCTCTTGAAATAGCATCGCTCGCAGGCAAAATGATAGATAAATTTGCAGAAATGATTAAAGATTTAAATACCGCTCAAAAGGCCATAAGCCAAATCCTAACCAAACTTGTAGGCAGGGGAAATATAATCAGCCAAATAGAGAAATTGCAGGAACTTGGAGCAAAATCTTCAAAACAAATTCCTCAAATCTCTGATGAAACTATTCAGTATAATGAATTAGTTGAGATTGGGGAATAAATAGATTTTCCCGTCATCGCCCCGCCACTGAAGCCAGCCTATTCTGGCAGAATTCCCGAGATCAAGAACATTCACAAGCATCCAGTTACCTCTTATAATTGAAAAATTGATATATTTTGGATAGCTGAAGCTTTCAAGAGTCTGGGAATCATTAGAATCCTGACTATATAGTCTTTTTTGATTTTCAGGAATATCTTTGAATATATAAAGTCCGTTTTTCTTTCCCCAGTGATAGAAAAAGTTTTTCCAGGTCATAAAAGAATTAAAATCTGGCATTCTAACCCAACCTGTCTGTCCGGTTTTTTGATTTATATAAATTTCAAACCAACCGTCTTCCTGATTGGTTTCTACTGCCGCAAAAGCAAGATTGAGAGAAGAAATCTGCGCAATAAGCAAATGATTCAAAGGACTCTCATAGTCAACTATAGCGCTCTGTGGCTGTTTTAAACTGATGCGATTTAAAACCTCTGAGCGAAAATCAGGCTTAGCGTAGATTACAAAATCAGACGGCAAATTTAAAACCCCTATACCCCAATATCCTATACTGGATGAGCTTGAAGGCATTATATCCGCATAACAAGCGGCAATTGACATTATAAAAAAAATAATTAGATAAAATAATTTTTTCATAGTTAAAATTATAATCAGATTAAGCTAAAATGTCGAATTTTAATGATATTTTTTGACAAATATTACCCACCTGTACTAGCAAAATAAATGCTTTTAAGGTTTTGTATGCCTGAATATCTAATAGGAGTGTGTATTATATGGAAACAAATGTATTAGCATTAAGCCGAAATCCCTTTCAAAATGTACAATTTAGCAACCCGATTACTAATGTTGTTGCAAAAATTAAAGAACCAATTGCAACAATAAATAAAATCGATAATGCAATAAGTTTTACTGCAAAAAAAGCAGACAATGATTCTTTCCCCAAAATTGATATTGATGAAGAATCAGTGCCGACAAGTATTGAACTGTTTCATAAAAGAGGACTATTTACGACAACTTACGCAGGCAAATTTAAAAATAATGCCCTGATAATGGAAACTATGGGAAATAAGTACGCAGGCTATTGCGGTGATAACGAATTTCACATTACGTTATCTACAATGTACGGAGCTGAATTAATCGGCTCTTCAAACGGACATTCCGTAATGACAAAAGCTTGGCAAGGAGATAAACCGGGGGTTTACATTTTAAATAGCAGCGGCTCAGCAAGACAATCTATTAATATAACCTGTTATACAAAAAATGCTGAAAGCAATAACAGGGGTTTCTACGGAAATATGTTTGGCAAAAAAATATCTGCTTCTGTTGAAGGAACTTTAAAATCCGGAATGACAATAAAAGGTCTTATCAACGAAAAACCATTCAAGCTTAAAATTGATAAAGAAAAAATTGCAGGCGGCGGCTCCATAGATACTACAGTATTTCCTTTTATATTTGCCATAGCTGATAAATTAGACAAAATAAGCTGCTATGAACCTCCTGAGGGGGACTACATTCCTGAAGACCCTTTAAAAGGAGTATTATCTTTTTAACAACCTTTGACTGTTAGTTCTTTTGATTTATTTTTGATATCCTTAAGCACTTTATCAACAAATTCATCAATATTTATAGAGCCAACAGGTCCTATCGCCCTGACTCTCAGGGCGATTTCCTGTTTTTCAATCTCCCTGTCACCTATTACAGCTACATATGGTACTTTTTTATCCTGAAGTGCCTCTCTGATTTTATAATTCATGCTTTCTGAACGATCATCCAGTCTGGCTCTTATGCCTTGATCTAAAAGTTTTTCATAAACATTCTGAGCGAAATCGACATGCCGCTCTGCTATCGGCACAATACAAACCTGAGTAGGAGACAACCATAAAGGGAAAGCCCCTGCATAATGTTCAATTAAAATCCCATGGAATCTTTCCATTGAACCAAAAATAACTCTGTGCAACATAACAGGCGTTTTCAGACCGCCGTCTTTATCTTGATATTTTAACTCGAATCTCTCGGGCATATTAAAATCAAGCTGGATTGTCGCACACTGCCAGGTTCTGCCTATTGCATCTTTAACTTTAAAATCTATTTTAGGGCCATAGAATGCTCCGTCACCCTCGTTAATTTCATAGGTCATTCCACGATTGTCCATAGCTTCTTTTAAGCCGGCTTCTGCACGATTCCAGTTTTCGATATCACCTACAAAATCCTCAGGACGAGTTGATAATTCAACCTCAAACTCCATATTAAAGATATCCATTGTATATTTAACAAATTCAATTATTCTGTTGATTTCATCGACTAGCTGCTCAGGTGTGCAGAATATATGGGCATCATCCTGAGTAAAGCCCTGAACACGTGTTAGTCCTGATAAAGCTCCTGATTTTTCTTTTCTGTAAACAGTACCTAATTCTGCTAATCTCAAAGGCAAAGAACGATATGAGTACCTGTTTGCCTGATAAATCATTATGTGGAATGGACAATTCATAGGTTTAACAACGAATTGGTCATCACTGTCATCATCTTTTTCAATAAAAAACATATTGTCTCTGTAATGGCCTGTGTGACCTGATATATCCCAGAGTTTTGATTTCGCTATCTGAGGTGTATTTACGATAACATAGCCACGTTTTCTGTGTTCTGACCTCCAGTAATTTTCGATTTCTTCTCTTATAACTGCAAGGTTCGGATGCCATAAAACAAGTCCACCTCCGACTTCTTCTCTTGTCGAAAATAAATCAAGCTGAGCTCCTAATTTTCTGTGGTCACGTTTTTTTGCTTCTTCAAGGAAATTCAAATATTCATCCAGCTCATCTTTTGTCCAAAATGCAGTGGCATAAATTCTCTGAAGCATTTTATTTTTCTCATTACCTCTCCAATATGCACCCGCAACACTCAAAAGCTTAAATGCTTTGATATAAGTGGTATTCGCAACATGAGGCCCTGAACATAAATCATTAAATAAAATATTTCCGTCTTTATCTTTTGTCAAATAAAGAGTAGGATTATCATTTTTATGCTCTTCTAAAAGTTCAGCCTTATAGATTTCTCCCTGAGATTTAAACTCTGCGATTTGGACCTCAACATCAGGAATTTCATATTTTTCAAAGAATAAATTTTGTTTTACTATTTTCTTCATTTCTTCTTCGATTTTTGGCAAATCCTCTTCTGTCAATGTATAACCATCAATATCAAAATCATAATAAAACCCGCTGTCAATTGCAGGTCCTATTGCAAGTTTTGCCTGAGGGAAAAGATTTTGAACAGCTTGTGCCATAATATGCGAAGCTGAATGTCTTAATATGTGTAGTGTATCTTTATTCTTATCCATTAGTTTATCCTTTTCATAGTCTTTTTTATTTATATCATATTTTTTGCTGAATTAAAAATTTAAAAGGCACTTTATGTTTTAATAAAGCGCCTTTTTTAATCTGTTTTTTATAATTTATGCATTAACTAAACGCGCTTCACTCTCAAGTTTTAATGTAAGCGTCGTTATATCGGCAACAGAAGATGGTCCGAAGTATTGAATTGAACCCGGGAATATATATTTGTCTTCTAAAGCCCAAGCTTCTCTGTTTTTCTCAAGTTTTTGGAACACAGGACCTTCAAGGTCTACCAATGCTTTTTGAATTACTGGTTTAAATTCACCGTGTCTTTTTTCCATATTCATCATCATTGTTAAAGGTACACCGCCGGCAACCCAATCTTGAGCATAAGAGGTAAGATTTTTAACTGATGATAAGTAACCGGTTAAACCAAAGCTCATTAAGGCAAAAGCATTATAGCCCAATGAATAGCAATAGTCCGCATCAAAGTTCGACGGAAATGCACATCTGCCTTCATATCCGAAGAAATGTGCCTGTTCACAGAACTTTCCATTATAACGGCCTTGTTTTTTAAGAACGTCTAATCTTAATTTAATCATCTCAATTAAAAGTTTTTCAGTCTCTATTCTTGAAACCTGAACATTACCGTGAGGGTCTCTGTCCATAAGTAGTTGTTCTTTAATCATTGTTGGCAATGAATCATAAACTTGTGCATTTATTTCAGTTAGTCTGCTTTTAATAATTTCAAACTTCTCAAAATCATTTTTTGCCGCTTTATAATCAGAATCATCTTCTACAAGAGTAAGAACATCATTCAATTCGCAAATCATAGACTTTATTTCAGGTATAAACTCGATTAAGCCCTCGGGAATCAATGCAATACCAAAGTTTTTATTTATATCAGCTCTTTTAGCGATTATGTCTGACATATAATTTACTACCTGTGTTAAAGACATTTTTTTAGCTTCAACTTCTTCAGAAATCAACGTTATATTTGGCTGAGTTTGAAGTGCAACTTCAAGCCCTACGTGTGTTGCGCTTCTTCCCATAAGTTTTACAAAGTGCCAGTATTTTTTAGCTGAATTGGCATCTCTTTGAATATTTCCAACCATTTCGGCATATGTTTTTGTTGCTGTATCAAAGCCGAATGAAATTTCAATCTGGTCATTTTTCAAATCACCGTCAATTGTTTTAGGACATCCGATAACCTGAATACCTGCCTCTTTTTTTACAAACCATTCAGCAAGCATTGCAGCGTTTGTATTAGAATCATCTCCACCTATTATTACAATACCGGTTATATCTAAGTTTTGGCATACATTCCAAGCTTTTAAGAATTGTTCTTCTGTCTCAAGCTTCGTTCTGCCTGAGCCAATAATATCAAAACCGCCTGTATTTCTGTATTCGTCGATGAATTCTGATGTAAATTCAATATATTTGCCATCAATGATACCCGAAGGACCGCCTAAAAATCCAAATAATTTATTTTCAGGATTTGCCTGTTTTAAAGCATCAAACAAACCTGCAATTACGTTATGACCGCCGGGTGCCTGACCGCCTGATAAAATAACCCCGACATTTCTCTTTTCACTAGTCTTTTCAAAATCTGAGGATTGAAAAGTCACTGTGGGTTTACCGTATGTATTAGCAAAAAGTTCTTTTATCTGCTCCTGGTCTTTAATAGATTGTGTAGCCGCACCTTCTTTAATAACGAGCTTTTTAATACCGTTATACAAACTAGAAGGCAATTTAGGCTGGTATTTAAGTCTTTCAATTTGCAATGGTGAAAGTTCTTTCATTTAATTTACCTCTCTATTCTTATTGTTTGCCATTGCTTTTAATTTTATCATAAAAATGCTACAAAAAAATAATATTAACTGCGATAAATCAACAATTAATATTATTTTTATAAAATTAAGTTTTTTTAAAATCTATTTTTTACTTGCAATGTATTCTTCGATGAAAAGAAGATTTGTATTTGTAAATGTATGTATAATGTCTGCATCTAAATTCGGAATAACATAACCTGCTTCATTTAATCCTTTTGTTACATATTGTGGAGGTTCTGGGTTAAAGCTGCCACCTTCTTCTCCAAGTGCCATTGTTGTCATTGTAGGAAGCTCTATACCTGTTTCATTTAATCCTTTTGTTACATATTCTGGAGGTTCTGGGTTAAAGCTGCCGCCTTCTTCTCCAAGTGCCAATGTTGTCATTGTAGGAGGCTCTATGCCTGTTTCATTTAATCCTTTTGTTATATATTCTGGAGGTTCTGGGTTAAAACTGCCGCCTTCTTCTCCAAGCGCCATTGTTGTCGCTTCTGGAGGTTCTGGGTAAAAGCTACCACCTTCTTCTCCAAGTGAATATGTTGTCATTATTGGTTCTTCTGGGATTTCAGGTCTTTGAGGACCTGCATACCTTGCAATAATTTCAGGAGTGTCGATTATAACAGGAGTTGGATCAGGTCTTTGAGGACCTGCATATCTTGCAATAACTTCAGGAGTGTCGATTATAACAGGAGTTGGATCAGGTCTTTGAGGACCTGCATATCTTGCAATAACTTCAGGAGTATCGATTATAACAGGAGTTGGATCAGGTCTTTGAGGACCCGCATATCTCATTACAAATTCATCCTTTAAAGGCTGTAAAGAAAAAGGCTTTCCAGGGATAAGTAAAGTATTTAAATCTGGTTTATTAATTTCAGTTATATCATAATTAATAAACAAATCATAATTCAATTGAATTTTTTTTGAGTTTACTGAATCTACCATACAAAATATCCTTTAAACAAACCACATATATATATAAAAAATATATACTCTATCCATTTTCAAATTTTGAAAAATATGTTACAATTATTCACATTATGATATTAATAATCGGTGCACCTGACGAACAACATTCAAAGTATATTTACGACAAACTCACCAGTAGAAATGAGGATGTTGCTTACTTTGATACAAGACAAATTCCGGCTAATCTTTTGGTCAACTGGAATCCCGACGATAAGGATGTTGCCGGATACTTTAAAATAGATAACAATAAAATCTTTTTTAAAGACATAAAAAGTGTATACTGGAGAACACACTATGGATTGCGAACTAAGCATAATACCAATAACCAAAAACTTCTTTTTATATTGAATAAAGAACTGGAATCAGCTTACAACAGTGTCTTTTGCGCTCTTAATTGTTTATGGATAAATTCTATAGATGCAATTGAGCTCCACAGAAAAAAGGGATATCAGCTTAATTTAATGGCTCAAAATAATATCAGGATTCCCAAAACCCTAGTAACAAATGATACTGATGAAATAATGCAGTTCATGGAATCAAATAGCAACAGGGTTATATTCAAACCTGTCAACGGAGGAGCACTAACTGAAATATTAACTCCTGCTCATCTCACAAAAGAACGTCTCGATGGTTTAAAAAATTCTCCTGTTCAATTCCAAGAGCTTATAGAAGGTGTCGATATCAGAGTTTACGGAATTAACAATAAATTATTTGCAGCCAAAATCGTCGCAAATACAATAGACTTTAGAGGTGATTCAGCTGCTGATATTGTACCAATAGAACTTCCTGACAACATCAAGCAAGATTGCTTCAAAATTATGGAACTCTTTAAATTAAAATTAACAGGGATTGATATAAGACTCACTCCTGAAGGTGAATATGTTTTTATTGAAGCAAACCCTTCTCCGATGTTTATTCATTTTGAAAAAATGACAAATTACCCCATTTCCGAAAATCTGTGTGAAATGCTTATAAATGCATAAAAAAGCTTAAAATATAACATTTATTTATAATTAGTAAACTTTTGGCAAATTTTTTTATATTACGTTTTTATATCCATATAAAAACAGGGAAATATATAATATGATAAACGTTTCACCGGTTAATACAGGCTATAGAATAATTAAATCAGCACCTGCAACATTTAGTGCAAAACCAGAATATACAGCGCCATTCAGCATTAAGTCAATACCTGAAAAAGATGTTTTTAATGTCCAAAATTCAGATGCTGATGACTCAAAAATAACAAAAATTTATAATGAAGATAAAAAAATTCTGAAGAAAACGACAGTAACAATAGAACACCCTGTCTTCTACTTTAATTCAAATCAACACGTCAAGAAAAAATCAATTAAAAAAATTCGCTCTGAAGCCCCCACAAAATACTTAAAAGATGTCTATTATCTCTTAACGAACACAGGCTCATCAACAGGAGCTGTTGAAGGTATCAGATTTTTACAAGAATCTGTCGATAAAAGAGAAATAACAAAAAAACAAGCTGTTGATTTGTTACTTGATTTGATTAATTGTGATGAATTACGTTGTTCATTAACCCGCTACAGTGACTTCTACGGATATGCTCATATGCTTGGAGAAAGTCCTGGGTATCTGGGAGCTTACAAAAAATTAACTCAAAACGACTAGTTATCTTTGCTTAATTTGAATCCTATTGCTTTTGAAATTTTGCTGCCTAAGTAATACCCTATACCTAATGCCATTATAGACCCTCCGGCGACTGTTGGTAAAAATATTGCAGCAGCAGCACTCAACAGAGCGCCTGTTAAAGAGCCGCATATCACATTTAAAGATGAATTTGCTGTTTGTTTAAATTTATCCTTTGACTTTACTTTAATTATAGCCGGAAGCTCCAGTAAGCTTGCGACTATCAAACCAATTACAGGCATTCTGTGGAGCGTAAGTATTGCTAATTTTAGAGGTTTTTTACAATTCAACCTCACACACTTTCTTGCAACACTCTCTTCAACTCCATTTAAGTGTTTTATTGTCTTATGATATGCATCAATTTTTAATGGTTCTTTTAATAATTTATTTGCAATTTTTGTAAAAAATGGAGATTCACCCACTGTTTTATCAATCTTATCAAGAAATTTAGTCTTTCTCGGATTTCCGTGGAACCATTTTTCGACAGAAGTTCCAACAAAAAAACCATATTTGGCATATGAGTTCTGCGGCATATCAGAAATCTTTGAACGATTTGCAATTTGAAGTATATCTCTTATATCTTCTTTGGCATTTATTGCGGCAATTGCGGCTAATCCGACAGTTTTAACGGGATTATCAGAATCTTCGCTGTTTTTTATATTAACAATTCTCCTCGCCATGGGGAAAGGACTTGCAACAACAGACCATAGCTCTCTTTTCTGAGCTTCATTTTGCTTTTCTTTCGAAACATTTCCATAAAAATTAAAAGCGGCGGATTTAGAAAGATTATTATAAGAATCAAAATTGGCATATACGTTTTCAAAATCTTTTTTCAGCTCGTATAAATCTTTTTTTATTACTGACGGTAATTTAACTCTTTCACTATCCCTCCTGTCAGTACCAAGGTGTCGTCTGTCATTTTCTACAGAAACATATTCCTGTCTTCTGTCAGTATTAATTTGATATTGAGGATACAATTTATAGATATCGCCTGCCAAAATTATTCCTTTTTACACCCTTTTATACTTTCTATATAAAACATCTCAACCTATAAACATGCCTAAAATCATAAATATTTTAAAAAATCGTATCATTTTATTGTTAAATATTAAAATAAGAACCGGGGTCTTAAAACTAAAACCCCGATTTACCCCGATATAATAAACACAACTTTTATATAAGAAATTTGCCGTCTTTATAGATTAATTTATCATCAGCGTATATTTCACTGCCGTTTTTCATATTTTTAATCAAATCCCAGTGCAACCCTGATACATTCTTACCACCTGTTTCGGGATAAGATGCACCGACAGCCATATGAATAGAACCACCGATTTTTTCATCAAAAAGAATATTACCTGTTACATCCTGAATCATATCGTTTGTACCGATTGCAATCTCACCCACAAACCTTGAGCCTTCATCCATGTCAATCATATTCAAGAAGAATTCTTCTCCTTTTTCAGCCCTGGCTTCAACTATTTTACCTTTTTCAAGAGTCAAGTGAATTTTATGAGACTCATTTCCTCTATATATTGCAGGAAAATCAAAATAAATCTTTCCTTCGGCGCTATCTTCAACAGGAGATGTATAGATTTCGCCATCCGGGAAATTACACTCACCGCAACAGTTTTTCCATATTCTGCCTTCTGTCGAGAAAGTTATATCTGTATCTTCGCCTACAACTCTTAATTTAGATGTACCTGTTAAATAATCGGCAAGACGTTGCTGCTCGCAACCTATCTGCTTCCACTTTGCAACAGGGTCGTCAAGATGAAGATAACAAGAATTTATAACAAATTCTGTATATTCATCCAAAGACATTTTCGCTTCTTGCGCAAGTGCATTTGTAGGAAAATCCGCTATCACCCACTTTAATTCACCTTTGGCTGCTCTTGACAAAAGAAGCTCGGATAAACTTTTTGTAGCTTTTGAACGTCGTGCCATTTTTTTAGAATCTGCTTTTGCCATATTCTTAACATTCAAAGGGGCTCCTATTGAAATAAGCTTTTGAGCCTGTTCATATTCAAGCCTTAGCATAGGATCTATGTAATCCAACTGCTCATCTGTTGCATATTTTATGTAAGTTTCTGCCAAACCTTCCATTGCACATTTTACAACGGGATTCGCTCCTTTTAATAGAACCTGCTTATAAATTTCCTTAATTAAAGGTTGAGCCTCATAGCTCTCAGACCTTATTATGGTCAAATCACCCGGTTGGACATCAACCGAATATTCTACTAAAACTTTTGCGTATTTTTCCCAAATATTATTCATATAAGCTCCTTAATCTGCTGTGTAATCACTCTTTCTGACAACAACTCCACGTTTTGAAGTTCTTATAAACTCAACAAGATTTTTTACATATTTATCCTGAACCAAAGTCTGTTCAATAACATCAGCCGCTTTTGGCACTGTATAATCACCCGATTGGATAATTTTAAATGCATTTTTTAAATTTGTTCTTTCTTCAAGAGTAATCCCCCTGCGCTTCAATCCCACAACATTAATACCATGAGGAATTGGGGGTCTGCCATCGCCTTTGCAATAAGGTAAAATATCCATTCTTGAAGCTGAAAAACCGCTTATGATACACATTTCACCAATTCTGACATTCTGATGAAAAACGCTCATTCCGCCAATAAATGCACCATATCCAACTTTTACATGCCCACCAAGAGTAGCAAGATTGGCAAGAATCACCTCATCTTCAAGAACGCAATTATGAGCCACATGAGATGATGCCATAAGCAAGCATTTGTCTCCTATTATGGTCGCATTACCTTCCCCTGAGGCTCTATTCACTGTTACATACTCTTTTATTAAACAATTTTTACCGATTATGGTTTTTGTAGGTTCATTTTTATAACTCAAATCCTGAGGGGGGGTACCTATACTAGCGAAAGGCGAAATTATTGTGCCTTCACCTATTTCACAATGTTCTAAATATGCATTTGCAACTATTTTTACATTTTCACCCAGTTTAACATTCTCGCCGATTATTGTATTTGGTCCAATAACCGCACTATCAGGAATAACTGCACCGTCAGCTATTATTGCTGTTTTGTGAATTGTCATTTAATCATCTTCTTTCTATATGACTGAAACCATCAAATCGGCTTCAACTGTTAATTTAGCGTCAACAAAACCTTTTACATGGACTTTTACTATGGGGCCTTTAATTTTTACAAGTTCAGACTCCATATCAAGCCTGTCTCCCGGTCTTACAATATTTTTAAACCTTGCATTGTCAATAGCGACAAACAAAACTGTTTTACCCTTATATTCAGGAAGCGTCATCAAAGTACCTGCGCTCAACTGGGCTAAAGCTTCAATCTGCAAAACACCCGGCATAATAGGGTTTCCTGGGAAATGCCCATTAAAAAATTCTTCGTTTATTGTAACATTTTTATAACCTTTACAATACTTTCCTGGGACACACTCTGTTATTCTATCAACCAAAACAAACGGATACCTGTGGGGAATCAGGTTCATAATTTCCATAATATCAAATTGTAAAGTTTCTTCGCTCATCTATGTCTCCTCTATAATTTTGTCTTTCAATATCTTTGCAACTTTAACATGAACCGCATGCCCTGCTTCCTTAACAATAACCTGTGCATTCAAACTTAAAGGATTAAAACCTGTCAGATAAAAATCACCTATTAAATCCAATATCTTATGTTTTGCAGGTTCAAAAGGACTCAAAAGTTCTGTTGTATAACCATCTTCAGTAAGACCTACAGTATTATCAAGTGTAACACCCTGTGCGTAACCCGCCTGCTGAAGCATCTCCAAATCTTTTAAGTAACCAAAAGTTCTTGCTTCAATTATTTCATCAGGATTTTCTCCATTAAAAGAAACCCACCTTTGGCTTAAATCAGGATGATTAAAATTGACACCGTATGTAATTTGAAAACTGTCTGAAGGTAAAATTACAAGGTGAGTTTTTCCATCTATATAATAAACAGGTTCAACAACTGAATATTTTTTGTCATTTTCTTTAGCAAGACCTGCTTCTTCAAAAAGTTCAACCCATTTTTTAGAACCTCCGTCTAAAATTGGAAGCTCATAATGGTTTAAACAAACATCCAGAGAATCAATCCCGCAAAATGCACATGCAGCCATAAAATGCTCTATCAGCATAACCTTTATTTCACTGTTGCCTAATACTGTGCAATGCTCTGTCGAGACGACATTATCTAAATTTGCAGCAACAGACTTTCCTCCCAGAAAAAACCTTATACCTTTCTCATTGGATGGAAACAGAACTGCTTCTGATTCTATACCGGTCATTAAGCTAACCGAGCTGGTTGATATTTGTTTTAGTATCGTAGCCATTCTCAACCTGCTTACTTATCTTCTGAATCAAGAAGATGCTCATATTTTTTAAATTTTTTGATAAGCTCTTCCGCTTTTTTCATAATTTGATGCTGTTTTACAAATTCTTTTCTTGGAACAGCAGGAGAACCCATAATTATTGACTTCGGAGCAAAAGTTTTGGTAACACCTGCCTGTGCCATCACAATAGAATCGCTTCCTATCTCAAGGTGGTCTGCCAAACCTGCCTGACCTGCAATTACAACTCTGTCACCTACTATACAGCTACCAGCAATTCCGGCTTGAGATACTATCATACAGCCTTTGCCTATTTTACAATTGTGACCAATCATAACCAAATCATCAATTTTAGTCTGTGCTCCGATTGTTGTGTTTTCAATGGTACCTTTATCGATACAGGTATTTGCACCTATTTCGACATCATCACCTATAACAACTGTGCCCAATGAAGGGATTTTATAAATTTTTTGTGCAGCATTTGATTCTTTTACAGCACCTTCTTCTCTTGCCTGCTCTATATTGTTAGGATTTTCAGTAACAAAACTAAACCCGTCTGCCGCTATACTTACACCATGCTGCAAAATGACTCTATCACCTATAACAGCATTATCGCCTATGTTGCAGCCCGGGTGGAAAAGACAATTTTCTCCTATTTGAACAGCCCTGCCTATATAGCAATTGGCCAGTATCTTCGAATTGTTGCCAATTGAGGCATGCCTCGAGATAACAACGTTAGGACCTATTGAAATATTTTCACCGAGTTTTGCATCAGGATGAATTGTAGCAGTAGGGTGTATACCAGGCGTAGAATCCGGTGGCATATAGAATAAATGTAATAGTTTCATCATAGCCAATCTGGGACGCTCAACTTCAATTGTTGAAACAAATTCAGAATTGACTCCCAAAGGTACTATTGCTGCTTTTGCTTTTGTATTTGTAAGATTTTCAATCTCTTCTTCATTCAATGCAAGTGCCAAAGTATTTTCATCCGCTAATAGCGGTGGGCCGACTTTGGAAATTTCGGCAGAGTCTATTTTTGTAAGGATTCCGCCAACTATTTGCGAAATTTCTTCAACACTGTAAAATTTCATATTGTAAATTTCCCCTCTATAAGTTTATTTTCTTATTTTAATACTTAGTTAAAAATTTTTCAAATTTTAAACAAGGGAATCGATATATTTAACAAGTAAATTTTTACATTCCGGAATAACAACCCATATTTTTTACAATTTTTCCGTCAACAGATTGAGAAATTCCAATGATTTTTGAAGAATTTACATAAGGAAGATATTTTATTAAAGTGACTCTTTTTCTGCCCAAAGAATCATAATTGGTTATTCGTCTTGCAATAATCTGTCCGAAAGATTTTAAAGCGGAACCGCATGGAATAGAATAAGTGCTTTCATCCTTGTAATTTAATTTAAGCGCATTTGACTGACTTTCTTTAATAAATTCAATGCTTCCGCATGCTATTGCGCTTCTTGCGCTTTTTACTGCAAAATCGCCGTCTTTTGTTGTAATATTTTCAATAATACCGGGAGCAGGTATCGGTCTTGGTGCTGTTTTATATACGGTTTTGCCTATTAGTTTTTCTGAACTGTCAATTTTTGTTTCGACTGATTTAATAATTTTTTTTATCGGCTGCTCAACACAGCGTTTTATATCCTGACTGTTATTGTTTTGAATAGCTTTTTTATTTAACAACTTATATCCTGCCAAAAGCGTTGCTAGTGCTGCAACGGATACTCCTGTAATTTTTGCAATACGCAGCCTTGAACTCTCCTTAGATTTCTTTTTATTATCTTGCAAGTTAAGATAAGGAGCAGAATAAGTACTGTTTAAATTATTTGTTTTAATGCTTTCCAAAATTTATAAACACCATTGTACACTGCATTTATAAAGCTGAAAAAGCTTTATTATTGACTTTATTTAGCACTTTTTTAACAATTCTTAACTTCAATTTTTAATTTTTTTTATGATTGATGTTGTTGACTTGCCCTCAACTAAACTTATAAATTCAATTTTTCCGCCATTTTCAATAATTACAGGAGCTTCAGGCAATGTGTCCTGATTATAATCAGCGCCTTTGGTATGTATATCTGGCTTAATCATGCCAAGCAAATCTCTCGGAGAATCCTCGTCAAACAAAACAACATAATCCACGAAATACAATGCATTTAATATCTCTGCCCTATCATTTTCGTTATTTATAGGTCTATCATCACCTTTTATGCATTTTACTGACTTATCTGAATTCAACGCTATGATTAGGACATCCCCAAAGTCCTTAGCTTTTTTAAGATATCTTACATGCCCAACATGCAAAATATCAAAACAACCGTTAGTTGTAACAATTTTCTTACCTTCTGAACGTAATTTTGAAAGCAATTGAGGTAATTCTTCTTTTTTTATCAATAATCCCAAACTGATTCTCCTGTCATATATAGGGGAAAGCTGTTAACTTTCCCCTTAAAATTTTAATCTTTTTATTCTTTTGCAGATTTTTGATTATCAGCAAATGCCGGATTCTTCTGCGACTGTTCTTTTATCTGTTTTTGTATTTCTGCAGGATTATAAGTAGGGTCATTATATACAATTTTTGCGTTATTTTTAAGTGTATCTACAAATTTTTGTAATATTTTAACTTTTTCCTGATTTTCAAGATAGTCTTTAATTTCCTGTTTTACTTTCATTAAAGGCTCTGTTCCTGCTTTGATTCTGTCTGCAACATATATAATATGGAATCCGTAAGGAGTTCTTATAACATCACTTATAGTATTAGGTCTCATTGCAAATGCGACCCTGGAGAAAGGTTCAACCATCTCTTGCTCAGCAAAGTAGCCCAAGTCTCCGCCTTGTTGAGCACTCATAGTATCGTCTGAGTTTTCTTTTGCAATTTTTGCGAATTTAGTAGGATCTTTTTTTACCTCAATTAATAATTTATTAGCTTTTTGTAACTTTTCATCCAATTCTTTTTTAACTTTTTCATCAATTTGTTCTTTTGTAAGTTTTTTACCGGAATTGTCAGAAACTACAATTTCTCTGATTTCGTCAGGATTTGCGCTAATTAAAATATGAGAAGCTCTAACCTTATCAGGATATTTAAACTTATCCATATTAGCTTTATAATACTTATTGACTTCACTCTCACCAACTGAAACTAAAGATAAAGAATCGACAAGTTTTTTAATCTTAACTTCTTCTTCTAAATCATTTTTGAATTGCGCAGCTGTTATTCCATTTTGTTTAAGTATCTCGTCAAATTTTTCCTTTGAGCCGATTTTGTCAATTATATTTTTAAGTTCAACATTTATATCTTCATCACTGACCTTAATTCTTCTTTTATTCATTTCTTGATTCAAGAGTTTTTTAACAATCAGTTCATTAACAACTCTGTCTTTAAGCATAAGATGCAAAAAACTATTTTGGTCATTTTTTAAATCAACACCCATTTGTGCAAACATTGAATTCCCGGCAATTGAGTTAAATGCTTTTTCGTACTCCTGTTTAGTAATAGGTTCATCGTTGATTGTAATTATTGCATCTCTATTTTTAATAAAATTACAACCGCTCAAAACTATTGCCATTAATACTGTTGTGCATATTAATTTAAAAGTTTTCATTTTTTACTCCTCAGAAGTTACTTCTCTTTGTATTCACAAGTTATTTTAAGTATATAATAAAATAAATTAGTCAACATGTTAAATAATTCTTCAAAGTTTAATACCGAGTTGTCTATAAGTAGTATAGATTCACCATCCAAGCAGGATTTGGGTGCTTGAGTAAACTTAATATATTTTGTAATATTTGTCGGTAATTGTTGTTTGATTATATTCCATTCTGCCTGTTTAAAAGGAGTGTAAACTCTAATATTTGTGTCTGTTTCTCTTATAAGAGTAACATTTACCTGACTTGCAAGAAGTCTTATGTGTATAAGTTTTATAAGGTTTTCAACAGGCTCAGACATTTTAGAAAATCTATCTTTCCATTCGACAGTAATCAAGTCTAATTCAGAAATCGATTTTACGTCTGCAAGACGCTTGTATTCAATCATTTTTTGCTCTTTTGAACCAACCCATTCATCAGGAATATATGCGGTAACATTTATATCGACTATTGTAGGCTTTTGAGGCTTAATATCAATTTCTCGGAGCTCATTTATAGCCTCTTCCAAAAGGGCACAATATGTATCAAATCCTACATTTACCATTTGGCCATGCTGTCTTGTTCCGAGTATATTTCCGACTCCTCTTATTTCAATATCCCGAAGAGCAATCTGATAACCGCTGCCAAGGGTTGTAAATTCTTTTATTGATTTAAGCCTTTTTACAGCTTCGTCCGAAAGTTTATTAGTATTCTTATACAAACAATAACAATAAGCCTGTCTGTCAGAACGCCCGACTCTACCTCTAAGCTGATAAAGCTGGGCCAACCCGAACCTGTCTGCATTATGAATGATTATTGTATTTGCGTTCTGAACATCAAGACCTGATTCAATTATCGTCGTGCAAATCAATACATCATATTTCTTTTCAATAAAATCCAGCATAATCTTTTCGAGCTGTTTTTCATCCATTTGACCATGAGCAACCGCTATTGAGGCATTCGGCAACAAGTCTTTTAAATAACTGCCGAATTCATAAATTGTTTCAACCCTGTTATAAAGATAGAAAACCTGTCCGTCTCTTTGAAGTTCATAGTTTATTGCATTTTTTACAATTGAATCTTTAAATTCACCTACAAAAGTTTTTATCGGCAGACGGTTTTTAGGAGGAGTGTTAATTACGCTCATATCCTTGATTCCGGAGAGCGACATATATAAAGTTCTGGGGATAGGAGTTGCGGACATGCTCAGCACGTCTATATTCTTCTTGAGCATTTTGAGTTTTTCCTTGTGCTTAACCCCAAACTTATGCTCCTCATCAAGCACTAATATACCCAAATCCTTAAACTCTATGTCTTTTTGTAAAAGACGGTGAGTTCCCACTACAACATCACATTCACCTGTAATTAAGTGCTTTAGTGTTTCCTTTTGTTCTTTTTGGCTTCTAAATCTTGATAAAAGTTCAATTTTTATAGGAAAAGGCTTGAATCTTTCTTTAATTGTTTCATAATGCTGCATAGCCAAAATCGTTGTCGGAACTACAATCGCAACCTGTTTAGAAGACATTACCGCCTTGAAAATCGCTCTTATTGCAACTTCTGTTTTACCGAACCCAACATCTCCGCAAATTAACCTGTCCATAGGCTTTTTATCTTCCATATCAAGCTTGACATCATTAATGGCTTTCATCTGGTCAGGAGTTTCGGTATATTCAAAAGCTTCTTCCATCTCATATTGCCAGACAGTATCAGGCTCAAATTCAATACCTTCTAATACTTGCCTTCTCGCATAAAGGTTTAAAAGTTCCTGTGCAACATCTTCAACTGCCTTTTTAGCTCTTGATTTTGTATTATTCCAGTCATTGCCACCCATTCTGGATAGCACAGGCTTTATGCTGCCAGAACCTCTATATCTGCAAAGGAAATTAATCTGTTCTGCTGGTATATGGAGCTTGTCTTTAGCGGCATATTCGATTGTAAGATAATCTTTTTCTTCACCGTCAATCTCCTGCTTTGTAAGCCCTTTAAAAATACCTATCCCATGCACCATATGCACAACATAGTCATCGGGTTTGATGTCATTTACTGATTCAATAAAGTCGGGATTCTCTTTGTAGTAAGATTTTTTCTGAGCAGTAATATCCTTTGACCGCTTATTAAAAAGCTCTTTATCCGTAAGAATAATAGTCTTATAAGAACTGATAAGCGTCCCCGGCATTGAGATTGCACCTGTTATAAAAACGGTATTTTTATCCTCGATATCAAAAGAATATGCAATTTCAAACTCTCTTAAAATCTCTTCTATTCGACTTTTGTAATCGGTTGATATGATTATTTTATAGCCTTTTTTAAGATTATCGTCTATGAATGACACTATCTCATCTATTTTGGAAGAAAAATTCATAACAAGGTTTGTGTCATATTCAACCAGATATGCTGCTTCTTCATCTATAAAATTGTCAAAATAAATTTTATTCCTTTCTGAAATTACCTTGTTAAATTCCATAAAATTACAATGGGCGAAATTATTTAAGGGTAGATTTACCGCTGGCAAAATGCCTTCATTATATTGCTTTTGAAAGTTTTCATCTATAAATTGGTATTTTGTCTTAACTTGGGAATATTCATCAAAAATTATCAAATAATCCTCAGACAACAGCTCAATAAAAGATTTTAAATTTTTATTGAAATATGTCTGATAATAGTCGATTCCCTCAAAATAACCTTCTTCAATATTTTGAGTAATTTCTTCAAGCTTTTCTTTAATCAAGTCCTGAATATCTTTATCGCTCTTCGATAAATTTTTTTCTGTATTTTTATTTAATTCTTTAATAAATTCTTTTTTATTTTCGTCAGACAAAACAAATTTATACAAAGGCAGAATATTTATTTGAGATAGTTTTTCAATACTTCTTTGGGTTTTATTATCAAAAGACCTTATATCAACAACGCTATCACCCCAAAGCTCAATTCTTACAGGATTCTTATCAAGTGAAAAGACATCAATTATATCACCTCTGATACTGAACTCTCCTGAGTCTACGACCATTGTTGCTTTTTTATAACCAAGATTTACAAGCTTTTTGGCAAATTTGCTTACTTCAATATCATCATTAATTTTAACTTCCAGCTTATTCTCAGCATAAAAATCTTTTGGCGCAAACTTTTCTAGCAAAGATTTTACCGGCGCAATAAGTATTTTTATACTATCAAGATTATTTATTATATTAACTTGCTCAGAATACTTGTATAAATTATCTAAATTGCCTTCGTATATTGATCCGTCCTGATATGGAAACACCTCTGATTCAATATTTAAAAGCTTTTTAAGGTCATTTTTATACTTTATTGCGCTTTGCTCAGAATCTGTTATGAATAATATTTTTTTATTCTTCTGATTATTGACTTGCCCCAGCAAAATAGTTTTGGCGGTATTGGTCAAACCTGAAACGGTAAAGGATTTCCCCCTGCTTAGCAGATGCTTAACCTCCATATATTCAGCAAAATTCATACTGTTAAAATAAGTTAGCATTTTATTCTATGACTTTAAAACTGTAATTATACACTTAAATACTATAACAAATTTTCGAAAAATTTTTCATATAAAAGCAAAACAGGATTTGTTACAATTATTATAAGACTTGATTATTTAGGTTAAAAAAGGTTTAATAATAAGTAAACAGATAAAGAGGAGATTATGTATGAAAAAGATATTCAATTTAGCTGTAGCGGTAAGTCTTTCTTTAATGAGCGCAAATATAGTTCTGGCTGACGGAATGGTATTTGACCCGGTCGACTACCCGCAACCTCCTAAATCAACACCTTCCGAGATTCCGGCAAAAACACTTGACACAGCTTCTGACGCTGAAAATGCCGAAATCAACCCTACAAAACAAAATAACAATTTGCAAAACGCATTGTTTGAGCTTGACAGCGCTCAGGTTGAGATTAGAAATAATTTACTTGAATACAAGTCAAAATATACTGATATCGACAACCAATATAAATTGGTCAAAGAAGAACGTAAAGTTCTTGGCAAACAAGTAAGAGCAATCGAAAGAAAAATTAAAGACTTAGATAGAACCAAAGAAAAAATCAGAAAAAATATGCTTTAATTTTTTATTAAATTTTTTAATTCCTCAATATCGCCTGAATGTATTTTTCGGCGATATTCTTTAATTTGCTCCAAATCATAATAAATCTGGTTATACAAAAAGTGTTGTTTTAACGCTGTCATCTCAACCGGAGATTTAAATTCAACCTTGAATAAAAAATCATTAAGAGGTTTGAAATCAATCATATTTAAATCTTTCAACAATTGCAGAGTTTTTTGAATTATTTTTGCAGTTGTATCTGTGAGTTTTGCAATCTGTTCTATGTTTATATCGCCATTTTTTGTGCTATATGAGTATTTTAACATTCCTGCAAACATTTTTATGAAATCCTCGACAGTATATTCATTTATATCAAAATTCATAAGGTGGATGGTATTCGCATTTGTTTTTGATAAAATTCTGGCGAAAAGCTCGTTGTCAGGAGGACAATCAAAAAACATAATTTGCTCTGAATCTTTAGGGATAGACTCTCTGTTAAAAATGTTATTTCTTAGTTTTTCGTATTTTAATAAAAGTTCCTCATTTTTTTTACTCTCGACAAAAAGTGAAATTCTTTTCTTCGAATTAACAATATAATCCACAACCTGCTCAAGAATATTTGTTTTTTTTCTATGATCCAATATTTTCAGTTCTTTTAAAGAATTTTTTTTGAAACATTCACTTTTTATATCTTTTAAATCCAACTGCAGCGTGATATTTCCGTTAAATTGATTAATCTTAGGATAAAAAGCAATATCAATTTTTGAACTTAAAGGTAAATCAAAGTTCTTTGTATTCCACTTTACACACTCAAAATGCCTTCCTGCTTCATCCGAACAACTCAATTTTAAATGATTTGAACTCTGCCCCATAAATTTATACTTGGTCAATATAAGATTCTTTATTGCAAAAACCGGCGGAAAATTTAAAGCACCAAAAGGCTGCAATTTGTCAATAATTTCAACAAGTTCCAAATCGATATCTCCGGAAGATATCTCTGCATCAATTTCTAATACCGGCGAAAAATCTGCTGCTTCATATAAAGTATCTATTGCGCCTCTTAAAATTGATGAAAAATCTTCAAATGAAACTACGTTTTCGTCAAAGCTAAAACCTCCGGCCATTGAGTGACCGCCAAATTTTATTAAATACTCAGAATGCGCCGCCAGAATTTCATGGATATTCATACCCTTGATTCCTCTGCAAGAACACCTAATTTCACAAGATGTCCCGGCTTCTTTTGTCATTAAAAATACAGGAAGGTGGTATTTTTCAACTAATTTTGAAGCTACTATACCTATTATGCCTATATGCCAATTTGAATTTAATAAAATTACAGAATGTTTGTACTTGTCAGGTTCTTCTTCTATCATCTCGACAGCTTCTTTATAAATATCATCACACAAAGCCTGACGCTGCTGATTTAATTCCGTTAAAATAGTAATCGCATCTTTTATTTCTTCCATATCGTCAGAAATTAACAATTTAAGAGCTTTTTCAGCCGTATCAAGCCTTCCTGCGGCATTTAAGCGAGGAGCCACCATAAATGAAATTGTTTCAGAATTCACAGAAGAAATATCCACCCCAAGTTCTGTCAAAAGTTGATTTATGCCCGGATTTTTATTTTCTCTTATCAACTCCAGCCCCATCTTAACAAGAGCCCTATTTTCACCTATCAAAGGTACAATATCTGCAATTGTACCAATGGCAACAAGCGGTAAGAGTTCATCGATAAAATCACTTAAATTAAATTCATTCAAAAGCTCACATGACAACTTGAATGCAACACCAACTCCTGCAAGATAATTAAGATTCTGTATCTCCTCCAGCGAAAGGTTCTCAGCTAAAGCATTTTGTGCCTTTGGATTAAGTATGGCAAATGCCTCAGGCAGAATTTCAAGAGCCTCATGGTGGTCTGTTATTATGACATCCGCTTTGAAACTGTTTGCAAAATTTATTTCTTCAACATTACTGATACCACAATCTACAGTAATAATAAGCTTGGATTTTTGTTTTGAAATTATATTTATTAAAGCCTTTGTATTAAGCCCATGACTTTCTGTTTCTCTATACGGCAGATAATAATTAGCTTTTGCTCCGATATGTTTCAATGTTTTATATAAAACAGCGGTTGAAGTTATACCATCAGCATCAAAATCACCATATACGGTTATATTTTCACCGTTTAAAACAGCCCTTTTAACTCTTTCTACTGTTTTTCTCATATCTGTAAAAACATCAGGTGATGTGAATTTCATATTTAAAGGATTCAAAAAATCCTGAATTTTAGCAACAGAATCAATGCCTCTATTAACAAGGAGTTTAGCTAAGACCTCATTTCCTGCAGCATCAATTAAAGCCTTGGATATGCCTTGTGATGATTTTATTTTCCAAAGTTTTTCCGAATTCACCTTGCTAAATTTCCTCAATTTCTTCAGATGAATCTTCCAAATCTTTATCTTCTTTAATTTTGTCTACAACAATTTTAGCCATTTCTTTAGCAATAACTTTTTGTGTCTGGTCGGGACAATTCTCCAGCATACTAATTGCGACTCTCAACGTTCTATCGATATCGTACCAGCGCCCATTTCCTCTTTCTACTATCCCGTCATCAACAGCTTCAATAATATCATCGACATCAGAATACTCGCTATATGACATATTATGCTCAATAATTATTTTTATGAGGTTCAATGCAACTTTTATTTGAGTCTCATCGTCTGAATCCTCCAATGTTTTCATTGAGCGAGAAAGAATAGGGTCTTTGTCATACCATCTTCTTGCATTTTCACTATATTCATCACGCATAAAAAACCTCCATCACTGATTAACCATACTTAAATCCAACACCGTAACCGGCTTTAGGATATTTCCATTCGATGCATTTTTTTTCACATGCAACCCTGCATGCCCCGCATTCAAGACAATTTTCATATCTTATCAACAGCTTTTTCGCTTCACTGTCCCAAAGATAAACATTTGCAGGGCAAACAAAAGTGCAAGCTTTACTCTTACACTTAATACACCTGTCAGGATCAGGCTTTAGGTGAGGCTCATCAGCACAAACATATTTTACCTTTGATAGTTTATCATCTATATTTTCGGGGATTTTATTTTCTTCCATTTACTTTAAAACTCCTATTGCAAGTTTTATAAAATCAATTGCATCCTTAAAAAGACAAGAAAGCTTTCTGTCCTTTAAAAAATGCTTTATATATCTTCTAAAGGCGACGCTTTTAGGGGTTGAATCAACTTTTGTGAAAGTTTCAAAAAATTCACAAATTTTCTGTGGATAATAACCTAAAAATGACTCTGAATTAGCATGAATTATATCTATTGTATCTTTATAAGATTTTAAATCTCTCATAACAAAGCTTCTTTCAAGCTTTTCCTGATACAAAGAAAGCTGATTTGCAGAAAAATCCTTGTTGTCAATCGCTTCAATCGCAACTTCCGCCGCATACTTCCCGCTCATAAGAGCAAGGTTTGTACCTTCCCAATGGATGTTATTAACAAGCATAGCAGCATCACCGATAATCAAAACTCCATTATCATAGAGTTTTGGTATAGATTTATAACCGCCTTCAGGTATTAAATGCGCTGAATACTCTAAAAGTTCTCCACCTTTAATCAAAGGCGCAATGGAAGGGTGGGCTTTTAATTCGTTCAAAAGCTCATAAGGTTTAAGCTGCCTTTTTTTGAGTTCATCCAGAGTAACCCCGAGTCCTACAACGACAGATTCCTTATTGGTGTAAACATACCCAAGTCCCATCATAGACTTAAAAGGGCCGCCGACAACTTCACAGATACAGCCTGAATTTTCATCAAGAGAAAATCTGTCTTCAATTTTTTCTTTTGGAAGTTTTATGACCTCTTTTACACCAATTGCAACTGATTTGTCATTGATTTCTTCTCTTAGCCCTATCTGTTTTGCCAAAAGAGAATTTACGCCATCAGCCAGAATCACAATATCAGCATAAAAAGTTTCAATATCTGTTTTTATACCAATGACTTTATCATTTACTTTAATAAGTTCTCTTACTACTGTTTTAGGGGCAATATAAGCACCTGCTTTTTTTGCCTCTTCCGCACACCATCTGTCCCACTTTGAGCGAAGCACAGTAAAGCTGTTATAAGAAGCCTTTTGAGGATTTTTATAAGATATTGTTGTTGAGGTATTATCGCTCATAACTATATATCTATGCTCAACATTATGGCGCTCTAATGGGGCTGACTCCCAAAAATTGGGGAATATATCGCTGGTCGGTTTTGCATAAATTGCTCCACCAAACATGTTCTTATTCCCGGCGTAATCGCCTCTTTCAATAATCAAAACATTTTTGTTAGCTCTTGCTAAGGTTATACCTGCGCTTATACCGGCAGGTCCAGCTCCGACAATTATTACATCTACTTTGTTCTCTGTCATATCGGTATCCTAAAAATATCTTACATATTATACAATTAAATTACTTCATATAGCAATTTATTAATTAGTTTGAATTTTAAACCTGTTTTTTTATAATGTTTATATAGGTAAAAACAAATTAGAACGGATGGATTTTATAAATGTTTAAAAATCGCTTTATTTATTATTTTATTATGATTTCATTATTGATGATTACCGGAGTGAAATCCTACGCTCTTGAAATTATTTATCCTAAACAAAATCCGGTAAACATTAATTCTTCAACAACATTTTTTATAGGAAACACCACCCCAGACTCAACCCTTACCATAAATGATACTCCTGTAAAAGTGTGGGAGAACGGCAGTTTTGTGCAAGTTGTTCCTCTAGTTGAAGGTGAAAATATTTTTACAATAAAATCACAATGCAAAGAGCAAACGGACAAAATCGACTTCACCATAATTAAAAAAATTCCCGTCAAAACAGAAATCCAAAGTACAGAAATACAAGAATTCCCAACTGACAAATACTTATATGCAACAGCCATAAAGGATGATATCCCGCTTAGGATTGCTCCCGATGATAATGCTCCCAGAATAAGTCATCTTACCAAAGGTACGGTGCTTATATTGGATGGAATGAAAGATAAATACTACAGGGTAAATTTAGGCAAAAAAGAATCCCTATGGGTTTCTGGTGATAATGTTGTTATTGCAACAAATATCGAAGGAAGAATTCTTGCGACTGTTTCAACCGTAAAATTCGAATCGGATAAACTGTTTGACTATTTGAAACTGGACTTAAACATGCCCATCGCATATAAAATTAGTGAAATCGACAATAACCTTGAATTAAATATTTACGGGTTAAAATACAGTAAAGACCTTATTGATGCTATAGTTGCTCAAAGTATATTTACCAATGCCAAAATCAAATCTACAAGCAACGATAATTTTGTTATTGAATTTCCTTCAGATAGGAAATTATGGGGCTATGATTGTTATTATGAAGGCAACAAACTCATTTTCAAAAAGAGGAAAACTCCCGAAATAAATGTAAAAAAACCGCTGGATAAAATAACAATTGCAATAGATGCCGGTCATGGAGGACCCGACTCCGGAGCAATAGGTCCTACAGGAGAAAAAGAAAAAAATATCACACTTGATATAGCCAAAAAGCTTGAAACAGAGCTTAAAAATGCAGGTGCAACAGTAGTTTTAACAAGAACAGATGATACTGCGGTTGATTTATTTGACAGGGTAAAAACCGCAAAAATCAATAATGCTTTAATTTCTATAAGCATCCATGCCAATGCCTTGCCTGATGGGCTAGACCCGATGATAAAACATGGGACTTCTTCTTATTATTATCATAAAGAAGCAAAAGATTTGGCACAAACCTTAAAATATCAGATTGTTACTGATTTAGGAACAAAAGACGACGGCTGTGCGAAAGGCAGCTTCGTTCTTACCCGCTCAACAGCTCCATTGTCTGTATTAATAGAGATTGCCTATATGATTCATCCCGAAGAATATCAACTGCTTCTCAATGAAAATTTCAGACAAAATGCAGCCGTTTCTATCAGAAAAGGACTTGAAAATTATCTTATCAATTCAATAAATCAACCAACGGCTCAAAATTAATATCTGTTATATTTTGAAATATCCTCAAAATACTTTTCTAAGGCCATATAACCATTAAAAATTTCGTTTGTTAAAACCGTATATCTTGTAGCTACCAAAAATTTGAGTTCTTTTGAACGGACTTGCATTATGTCATCCGCATCTTTTCTTAATTCGGGTTCTAATGATAAAGACCACTTTTTCAAAAATGATAATTCTTCATTAATTTGTTTTATTGTCGAATACTCAAGCTGGTTAAAATCATATTTTGCAAGGAGTGCTTTTTCCTGACTATCAATTCTGCTCTGAACTACCGGAAAACCATAGATTTTTTTAATAATCATATAGTTATCAGCAATTCTTCTGTGAGATGGAGGAACCTCCCCTCTGGCAAGCATTGCAGAAGTGCTCAGTGTACTAAACTTATCATTATCGTCAGATAATGCACTAAGCTCTGTATTATCCGTAAATATTTTTCCTTTAGAAGCAAAATCTTTAATTGTTTTATCCCCACATTGATTAGTAAACTTTTCTTTTATAATATCCGCTAAATATATATTTGTCATGGATTTTTAAACTTTTATTAAC
Organism: Cyanobacteria bacterium OH_CBrB_359; assembly: GCA_023433065.1. Taxonomy (GTDB): domain Bacteria; phylum Cyanobacteriota; class Vampirovibrionia; order Gastranaerophilales; family Gastranaerophilaceae; genus JAEZET01. The sequence continues at coordinate 85,409 of JAEZET010000001.1, forward strand.
AAAAGAAATTTTTAGTCTATAATTTTATTATGTTTAAATATGATGTTATTGTCGTTGGAGCTGGACATGCCGGAGTTGAGGCTGCCGTTTGTGCTGCAAGATTGGGGGCAAAGGTTCTTTTAGCAACTTTAAATCTGGATAATATTGCCCTTATGCCTTGTAATCCTGCAATCGGAGGTCCTGCAAAATCCTGCCTGGTCAGGGAAATTGATGCTCTTGGCGGTATTATGGGGCTAGCAGCCGATGCCACATATATGCAGATGAAAATGCTTAACTCATCAAAAGGTCCAGCTGTAAGGGCACTAAGAGCACAATCAGACAAAAAAGAATATATGACATTTATGAGAAATATAATCGAATCCGAGCCGAATATTTCTCTCAAACAATGCATGATGTCAGAGCTAATCTTAAAAGATAATGCCGTTGTAGGATTAAAAGATGAATTTGCACTAGAATACTTCGCTCCCTGCGTAATTCTTACAACGGGAACATCACTTGAGGGCAGAATCTGGGTAGGTCTAAAATCTCTGGAATTTGGGCGTCTTGGCGAATATAGCGCAAAAGGATTGTCAAAATCACTCTCTAATAACGGTTTAATTATAAAAAAACTTAAAACGGGTACACCTGCAAGAGTCGATGCTAGAACAATAGATTTCTCTAAAATGATTGAACAGCCGGGCGATAAAGAACTTAATTTCTTTTCATTTAAACCTGATAGACCGATAAGAGAACAATATCCTTGCTATCTGACCAGAACGACGGAAAAAACCAAAGAAATTATACAAAACAATCTCGATAAATCACCTATGTTTTCGGGGATGATTCAGGGAAAAGGTCCAAGATATTGCCCTTCAATCGAGGATAAAATCATCAGATTTGCACATAATCCCTCCCACCATATTTTTATTGAACCTGAAGGCAAAAATACTTATGAAATGTATGTTCAGGGATTTTCGACAAGTCTTCCCGCTGATGTTCAGATTCAAATGCTTCAATCACTGCCAGGGCTTGAGAATGTACATATAATTAAACCTGCATATGCTGTTGAATATGACTATGTGCCTGCCGTTCAGCTTGAACACTCTTTAATGACACGAAAAATCAAAGGTTTATTCTGTGCAGGACAAATCAACGGTACAAGCGGTTATGAAGAAGCCGCAGCACAAGGACTTATTGCAGGAATTAATGCAGTCAGATATTTAAACCAAAAAGAACCTCTGGTTTTAGAGAGGAGTTCATCTTATATAGGCACTTTGATTGATGACTTAGTTACAAAAGACATCGATGAGCCATACAGAATGCTTACATCTCGCTCTGAATACAGGCTTTTATTAAGACAGGATAATGCCGACGAAAGATTAACCCCTACAGGACACAAACTAGGGCTAATTGATGAAAAACAGTTCAAACTGTTTGAAGAAAAGCAACAAAGAATCGATGAAGAAATAAAAAGACTTCAAGAAGAAAAAATTCCCGCAAATGATAAAATTAATGAAATACTTGCTAAATACAATGAAAATATCGAAAGAGGAATAAGACTCGCTGAAATTATAAAAAGGCCATCTATAGATTACAGTGTAATAAAAGAACTGGATGAAAACACAGCATCGCTCAATATTCCAAGAGAAATTTATGAACAGGCTGAAGTTAAAATTAAATATGACGGATATATAAAAAGACAGCTAGAGCAGGTTGAGATGTCATCAAAACTCGAAAAAATTAAAATCCCTGTAGATATTGATTATTCTAAAATTAAACATATTTCAACAGAGACAAGAGAAAAATTAGAAAAAGTAAAACCAGCAACACTAGGACAGGCTTCAAGAATCGGAGGGGTTAAGCCCGCTGACATTTCTGTTCTTATGGTAATTCTGGAAAACAATAAAATTAGTATAAGATAAAGCTCTACATAGTCATTGTATATTTTTTTAAAAACTGCTAATATTTTTCAAAATGAATCTTAAAAAACATTAAATTAATATTAGGCTAAGTTTAAAAGGAGCGCTAAATTATGAAAAAAATTCTTTTATCTTCCATATTTATTGCTTTAATGGCATCGCCTGTTGTGGCAAATGATGCAGCTCAGAACTATAACTTCGGACAAAATTATTCCCCGCCTGAATATTATCAGCAAAATATGATTGACAACAACATTGCCCCTCAGAATTTTAGCCAGCTTCCTTCTCCTGCACCTCAAAATATTACACCCAAGAAAAAAAACTGGAAATTTTGGGAAAATAACAACCAATCATCTGGAAAACATAAAGGAAATTTCAGCTATACCCCCTGGCAGGGAAATATACAACCGCAACAAAATTATAATCAGTTCTCTCAACCGACCCAATCTCAATTTCAACCAAATTATAACGCATGGCAAGATGACAATAATGAACCTCAGGGAAATACACAATATCAAACTCAGTCCTTTCAAAATCCGGGGTATAACAACGTTCAATACCTTCCCCAACAGCCCCAGCCGGGTTTTAACGGTTCTCAATATCCGCTCCCTAACCTTCCACCTTTGAATTATAATAATCCTCAATCGGATTAAACAATTCGGGAATTAAAAATCTAATACTTTAGATTAATATCAACAAATAGTACTGACAATTTGAGGAGATATTAAGATGAGGGCATTTGTAATATTTATCCTGCTATGCATGGCAGCACCTGTTTGGGCTGAATCAATTATAGGAAGGGTGGAAAAAAAAGATACAAAAGATTACAGTCAGGTAGTAGACGCTTCAACAGGTTCAGGTATTGCTAACGCCAAAGTCGCTTTGCCTGCTAAAAAATACAGAACCACAACAGATGAAGAAGGTAGATTCAAGCTGGGTACAAAGCTCACAGCTCCAACTATAATGTCTGTCCAAAAAGACGGCTACAGACCATACTCTCTGACATTAAATGAAACAAGCGCAGAAAAACCTCTTGTGGTAGGAATTGAAAAAACAACACCCAAAGACGTAATCCTTGAATCTGATATGATTCACCTCGGTGATGACAGCTTTTGTCCTGATTCTGCAAATGCCGGTGACTTTGCTCTCAGGTCAAGCGGCGCTTTTTATTCAAAAGATTTTAAAATAATAGAACTCTCCAACAAAGAAGATGCTTATATTGTTATAGGCTCAATCATTGGAATAGACACACTTATGGCCCGCGAATTAGGACAATCAAAAGTTGTATCCGCATATGCTTCAGCTCCGCAGGTATTTATTAACGGAAATAAAATAGCTGAAGTTAAAATAAACGGGGATGCTCAGGAAATTAAAATCCCAAAACCGCTTGTTAATATTTCACAATACAATGAAATAACAATTAAAGCAGGTAAAAATATGTCACAAGCTGCTTATATTGATTATGATGATATTGAATTTACAAATCTCAGAATCGAGATTAAGTAACTTATACAAAAATTGACAGAAAAAGTATTTATACTCTAAAGTTAATATTTAATACAACTTTATGAGTATTTTTATGATAAGAATCTTTAAAAAAAAATATAGCACAATTATTATAGCTTTATTGCTTTTTAGTGGTGCTATTTTGAGATTTATACCATATTTCCATTCAAGACCGCTTTGGCATGATGAGGCATCGTTGGCTTCAAGCATAATAAACAGAGGATTACTAGGATATTTTTCCCCTCTGGAATATATGCAAAAAGCCCCTCCTCTTTTTATGTTAATAACTAAAACCTTAACATTGTTTTTAGGTGAAAGCGAAATAATATTGCGCTTACTGCCTTTTATCTCATCGATTGGAGCTTTATTCCTTTTTTACCTGCTTTCTCAAAAGGTTTTAGGCAATAAATATTCAATAATAATCGCAAATTTTCTTTTTGCTTTTAATTATAATCTCATATATTACGCTCAGGAATTTAAACAATATTCAACTGATGTATTATGTTTGATAAGCGCATTTATTTTGTATGAAAAATTAGATTTTAAAAACATATCGTATACAAAAATCCTAAAATACAGCTTAATAAGCATTTTATTAATATTGCTTTCTCATCCAATGATTATTGCAATATCAGCAATAATTTTATTAAATTTACTGAAATATAAAAAAGAAAATATTAAACAGCAGCTATGTTTTATGCTCCCGATTATTTTCATAGGAATATTGTATTTTTTGATAATACTCATACCTACTAGGAATGCAGAGCTTGGAGTGTTCAATGAATACTGGGATTCCGGATTTATAACCCTCAATGTTACAAGTACATTTGAGCTTGTTAAAGATAATTTCTCATACTACTTTCAACCAAATAACTTCTCTCCCTACGTCATTATTTTATTTGCTGCTGGAACCTTTTTATTTATAAAAGAGAATAAAAAAAACCAACAACTTATGTTCTTGATAATTCTGTTGAGTGTTTTAGCCTCACTTTTGTACCTCTTTCCGATTAAGGGGAGGGTCAGTCTTTATCTGCTGCCGATTATAATTTTATTAATATCAAAACCGTTTGACCTGATTGAAAAAGGGAAAAGATTTGTAATAATAATTTTACTTCTTCTGGTTGCTCTATTTATTAAGTCATTTAATCAATATAACTTTTACTACCTCAGAGAATTTATGAACCCCGATATATTCAAAATACAAGATTCAAGAGCGGCAATGCAATTAATTTCTGAGAACTTTAAACCGTCTGACTGCCTTGTATACAATGATGCTTCAAAATCAGACTTTGCATATTATTCAAAATATTTTAATTTTAATCCGACTAAAAAAATATTAATGATTTCTAATGAATATGACAAAAACAAATATTTTAAATTACTCGACAAATTGCCTAAAAATCAGGATTACTGGTTTTATTATCCTTTTGACTACCAATCAAAACCTGTAAGATTTTTCCTCCGGGAATGGGCTCAAAAACAAAATATAAAAACAAAAAATCAAGAATTCAACTACAAAAGAACATATGTTTTATACATAAAACGGTAGTTGTAAAAGTGTTATTTTTGAGTTAGATTTGATTTGTTAAGTTACAACACGAGGAGAACGTAATGAGTGAAAGAAAATTAGTTGGAACAGGCGAAATGTTCAAAAAAGCGCTTGAAGGCAAGTACGCAATCGGTGCATACAACGTAAATAATATGGAAATTCTGCAAGCAATAGCAGAAGCAGCTGAAGAAACAAGATCTCCTATTATTCTTCAAGTTTCAGCAGGTGCAAGAAAATATGCTAACCAAACATATCTTATAAAACTTGTAGAAGCTGCTTTGGCCACAACAACAGTTCCTATAGCGCTTCACTTAGACCACGGTGCTGATTTTGAAATCTGTAAAGCTTGTATAGACGGCGGTTTTTCATCAGTAATGATAGACGGTTCAAGATTCCCGCTAGAAGAAAATATCGCTTTAACAAAACAAGTTGTTGATTATGCCCACGAAAGAGGAGTTTCAGTTGAAGCTGAGTTAGGTAAATTAGCCGGAGTTGAAGACGATGTAAACGTTTCTGCCGCTGATGCTAAATATACAAATGTTGAAGAAGCTGTTAAATTTGTAAAAGAAACAGGCTGTGATTCATTGGCAATCGCAATCGGAACTAGCCATGGCGCTTATAAATTTTCAGGCGAAGCAAGACTAGATTTTGACAGACTTGCTGAAATTAAAAAAGCTGTAAATGCTGTTGTGGGATATGATTTCCCGATAGTTCTTCACGGTGCATCTTCAGTTCCTGAATATCTTGTTGAAAAATGCAACAAATACGGCGGTAAACTTCCTAACGCAAAAGGCGTTCCTGAAGAAATGCTTGCTTTTGCTGCTAAAAACGGAGTGGCAAAAATAAACATCGATACAGACTTGAGACTTGCAATGACATCAACAATCAGAGAATTCTTTATTGAAGAGCCTTCTAAATTCGATCCTAGAGAATATATGGGACCGGGAAGAACAGCAGTTAAAGAACTTGTTAAACATAAAATGCAAGTTTTGGGAACAGCTGGACACGCTGAATAGATTAATTTTTGTAATTAATAAATAGGGTAATGAAACGAGTTCTTTACCCTATTTTTTTGTTAATATAATAATCGTGTAAATAATTCAAATTGACTGGAATTAAGATGGCAGATTTAATTAAATATTTTAAGGGCTCATTCTTTGTAACAATAATAGGCTTTATAATAGCATTCTTTTGGGGACAGCAACTTCATCATCAAAACGGTTTTTTGACTGTTTTTATAGTCTTTTTCCTATCCATTCTAGAAGTGACTCTCTCTTTTGATAACGCTGTTATTAATGCAATCAAACTTGAAAAAATGACTGAAAAATGGCGGCACAGATTTATTACCTGGGGGATAGCGATTGCTGTATTCGGCATGAGATTTTTATTTCCTGTAATTGTAGTTTCTGCATTTTCAGGACTGTCCCTGATTGGTGTAACAAAACTTGCGATATATGACGTCGATAAATATGCTTATTATCTGCATCTTGTTCATGCACCTCTTGTAACTTTCGGCGGAGCATTTTTATTAATGCTGTTTTTGTTCTACTTCTTTAATCCGGATAAAACTACACACTGGCTTACCGGAATTGAAAAACCGTTATCGTGTTGTAATAAAATAAAATCTATTGAAGTTATAATATGCCTTTTAACTATTTCAATTCTTCAGGCGCATATCCCTTCAGAAGCAAGACTAACTGTTATTTTAGCAGGTTTTACGGGAATAATTTTATTCTTAGTGATTGATAGTGTAAGCAACCTTCTTGAAACAATAGCTGAAGAAAAAGCTAACCTTGCCGGAGAAACAGCAAAATTAGGCTTTATTGGATTTTTATATTTAGAACTAATTGATGCATCATTCTCTCTTGACGGTGTTTTAGGTGCATTTGCAATAAGCAAAGATATAATAATCATTACTATCGGCCTTGCAATAGGAGCTATGTTCGTGCGGTCATTGACAATTCTTATGGTTGAAAAAAGAACACTCAAACAATATTTATATCTTGAGCATGGTGCACACTGGGCAATAGGATTCCTGGCAATAATTATGTTTATAAGCACAATCCACGAAGTTCCAGAAGTCGTAACAGGGATGGTAGGACTTGTAATAGTAGGAGCATCATTCATATCTTCCATAGTTCACAATAAAAAGAACAAAGTTAACTAAAGTTGAAAATTTGCTTTGTTAATTGTAATATATTCACGATTAGCAAAAGAGGATTAATCTATGAAATTAATGGAAGGAAAAAAGGGAGTTATATTCGGAGTCTCTAATACTCACGGTATAGCATACGGCATCGCTAAAGAATTATTTGATGCGGGCGCAGATATTGCCTTTACATATGCAGGCGAAGTTATGGAAAAACGTGTTAGACCAATCGCTGAATCTATGAATGCAAAAATTATTAAAAACTGCGATGTTACAAAAGAAGAAGAAGTAAAAGCTGTATTTGATGAGTGTGAAAAAGTATATGGCAAACTTGATTTTCTTGTTCACGCTGTAGCCTTTGCAAACAGAGAAGACTTACAAGGTGAATTTATTTCTACATCAAGGGAAGGATGGGATCTGGCACTTGGTGTAAGCGCATACTCATTAGTAACACTCGCCAGAAATGCAAGACCTGTATTGAAAGAAGGCTCTTCAATTATTGCGTTAACTTACCTGGGCGGAGAAAAAGTTGTTGCTAATTATAACGTAATGGGTGTAGCTAAAGCAGCACTTGAATCTTCGGCAAGGTATTTAGCTGAAGATTTAGGAAAAGAAGGCATAAGAGTAAACTGTTTATCAGCGGGCGCTGTTAAAACTCTTGCAGCTAGCGGAATTGGCGGATTCAGCAAAATGCTTAAGGCAGGAGCTTTAAAAGCACCGTTAAGAAGAAACGTAACGCTTGAGGATGTTGGAAAAACTGCACTATATCTACTTTCAGACCTTTCTACCGGTGTAACCGGAGAAACAATTCACGTAGATTGCGGATGCCATTCTGTATATAACTCAAGTGCAGAAATGGAACTAATAGTTAATTCACTTTCTCAAGAATAATACATGTATAATTAATATTTATATATAATTATTTAGCCACAGGAATTCTGTGGCTTTTAATTATCAATTGACAATATAAAAAGTGCCTGTAAAACAGGCACTAAAACTTAAAAATAAATCAACCATTAATTATTGAGGTTGATTCCAAAGTGCGTCTCTAATAAATTTTGTTTTTTGTGATTCGGCTGATAAAGCAACATTTGAAGGAGTAAAGATAAATACAGAATCGCCGATTTTCTGTTGATTACCATTAAGAGCATGCGTTGCACCGCATAAAAAATCTACAATTCTCATAGACTGCTCTCTATCAAGCAAATGTAAGTTTAGAATAATTGTTTTCTTTTCTTTTAAGTGTTTTACAATGGCAACAGACTCGTCATATGAACGAGGCTCAGAAACCATAACTTCATAACCACGGTAATTTGGATGATTAACAACTTTTAAGTCTTGGCTTTTATGAGGATTAGAAGAATACATAGGATCCAAAGCTAAATTATCCTGAACCTGATAATCACCTACTTCATCTACCATTTCGTCAAATATATCATCCCTATTTTCAAAACCTGATGTTAAAAATCCTACGATTGATTTAATTTTGTCTGATACTGCCAATGTTCTTTCCTCCCCAATATTATGTATTATTCAAATAGTATTCGTCCTAAACGTATTATTGTTGCACCTTCTTCAAGCGCTATTCTAAAATCGTTGCTCATCCCCATGGATATCTCATTTAATTCTACTTTAAATTCAGATTCTAATTCATCCTTTAAAAGTTTGATTTTTTTGAATAAAACTCTTAAGCTCTCAGAATCTTCCATCAAAGGAGCTATGTTCATAATTCCTTCAACTTTGACTGATTTTAACTTTAGAATTTGTTCAAACTCCTTCTTCAAGCACTCAGGAGAATAGCCGAATTTAGACTCTTCATTAGCATTATTAACTTGAACTAAAACTTTTTGGACAACACCGATTTTTTTGGCTTCTTCATCAATTTTTTCTGCCAGTTTAAGAGAATCAACAGAATGTATCAAATCAAATCTCCCGACGGCATATTTTGCCTTGTTAGTCTGCAAATGTCCTATCAAATGAAATTTGCTATTCCCAAGAATTTCTTCAGGTAGCTTTTCCATCTTGGCAATTGCATCTTGCACTCTGTTTTCGCCGAAATCTCTTATCCCTGCATTGTAATACTCAACAATTTTGTTCTCGTCAAAGTATTTAGTTACAGCAACTATTTTAGGATTATAAGGTACGATTTGTGTTTTTATAAGCTCAAGGGTTTCTTCTATTTTTCGCATGAAATTAAAAAGTATGCCTCCCCAGTCATGTGCCTTAAACACTATAGGTTAATTATAACAAAGTTTTTATTGAGTACAACAAATTGTATAAACAACAAATAAATGAATAAATTAAATCGCCGAAAAAACCATGACTACATGGGCTTTGACATGTTTTAGCCCTGTGTTACAAAACTTAATAAGGACAGTAATCATGACGTTTTGTTAAGCGAAATAGCAAATAATACTTATATTCATGACCTTCTATGTACATGTATAAATGTTAAATTTTTAATTATTTCAGCTAAAAAAAGTATAATTATTCTATGAACGAAATTTCAAAAAAATATTTAAACGAATTTAAATTATATATTGAAGTTGAAAGAAACTTCTCTATACATACCGTAAAAGCTTATATATCAGATATTTTAGGCTTTTTAATCTGGCTAAATGACGAACCCGCAAATAATGTAAATTTAAAAAAAATTAAAGAATATCTTTTATTTATACAAAAATTTAATTATTCAAAAACGACTACTGCAAGGAAAATTGCATCAATCAGAACTTTTTACCGTTATTTATACAGAGAAAAAATTACCGAATTAAACCCTGCTTCTGCTATTCGCTCACCTAAAAGAGGCAAAAGCCTGCCAAAATTTCTTACGGAAAACGAAATTGATCAAATTTTAAATAATATAAAAATCGAAACACCAGCAGGATATAGAAATAGAACCATACTAGAGCTTCTTTACGCAACGGGGATGAGGATTTCTGAGCTTTCAGGTCTTAATTTCAGGGATTTAAATCTTGAAAATAATGAAATAAAAGTTCTCGGCAAAGGTAATAAAGAAAGGATTGTTCTTGTTTCTAACAAAGCAAAAGATTTTTTGAATACTTATATTAAAACTGTCAGGAATCTTATTTTTAAAGATACAAAAACATCTGATAATGCTCCTTTATTTATAAATAAAACAGGTTACAGACTTCAGCCGCAAAGCGTAAGACTTGCAATAAAAGAAGTCGTTTCCGATATTAAATTGCCAAAAGAAGTAACCCCACACGTTTTTAGACATAGTTTTGCAACAAAACTTCTTGAAAAAGGTGCTGATTTAAGAATTGTACAGGAGCTTTTAGGGCACAGCAGCATAAGCAACACTCAAATCTATACCCATGTCACAACTGAAAGGCTTAAAGAAGCTTATAACAGCGCTCATCCGAGAGCTTATTGATGATATAATACTTATTATTACAAAAGAGGATTGAAATGTACGACATAATTACAATAGGAAGCGCAACTATAGATACTTTTGTTGAAACAAATGCAGCAAATATTGTATCTGTAAGTTCTGTTAATTCAAAAAACGATTTTATGGCTTACCCATACGGTTCAAAAATAGAGATTGATAAATTTGAACTCGCTACAGGAGGCGGTGCGGTAAATACCGCTATAAACTTCACAAATCTCGGATTTAAAACATCATCAATAATCAAAATCGGAGATGAAATTCAGGGACAAAATATTTTGCAAGTACTTAAAAACAAAAATGTCGACACTTCAAATGTTATAGTAAGCAAAGAAGATAAAACCGGATTTTCCGTAATATTAACAAGTTTTCAGGGGGACAGGACCGTACTTGCCCATAGGGGAGCAAATTCAAATTTAAAAAAATCAGAAATTAATTTTGAAGCTATAAAAAACTCAAAATGGCTTTACATAGCACCCTTAAACGGAGAATCAACAAAAATTCTTGATGAAATTGCAACATTCGCCGAAAGAAATGACGTTAACATGGCAATAAACATAGGTACAAGCAGTATAAAAAAAGGTGCAAATTATCTTTCTAAAATACTTGAAACAGCAGAAGTAGTGATATTAAACAAAGAAGAAGCCTCTATGCTCACATCAATTGTGGTAAGACCTGATTCAAAAGGAGAAAAATTTTCAAACGAAATTATTCACCCCGATATAAAATCTATGTTAAATAAATTAAAATCGACTCATGCCAAAATAGTTATAATTACAGACGGCAAAAACGGAGTTTATGCATTCGATGGAAATAGCTACTATCAATGTGACCAATTCCCTGCAAAAGTAGTAAGTACACTTGGCGCAGGAGATGCTTTTTCTTCAACTTTTGTAGCAACTTTAGAAAAAACTTCCTGGGATGTAAAAACATCTCTAATCTATGCTTCTGTTAATGCAGCTTCTGTAGTTGAAAACTTCGGAGCGCATGAAGGCTTTTTAACATTTGAACAGATTAAATCAAAATTAAAAAACTATCCGGACTTTTCAGCAAATATTTGTTAAAAGCAGATAATATTTATGCTGAAGTCGAACAGAATTTAATTTGTTCGTCGTATCTTTGGTTGATTTTTTCTGCTTTTTTAGCACCTTTCAATACAAACCTAGCAGCTAAAATCCCTGTTAAGCCTATTGCTAAAGCCATAGGATGAGTTTTTATGAATTGTCCTATTCTCTTTAAAAGACTTTTTGGAGCTTTGGGAATAACTTTATTAAAATGAACTGCTTTATCAACTATAACTTTTGGCATTTTCTTTTTGAAAAAACCTACGGCATTTATAAGTCCTTTAGGGTATCTTTTAGCTATATCAGCAGAGCTACATACAACAGTAGCTGCAATTACTGACTTTATCGCCGTTTCGATTTTATTTTCTTTTAATTCTTTCTGACGCATTTGCTCAACGCTTTTGACTTGACTGAGCCCTGTGAATGATACCATTCCACACTTAATCTTAGAATCCATCATAATAATACATACCTTATTACTTTCACACTTTGTTCCTCCATAAACGTTTTTCAAGTTTGAAAAATGACAAATTCAATATTATTTTGTAAACTTATGTAACGTTATATACTTTTTGAGTAATTTGTATATACTAAATGTTTTTATATAAGTGTGTACAAAAAAATGTAGGTATTCATGGATTCAAGAATTGACATAATTAATCAATTTAATTCTCAAATAGCCTATTTTGCATCACAAACAGTTTCTCGCGATGGTGAAGGAAATTTATTTGTAGGTGGAGAAGCTGATGATACAGTTGTAAACTATACTGATTCCAGTACTATTCTTACAGGTGAAGGCGATGATGTTGTTATTTCTACAGGTGATAATAACGAATTAGCAGCTGATGGCGGAAACAACCAAATCAAATCTACAGGCGATGGCAATACAATATCTGTTGCTAACGGCGAAAACAAAGTTATATCTGAAGGCGACAATAATACAATTAATTCAAACGACAGCGATTCTCAAATAAAATCAACAGGTGATGGCAATACAATATCTGTTGCTAATGGCGAAAACACTGTTATATCTGAAGGCGACAATAACACAGTTAATACAAATAACAGCAATTCTCAAATAAAATCAACAGGTGATGATAACTCTATTAATGCTAATGGTGGATCTAACCTAATTATCGTAGATGGCGATGCTAATGACCTTTCACTAGTTAACAGCAATAACCAAGTAGTTATCACAGGTGATCACAACGAAACAACAGGTGAAAATAGCAACAACGCTATCAATTCAACTGGCGATTACAACACTATTGACCTTGAAAGCGGAAACAATGTAATTCACAGCTTCGGCAACTACAATAACATCTCTACCGGTGCAGGTATAGATGATATTCTAGCCATTGGTGATTACAACAATGTAAATGCAGGCGATGGAAATAACAGATTAGTATTCTATGGTAACAACCTTAACATAGCAGTTGGCGATGGAAACAGCTATGTAGCTTCTCTTGATTTCGCTATAATGAATGGATTATATACTGATTTAGAAAGCTATATAGATGAAAATATATTCACAAGACAACAAACAAATCTTGTTTCAAGTACTAACAGAACAGATGTAATAAAAGAAGAGTCACATACTGAATACTCTGATACTACAAGCAAAATTTACGATCAACTTTCTGATAAAGAAAAAGCTTATATAGAAGCAAACAATATTGATTTAAGCGAAAAATTACCTAACGGCAAACCAAAATACATAATTGCCAAAGGTAAAAGCGATGGACAATATCACGTATACCAAAGCACATCAACACCTACAACTTATGTGACTATATTAGGTGCTGGCAAGTTACCTCAAGGAAATAACTATTTATATTTACAAAATGGTTCCAGCTTAAATCAAGAAACAATAACTGTAGATGCAACAACTACAACAACAAAAACTACTCAAAAATATATAGTTAACGTTTACGAAGATGTTGAGCAAACAGTTGCAGCAGGTCTTAACAACGTAAATATTTCACTTGGAAACGGCAGCAGCGTTGTTCAAGCTAACATCGCATCTGGAGAAATCACCGGTGGAAACGGCGGACATCAAGTCCTTCAAGTTTCTGAATTAGTAATGGATGAAGAAATTGTTGACAGAAGAACTGAAGAAATTAAAAACGGTAAAGAAGAAAAAACAACAACTACAACTTCATCTACAGAAACTGTAATCGGAACTTCTTTAGGTGGCTCATATACTACAGGTTCTCCTTTAATAATTGATTTCAACCAAGATGGAAAAGTTTCAGCAGAACACGGAGTCGGCATTGACGTTGACGGTAACGGAACAGCAGACGGATGTGCTTCTGGCGGAGATAAGATGCTTGCGATGACAGATATCAATGGAAATGGCACTATCGATGGATCTGAAGTATTCGGTAACGAAACAGTAAACCCATTCACAGGTGAAAAATTAAATGCAGCAAACGGATTTGAAGCTTTAAAAATGGTTGCAGAAGCCGCTAAAGCAGCAACAGGCATCAACTGTATTGATAAAAACGGCCTCGTGGACCTAAAAGCATTGAATGAAGCCCTTCAAACTAAAGGAATCAAACTTGGATTCGTTTCTGAAGGAAATAATACAACCGTTGAAGACCTTTCTAAAGTAGCTTATATCGACACTAAAAACTATACAGAAGAACAACAATCGGGAGAAATTCAACATAACCAACAAGGTACAAGCATATTCGAAGATGGCTCATCAGCTAAAGTAGATGACGTTTGGTTTGAATTAACAGGACTTAACAATCCTTTTCTTGCAGAAATAGCATAATTAACAAAAAATAAATGGAGCAAAGAAGCAAATAAAACAGCAGTCAAATTACTGCTGTTTTACTGTTATCTTATTTTTCGGTCTTATAAAACGTGCGATTTTAACAATTCGTTTTCTATCGCTTATCTGACTTATGTAAATTCCGATAAAAATGAAAATACTCGCAAAAAATTGATTCATATTAAAAGTTTCATTTAAGAAAAACCAACCGAAAACCACTGCGGATACAGGAAGTAAAAACAAAAACGGTGAAGCTTTGCTCGCTGACAAAGTACAAATTGCAAAGTTATAAAGAGCATAAGCAATTACTGTTAAAATACCTAGATATAACAGTATTGCTGTACTTATATTCGGTATAACCGAGAAACTGCCTTTTGCAAAATAATTTAAGAGTGTAAAAAATATTCCGCCGCCTAAAACCTGAAACCCCGCAAGGAAAAAGGGTGGGTATTTATCCATAAGATATTTTGTCGTAATAATACTTATATCAGTCAAAATAATTGCACATAACTCTAAACTATTACCAAGCCCGGGATTTGGAGCCAATTCATTTACATCAGAAAACATACTCAAGAAAACAGACCCCAAAATACCTATAAATAAACCGTAATAAGCAAATATAGGAAGTCTTTCTTTTAATATAATTCTAGCCCCCATCACAATAAAAATCGGTTCTAAAGAGCTTACAATTCCTGCTTGTCCTGATGATGTAAACTGAAGTGCATGTGTTTCAAATAAAAAATATAAGCAAGGTTCACAAATAGTCATTAAAAAAAGTAATTTGTAGTCCTTCTTTTCGATTTTAATCCCTTTGTATACAGTAAAGAAAAATGGCAAAAATATAACTGCTGAAATCAACATCCTGAACATCATTAACGATGTTAAAGAATAAAACTCCAAACAGACCTTGGTCGCGGTCAATGTTGTACCATACAATATTACGGCAATAAAAAGAGAGACGTATGCAAAAATTTCATTCGGATTTTTATATTTAGATAATATTGCCTTCATTTCATATAGTTTTAGGTACCTTTTTCTACACGATAAATAATATAATTCTATAAAAAATTTTAAAAATCAAACTATTTAAAAACTAAATTTACCTAAGTTTAAATATATTAATTTATTTGATGATTTTGGATTAATATAAGTTTACAAAAGAAATATTTTGTAATATTATGAGAATTGTATTATAATTTCAATGTTGGGATAAGAAAGTGAAAAGGTTTCAAGATGACAGAAAACAATGAACTTCAAAATGAGCAGGATGTACGCCAAAAAATTCTGGTTGCCGACGATGAAGCAAGTATCAGAAGAATTTTGGAAACCCGCTTAAAAATGATTGGATATGATATTATTACAGCGGCTGACGGGGAAGAAGCAATTGCAGCTTTTAATAAATATAACCCCGATTTAATTGTTTTAGATGTTATGATGCCAAAAATCGACGGATACGGTGTTACTAGAGAAGTAAGAAGAACGTCTGATGTTCCTATAATTATTTTAACTGCTTTAGGCGATGTTTCCGAAAGAATAACAGGACTTGAATTAGGCGCTGATGATTATGTAATTAAGCCTTTTAGCCCGAAAGAACTTGAGGCCAGAGTTAAATCAGTATTAAGAAGAACAACAAGCAAAGAAACTGTTGCTCCTACAGGAAAAGTAGCTAAAAATGTCATCACGACCGGTAATATAAAAATTGATACAGCAAGACGTCAGGTCTTTAGGAAAAACGAACGTATTAGACTTACAGGTATGGAATTCAGCTTGTTAGAATTATTAGTTAACAATTCAGGTCAGGCTTATTCAAGAAATGAAATTTTACAACACGTTTGGGCTTACCCTCCTGACCATAGAATTGACACAAGAGTCGTCGACGTTCACATTTCAAGATTACGTTCCAAACTTGAAACCGATCCTGCGAACCCTGAACTTATACTTACCGCAAGAGGTATAGGTTATATGTTTCAGCGAATAGCTTAAATCAAATAATTTACTTAAAACAAAAAGACCTCAATCGAGGTCTTTTTGTTCTTTATATTGATGATAATTAGCTTTTATGTCTTCGTATAGTTCTTTTAGTTTATTTTCAATTATTAGCCTGTACTTGTTAACATCATCCTTGGTCAAATCTGACGGTACATAAATAGGGTCTCCATATAAAACCATAATATTACATTTAAAGAAAGGTATTGTAAATTTATCCCAGGTATTAAATTTTATAAAAGTAGACTCGGGTGAATACCACACTACTGGGACGATAGGAACCTGAGAAAGTTTTGCGATGTTAATTATCCCGTCTTTAACTACTTTAGCAGGACCTCTGGGACCATCTATTGTAATACCAACAGAGTTTCCCTGTTCCAATTTTTCTAATATATTAATAGTTGCTTCGACGCCGTTTCTGCCTTTTGACCCCCTGATTGTTTTTATTCCCATACACTCAGCGCCGGCAGCAATGATTTCTCCGTCATTTGATTTGCTTATCAGGACATACAAACGATCTTTATTTTTATCACAATATACCGCACACTGATGTGCATGCCAAAGCGCAAAAATACAAGGTTTTGTCTTTGGATAATTAATCCTCTTATATGACAAAAACATCTCTTCAAACCTAAAAAATGCTTTTAAAAGAAAAGACAATCCTTTTATTTTAATTATTTCTTTTAACTTTCTGTTTCTGGGCAACTCATCTGTCCTTTATATACTTAGTTTAACATATAAAAAAGACGCCTCAAAATCAGCGCCTTTTTATTAATAATTATTTACTTATAAAACATATTCTTTGACTTCTGTAGCAACATTTTTGGAGTCAAGTTTAATACTTGGACCCATAGTAGTTGTTAGAAATACTGACTTAATATAAGTACCTTTTGCAGCAGAAGGTTTTACTTTTAATATCGCTTCAGCAAGAGTAACATAGTTTTTCATCAAGTCTTCTTCTGTAAATTGAACTTTTCCGATAGGAACGTGAATCATACCTTGCTTATCTGCTCTGAATTCAACTTTACCTGCTTTAGCATCTTTAACAGCTTTAGCAACATCAAGAGTAACTGTTCCTGTTTTAGGGTTTGGCATCAACCCTTTTGGCCCAAGGACTCTACCTAATTTACCAAGCATAGCCATACAATCAGGTGTTGCAATTAAAGTATCAAATTCAAACCAGCCTTTTTCGATTTTTTCGATAACTTCTTCCGCACCTGCCTCATCAGCTCCTGCAGCCTTTGCGTCTGTAGCTTTTTGTCCTTTAGCTATAACACATACTCTTACATCTTTACCAAGCCCTGCAGGAAGTACTGTTGTGCTTCTGATTTGTTGGTCAGCATGTTTAACATCAATACCTAAACGCATATGACATTCAACGGTTTCGTTAAACTTCGCTACTTCTTTTGAAACTTTTTGAAGTATTTTTATTGCTTCTAAGGCATTTGTCGGCTGTTCAAAGCCTTCTAATATTTCCTGAATTTTCTTTTGTTTTTTAGTTAATTTTGACATTTTATTCTCCTTTCGTGGTGATAACGCCTTTTAGGCTTCCACATTAATTTACAAATACAAATAGCTCTAATCTACAACTGTTACACCCATTGCTCTACATGAGCCTTTAATCATTTCAACAGCTGACTCAAGAGTTGTTGCGTTTAAATCTTCCATTTTTGTTTTTGCAATTTCTTCAAGTTGTGCAACTGTAATCTGCCCAACTTTTGTTTTATTAGGAACTGCAGAACCTTTTGGAAGGTTTATTGCTTTTTTAATCAAAACCGCTGCCGGAGGTGATTTTGTAACAAATGAGAATGATCTGTCTTCATAAACATCTATTACAACAGGAATGATATAACCTGCCTGAGATTCTGTTCTAGCATTAAACTGCTTACAAAAATCCATTATGTTAACACCATGCTGACCTAGGGCCGGTCCAACTGGTGGAGATGGATTTGCTTTTCCTGCTTCAATTTGAAGCTTGATTTTTCCTACAACTTTTTTTGCCATTTTATTTCTCCTTTCGTGGTAATAGCGCTTTTTTAAGCTTCCACATAAATTAATTTATTATACTTTTTGAATTTGCTTGTACTCAAGCTCAACGGGGGTATCCCTGCCGAAGATTGAAACTGTAGCCCTCAATTTTGACTTGTCAGGATAGACTTCTGTAATATCTCCGATGAAATCAGAGAATGGACCTGAGACAATTCTGACTTTGTCACCGATTTTAACATCAAGTTCAATTTTTGTAACCTGATTTTGAGTTCTATGGATAATCTTCTTAATTTCGCTGTCCTTAGCAGGAATCGGCTTTTTGCTCGAACCTACAAACTTTGTAACTCCGGCTGTATGTCTTACTACATACCAACTGTCATCATCCATAATCATTTCTACAAGAACATAGCCCGGAAATATTTTTTCGTCTCTGTCTTGTTTTTTTCCGTCTTTGACTTTTGTTATTGTTTTTTGGGGAACTTCTACTCTGAAAATTTTATCACCCATATTCATATATTCAATACGTTTTTCAAGGTTTACTTTAACCTTATTTTCGTGGCCTGAATATGTGTGTACTACATACCACCTCTTTTGTGGGGCTTTTACAGGCTTTTCAGCTTTGAATTCCGCATCTTTAGCTGCAACCATTTCGTCAACATTTATTTCCGTTGTAGGTTGCTTTTTCATTACTTCTTTTTTTTCTTTAGTCATTTTGTATCCTGTCTAAGTTAAATCAGTGTAATTTTAAGAACGAAAAAAGTCCTTTAAAAGCTAAATCTAACAACAAAACAAATAATGTAAAAACAAAAACGATTATAATAACATAAATCGTCTCTGCGACAACCTGCTGCTTTTCAGGCCAGGTTATTTTACCCCATTCTGATCTTACACCCTTCAAATAGGTAGTTAAATCGTCTTTAAATGATATCTGCTCTTTATTAGAATTTGCCATAAATTCCTCTTCTTTTCTAAAACGCGCCCTGAAGGACTTGAACCCTCGACATCCGGTTTTGGAGACCGACGTTCTACCAACTGAACTAAGGACGCTTTTTTAGTCTTACTTAGTTTCTTTGTGTAGAATGTGTGCCTTACAATGAGGACAGTATTTTTTAAGTTCCATTCTTTCTTTCAAAGTTTTTTTATTTTTTACGGTCGTATAATTTCTTCTCTTGCATTCTTCACAGGCAAGTACAACCATTTTATCTACTTTTCCTTTTATGCCCATTTTTCACCTATTTTCTGTATCTCGAATATTTTTTCAAGCCAAATTTATAGAATGCAATTATCTTACATTCTAAAATCTTAGAGCCGTTTAGTTTATTATATATTATATAATATAAACAAAAAAAAAATTAAATAGCAAATAGGGAAATTTTGAGTAGTATTTACAAATTGAAATGTTTTTATCTGTGGTATGGTTCATTCAAATTAATTTTATATGAGCGGTAAACTTGCTCTAAAAGTATTAATCTTATCATCTGATGGGTAAAAGTCATATTTGAAAAACTAAGTTTAAAATCAGCCAAATCAGAGATTTTTCGATGCAAGCCGTTTGCACCACCTATTATAAATACTAATTCATTTATCCCGAAATTTGAAATTTCTTTTATTTTGACAGCAAATTCTTCTGAAGAAAGAGGTTTCCCTTTTATTTCAAGCGTAATTATATAAGATTCACCCTTGATATATTGAAGAATTTTATCGGCCTCAGTGTCTTTATATTTTTCCGAAAGGTTCTCATCATATATATTTTCGGCAGGAATTTCTATTATTGACAAGCTACAGTATGCAGAAAGTCTTTTTTCATATTCCTGAATAGCTGATTGCATATATTTTTCTTTAATTTTGCCTACTGCAATAATTTTTAAATTCATAAATTAATTATACAAAGAAAATGAGTTAATAAGCTGATTTATATACTTTAAAATACACTTTTAAACGGATTAAAAAAACTACCTTGATTGATATCATGTCCATGGATTTTTACTTGGAAGAGGATTTGGTTATGGTTCAAAGTATTACTCAGAATTATTCTGCGCACAGCCTTTTAGGTGCAAACTCAAGTACAGGGAATATTAAAACAGGCTCTATAGGAAGCTTTTGCGCAATATTAGATGATTTAAAAGAAGATGCTGAAGCTCTAAATGCTATGCCAACTGAAGAGAATTCAGAAAAAGAAGACAAATCAGATGCTTTATGGGCTGAATTTAAAACCCAAACAACAGGTTTTTCAGTATGCGGAAAGTGTGGTGCTATGTTTATGGGCCAAGGTGTTACTGTATGCAGCAAATGTGGTTCGGAGATAACTCAAAATCAAAATAAATCTGAAGTAAAAGAAGTCGATGCATCAAAAAATATAAATACACAAACAGAAGCAACCGCTAAAGTCGCCTCAGAAATTGCCGTCAACGAGGAACAATTCTAAATTGACACAATAACATGTTACCCCTACCATGATTAACATGGAAATAGAGATACCTTTATACAATATAAATTCAGCTGTAAAAAATGTTCAACTAGGTTCTTTGTCTGTTGGCGGCAATACATCAATAAGTTTTATGCAAGAGAACAATAACAATTCTAAACCTTTTTTTGCACTTGAAATACAGTACTTTGAAGAAGATAATTATTCAAAAATATTAAAAGAATTTTGGGGAACTAAAGATTTTTCATTAAAATTTAAAAAAGCTGAAGAATCTGACTGTGATATTATCTGCGTTCAATTTAACATAAGTGATGAAAATTTAGAGAATAATCTTTTAAAGCACATTAATGAACTAAACTCCCATATTGAAAAAACAACAAAGCCAATTATTATAAAGGGAACAAATAATAAAGAGGTTGATAAAATAATTCTGCCGGAAATCGCAAAAAATATTAAAAAACAAATTGCAATAGCCTGTATTGAAGAAACAAACTATGAACAAATAATCCCTGAAATAGTAAGAAATAATCATATAGCCGTTCTTAGAAGCCCTATAGATATCAACCTTGCAAAAGAATTAAATATTCTTTCAATAGAACTTGGGCTTTCCGCTAATAAAATACTTATCGATACGGATATGGGCGCTCTTGGATACGGACTAGACTACGGATACAGTATGATTGAAAAGATAAAACAAGCTGGCTTTGAAGGCGATAATATGCTCAATATGCCCATCATCACATTCATAGGAGCAGAAACTTATAAAACAAAAGAAGCAAAGTCCTCTGATTTTAATGAAAATTGGGGAATACAGACTCAAAGAGCAGTAATGTGGGAGATTTCAGCAGGTGCGGCGGTAATATCTGCCGGAGCAAATATTGTCGTATTCTCGCATGGAGAAGCTTTAAAAACATTGAAGGAGCTTATATGGAATTAAGCGGCCTTCAGATTTTTAAACATCTTCCAGCTGCAAAAAAATTATTAGAGGCAAATTGTAAGGCATGCGGCTTCCCCACTTGCATGGCCTTCGCATTAAAAATAGCCCAAAAACAAACATCAATAGATAAATGTCCTTTTACTCCTGAAGAACTTAAAAACCTTCTTAATGAAGCTTTTAAAATTCAGCAACACGAGATAACTTTTGGCAAGGGAAAACAACTTAAAATCGGTGGCGAAACAGTAATGTTCAGGCATGAAAAAACATTTATAAATAAACCCGTAACAGCTATAACCCTTGATTCAGCAGATTCTGATTTCGACAAAAAACTCGATAAAATCAAGAATTACTCAATAGATAGAATCGGAGAAATTTTCAAAGTTGACGCAATAAATCTGATTGATAACGGAAATCTGCAAACTTGTATAGATAAAATCACACAAGCCAATTTAGGACTTATCATAGAAACAGAAAATGCTGAAATAATAGAAAAAATTAAAGATCTAAATCCTATTATAAAAACAAACAAAAAACTTTCTGATAAAGATATTACAACGGCTATAAACGGCAAAAATATTGAAGAAATTGCAAAAAATAGCCTGAATGCTCAATCTTTGGGCTTAAAAAAACTTGTATTAAATATTGATTTAAACAACAAAACAACTGCCCAAATAATTGAAGAGCTGACTCAAATAAGAAGACTCGCAATAATTAAAAAATCAGAACCATTTATATATCCTGTTATGACGAGAGTAAAAGAAACAGACCCTTATAAAGCTCTGGCTATCGCATCACTTTTAATTTGCAGATATTCAAACCTTATTATTTTTGATATTTTCAACGAAGCTCTTTTAACAACTGCTTTTACATTGATTCAAAATATCTATTCAAACCCGCAAAAACCTCTTCAGGTGGATTCAAAAGTTTATGAAATAAATGAACCCGATGAAAATTCGTTCGTATTTATGACAACAAATTTTGCACTTACGTATTTCGCGGTTTTGAGTGAAATAGAATCGCTAACGCAATCAAGCTATATAGTAATAACACCATCTGACGGAATGAGCGTTTTAACAGCCTGGTCTGCCAATAAATTCACTCCCGAAATGGTTGCTAAAATAATTAATTCTGATAAGAAACTAAACAAAGTTAAAAATAAAAAAATTATTATTCCCGGACTATTATCTCATATGAAAGAAGAGCTGGACGAAGCATTGCCCGACTGGCAAATTCTTGTGGGTCCAAACGAAGCTTTTAAAATTCAGGATTTTGTTAAAAATATTTAACTATAACTACATAGTTGTTTACTTTTTGTTTAAAAGATATTTTTTTGTTATGATTTAATAGTATGCCGTTTGGACTGCGGCATATCCCTATAAAAACAGAATATTAATTGAGAAACGGAGTAATAAATGTACAATGTAGCAATAATCGGCGCCGGACCTGCAGGTATTTTCGCAGCTTTAGAGATAATGAAATTAAAGCCTGACTGGAAAGTCATTATTGTTGAAAAAGGACAAAAAATTGAAAAAAGAAAATGTCTTTTAAGAGAAGGCTATGAAAAATGCCCAAGATGTAAAAAATGCGGACTACTCTGCGGTTGGGGCGGAGCAGGTGCATTCTCTGACGGCAAGTTGACACTTACTCCGGATGTAGGCGGCCACCTTGTTGATTACATGCCAAGAAAAAAAGTCGAAGAGCTTATTGACTACACAGATAAAACTTATCTTGAATACGGGGCAACGAATGAGGTTTTCGGAACTAACAAAGAAGTTTTTGCCGACATTGAAAGAGCTGCAACAATGGCAGAGCTTAAACTCATCCACTCACCTGTCAGACACTTAGGTACAGAGAGAAGTCTCGACGTTCTAAAACATATGCAAGACTACCTTTCTCAAAAAGTTACTATTTTAAATAATACAAGTGCACAAAATTTAATTGTCGAAAATGAACAGGTAAAAGGCTTTACAACGTCGACGGGTGAAACTATATACGCAGATTACGTAATCATTGCACCGGGAAGAGAAGGCGCTGACTGGCTTACGAAAGAATTTGCGGCAAATAAGATAGGAATGATAAGTAATGCGGTTGATATAGGGGTGAGGGTCGAGCTTCCTGCTCCTGTTATGGAAGATATAACAGATAAATTGTATGAATCTAAGCTTGTCTACTACTCTCCGACTTTTGGCGATGAAGTCAGGACGTTCTGTATGAACCCTTATGGAGAGGTTGTAACAGAAAATTATAACGGAATTTCAACAGTAAACGGGCATAGCTATGCAAACAAAAGAACTGCAAATACAAACTTTGCGCTTCTTGTCAGTAAAAAATTCACTGAACCATTTAAAGAACCAATAGCCTATGGTCAACACGTTGCAAGACTTGCAAACATGTTATCTGGCGGAGTTCTCGTACAAAGATTCGGTGATTTGCTTGACGGAAGACGCTCAACTCCCGAAAGGATAGCTTCAAGCACTCTGATACCAACTCTACCAAGTGCCACTCCCGGCGATTTAAGCTTGGTACTCCCTTACAGACAGCTTTTAAGTATCATCGAAATGCTCTATGCACTTGATAAAATAGCTCCGGGGGTTGCTTCCAGATATACTCTGCTTTATGGTATTGAAGTCAAATTCTATAGCGCCAGAGTTAAACTTACCGATGACCTTGAAACTGAAGGTGTTAAAAATCTCTATACAATAGGTGATGGAGCAGGCGTTACAAGAGGATTAATACAGGCTTCGGCATCAGGTGTGCATGTGGCTAAAATAATCTGTTCCAAATAGAAAATTTTGCGCTGTAACAAAGTTTAATAAAATGTTAAATTATCCTTCCTATTAAAAATAGAAGACAAATTTAATTATGCTTAAGAAAGTATTAAATATTTTCTTGAAACACAATTTGAACTATTAGGTAATTTGGAGTCCATTTGATAGATTCAATTACATTAGAAAATAATTAAACTGAACGCTAACAAGGTTTTATATCTGGATTTCATTTAGCTGGCAATAAGTTTTAAAAGAGGCTTTATCCTGATTCACACTCACGACAAGACTTTCAATCTCAAGTTCATTCGCAAGAGAAAGGGCTTTATTATACATTTTAATTGCAATTTTTGCATTTTCTTCTTTTTTCTGAACTTCCGCCTTAGTGGAAATAAATTCTTCAACATATTTTGCAAAAGATTTATAAATCTCAACCCTTGCATATTTTAAGCCGAATTGTTTTGTAATTAACAAGGCCTTTTCCAAATACATCTTTGTAGCATCTAAATCACCTTTTATCATATAGATTTCAGCAATAAATTTTTGGAAATAAACCATAAAATTATAATTATTTATTTTGGGATTTTGTGCAACTTCCAGCGCTTTTGTAGCTATATCAAGAGCCCTGTCTGCACCTTCTATCGTAAGTGAAACTTGAGCGATTAAGTACCAACATAAAAGAGCTCCGATTGCTATTTTTTCACTTGCAAAATAAGTTATCTGCTCATTATAAATTTCAAGTGATTTAGCAAGATTTCCGTCTTTTTGTATAATGTATCCCAAAATTATTTTTATGATATTTTTGGAGAAATTATCATTTGTATTATTCGCAAATGTGGCAAGCGAAAATAATTCCTCTTTAATATTTGCAGCCTGATTAGTCAAAACTTTATTTATGACATAAATCAAATTCCACTGGGAAAGCAATTCTTTATTTAAAAGGTCTTTTTTATAGGTATTTGCAACAATATCTAAAACTTCAAATGATTTTTTAATTTTTCCGACAACAGTATAAGCGAAAGCTCTTGAAATATCTGCCTTACTCAAATAATAATCGCTTTCAAGCTTATTAAGCTTCATAATTTCAATTACATTATCAATTACCTCAAAGCCTTTTTCATTCCCCTGCACTGAATATGCATTCGCCATAACAAGATTTGTCTCAACCCAGCTTTCGTATGCTATTTTCATAAGATTGGGGTCGTTTTGCTGTTTTGAGAGGTTATCTTCTAATACAGGTATAATCTCATTTAAAGCTATATTAACTACTTCTTCACAATTACCCACATAGAATAACGCTTTTAATTTCCTTGACTTGACCAAAGCATTAATAAATTCATCAAAATTTTCCCCCATTGAAGATTGGACAAGGTTGACCGCTTCAATTACACCATAGAAATTCCCTACCGAGTAACAGCTATTCACAAGATAAGCACATAATTCGACAATTTTTACAGTATTTTCGGCTTTTTTTGCAGTTGAAATTACTGTACTAAGATACTCAATTGAATCTTGAGGATTGGATTTATGTGAGAGTTTTCCTATTTTTTCACAGATATCATTGTACAACTCCTCATAATCATGCCCTTCATTCTCACTTAAAAGCTTTATACACTGTTTTAAGGAAATAATGTATAAATTAATATCGCCCAAATACAAAGACAGCTCCGAGTTGGCTTTCCAAGCCTCAAGCACTTGCTCAACATTTACAAGATTTTTTAAAATAACAGCCTTTAATGAATTATTTGAAAGTACAAACGGTTCAATACCTTTATAAAGCTTTCTGTTGTTTTCAATATATAATTCATCTGTTTTAGCCTCTTCATAAATATATCTCCATAATGAAAGGCTCTTAAACACGCAAGAATATTGATTAACAGGGGTTAAATACGATAATTTTTGCAATAAAGCAAGTGCCTCTACCAGCTGCTCATCAGGGATACTAAGCGAATTGGCAAGCAAATTCACATCAAATTTATACCCCATTATTGATGCGCTAAAAAGTATATTTTTAATAAGAGGAGGCAAAACATCAGGATTATTAAGCCTCAAATGAAGAGCTTCTGTAATTGTATATGGTATTTGCGGCGGTTTTTTATCAGAATTTAAAATACATTTATCTTTATCTGAATAAATGTAATCTATATCTTTAAAGTAAGCCACAACCTGCTCAAGGTAATTAACATTTCCATAGCTTTTTGAAATTATTGTCTCTCTGACGTCATCAGGAAAATATTTTGTACACTCAGGTATGTAATTGTCAATGAATTCTGATAGTTCTTCATCACTGAGAGACTGGATTGCTATATTTTCATAGGCTTTTTCATCAATGCTGTTGCTGAAAAAGTAGCTTTGAGCAATTCTTTTATCTTTGTATGCTATTATTAACCTTGCATTTTCAGCAAAATAGCCTTTATTGAGCAAATGAAGAAGAAACTCATATGAAATACCATCTATTAAATCAAAATTATCAACAATTATTATAAATTTATTTTTTAAAGCGATTGAGTTTAAAACTTTTTCTAAAAGTTCAAAAGTCTTGTCTTTATTATCTAATATATTTTCAAACTTATCACCCCTGTGAGGGTATAAAAGATTAATAAATTCCGTAACATCCAAAGGCGAAAGAAGAGAAAAAACATTCTCGAATACTTTTCTGTTTGCCTTATTAAAGCTTTCAATATTTGTGCAAAATGCAGGCAATGCCAGTAATCTCAAGAAAACATCCTGAAAAAAGCCAAAAGGAGAAATCTGTGTAAGCGGAGTACATTCTCCTAATAAAGAAACTACATTATCTTTACTCAAATCTTCCGCTATAGAAGAAAGAACTATTGATTTTCCGCAACCCTCATCCCCGCTTAATGCTATGACTTGCTTATAAGGTATATTTTTAATTATGTTAACTATCTGCTGCTTTGATTGAATTTGAGAGTAATATTTAAACTCAATGGCGTTTTCATCATCTTGTGATAACTGGATTGTTTCAGTTTCAACATTCTTTCTATTTGGAGCCTCTTCTGCAACGGATATAATATCTTCGACAGTGTTAATTTGAACATCAGAATTTTCTTCTGCTTCTAAAACTTCTGCCTCATTTAATTTTTCTTCGGGTTCCATAGTTTCAGGTTGATAGCTTTTATCCATAACTTCTTTTACCGGCTCTTCAGATAAAAAATCTTCAACTTTTATCATTTCTGTATCAGCTTGCGCTACAACATCTAAAACCACTTTATCTTCTGCATCTGCACCTGCTGTAATTACTGATTCATGCTCGGATTTCATATCTGCATCAGCCATTTGCTCCTGCAAAGGTTTTTGATTCAACTTTTCAACTACTACATTGTTTTTCTGTACTTCCTGGGGTGATGGAGCATCAACTTTATTTTGCAATCTGTAATCATGCAAATTAACGTTTTTATTTGCATCCAATTCTGCACCGCATTTTCGACAAACACTAGCTTTCGGCAGGTTCGCCGCATTACATTTTTTGCAATATTTTATTAGTTCTGCACCACAAGACTTACAAATCCTGTCGCCAAACCTGTTTATAGACTGGCATGACGGGCAGAGCATTTTTATTTTTACACCACAAATATTACATCTTAATATATTGTTTGCTACTTCGTTATGGCATTTTGGACAACGCATACGGGTATTATTTAATCCTTATCCCTTAATATAAAAATAATTATATTATAAAAAATTAAGAGTTTAAATACGACTTTATTAATTTAGACAACTCTAAAAGTCTTTTGCTGACTTCCGACTGTGAAAGGCTAAGTTCTCTTGAGATTTCGCTTTGTTTATAAGCTTTTATGTATCTGAGATAAAAAATATCGAGATAGTTTTTCTGCGGTTTTTCGCTGTGGATAACGCAAACTACATCAGCAATTCTTTGAAGAAGATCCTTTTTAATTGCAATTTCTTCAACACTATCTCTGGGATCTTCAAAATCCAAAGATATTATAGGCTTTAACTCATGTTTATCGGCATGCTTTACTTCTTTCTCGACAAAATCAATAGAAACTTCTTTTGTCTGGATATAACCTTTTGTTGTCTTCCTAATCCTGCCTGAATTCTTTAAAACACTAACTATAGAAGTGTTTACAACTTTTGAAAGATAGCTCTCCACTCTTTTTATATCTGAAGATGAGTTAAAGATCATGTAAGATTTTTGTAATGCTTCATTACAAAAATCATCATACAAATCCTCATTCCCAAAGTACTTAGAATTAGATTTGACGATTTTTTCTATAAACTGCCTTTGCTCGTCTAATAATAACAATACACTAGCTCTCTAAGTTATGCATACCTTCAATTTTAATAATAGCATAAATTAAAAATTTATCACTAATTTTAAATTATAAGAAGGCAGATTACTTAGGTTATTTGCAGGCGGAGCCACAGGATTAATATTGCCAGAATTTTGGTGTGGGACAGTAAATTGAGGTACATTAATATATTTTAAAGTCGCTTTAATACTTTGTAACACAATCTGATCTATCTGCTCAGATCCGCTTGAATCAATAACTTTTAAATCATTAATTTGATTGTCCTTTGTGAGCATAAATCCGACTCTGATTTTATCATTATAAGCAAATTCGGTTGCACCTGCTAAATCATTCTTTAAATTAAGCTGAAGATTCTTACCTGCAAGCTGTAAATATTTTGCAAAAGGCAGATTAGCTGCCATACTTTGAGGGACTTCCCATGCAATTTTTGTTACAGTTACACTTGAAGGATTCTGCGCAAATACATTAGTCATGGATTTATTTATATCTCTCGGAGTATTTGCCAGAGGTTGTTTTAAAATATCCTGAGGATTAGGATTCATAGCAGAAGGATCTGATTGCTGCGGATACTGTTCAGTTGGCACAGGCATATCAGCAGGCTGATTATACATTTGCTGGTTTGCTATATCTGCCTGTTCTTTACCTTTTTTAATAAAAATGCTTACACCTAACAGAGTTGCCAGCAATACACAAGAAACTACTGCAGACACAAGTATCATAACTTTCTTTTCTTTTATATCAAAATTGTTTATTAAAGAAAGTCCTACAATTTTTTTATCTGCATCTTCCTCTTCTTGCTGTTCTGGGGAATAAAGCTGATCAACTTCACTTGTATAGCCTTTTGCATCAGTTGTTTTGGAACTTATATTAAAGAATGACTCTGGGCTCATGCTTAAATCTTCTATTTGAGAATCTGATTCATTCGGCTTTTCTTCTTTATCCAAATCGTTTAGTATTGCCTGGTCATAGGCAGAAGCACTGTCAAATCCTTCGTTTTGCTCGGTATGCTCCTCATCCCAGGTCAATTTTTCTTCTTCTAAATCTTTATTGTCAGAATCAAATGATTCACTAGAGGAATTTAAGAAATCTTTATCCGAATCATCCGGTTCTATTTTGTTTTCTTCATCAAATGCATCATCTGATTTTGCAGGAGATGTCTCAACAATCTTATCTTCAAGATTTTCTTCTTCTACAATTAAACCTGACTCAAACGTCATATCTTCAAGTATAGGTTCTTCGGATATATCTTCATTATCATCAGACAAACTTTCTACAACAAAATCTTGCATTGGAAAATCGTTTTCAACAGAATCATCTTCTAAAGCATTGCCCGCATCTATAGGGAAATCGTCATCGAGCTCTATTGCATCTAAATCTTTTTCTGTTAAATCATCCTGGTATTCTGTTGAAGAAGGAATATCATCATCAAAATTAACTGTATCATTGTCCTGAATTTCAGTAGGTTCGATTTCTTCATCGAAAAGTATTTTATCTTCATAATCACTATTTTCTTCTAAAGGCTCAATGGTATCTTTTTGCCAACTGATTTCATCTTCTTCTTCAACATCTTCATCTTCATCAAGTAAGCTATCAGTTTCACTCATCAAGCTCTCTTCATCATTTAAAGACGTATCCTGAGGCTCTATGCCCGTTTCAATTTCTGTATCTTCAACCATCTCAGAATCTTCATCCAGAGGCACTATATCTTCATCTAAAGATAAAAAGGAATCATCACCATCTTCTAAAAGAAGTTCACTATCATCATCGAAACTTATTAAATCATTATCAGGTTCAACTGTAACTTGCTCTTGCGGGTCTTCATCAGGTGTTTCTTTCTCATCAGAAAATTCATTTGAAGGTGAAATCTCAGGGACTTTAATTTCATCCGGGATTTCAATTATTTCATCATCATCTTTTATTTCTCCAGGAATATGTATTACCTGAGGCATCTCATTTTTAATAGGAATGCTGACGGTAGCTCCGATTAAAGACGGAGTAGGCACACCTGTAAACAGCCCGCCAATTATTTGGGGACCTCCTTGAGCCTGATTAAGTTTTGTTATAGCTTCATTTTTATTTCTTCCGTATCTTTTGCTGTCAAGTATCTGCCCTCCAAGGAAGTTCAGTGTATGGTCTTCAAAAAGTTCATGATGAATTCTTGAATGTTTAACAATGGCTTCAAAATCAAAAAACTCAACGAGCTTCTCTCTACATTCGCTGCAATTTATTAAATGTTTTATTAATACAGACTTTGCAGTATCATCAAGTTCACCGTCAAGATAAGCAAGATAGTTGTTTTCAAAATTATCATGCTTGTTAGAGGACTTAAAAGAGGTATTTTTTTTCTCAATTTTCATAAGTAAGTCATTAACAGGTAAAACTTCACTGAGATTAACAATATAATAGTCACCTTTATCTGATGATAAATCAATATTTTCAGCTTCTATATACCCTACTATTTCCGTAAATTTTAAGGATGAATCAGGTTTAGCTACAACATAAAAATCGGGCATTATTCCAAAATCAAAATGTTTTTTAGGGATGGTAACAAATTCCTCGAGTAATACAACCCTAATATCAATGTGCCAACCGTTGTAATAGATGTCAGAGATTTCAAATTCTTCATTAAGAGGCGCAACTTTAAATAAATTTTTGTTAATATTCAGGTTTAATCCTCTGGTCAGTAAATATTCGGCAAAACTGTCCAAAGCTACAATAGAGGCATAAGCCCTTTTTCTTTGCTTCTTATTTTGTATTACTGATGAAATTATTTTTGCATATTTTAGCGCTTCAGCATTCACAGCCAGACTGATATCTTCAATCGATTCCATTTCGTCAACTCTCCAAGCTATTCCAATAAATTCTCTCTCTATATATCTAGAGTGCATTTATCAAAAATTTATTCCATTATAAATAAATTTGTAACAATATTTTTACACAAAACAAAAG
Organism: Cyanobacteria bacterium OH_CBrB_359; assembly: GCA_023433065.1. GTDB lineage: Bacteria > Cyanobacteriota > Vampirovibrionia > Gastranaerophilales > Gastranaerophilaceae > JAEZET01. The sequence goes on from JAEZET010000001.1 coordinate 117,109, forward strand.
AAATACAAACGATTTAATGGCTAAGAAGAACTTTTCATTTAAGTATTCTTATGCTAATATAAGTTAATTAAATTAATGCCATCCTATAATACTTAAATTTGTGTAACGATTTTTTTACAATTATTTGTGCTATAGCAATTCCAGATTCGTTCTGTTTTTAGATACATATAAAATTAAAAGGAGACAAAAGATGATTCAAGGCATAAGTTTCAAAGCAGGAATATCTACTGACCCTACAATCAAAGGGCAAGACACAACATTCGCACAGCCTCAAGCATATCTGGCTCAGCCAAATGCAGCCAGCGGAGTAAGCGGCGACAAATTTGAAAAGAAAAGCAATAAAGGTAAAAAGATAATCGGAACGTTAATAGGTCTTGTTGCAGCAGCAGGCTTGTTAATTGCAGGACACAGAAAAGGATTTCTTGCAGTTAAAGATCTAAGTACCGATGCTAAGTTTTTCACAAAAGTTAAACATTATGTATTAAAAGGCTTAGATACAGCCGGAACTTTCCTTGATGAAAAAATATATAAACATATAGAATCATTTATTAAAGGTTTAAAAGGCAAAGGCGGCTCAGATGCTCCTGCCCCTGAAGCACCTGCAACAACTGCAACAACTGATGCAACTAAAGGCAAAAAAATTCCAAAAGGCGGTAAGAAACCTCCGGTAAAACCAGATGCTCCTGCCCCTGAAGCACCTGTAAAGCTTGAAACTCCAGTTACCACTGAAGCTCCTGCGACGATTGAAACTCCGGTTGCTACCGAAACACCTAAAGCTACTAAAGGTGGAAAAAAGCCTAAAGCCCCTAAAGCTCCTGAAGCTCCAGCAACACCTGAAACTCCGGCTCCTGCCGAAACACCTAAAGCTACTAAAGGTGGAAAAAAGGCTAAAGCCACTAAAGCTCCTGAAGCTCCAGCAACACCTGAAGCTCCGGCTCCTGCCGAAGCACCAAAAACTCCTTAAGCGCCTGTACTTGAATCAAAATATTAAAATATATAAAACAAATCTCATAAAAATAACCGCTTTAACAGCGGTTATTTTTTATATCTTTTGAAAGATCCATTAAGCTTATAAAAGTTAATAAACTGGGACAACAAGCTAAGAGCTTTTTTTATATTGGCATCTTGAACATGCCCTTCAAAATCAATGAAAAATGTATACTCTCCAAGATTTTTTCTGGATGGTCTTGAATCAATATACAAGAGATTAATTTTGAAATCGCTAAAAATTTTTAAAACTTTATACAATGCACCGGCTTCATTTTTTGTAGAAAAAGCAATACTTGTTTTATCAAAGCCCGTTGAATAAGTAAAATCTCTTCCCAGTATAATAAACCTTGTTTGATTATCATTCTCGTCATTAATATTTTTCTGCAATATATTAAGACCAAATAATGAAGCCGCATACTCACTTGCAATAGCAGCTATCGACAAATCATCAGAATCTGAAACTCTTTTTGCAGCAGCACTAGTAGAAACATCTTCAATAATATTTGCATTAGGAAAATCTCTGTTTATAAAATCAAGACATTGAGCAATTGCCTGAGGATGCGAAATTATTGTTTTAATTCCTGATATATCAAGGTTTTTTGCGAGCAAACAATGATTAACCGGCAAAATACATTCTGATATTATTTTTATTGAATCATCTTTTAGTCTTATAAGATTGTCGATAGTCTCTCTTACAATGCCTTCCACAGAATTTTCAACAGGCAAAACGGCTATTGAACTGCTGTCGTTATCAATTGATTTTAAAACTGATTTTATCGTATTTGAACTATACTGTTTTTCAGCAATAACAGAAAGTTCTTTCATAAAAATATTCTTAGCTTGCTCTGTATAAGAACCTTCGGGTCCAAGGAAATATATATTATTTACAATTATTGAATTTTGCATTGATTATACTTCTTATCTTTAATAAAATGTATTCTAGCAAAAAGGATAATAATATGGCAAACATTATTTTTGGAACAGATGGCTGGAGAGCAGTTATTGATAAGGATTTCACACTTGAGAATGTAAAAAGAATTACATTTGCAATAGCAAAGTACTGCTATGATAACTTTGGGAAAAAAAAGAAAATTTTAATAGGATACGATCCGAGATATAATGCTGATAAATACGCTTGTTTTTCTGCCGAAATATTATCATTACTAGGATTTAATATAATATTAAGCTCTCAAATCATTGCCACTCCTGTCTTAGCTTATGCAGCGAAACATTATAATGCAAATGCAATTATGTTTACCGCCTCTCACAACCCTGCAGAATATCTGGGAATGAAATTTATACCGGATTATGCAGGTCCGGCTACGGAAGAAATAACAAAAGAGATTGTCTCAAATATTGATAAAAATATTAATAAATATAAAATACACCCGAAATCTTATATAAAGCAATCCTTTGACAATATATACATAAAACATTTAAAATCAATAATCGATTTTAAAAATATACACAAATCAAAAATAAAAATAAATTACGACGGAATGCATGGCGCAGCCTCAGAACTATTTGTCAGGATATTAAAAGAAAACCAAATCGGCTACAATGCTTTTAACCTTAACCCCGACGACACTTTTGGAGGTAAAATGCCTGATCCGAAAGAAAAATATCTACAAGAACTCAAAACAGTCAGTAAAAAGACAAATAAAATCGGACTAAGTAATGATGGCGACGGCGACAGGTTCGGTGCATTCAATGAAGAAGGTGAATTTGTCACCGCTAACGAAATTATTGCTATCCTATTTAAACACCTTAAAGAAAATAAAAAGCACACAGGAAAGCTTGTAAAAACAATAGGCGCAAGCTCTATGCTTAATATAATTGCGGCAAAACATAATACGGAACTTATAGAGACAAAAGTCGGTTTCAAATGGGTAGGACAGGCTATGCGTGAAAACGATGTCATTATTGGAGGAGAAGAATCAGGCGGACTCAGCATAAAAGATCATATTCCTGAAAAAGACGGTATACTCGCAAATCTATTAATTCTTGAGGCAATGGCATACTCGAGAAAAACTTTAAAAGAATTGCAAGATGAACTTCATAAAGAGACAGGCGTCATATTCTTTAATGACAGAATAGATATTAAATTTGATTCAATAGATAAACAGGAAGAAGTAATCAAAAAGTTCGATAATATAAATTCTATCGAAAAATTCAAGATAAAAAACAAAAACACAATAGAAGGTATAAAATTATACCTGGATGATGATTTAAGCTGGATTCTGGTCAGAAAAAGCGGAACTGAACCTCTTTTAAGAATCTACTTTGAATCTGATTCAAAAGACAAATTATCAGAGCTGAAAGAAGCAGCTCTCAAACTTTCAAAAAATTAAAGTTTATGCTTCAACAAGCCTTTTAAACAGATACAAATCTTCCATCGTATCTATCCCGATTGCATTGTACTCGACCTTTGAAGTTTTAATTTTCATGCCGTAATACAAAGCTCTTAATTGCTCAAGACTTTCTGTTTTTTCTATATCGGGTTGTTCTAAAGAATGCATTTTTAATAATGATTCTCTTTTGTAAGCATAAATTCCTATGTGTTTATAAAAAGTTGCTATATCGTAATTTCTTTCATAAGGGATTTTTGAACGTGAGAAGTATAGAGCATAACCATTCGCATCCATAACACACTTAACCATATTAGGGTCTTCCGCATCGTCATCACTTCTCAAGTAAGTAACAAGAGTTGCAATATCAGCATTCTCGTCATTTTTAATCTGGCTAATAACTTCATCAATACATTCAGGTTCAATCATCGGCTCATCACCTTGAAGATTAACTACATAGCTAATCTCCGGGTACTTAGAAATCACTTCTACAATCCTGTCGCTGCCGCATTTATGGTCTTCCGAAGTCATTTCAACCTTAGCACCAAAAGCCTCAGCAGCAGAATAAATCTCAGCACTGTCTGTTGCTATAATAACCATATCAGCAAGTTTAGCCTGATTTGCCCGCTCCCAAACCCATTGTATAATAGGCTTTGAACAAACATTAATTAAAGGTTTCGCATGAAGTCTTCTTGAGTTATATCTTGCAGGTATTACTATAGCTGTTTTTGACATATCAATCCTCTTTTCTAACCACGATTGCTAACCAGTTATTTTTTTCAATTATTTCAACAATATCTAGATTATTGCACAATATTGCATCATGCACAACATCCTCTTTACCTTTTAAAATACCGCTTAGCACCAATTTTGCACCATTTTTCATAACAAGTTTTAACTCCGGCATTATCTGAGCAAGCACATTATGCAAAATATTTGCTACAACAAAATCAAATTTTTCTTCTTTAATATCTTCAACCGTTGCGCTATAAATCCGAATATCTTTTTCAACATTATTTTTAAGTGCATTTTCAAAAGCCGTATCAACAGCAGTCGGATCATTATCAATTGCAACAACACTTTTAGCTCCGAGCTTTACGGCACAAATTGCAAGTATGCCAGAGCCACATCCTATATCCGCAACAAAAGCTCCTTGAGGCATATATTTTTCAATTGCCTCAATACAAAGCTGAGTCGTCTCATGAGTACCTGTACCAAAAGCATTACCGGGATCAATATTAACTACAATCTCATCATTTGTAGGAATATATTTTTCCCAGCTTGGTGATATCACAATCTTTTCAGAAACTTTAGTCGGTTTCCAGTTTTCTTTCCATTTTTTGGACCAGTCAACAATTTCCTGTTTCTTGAGAGTAACTTCCCAGCTGCCTATATCAACCGAAAATATTTCTGTGCCTTCAATCCTCTTTTTTTCAGACGAAAAGAATTTATTAACATCCCGAAGCTCGCTTTCAATAGCTAAAATGTATGCTTTAACATTATCTTCTGTAGATTTAACAAGCTCTAAATCTTTATATTCCTCTTCTGCTGTGACTATCCCCTGACAATCAAAGTTTGAATACAAAATATCACAAACAACATCAGCGCATATCGGATTAATTTTTATTGACAATTCCCAATATTCAGGCTGCATTACTGTATATAAACACCCATTTTTCTAAATTTGTTATACCTATGGTCTTTAAGTTCTTTGGCGGACATTGTTGAAAATTCCCCTAAGGCTTTTAAAAGATGTGATTTAAGCTGGTTTGCCATAGCTTCATGGTCATAATGGGCTCCGCCTAAAGGTTCTTTGACTATTTCATCAACTATATCAAATTTCATAAGATCTTCGCCTGTAATTTTTAAAGCTTCTGCGGCTCTTGAAGCTAAAGCGGCATCACGCCACAGGATTGAAGCGCATCCTTCAGGTGATATTACCGTATAATAAGCATGCTCTAATATTAAAACCTTATTTGCAACGGCTAATCCTAACGCACCACCTGAGCAGCCTTCACCTGTGATAACCGCAATAATCGGGACATCAAGTTTTGCCATTTCTTTAAGGTTTACGGCAATTGCAATGCCCTGACCTGTTTCTTCTGCCTTAATACCGGGATATGCCCCCGGAGTGTCTATAAGAGTTATAATAGGCAGTTTAAATCTGTTGGCATGATTAAACAGCCTTAATGCTTTTCTATACCCTTGAGGCTGCGGCATACCAAAATTATACTCAAGGTTCTCCTTGGTAGTCTTACCTTTCTGGGTACCTATTATCATAACGGACTTACCGTCAATTCTTGCAACCCCACCGGCAATAGCCTTATCATCAGCGCCTTCTCGATCTCCATGGAGCTCTATGAAATCAGTTGTTATTAATTTTATATAATCCATAAAATTCGGACGGTTAGAATGTCTTGCTATCAAAAGCTTTTGCGCAGGGCTTAAATTTGAATACAATTCTTTTTTGTATTCAAGAGCCTGCTTTTCAAATGTTGCAATTTCTTTACTCATATCAATACCTGACGTTTTACTTAATTTTTTAAGTTCATCTATCTTAGATTGTATATCATAAATCGGTTTTTCAAATTCCAAAACTGTCATCGTTAACTCCTAAACCTTGTGAAGCTTTATAAGGTTAGATAATATTTTTTTCAAGTCAGCACGCTGAGAAACTATATCCACCTGTCCATATTTCATAAGATATTCTGCTGTTTGAAAGTCTGAAGGGAGTTTCTGCCTTATTGTCTGCTCAATAACTCTTCTTCCAGCAAAACCTATTCTTGCGCCCTGTTCTGCAATAATTACATCTCCAATTGTGCCGAAGCTGGCAGTAACACCTCCAAATGTAGGTTCTGTCAATACTGTAATATACAAGATACCTTCATCATTAAGTTTTGCGACAGCGCAGCTTGTTTTAGCCATTTGCATAAGACTCAAGGCACTCTCTTGCATTCTTGCTCCGCCTGATGCTGTAATTGCTATCATAGGAATTCTTCTTTTTAAAGATTCCTCCATTGCCAGAGTGACTTTTTCTCCGACAACACTGCCCATGGAACCGCCCATATATTCAAAATCCATAACTGCTATCATGACTTCTTCGCCATCTATTTTTCCGGCTCCACATATAACAGCTTCATCCAAATTTGTTTTCAACTTAGCACTTTTTTGTCTTGTTTTATATGGTTCTGTATCAACAAAATCAAGAGGATCCGTCGGTTTTATGTGCTTAAACATTTCCTCAAATGAATCCTCGTCAAAAAGTTGATTTATTCTTGTTCTTGCATTTATTCTAAAATGATAGCTGCACTCGGGACATACCATCATATTGACCTCAAGGTCTTTTCTTAACAATTGGGCGCTACAATTATAGCATTTTACCCATAGCTTACCGATATTATCATCAATCTGAGCTTCTTGCGGACGATGTGCAATTTGCTGCTCTTTTCTCTTTTCAAACCAGTCTTTTATTGTCATTTAAATATTTCCCCATCTAGGTTTTAACTAATTATACTATAAAAAAAGCAACATTCTAGTCAAGTTACATTTTTTCGGGAGCACTAACCGCAATCATATCTAATGCTGATTTTAATACAATTTTAACTGATTTTACAATTGATAATCTGGCTAGCATCAAGTCCTTATCCTCAACCAATACTTTTGAAAAAGTATAAAATTGATGGAAAGCTGCGGCTAGCTCTTGCAGATATTTTGCAACCAGATACGGCATTCTGTTTGCAGCTGCAGCTCTTATTATCTGACGATATTCTTCCAGTTTAAGAATTAATTTTTTTGTGGTATCTATAGCTTTTTCATCATCATTTTCCCAGATTACATTTAATTTATCTTCCGTAAAATTATTTATAATTTTATCTAAATCACTTTCATCACAAGCCGGTTTTTGTGTAATTTCTCTTAATATGTCATATCTTTGCGAAACTGCATTTCTTAAAATAGAGCACGCTCTTGCATGGGCATATTGAACGTAAAACACGGGATTTTCATCGCTATTTGATTTAGCAAGTTCAATATCAAAGTCAAGCGTAGTATCAATGCTTCTCATAATCATCCAGAATCTTGTAGCATCAACACCTACCTCGTTAATCAAGTCCTCAAGCGTAATCATTTTGGTTCTTTTGCCCATTCTAACCTGTTCACCTTTTATAACAAGGTTCACGAGCTGCCCAAGCAAAACTTCAAGAGAATCGGGATTATAGCCAAGCGCATCTATTGCAGCCTTCATTCTTGCGACATAACCATGGTGGTCTGCACCCCAGATATTTATCATTTTCTCGAAGCCGCGTTTTAATTTATCGTAATGATAAGCTATATCTGCTGTCAGATATGTATACGAACCGTCTGATTTTTTAATTACCCTGTCTTGATCATCACCCAGCTCACTTGATTTAAACCATACTGCACCGTCTTTTGTGTACAACATGTCTTTTTTATCAAGTTCTGATATACATTTTTCAACTTCACCTTTTTCATGAAGCTCTAGCTCACTGTAAAATGTATCAAAATTGGTTTTGAATTTTTTCAAAAGTTCCTTTTGAAGTTCGAGCATCTTTGCTTTAGCAAATGATGAAAACATTGATAAATCTATAGTTTCAAAATTTTCTTTCGTAATTAAAGAGCAAAATTCACCGTTTTCTTTTACAAATTCATCTGCTATCGGAATTAAATAATCACCTGTATAATAATTTTTAACTTCGATCTCATCTTGAGGAAAATCCACTTCAAACCCAAGCTCTTGCAATACCCTGATTTTTAATGATTGACCAAGGTTATTTATCTGATTACCCGCATCATTTATATAAAATTCCTGAGAAAGCTCATAACCGGAATATTTCATAATATTTGCAAGTGCACTTCCCATAGCAGCCCAGCGTCCATGACCTATATGGAAAGGTCCTGTAGGGTTAGCGCTTACATACTCAAGCAAAACTTTCTCGCCCTTGCCAATATTATTCCTTGCAAAATCTTCTTCGTTTTCAAGCACTTCTTTAATTACAGTGTTTAAGAGCTTTAAAGACAGCTTAAAGTTGATAAACCCTGCGACAACATTAACCTCAAAATCATCTTTTTTAATAAGCTGGGATATTTCATTTGCAATTTGCACAGGAGACATCTTCGCAAATCTGGAAAGAGAAGAAACATTAACGGCAAAATCACCGAAATCACTATTTTTAGGTATTTCGATTTGAAGAGAATATTCATCAGCTAACTGCATCTGCCCCAGCTTACCTGTTTTAATCGCTTTATTAACAGCTATTTTAATCTCATTTAAAAAATAATCTTTTAACATACATTTGCCTTTTGAGAATGTTTCCTGAACTATCATAACAAAAAAATTCAAATAAAAAAAAGGCGCATCTAACGCCTTTTTAATCACAAAGAAGATTCAATATGAATTACAGAAAACTACCACTACTCAGCTTAATTTTTGCCGGAACCCGACAAAAACATTTCTTTCAACATTTGGCAATAATCGTCAAATGTCTCTTTAACACTGTCAATATCATTAATTAAATTTTGAATTTCGATTACAATTTTTTCCTCGTTCAAATTGTAGCTCATATTCTCATGTTTTTCCATCTATGGCTCCTTAAAATCTATCCCTTACTTTTTAATTGTCGAAATTTAAAAGTCAAACTTTAGGAAATCAGCATATTTGTTAACAAATTGTTACTTTAATAAAAATTTTAGCAATTTAGCAGATTTATTGAGTTTATTCACTCGTAATGGCTAAATTCTAAAGGGGAATTCATGGGAATAAACATAGAATCAGTAAAAGTTAATAACAATGTCAAAAGTTTTTCAGGCATTTCTGATAAAAAAGCGGAATCAATGACTCCCAAATCTTTACCTATAAATGCATCCGCGGTATTAATTGGAACTGCGGCAGCAGCAGGAGTTGCGGCTTTGGCTATAAGCAGCATACTGATTCACCGTAAATCACCCGAACATATATTAAGTATGTCAAAAAAACTGTTCTCAGAGGCTGAAGAAATTAAAAACGTCGGAGCAAAACTCCTGGCAAAAACCAGAACAACTATAGATGAAGTTGCAGGGTTTATAAAAGATGGTGCAAGCAAAAATTTTGAAGATGTCACTGACGAAACAGGTAAAATAATTAGAAAGTTTGAACTTGCAACAATAGATGAGCAAAAAACAGCCAAAAAAATGCTTGAATATACCTCTTCAGGTAAACTCTTCAGGGAAACAACTATTTCTCCCGGCTTGAAAGTTGAATCTATAGAAGAATTTATAGGAAAAACCAGAAATAAAATTGATTTACAAACTTCATATATTGATTTATTTCTTGACACTAAAACTCTTCCCAATGGAGTGACTAAAGCAGCAAAAGTATTTGAATTTAATAGAGATTTTGTAACAGGATACGGCACTCACATTGAATTTGATAAAGAAAAAGAACTCGTAAAAACTCATAGATTATTTGAATTTGACAAAGGATTGCTGAAAAGATTTGAATATACAGGTAAGAAAAATACCTCACAAATGCAGTTTGACAAAGGTAACTTAGTTGAATTTACGAAACATCCTAACAATGATGAAGGCAGGGTTCTGACGGGGCTACACTTTGAAGACAACAAAGTTATAGAAAACTATAGCGCTCCTGAAGAGTTTTAAAATATAAAGAACCTTGAGTTAAATCAAGGTTTCTTATTTGGATTTTGATTTAAATAAACCTATTTATAAGTATAATAAATTATATTAAAAATGGTCATTGAATTAATAGTAAGGTTTTGGTATCGTTAAATGTAGTATTTTGATTAAATTGAAATACAAGGGTATTAGTTATATTGCAGGCATCGATTTAAATATGCTGCTGTAAAAAGGATTAAATTATGACAACTCAAATTATTGAAGCACAAAAAGGTAAAATTACTCCTGAGATGGAAGCTGTAGCTCTTAAAGAGAACGTTGATGTTAAAACAATAAGAGAAAAAGTAGCTCAGGGAAGAATTGTAATCCTTAAAAATAATCAAAGAGAAAACATTATTCCAACTGCGGTAGGCGAAGGTTTAACTGTTAAAATTAATGCAAATATTGGAACTTCAAACGAAAAAAGCTCAATTGAAGAAGAACTGCAAAAAGTTAAAATAATCGAAAACACCGGTGCAGATGTGCTTATGGATTTATCCACAGGCAAAAATATAGACGAAACCAGAAAGGCCATTATACAATCCACTAAACTCCCAATAGGTACAGTGCCAATGTATCAGGCAGGAAAAGAAGCTATTGATGGCTATAGGGATATTTCAAAATTAAGTAAAGATAAATTATTTTCCGATATAGAAAAACACTGCAAGGACGGAATAGATTTTATAACCGTCCACTGCGGAGTAACCAAGTTTGTTGTTGATGCATTAGAGAAACAAGGCAGAGTCACTGATATAGTAAGCAGGGGCGGCTCCATGCTAGCCTGCTGGGTCAAAGCAACAGGAAAAGAAAATCCGCTATATGAATATTATGATGAGCTTTTAGATATAGCAAGAACTTATGACTGCACATTATCTCTTGGAGACGGATTAAGACCCGGATGCGGAGCCGATGCGGGTGACAGAGCACAGGTTGCAGAAACAATTGTACTTGGTGAACTCGTAAAAAGAGCAAGGGCAGCAGGCGTCCAGACTATGGTAGAAGGTCCCGGGCATGTACCTTTAAACTTAATCCCATCAATGATGGAAACAATAAAAGTTTTAACAGATTACGCTCCATTGTACGTTTTAGGGCCACTAGTCACAGACATTGCTCCCGGATACGACCACATAACTTCAGCCATAGGCGGCACTTTAGCAGCATACCATGGTGCTGATTTTTTATGCTACGTTACCCCAAGTGAGCATCTTGGACTACCAAATGCACAGCAGGTCAGAGAAGGTATAATAACAAGCAGAATAGCAGCCCATGCCGCAGATGTTGCAAGAGGCAACAAAAAAGCTATAGAACAAGACCGATTAATGTCTGTTGCCAGAAAAAACCTTGATTGGACTGAGCAGGCAAAATATGCAATTGATAAGTGCGTATTCGATAAAATAAATGACGGCAAACCCTGCACTATGTGCGGCGAATATTGCAGCATGAAAATATTTAAAGAATATTTTTAATCCAATCTACTGCACTGAAAACACAAAAAATAATCTTTTAACTTACTTAAAGGTATTGTTATTTTATGTGACGTGTTATAAGGGTTAACTATATTATATAATGTTTTTCCGGAAGGCAGCTTCTCAGGATTTACAAAATAAGCATGGCTATTTTCTATCCCATATTCATAACTGTCAGAAAAGTCTTTAAGGTCTCTTTTTGTGTTTCCTATAATTATAAAATTAGAGTGTTCTGCCGACTCATCCATAATTGATTGAATAGTATATGAATCAAGCTCATCATCAAAATAATATCTGGTGCTTTCTTTTAACCCGAATTTATTAAATACCTCAATGGCATCTCCGCCCTGATTTCTGTAATATTCTTCCTGAGTATATCGTCCTCGGATTCCATTTGTATTTTTAATCTCATAAACCGGTTTATATTGAATTCCAGAATCTCCCCAGGTAAGATTAAGACTGTCTTTCATAGCAAGTACCAAGGGTTCTGACTCAATCCTCTTTTTAAAATCATTAAAAGCTTTCTTATAGTCATGCAGCTGATATAAAAGGTATTGATAAGAGTCTTCATCAAAATCCTGCGAATTATCTTTGTCTCTTTTTTCTTCGATAAGAGCGACTTCCCTTCGCATATCATCCATTTTTTGTCTCATTTTTATATAATACAAGTCATTATATTTTTTGATTAAGTCCAACCCGAAAACATGTTCAAGCAACTGAAACCCTTTGGCTCCCGCTAAAAAATTATTTCTGTTAGAATTATCAGGCAGCTCACAATTTTTGGACAAATAGACAGCCTCTCCTTTAGGAAATTTAACTAATACATCATTGCCCAGCTGCTCAAAAGAACTAAGAACTCTATGCCTTGTTTTCGGATTTTCATATAAAGCATCTAAACTACTTACAAGATAACAATCCCCAATGCCGCTTTGCACTAAGGCAAATCTCTCTACCGGAGGAAAAAGTTTCATATACATTTCTTTGTCAAATTTTAAATATTCGAATCCATCTTCTTTTGTTTTGATACATACATTTTCCACACCTTCAATTTCAAAAACGTCACCTAACTTTATATTCTTTTTTAATTCTTCTTCAGAAGCAATTTTAGGAACAAAAACGTCAGCAGGGTTTATTCCTTCTTCATGGCAACGATTCAGGAGCTGTATGTCTTTAACAACAGATTCATTCATTTTTCCATTTTTTGTAATGTTATTTAATACGTCAAATGAAACAATATCTCTATCAACTAGACCTATTAACATTCTTATGTTGAGAGAGTGCTGATCCTCAGCAGCCATTGTCTTAACAAGAGGAGAATGCTGGGAAATAAACAAATAATTAAAATAAGGTTTAGTCCTTAAATATTCTAAAGCAGCCAAGCCTGAATCCACCGTTGACTTCTGTAACATATCAGGAGAAACTCTTATAAAAGTATCAGCGCTCACATACTGAAAAGGTTTTTCAGGAGAATCAAAAGTTGAACAAAAAGCTACTTTTGAATTATTTTTAACTAACTTTAAAGAGTCTGTGTTATTTGCATCAAACCTTTTTATTTTAAATTTATTTAAATAATTATTGATATTTAAGTTTAAAGATTGATTTATGCTTGTTATCATATAAACTTTCTCTCTCTACAGTTAGTATCTTAAAGCCTGAAAATACTAATTTTCACTTCAATACCCAAAAATATTTACATAATTTAAAAATTAATGCTCGTCAAAATCAAAAAACATATTACAAATTGTAAAAATAATCCCAAAAAGCTAAAGATAATGATTAAATAGCCCGATAACTAATTATATATGTAGTATAAGGAGTAAAGCTTCATATGGGAATGTCAGCATCTCAAGCCAGATATCTCGGACTTACCGCAAGAAGAAGCAATAATGAATTTGAAATGCAACAAATTGCGCAGGAGCGTATAACTCTTGCAATGAATATGGACGATGTTGCAAAAGCATATACTGATAAAGTCAACAATCAACAACTCTTATTTGTACAAATTGACCCTTCTAGCCTCCAGCAAACAACAACAAGGCTTACTTATGAAATAATTACAAATACAAATCCTTTTGAAGGGCTTAATATGAGAATCGTTGACAGTTTAGGGCGAATAATCGTTCCAAACGCAATAGATACAAATTTATTGAGAGAAAATGCACTGAATGAGTATCAGGCTGCTGTTACAAATAAATGTTTTGAAAAAACATCAGCAGCTGCGGATGGCACTACGACTAAACTTCTTTTCACAGGTGCGAACTTTATCAACAACTATTTTTCTAATAACGATTACATAAATCCATCTAACCCTATTCTCGATAAAGATGGAAATGCTATTGATATAGCCGCATTTAAAGAACAAATCTCATCAATGAAAGCACCTGCTTTTTATGAGTTTTGGACCCAAAACCATTACAAATTCCAGGATAATTCATTTCCTAACTCTACAGATATTGCTGAAAGAGCTTATACTGAAGATGATTCTGCTGCTTTAAGCACATATAATAAAAATTTAGCTGACATTATTGAAAAGGAAAAATACACTTATTCACCTGATTTAAACTGCCTTGACGCTGATTATCTTGAAGAAAAATTAAGAAGTGGTGAATGGCGACTTCAAAAACAAAATCCTGACGTAACAGGTCCTGAAGGAAAGTGGATTCCTACTCCATGGTCATCTGTGGCTTCAATATCAGATGCTCTTGATAAAAGTGATGATGCTCAGGCTGAGACTGAATATGAGAATAAAAGCGCATTCTTCCAAAGAGAAGACAAAAGACTTGAAATGAGGCAAAAACAACTTGATAGTGAGCATAATGCGCTCCAAACAGAAATCGACTCTGTTAAAAAAGTTATTGATAAAAACGTTGAAAGCTCATTTAAAACTTTCGGTTAGGCTTATTAAAAAGAAAAACTGAATTCGACATGACCCACAACTTCTCCCAGAAGAGTCTCTATTCTGGTATTAAATAATTTATTTAACGAAGAATTTCTAATCTTGGAATCATCCAGCCATCCTAACTGCCTTAAAGATTCAATAACAACAAGGCTTCTTGCTTCCATATCAGTGTCTTGAATTTTAACAACAAGGCATTGTTCTTTTTGTAAATTAACCACAGTACATAAGCCGCAAGCTCCGACTTTTGCTATCAAATTGGCTTCTGAAGCTTTTATCACTTCAGTGTCCAATCTCAGATCCCCTCCAATAAAATACGGATATTCAATAAAAGCTCTTTTGAGTTTGTCATATTTTTTATCCAAAAATAAATTCAAAAAGCCTTTACCCAGAGAGTTTAAAGTTGTAGCAACAGTGGGTAAACCACATCCGTCTTTACTGATTATCGAATTTTCAGTCTCGCAAAGTTCTTCAACCCTTTTTATTACAGATCTGTTTAAGGGATGCCCTGCATCAATGTAATTTTGAGTATCCCATCCCATAGCCACACATAAAGCAAGCATCGCCGCATGTTTACCTGAACAGTTGTTGTGCAAAGCTGTATAATTTTCTTCCGATAAAATAAGATTCTTTTGCGCCTCAACAGATAAAGGTTTATGAGGCGGACATTTTAAGTAAGAAGAATCAAGACCAATCTTTTTAAGCAGGCTTAAAACCGTCTTTATATGAATATCACTGCCGCAATGAGATGCTGAAGCAATAGCTATTTCTTCCAATGAAAGGTTATATTTTTCATCTACGCTAAAATCAATCAAGACTGATGCCTGAAGGGGCTTCATACAGGAGCGGTGATAAAAAGCATATCCGTTATCTTCTCCTATTTTTTTTATTATAGCGTTCTTATCTAAAAGAAAAATTAAACCGTTATGCTCTTTTTCACTTAGATTATTCCTCAGAAATTTTATTAAAGGAGCAAATTGAGCTTCCATGATAAATATTTATCCTCTTGAAAGAATCTGGCTTATTGTCTGAAGTTTTTTTCTAAACTCGGCATTTTCATTTGAAAGCTTGGCAATCAGTGCTTCGTCTTCTTTTGATCTGTTAGTATTACCCACAGAAACAGGCTCATTCAATGGGGGGGTATTTCCAGGCTCATTTTTGATGATTTCGTCAGGATTTAAAATAAACCTTCTTTTTGATTCGTCTTTCAAAAATAGAATAAAATTGCTGTCTTCTTCCTTAATATAACCAAGATTAAACATTAACGAAGCAATACCGACTCTCTGACCCGCAACACTAAGCTCTTTTTGTCTCCTTATTGCTACATCAAGCTGGTCGACATTTATTTTACCTATACGTTTCAAATACTCGCCTATTCTTATTCTGTTTGCAAAATATAAAAGCGTAGCCTTCGCTCTGGTTGATATAGGAGGAGTGACATATTCACTATCAATGCAATGCATATTTGCCATTGCAGTCTCTTCCAGTGACCAGTAGTTATTAAGTGTAATTTCCATAATACTTAAACCAGAACTTACACCTTCTAAAAATCTATATACCTCAGGATTATGGCGTCCGGCTCTTGATGAAAGTTCTTTTTTACCTGAATAAGTCAATGTTAATACCTGGCATTGGTATAATTCGTCTTTGTCAATTACTTCCGCCATCTCATTATCATTTAAATATTTATTTATATTTGTTTTTAATTCCAAAAATAAAGCACTTTTTATCCACAAAGGCATTTTAAATATTTTTTCCAGAAAGGAAATAAAAATATTCACTTTTTCCATTTCTTGCTCCTAAGATATTTTATTATTTATAAATATATATTATAATGAAACTGCTAGACTTTGCAAACTTACAAAAAATTTATACGGAGAAATTAAATGGGTTTAGACGGATTTTCAATGGCTAATCTTGGGTTACACAAGGAATTTACCTCTGCCCAGCTTGCAAGTAATGCAGAATCTCTGGCAAAAAAAGGAAACGAGATTTCTATAAAAGATGTTGAAGGTTTGGCTAAAAAACAAAGAATAGAAAGAAAAGAACTCGACGAGGACGAAGAAGAATCCGAATTTCTTTATTATGAAAATGAAGAAGAGGAAGAGGAAGAAAATCAAAATAATAAAAATAAAAAATCCAAAAAATTTGATGTAAAGTTAAATGAAGATTCACAAATGATTGAACTTATTGATACAGAAAATAACGAAATAATTGAAAGTATTTCACCTGCCGATTTAGTAAAACTTGTGTCTAAACTAAATTCTACAGCTGGAATACTTGTAAATAAAAGAATATAAACAATCCTTTAATGAGGTAAAAAATATGAACCCTTATGTAAAACAATATCAAAAGAACCAGATAGAAACTGCATCTCCTGAAAAAATTCTTATTATGTTATATGATGGTGCCATTCAATACTTAAATATTGCGAAAGCAACCATAAACGAACCGCGTTCTTCTGAAAATATCCAAAAAATTCATAATAACATTGTCGGTGCACAAAAAATCATCACAGAATTTATGAACACTCTTGATATGGATATTGGCGGCGAAATTGCCAGTAACCTCATGGAGCTTTATAATTATCTTTATAACAGACTGGTTGAAGCAAATGTAAAAAAAGATATTGCAATGATTGATGAAGTGCTGAACCATTTAAAAGGGCTTAAAGAAACATGGCTTAAGGCGATTGAAATTTCAAAAAATGACAAAAGTAATATCAAACATATTGATGACGCCGAAGAAGAGGAAGAAGAAGATTTCTACGAAAAAGCAGGAACGGATAGCTTATGAAATACAAACAACTTAAATTGATTTATGAAAAATTATATACACTTTCACTTGAGGTAAAAAATCAAATAGATCAGGAATGTTATAATGACATTGCAGAAGTATTGAAAAGAAAAGACAGCCTTTTAGCAAATTTAAAACAAACCAGACAGGTTTTAAAAGAAAAAGAATACCCTGAATTTATCAAGGAGATTGAAGAAAAGCTTAAAAAACAAGAACTTTCCAATATAAAGAGACTCCAAAGTATAAGAGATAATTTAAGAGTTGAAAAAAAGAAAGTTAATAAAGACATTAAACTTTTAACCGCTTATTCTTCAACGGATACAGCCTCTAAAATCATTGACGTCATTGAATAAATTGGAATATGTATTTTGTTTAAAAAAGATGAAAAAAAATTAGCAGCATTTATTTCGATAATCTCAAATACCACCCTTATATTATTAAAACTAGTAGCAGGAGCATTATCAGGGGCAATAAGCATAATTTCGGAAGCCATACATTCAATGAGCGACTTATTGGCATCATTTCTGGCCTTTTTTTCTGTGTCAAAGTCTTCATTACCGGCTGATGAAGATCACCAGTTCGGACATGGCAAATATGAAGATTTGTCAGGCTTAATCGAGGGTTTCTTAATCATACTTGCATCTTTATATATATTCTATGAAGCTGCAAAAAGAGTGATTTTCAAAACAGATATTGCAATTAATACTGATATAGCTATGTATGTAATGCTCTTTTCTACTCTGCTGAATATTCTCATAAGCTCTTATTTATTTAGAACAGCTAAAAAACATGATTCTATAGCCTTGTTTGCAGATGCAGAACACCTTAGGACGGATGTGTATTCATCATTGGCTGTTTTTTTAGGTATAGTAGCAATAAAGATTACAGACATTCACATACTAGATCCTATAATTGCAATTATAGTTTCTTCATTGATTCTTAATGCAGGCTTCAGCATATGCAAAAAATCCTCAAACAACCTGCTGGATGGCACCTTACCTGAAGATGAAAACATTATAATAAGAAATATATTAAACAACTACACCAAGGAAAAGTCAATTTCTTATAAGGATCTTAAAACAAGAAAATCAGGTATGATGAGACAAGTAGAGCTTACCTTGATTATTAATTCCAATTACACAATAAAAGAAGGTCATAATTTTTGTGACGAGATAGAACTTATGATTTCCGAAAAACTTAATTATGTAACATTCCTAATTCACCTTGAACCTATGTAACAAACTGATTGTATAAAATTATTCATGTTGTATAATAGGAAAGGTAGTTCACATTTACATCCCCTAAAAATCAATGAAAGCCTTATCAATCAAAAAGCTATCGAGGAATTAAGCATAAGAGGCATTAGATGCAGTTAATTGAAATTAAAAATGACATAGCAAAAATTCTGTACTCCCCATCAAAAAATCATTTGCTGTTGGCCGACTTTTTGCTGATTGAAGATGTTAATCAAAGTCTTATAGCACAAATCATCGACATTGAATCATCAGAAAAAAATGACGAAAATATTATCACTGCTAAATTCTCCCTCTCAATAAACAAAAATGCGAATTTATCAACATATAACGGCTATTCCCCTTCAAAAGATGCAAGAATAATTTATGTAGAACCGGACGAAATAGCTCAACTTATACAAAGCTCTAAAGTCAACATATTCTGGGGATATTTGGCATCTCATACCACTACCCCGATAAATCTCGGGCTGAGTTTTCTAAGAGAAAAGCCTTATATTCTATGTGACAAAAAAGAGAATGCAACCATTATTGCAACAAATATTCTGTACGGACTCCAAAGAAATAAAAAAAGAACTATTATAATCGATTTTGACGGAAGATATAAAAAACTTGAAGCAACCACCAGAATTAATATTGCAAAAGAATACAAACTGCCATTAAATGAAAAAGCTTTTGATTTCATTATGGAGCAGGATTTAGAGGATTGCTCCGCAGAAAATAAAGCAGTCATACAAGGTATTTTACTTGAACTTCAAAGTTATGTCTCACAGCTTGAAGACAAGTTTATCCCGTTTGATATTTTTAAAAATGTCATTGACGAAGAATGCAGAAAAAATCCAATTCCAGAGCTCATCATATTTAAAAATAAACTTGTGAAATACCAGCAAAAATCTCTTTTTGCACAAAAAAAAGAACAATTTAACTTCTTAAACAGAATACTATCTAAAAAAACAACAACCATAATTGATGCCTCCCAAATAGATGAAAAATGGCATAGGTTCATACTCGAGACTATAGCTTCTCAAATAGAAAAACCCTGCTATTTTATAGTAAATCTTAATGACATAAATTCAAACAGAAACAGTATCACAACAATCTATGATAATGAAAATATAAGAGCAATAAGTATATCTGAGTATAATATTAAAAATGCCTTTTTATTAAAAACAATTTGCAAAAACCTTATATTGTTTGCTCCTATTGAAAAAGTCAACGATTTTGAAGTATACAGCTCACTTCTTGATAAATTAAACCAAAAAGAATTTATAATATGGAGCGAAAATACATTCTACATGCCTCTAATATTAAAATTAAAAGCACTTGATAAAGACTATATAGCTCAAGCCGTTTCAAAAGATATTAAATCTGACGTGGACAGAATTTTTACCGCAACACCAATAACTGAAACGGAAGAAATAAAAACAAGCGATGAAATAATCATCCAAAAAGATCCTGAAGAAGAAATCGAAAATAACCTTAATTCTCAGATTATAAGGTCTATTTCAAACAAAAGCCAAACCGTCAAAAACTCTTCTTTAGAACCCACAATACAACAAAAAGAACAAGTTCAGGATGAATTAACTGAAGACGATTTAGATTTCCTAGATGATATAAACAATTTGCCTATCCCTACAGAAGATGCTTCAAAAGATGAATTTATAATCATTGAAGATGAAGGTAAAATTACTTCTGAAGAAATATCCGATAATCCGGAAAGTGAAGAGCAAATTATTTTTGAAGATGAACAAACAGCTACAATTGAAGAGATAGAAGAAGAAAATTCAAATATTATTGATTTACATGAGCTGGAAAAAATTTCAACTAAAACAAAAGAAACTGAAAATATAGTTGAAACTTACAATAAGCCTGAGCCGGCTATAGAGATTTCTGAAGAAGAAATCCAAACTCAAGATACAACTCCGGTACAGATTATAATTGAACCTGAGCCTGAAATAATTCAGAAACCACCTGAAAGGCAACCCGAAAAATCACTTCCTCCAGAGAAAAGAACCGCATCAGTACCTATTTACGAAGCAAAAACTTCAGAACCAAATGAAGAAAAGATAAAATTTAAGGAAGGCAATTTTGTTTACCACGCAAAATACGGTAAGGGTATTGTAGAAAAAATAATTAACTATGGAAATAAAACTCTTTGCTCAATTGAGTTTGACAATATAGGAAGACGATTGCTTGACCCAAATCTAGCTGATATAAGACCTGCTTAAGGTGTTTTATCTTTAGCTTTAAGTTTTGATATTTTTTCCTTAAACCATTTTTCAACCTTTGATGATTTTTCGGACACAAAAGTTTCCAGTTCCTCAACTCTTTTATTCAAAAGTTTTTTCTCATCATAATCAAGATTATATTCCAGAGTGGACTTTATAACATCCAGAGCCTGCTTATATTTTCCAGCAGAACAAAGAAAATCGGCATATTCATTAGAGACAAACACATTAGCCGGATTGAGTCTTTTAGCCTGAGAATAATTCAAAGTAGCTCCGCCCAAATCCTTTAAATACTCACAGCACTTTGCCATATAGTATTTATAATCGCCTTTCATGATATCTAAACTCGAAGCTTCTTTAAAATAAGTATATGCCTCTTTATATTTCTTTTGTAAGAAGTATACCTGGGCAACAAATTCATAATAATCGATTTTATCGGGAGCCAGAGAAATGGCAATTTTGGCATTTTCGATTGCAAAGTTATTTATTTCAGACTTTTTCATAACTATTGCTTTCAGATAATATGCCTCGTGAGAATTATTATCAAAGTTGAGTGCAAGCTCAATATTTTTTAGCGCTGTTTCATAATCTTCAAGTTTAATAAAGACTTTTGCAAGCTGAATATAGGCAAAAAGATATTTTGGGTCAAGTTCGATTATTTTATAAGAAAGTGTCCTTGCTTCCTTATACAACTTACTTTCATAGTAGTATTTAGTCAGTTCGCTTAGATACTCCAATGAATCAGGTTTAATCTCAATTGCCCTTTTGATAGTTTCAATAGCTTTATCCCACCAGCTGAGTTTCTTATATATCAGAGCCTTAACATAAAAAGCAAAATCATTTGTAGAAACCCTTGATAAGACTTCATCAATTATTCTGTTCGCATTTATTACATCATCATTATCAGAGTATATTAAGGCTTTTAAAATCAAAGCCTCTACATGATGTGAATTAATGGAAAGAATGTAAGACAATTTTTGTTTTGCTTTTGCAATCTGTTTTGTCTGATAGTAAAGATAAGCCAAGGTATAGTTATAATCAAGATTATTGGGACTCAATTTTACAGCCTCAAGATAATATTCTTCTGCTTCTCTCATAAAACCTTTTAAAGAATATGCCATTGCAAGTGAGTAAAAATATAACGGTTTTCGATTATCTATATCAATTGCTATTGAATAATAATTTATAGCTTTATCAAGAAGATTTTTGGCAAAGTTAATCTCCCCGATTAGAAAATATGACTTAGAGCATATTTTATCTTCCAGAATGTTGAGTAAAAGTATTTCAGATTCATCATATATTTTTTTGTTATACAAAAGATTTGCAAGAGCATATTTGGCATCTGTATTTGAGTGATTGTAATTTAATGCTTTTCTTAAAAGTCCTTCTGCATTGTTTAAGTCATCAAGTTCTATATAGGCAAGTGCCACATAATAATATATTGAGTCTATTGAGCTGTCTTGAAATTGGGAATGTTTATATAGTTCAATAAGCTCTTCAAATTTATCCTGAATATACAAACATTGAAGTAACTCTGAAAGATACTCTGCTTTTGGCTGTTTTGAGTATATTGATTCAATAAGATTAACCGCTTTTTCAATATTTCCTACATATTTGTAAACAAGTGCAAGGTTCAGCTTTATTTCACTATTAAAAGGATCGGCCAAAAGAGCTTGTTCATAATAGTCAATAGCCCTTTCGGTATTATTCATTTTATAATACAAGCTTGCAATTTCGCTTAAAACTTCAGAGCTTTCGTTATCCGCATTCAAAGCTTTATAAAAAAATTCTATTGCCTGTTTGTAGTTACCAGCAATTTTGTATTCAAAAGCTTTTTTTATATATTCTGTAACAGATAAATCCTTCATTAAACTATTATATTTCGATTTAACAAATTGGTAAAGCTACCTGAAAATAATTTATTATCATCCAGGATTAATGATAAAATATAACTATGAAAAAAAAATTTAAAATATCATCAAATTATGCTCCAGCAGGAGACCAGCCTCAAGCCATAGATTCTCTTGTAGAAGGTATTAAACAGAACTATGGCTCTCAAACACTTCTGGGGATAACAGGATCAGGAAAAACTTATACAGTCGCAAATGTTATCGAAAAAGTTCAAAAACAGACGCTCATAATTGCTCACAATAAAACCCTCGCAGCGCAGCTTTATAATGAATTCAAAGAATTATTTCCGGATAATGCAGTTGAGTATTTTATAAGCTACTACGACTACTACCAGCCTGAAGCTTACATACCAAGAACTGATACATATATAGAAAAATCAGCCACAATCAATGATGAGATAGACCGACTTCGTCATAATACAACAAGAAGCCTATATGAAAGAGATGATGTAATCGTAATCGCTTCCGTAAGTTGTATTTACGGACTGGGCTTGCCTGAAAATTATTTTAAAGGGGCAATAAAAATTAAAGTCGGTGATGAAATCGAAAAATATACTCTTTTGACAAATCTCATCAACATTCAATATACAAGAAATGATTTGGAACTAAAACGCTCAAATTTTAGAGCCAGAGGCGACATTATAGAAATTATGCCCTCTTATGAAAACTTCATAACTAGAATCTACTTCTTTGGAGATGAAGTTGAAAAAATGGTAAAAATTAATTCAATAACAGGCGAAATTATAGAAGAAATGGATTCAACCGTCATCTTTCCAGCTGTTCACTACCTCTCTTATGATGAAGACTTGGAAACAACTATTGCTATGATAAGGCAAGAACTGAAATCGCAACTACAGGTTTTTCAAGCCCAAAACAAACTTATAGAAGCTCAAAGGCTTGAACAGAGAGTTAATTATGACATTGAAATGATTAAAGAAATGGGCTATTGTTCAGGAATTGAAAACTATTCAAGAATAATAGAAAGACGCCCTGTCGGCTCTCCTCCCGCTACATTGCTCGACTATTTTAAGGATGATTTTTTAACGGTTATTGATGAATCACATGTTACAATACCTCAGCTAAAAGCTATGTATAACGGGGATCAAGCAAGAAAAAGCGTTTTAGTAGACTATGGTTTCAGGCTCCCTTGCGCAAAAGATAACAGGCCCTTAAAAATCGAAGAATTCTGGAATAGAGTCGGGCAAAAAATATATATATCAGCAACTCCTTCTGATTTTGAAAAAGAAACTTCAGAACAAATTGTAGAACAAATTATAAGACCTACAGGGCTTGTAGACCCTGAAATTTTTGTTAAACCTACTAAAAATCAGGTTGATGACTTAATCGAAGAAATTAATAAGACCGCAGATAAACACGAAAGGGTACTTATTACTACTTTAACAAAGAAAATGGCAGAAGATTTGACAGACTATCTGCAACAGTTGGGAATTAAAGTAAGATACCTGCACAGCGAAATTACATCATTAGAGAGAGTTGAAATTTTAAGAGATTTAAGACTCGGAGTTTTTGATGTTTTAATAGGAGTTAATCTTTTAAGAGAAGGTCTTGATATACCGGAAGTATCGCTCGTTGCAATTATGGATGCGGATAAGGAAGGCTTTTTGCGCTCAGAAACAAGCCTGATTCAAACAACAGGAAGAGCTGCAAGAAACTCCTGCTCAAAAGTTATTATGTACGCTGACAGAATTACCCAAAGTATGCAAAAGGCAATTAACGAAACTGAAAGAAGACGCAAACTCCAACTTGAACACAACAAAGAACACAATATAATACCTAAAACCATCAAAAAACCAATAGAAAACAACCTGCTTCAACTTGTTTCAAGCTACAGAAACATTGAAGACATTGTTGCTGAAGAAATGATTGAAATGAACATAACCCCTAAAGATTTGCCTAGACTTATAACAAAACTTGAAAAAGATATGAAAAAAGCAGCAAGTATTTTAGATTTTGAAAGAGCCGCAGAAATCAGAGATCAATTAAAAAAGCTAAGAGAGCTAAGCCTATAATAAGTCAATGAATTCAAAGTACATTTGACAATAGTACTGGATAACACAGGCTAAAACAAATACAACTGCGAATATTATATAATATTCAAAAACAAGCCCCATCCCAAATAATATATTAACCGCAAATCCTATAGGTACAAATATTACAGTCAAAAATAATGCGCTTGTAAAAGCTAAAAGATAACTATAAACTATAAAATCGCCTGAATGTTCTAATATCTTTTTGAAATTATAAGCATCAGAAACTTTCATAGATTTACCAAAAATAAGTGTAAATAAAGCTAGCAATGCTATTACAAATATCGAAATCAACGTTAAAATTATATTATTAATATAAGGCTCAAATATCAATAATGTTTTTACATACATAACTAAAGCATACCCGAATGCCCCAATAGGCAAAAGTGCGATTACCGATTTTATTCCGGTCCATATAATCGTATGAACACTTAAAAAATTCGGCAAAATTACATTTCTCTCATTTAACGTATTGAATATTGTCTGAACTAAATAACCTATTACATAGACTGATAACAATAATATCAGGAAAATTCTAATGCCTGAGGTAATGAATTCATAAGAATTCAAGCGAATAATCAGAAAAATTATGAACGATAAAAAAGAAATTTTAAAATATGGATGAGAATCGCCAACGACATTTTTAATAGAATCTACTAAGGATGCCATTAATTTACCTCGTATTTACCTAACTATACCTATATATATATTATATACCACAAAAAATAATACTTATAACAAATTATGCTTCTTTTTTCTATAAATCGACAAAATATACGTTTTTTAGTGGATACTACAATTTGGGAAAACATGAAATTATATTGTTATTATTAAACTTGGGGATAGTTATACAAATATGAATTTTTCAATAGTAATTTCGTTAATTCTCGCTATTTTAATATTTTTGTTCGCACCTAACTTGGAGAACAATACCCTCAATCTACTTTTGCAACCAACCGCAATAGTAATTGTTATAGGGGGAACATTATGTGCCTCGTTTATAAACTTTTCTTTTACTACAGTAATTAATGCAATTAAGTCTGCATCAACAATCTTCAATGCCAAAAATGATAATAAAATGAAAATAATTGATGAAATTATTCATATTTCATATTTTGCAAGACATAACAGCCTTCTGGACCTTCAAGATTTAGTTGATAAAATTGAATACCCATTCTTAAGAAGAGGTCTAAAGCTTGCTATAGATATAGACAATCCTCAGCTTATTTACGATATTTTAGGGGCTGAAATCTCTTATGATGAGGAACAAGAGCTTATAAATTCCAGAGTATTCGAATCTATGGGAGGATATGCACCTACTTTTGGTATAGTAGGAGCGGTCTTGGGATTAATTCAAATAATGAGCTACATACAAGAACCTGAAATTCTGGCAAACGGTATTGCAACAGCTTTTGTGGCAACACTTTACGGGGTTGGGATTGCAAATCTTATATTTTTGCCAATTGCCGGGAATATGAAACTTAATCTTAGAAAAGAAGTTATGTTTAAAGAAGCTGTATTACAGGCCATTATTTCAATAACAATGAGAGAAAATCCCGCAATTATCGAAGAAAAACTTATTGCCTATTTAAAATACAATAACCGAAAATATATAAGAAAAAGCAAAAAAGAAAGTTATGCATAAATGAGAAATGATTATTACTCAAACTCAAAAGACTATATCAACAGATGGGTAGTTTCGTATGCTGATTTTATCACAATGCTTCTGGCTCTTTTTATGGTTATGTGGGCAACATCGGGAATTAATAATCACAATAAAGAAAATGAATTAGAAAAGAATTTAGCCAAAAGATTCCCCGCTTACTATACAAATACTAATGTTAAGATTTCTGAAAGTACGGCAAAATTACCAAAACCAAGTAAAAACTCAATATCCACAGTAGATTCAGCCCTCTCAGAACAAGATGAAATATTAAAAAAGCTTGAACAAAATCCTACGCTAAAAAGCAAGACAAAGCTACTTAAAAGCAGTAAAGGCGCAGTAATAAGACTTAATGACAAAATGATTTTTAGTGAAGGTTCTGCTATAATAAAAAAAGATGTATTAACTACATTAGATACAATTGCCAAAGAGTTGGCAACATTGGATAATTATATAATTATTGAAGGCCACACTGACTCAACACCAATACATACAAAACAATTCCCTTCAAACTGGGAGCTTTCAACAGCAAGGGCAACAAATATTATTAGTTATCTGGTAAAAAATGACGGACTAAATCCTAAAAAACTTTCAGCTGTAGGATATGGGGAATACATGCCGATTGCACCAAATACTACATATGAAGGTAAAACTATTAACCGTCGTGTTGATATAATAATATTAAGTTCTGATAAATAAAATTATATGAATAGTTGGAGATTAAAATGGCAAAACCAAATGCACCAAAGGATATTAAACCTACCTCAGGAGATGACAGAGATAAACAGCGTGAAAAAGAATTAAAAGCCGGTGGCGGAAATAACGTCTTTATGAATGCTATAACGACAATTCTGATATGCTCTTTGTTTTTATTAGTAAATTACTTTATGCAAGATTCACTGCTAAGCAAAAAAATTGTCACTAATACCGAAACAGAAGAAACGGAAGATGTCTCCGATTCTGAAGCCGAAAGAGGTGTTATAGTTGATTTAGGCGATTTTACTATGAACTTGAGTGATGCGGATGCAAAACGTTATTTGAAAGTCAGCGTTGCGTTAGAACTTACAAAAACAGAAAGCGATTTAGCTGCCGAAAGTGCAAAACCATCAGGAGGTCATGGCGAATCAGCAGCCCCAGCAGCTTCACCATTGGAAGCTGAAATGACCCAATATAAACCTGCAATAAGAGATGCTGTGATATCAGCTTTATCAAGCAAAAATTCCGCAGAGCTCTCAACAAATGCAGGAAAAGAGCTTGCTAAAGAAGAAATCTCTGATGCTGTAGATTCCATCTTTGCAGGAGAGAGAGAGGTCATAAGAGTCTCATTTGGACAATTTATAATGCAATAAAGAGGACTAGAAACTTTTGGTAGATAATGATAAAGAATTAAATACATCAAGGGCAGAAAACGAATCTTCAACTTCGAAAGCTGTCAAAGAACAAACTATTGTGGCTGATTATGGAAGCTATGATGAGTTTAGTATTTATATGGACTCTGATGATGATGATTTAAACGAGTATAAAAAAGGTTATAAGTTATATAACTTCAGACGTCCTGATAAATTTTCAAAAGAACACTTAAGAAGCTTGCAGGATATCCATAGAGAGTTTTCAAGACAATTGTCATTATCAATGACAGGATATTTGCGTTTGCCTATAAACATTGATGTGGTATCTGTAGACCAATTAACTTATGACGAATTTATAAATTCTATGCCGAGCCCTATGACTGTATGTATATTTGAATTATCTCCACTACCCGGTCAAATACTTCTGGGCTTTAGCTTTGAAGCAATATCTTGTATTGTAGACAGAATGCTGGGTGGTATAGGAAGTGCAGACACTTCAGCCAGAGAACTTACCGATATTGAAGAAGCGCTAACCAAAAAAGTTACCGAAAGAACAATTTCAACATTTGCCAATGCCTGGTCAAATATTATGCCGGCAGAAGCTCATCTTATTGCAATAGAAAACAACTACTCTCTTGTACAAGTAGCAAGCTCTGGTGAAATCGTAGCATTAATGACACTTGAAATTCAGTTTGGGGAAAAAAATTATGGGCTTATGAATATTTGTATGCCATACCCACTGTTAGAAAATATTATTGGACAATTGAGTACGCAGCACATATTCCAGACAAAGGGTATCATGGCAACAACCGAAGAAAAACATAACATGATTAATAAGTTAAATCTTACAAATGTTGATGTTGAAGTCATTTTCGGAAGTACCAAAATTTCTCTGCAAGACTTTCTTGACTTAAAACACGGGGATGTTTTAAAGCTTGATAACAAAATACAAGATGATCTGATTATAAAAATTAATGGCGCAAAGAAATTCTTTGGACGCCCTGGTATAATAAAAAGAAAGGTTAGCGTAAAAGTAACTGACAGATATGATGAGGTTACGGACATCCTGAAAAATTATTTATAGAAAGAGGACTAGATGGCGGGTAAAAAACCTGAAGATGAAAAAATATTAAATGAAGATTTAATTAAAAACGCAGAACATATAGAGAATGCGCAAGTAAATCTTGAAAAAAATGATACAAAAACAGAAGCTGAAGTTACACCAAATGTTGAACCTGAAAAAATTCAACTTGAAGAAACTTTGGAAACTAAAAAATCTTCAAAAACAGATAAAGATAATCTGGAAGAATCAGAAGTCATGACTGAACCTGTAACGGTTCAACCTATCAGATTTTCCTCCTTTGAAAATGAAGCCCATGTGAGCGCTGAAGAAAATACAAACCTTGATATACTAATGGATATTGATTTAGAGCTTACAGTAGAGTTGGGTAGATGTAATTTACCGATAAAAAAAGTTCTGGAACTTACGAAAGGTTCTATTATTGAATTGGATAAGATTGCGGGTGAGCCAGTTGACTTATATGCCAATGGCAAACATGTTGCAAACGGAGAGGTTGTTGTTATAGGTGACAACTTTGGATTAAGGGTAATTGGAATCACTTCTGTTGAAGATAGAATTAAAAATTTATAGAAAAAAGGCTCTGTACTAAGAGCCTTTTTTGTAATCTAACTAACTTATTAATTTGCAGTTTTGTCCGCCGGCGGAGTAAATACTCTGGTTGTAAATTCTTTATCCATGGCGTACAACGCATCACCATTGTCACTGATTAATTTCAGCTTTGCAATTATATCAGAAGCTGTAGCCTCCTCTTCAACCTGTTCGTCTATAAACCATTGTAAAAAAGAAATCGAAGCCCTGTCTTTCACTTCATCTGCAACATCACTTAGTTTATAAATCAGAGATGTAACATATTCTTCATGTTTTAATGTTTCTTCAAAAACTTCAAGAGCACTTTTCCATTCATATTGTGGTTTAGCAATTGCTTCAAGGATTACTTTCCCGCCTCTATTAATAACATAGTCAAACATTTTCATAGCATGGAAATTTTCTTCCTGGACCTGGACTCTCATCCAGTTTGCAAATCCTGATAATCCAAGATTTTGAAAATATCCTGCCATTGATAAATAAAGATAAGATGAATACAGTTCCTTATTTATCTGCTCATTAAAAGCTTTTTCCATTTTTTCATGTATCATATTAGCCTCCTTTTACTTTAAACTATCACTAAATGAAATATTCTAAACTACCTGTGAGCGTTCTGATTTAACTCTTTCAATAATTTCCACTACATCTTTTTCATCCAGAGTTTCTCTTTCAAGCAATTCTTTAGCGACAGCTTCCAGCATATCTCTATTTTCTTCAAGGATTTTCTTTGCCAAATCGTATCTTTGATCCAAAATATTTTTAACTTCTTTATCAAGGTCCGCAGCAATTTCTTCTGAAAAGTCTCTTGAATGCCCAAAATCTCTACCCATAAATACATGTTCTTGAGACTTTCCATAGGCCATATTCCCCATTTTTTCAGACATTCCCCAAGTTGTTACCATTTTTCTTGCAACTTCTGTTGCACGTTCTATATCATTTTGAGCACCGGTAGTAATATTATCCTTGCCATAAATCATTTCTTCAGCAACACGTCCACCCATAAAGACTGAAATGTTATCCAACAATTGAACTTTCTTCATCGTCAAATGATCTTTTTCAGGTAATGACCAGGTAACACCAAGAGCCATACCTCTTGGAATTATAGAAACTTTATGAAGAGGGTCAGCATTATCTAAAAAGTAATGCAACAAAGCATGTCCGACTTCATGATAAGCCGTATTTTCTTTTTCTTCATCGGAAATAATTCTGCTTTTCTTTTCAGTACCTGCAATTATTTTATCTATGGCATCTTCAATATTATTCATATTAATCTTAGTCTGATTTCCTCTTGCGGCAAGCAAAGACGCTTCATTCAAAAGATTCTGCAAGTCAGCGCCTGTAAAACCAGGTGTACGTTTTGCAAGAACTTTTATATCAACATCTGCATCAAGTGGTTTGTTTTTAGCATGAACATCAAGTATTTGTTCTCTGCCAAGAATATCAGGCTTATGTATAAAAATTTGCCTGTCAAATCTTCCCGGTCTTAAAAGAGCATTATCCAATATATCAGGTCTGTTTGTAGCCGCAATGACTATTATATTAACATTCTCATCAAACCCGTCCATCTCAACGAGAAGTTGGTTTAGAGTCTGTTCTCTTTCATCGTGACCTCCGCCAAGACCTGCCCCCCTTTGACGACCGACAGCATCAATTTCATCAATAAATATGATACAAGGCTGATGTTTTTTAGCCTGTTCAAAAAGGTCTCTAACCCTTGAAGCACCAACACCAACAAACATTTCTACAAAGTCAGAACCGCTTATAGAAAAGAAAGGAACACCTGCTTCACCTGCAACAGCTTTTGCCATTAGGGTTTTACCTGTTCCTGGAACCCCAACCAAAAGAACTCCTTTAGGAATTTTGGCTCCCAGTTTTATATATTTTTCACCATTTTTTAAGAAATCAACAATCTCTTCAAGTTCCTGCTTTTCTTCATCAATGCCTGCAACATCTTTAAATGTAATTTTAACTTTATTATCAAGCATCAATTTAGCCTTGCTTTTACCAAAAGACATAGCCTGAGAACCCCCGGCTTGAAGCGTTTTTGCCATAATTACAAAAATTCCTATTATCAATAAAAGGGGCAATGCCGTACCTAAGAAGTTTAAAAACGGCGATGAATCACTGGGTCTTTTTATAGTCACATTTACATTATTTTCCTGAAGAACAGGATATAAATTAAGATCATTCATTGGAATAGTGACTCTATACTGCTCTGTTGCCGCAGGATATAATTTAGTTGACTCATTTTTTTGAACAGCATTGTTATAAGGTTCGGCAATTAATATATCTTTTTCTATTGAGACTGACTTAATTTGATGATTTTTAACTTTATTGAAAAAATCCGTATATGAAATATCTTTTGTTTGGGTAGTAGATCCTGTAAACATCATTGACACAAGCGACAAAATCAAAAGTACCACTACTATCCAAATCCCGACGGATTGACTTTTATTCATAAATAAATCACCTCTATAATCTTTTAATAAGGTTAATTATACCATTAAAAATATCATCTATACAATCACTTAGAAAAGAGTCTGTAAGCTATAAATTGGTATTATCGTTAAATTCTAATTTGAGAGATAAAATGCCAAATCCTCATATACCGTTTGCTCTTTTACGTAGGAATCTAGCATTTTCTTTGAGGTTTGAATTTTTTCTATATCTCTATATATTTTTTTTGTAAGCTTTTTATTATTCAAATTTCTTTTTAAAATTTCCGAAAGGTAAAACTGTATACAATCCAATATATAATAAGGATTTAGGTCATTTTTATGCTGATAATCATAAAGATAATTAGAAAAATCTACTGCATCATTTACACTAAATTCCGGATAATACTTAAATAAATCCATAAGAAAATCAACCTTGTACTCTTCATTAAAAACACCAGGAACATAAAAAGCCTGAGAGCGAGAGACTATCGTCGAAATTAAGTCATTTTTATCTTCAGTTAAAAAAATAAAGGTAACATTTGAAGGAGGCTCTTCAATGAGTTTCAAAAGAGCATTTGCTGAAACATCTTGGAAACACGCTCTTGTTAACCCTTTTGGATACCAGCCGACGCCATTTTCTTCTTTTTGGGGAAGGGTAAAATCAACATCCTTATATTCTTCTAAAGCCTTGAGTTCAGCTTCTGAAAGCTTTTCAAGTTTAGCATCACAGAAAATAAAAACTCTGTGATATTCAGAAGAATTAACTAAACTGTCTTTTACCATATCAATCTGTTCTTTTGAGATTACCGTTTTTGAAGAATCAAACTTATTATCAAGCTTAGATATAGTTAATACTGCAGGATGTTTATTTTGTCTTAGCCAATTACAGTTAATACAGCTGCAACTTTGCAGTTTGCATTCTGTACAGTTCAAAATTTTTGCAATATTTAAAGCAAAATAATATTGAGCAAGCAAATTTCTTCCATAAAAAATTATAGAATTAGCAATTTTTGAATCTTCAAAAGCTAAAGCTTCATTAAAAAAATTAGATAAATATAAAAATTTTTCTTCCAGTAAATCGTTCATAGCTACCTCAAAAGTGCTTCTTCAACCGCCAGCTTTGCCGATGGCAATTTACCTGATTTAACTTTAAATTCAGCCTGCGTTAGATATTCTTTTATTTGAATTAAATTTTTCAAACTTACTTTTTTTAATTTTTCCAATATTTTTATAACAACAAATTCATGTAACTTCAGGTTTTGAGCAATTTCAGCAGCTGTCATAGTCAAAGAGGATGTCTTTATATAAATGAATCTTTGGAGATTATTTTGTAAAACAGAAAGGATTTCAAGCTCATGACGCCTTTCCAGCAAAGATTCAAACTGTCTTAAAACAGCATTTTTATCATCAGCTACGATTAAATCCGAAAGCACAAAAATATCATCAGACAGATTACAATTATTTTTTATATCCTCCATTTTAAGTTGCTTGTCCGGATATATTG
Organism: Cyanobacteria bacterium OH_CBrB_359; assembly: GCA_023433065.1. GTDB lineage: Bacteria > Cyanobacteriota > Vampirovibrionia > Gastranaerophilales > Gastranaerophilaceae > JAEZET01. Next base: position 150,330 of record JAEZET010000001.1, read on the forward strand.
CAAGTTTTAATTTCTCAAGCTCAGAATCAATTAGTCTCAAATTTGAACCTAATTGTTCAATTAAAAAACTAATAATTTGGCTGTCGGCAATCATATCTTTGGACTTAATCATCTTTTGAATTAAGGCATTAAGCTCTTTTTGATAAGTTCTGAATTGGGCAAATTCCTGTACCTGACAATTTTGAGTAAGTATTTTATACAATTTTTTTCTGGCATCAATTTTTTTGTTCTCGTCCCTTGGAATTCGGCATAAAAATATAATATGCAATGAGGATGAAATATTTTTAAGAGCATTCGAAAAATCATCAAGCAACTTGTCATCTATACTAAGCTTGTTGCCAAAAAAATACTTTTCAAGGTTAATAACCAAAAGCATATTTCCAAACATCATAGGGGTAGAAAGGCAGGCATCTATTATCGATACAAAATCAGGATTATCCATAACTTTATAATTAATGGATTTAAAAGAAGAGTCGAGAAGCTGTTTTTTCAGCTTCTCAATTTGATTTTCAATATTAAATTCTTCTTGTCCAAAGAAAAAATATAAGCTCATTTTTAACTTTCGATTAATAAACTTGCGCCAATAACACCTGCACTGTTAGCAAGCTCTGCGGCAACTACTTCAACAGAACTTCCTTGAATTGGCATTGCCCTTTCGGTTAAAGTCCTTCTAATAGGCTCAAACAAAAGTTCACCTGCATCAGCAACTCCACCGCCTACGACTATTTTTTCTGGGTTTAAAAGATTCACGACACTTGAGAGACCTATACCAATATATTCTCCAATAGTTTCATAAATTCTTTTTGCCACAGCATCTCCCTGTTTTGCAGCCTCTGCGACTATGTAAGGGGTAATATCAGGATTTGCAAGCTCTCTGTATTTAGTTGACTTTCCGCCTTTAATATACTCTTCGGCCATTGCAACAATTGCAGGGCCTGATGCAAATGCCTCAAGGCATCCTGTATCACCACATCCGCAGATTGGTCCGTCTTTCATCTTTAGTTTTATATGTCCGATTTCACCTGCTGCATTATTTGCACCTCTAACAAGTTTACCGTTTAAGATTAAGCCTGACCCGATACCTGTTCCTACTGTTATACAAATTAAATTCTGACAGTTCCTTCCTGCTCCATAATTAAGCTCCGCTAAAGCTGCGCATCTGACATCATTATCGACTTTAACAGGAATATTAAATTCTTCTTCAATAATTGAGGCAATAGGTACATTAACCCAGCCCGGAATATTTGGAGCAATTCTAACAATACCTTTTTCGCAATCTACTTGTCCGGGGAATCCAAAGCCTATACCTTCTATGACATCTTTTGTAGTCTTAGACTCTTTCAATAAATCATATATAGCCTGTTTTATGTTGCTTATAGTATATTCATAACCCATCTCAACGCGTGTAGGCACAGTGTTAGAATACACAATCGCACCTTTCTTATCGACTAAAGCAAGCTTTATGTTAGTTCCACCGACATCAACCCCGATTTTGTATTTTTTTGTAATTACCATTAAAATACTCCTTAAAACTATTCCTGATTGAAATAATATCACAAATTGAGATGCTATAAAAATAGAACTTTTATAAATATATTGTTAATTTTTGTTAATCAGAAGCAAAAATAATTATTTTCGAACTTTTTAAAAACAGTTAAGTCACCCTAATGAAAAAAGGAATTAAAATGATTAAAGCTGTCTCTTCAAACATGCAGAATAACTCTGTTCGTACTTCTTTCGGAAGATATGTAGATATTGACATTAAGAAAATTCTTATGAGTGACGTTGCACCAAAAAACATCCAAAGGCATTTTAAATATAGCAAGAAATTCGATAAATTAACGAATGCACTTGGAGTCACTCTGTTTTCTGAACCTACTCGAGAAGGTAAAATCCTTCAAACTGTAAGAAAAAGTGCACCTGATGCTATTGAGTTTTCAGATATTCTAGAAGCTGCTGATATAGGTACACCCAAGGAAAAGGCGGTTTCTATCGGACTAATCAACCAAATAAAGCAACAATTAAAGACATTAGCACAAATTAAAAACTAACAATATGTAATCTAACTAAAAGGACTCGAAACATGGTAACAATTAACTCTAATAACTCACCAAATTTTGGTATGGCCGTAAAAGTTTACGAACCGGCAAGAAAAGCTATTGGCAGAAAACTTATATTTGGAAGTGAAGTCAATAGATTCATCGACACATTTGTGACTCCGTTAAATGATTTATCTGAAAATATGGCTCACGATATAAGTATCCATAAAACATCCAAATTTGCTAAATTCGTCAACTTTTTTAGACGCGTGGACGGAAGAAAAATCAAGACAACTGATTTTTTTATGAATATAACTCCTAAGGCTAAATATATGCCTACTTCTATCAAGCTTGACGGAAGAGGTTTAAAAGACCCACAATACCTCCAAGGCAGAATCGATACAGCCTATAGAATAATGTATGACAATCAAGACCATGCGGTTTCTATGCTAAGACTAAAATCATTTGACCCAAATTTCGTAAATAAAATGTACGACAACTAAATTATTGGAATCAAACATAATATCATATAGAGAAGATAGCTTAACAAGCTATCTTCGTTGTATTATAAATTAATTATGTAAATATTAAATTATATTAAAAACAATCATTTTTTTTATAACTTCAAAGCAAATTTAAATATTTATGTGCTTTTAATTGTCGGATAGAATACAAATTTAGAAGGAATAATTATATGATTAACCAAATCTCAAGTATCAATCAAAATAGATTAAGCTCTCCTGCTTTCGGAATGGCTCTTAAGGTAAACCAGGATATAATACAGGGAATTAAAATAGACATAACAACACCCGGACATTTAAAAAGGATTTCTCGCAGATTCAACAAACTTCATAAGTTCTCTGAAGATAGAAAATGTGATGTTATAGCATACATTGCTGAAAGTGCTAATAAAAAAGCTAAAAAAGCTAAGCCTAAAATTGTAGCCATGGAAGTAGTTTCAAAATCTGACTCCGAAATAAAAGGCACACCATTTCAAATTAAATTGCGTAAACTTGGTAATCTTTTCAGCGGCAGAGGCTTTTTTAAATCTATAAAGCAAGAAATAAAGGAAATTTCATCAAAACAAGACACTATAAGTAAAATGAATGAATATATGTAAAGTATATTTATTCATTTTTAGCAAATTATTTTGTATTTAAGCATTAAATTATTGAGAGAAATTTATTATTGAGAAAGGGAAAAAATGATTCAAAAAATTTCTATGCATCCACAATACAAATCAAATTCTCCATCATTCGGAAAACTCGAAATAGGAGAACGCATCCAGTCTCAAATAAAAACGCTTGATAGTGACTATTCAGAATTAAGTCTTCAAAAAAACAGCGCTAACTTATTCAAACGACTCAAGTTATTATGGTTAGGAAGACAAAAAAAATTAGTAAATAAATCTATAAGCCAGCTGGAAGATCTATCTAACAAATCGGGATTTAAAATATTTGTAGGGGCAATTGTATACCCTTATGATCCCAAGAACTTACTTAAAGTAACAAATCCTTTAACAGGAAACTCAATACAAAAGTACCTTAAAGGAAGTATAAAAAAATATGGCTTTGCCAGAAGTCTAAACGGACAATTATTAGGCAGCAACAATGCAACAAAAGCAGCAAAAAAATTAATAAAAGCTTTGTGTACCTAATAATAAACCAATAATCAGTTAATAATAAAGATAGCTATTTTAAGCTATCTTTGTTGTATGATAACAATATGAAAAATCAAAAAATACGGCTAAATAAATATATAGCTTCAACAGGACTATGTGCAAGAAGAAAAGCAGATGAATATATTGAAGAAGGGAAAGTCAGAGTTAATGACAAAACTGTTAAAGAACTCGGATTTCTTGTAGGTTCTAAAGACAGAGTTTACGTAGATAACAAACTTATAAAGCCTCAAACTCTCACATACATAAGATATTATAAACCCGCAGGATATATAACAACATCAAATGATGAAAAAAACAGAAAAACAATATATGATATTCTGCCCGAAAATGTTAAAACCTTGAAACCTATAGGAAGACTTGATAAAGATTCAACAGGGCTTTTAATCATGACAAATGATGGCGATTTGATTAATGAAATGGCTCATCCAAGTATAAAAATTCCAAAAACATACAGAGTTTGTGCACAAGGCAAATTAAACCAAAATCATTTAGAGCAGCTTGCAAAAGGTATTGAAATAGAACCAAATCAAACAGCTTATGCAGAAGCTTACATTATTGAATTTGAAGGAAAAAATACTGTACTTGAAGTTATACTTTATCAAGGTTTAAACAGGCAAATCAGAAAAATGATGGATTACATCGGATTTCCGGTAATATCACTAAAACGGGTATCGCATGGTCCTATTGATTTATCGGGACTAAAAAAAGGACAGTTTAAATATTTAAAACCCAAACAAATTAGTGATTTAAAAAAATATATCGATAAAATCAAAAAGAATTCCTCAATATAATTTTTTTCTGCTAAAATAAATACTAGAGGAATAATAGTAGTGTTAATCGAAGTTTTATATTCAAAAATCCATAGAGCAACCGTAACCGATGCTAATTTAAACTATGTCGGTTCAATTACTATAGACAAGAATTTTATGGATAAAGCAAATTTAATAGAAGGTCAAAAAGTCGAAGTCCTTGATATAAATAACGGTGAGAGATTCCAAACTTACGTCATAGAAGGTGAACGCGGAAATAAAGATATTTGTCTGAATGGTGCTGCAGCAAGAAAAGTTGCTATCGGAGACAAAATCATCATAGTTGCATATGCTTCAATGACAAAAGAAGAAGCTCTTGGCTTTAAACCTTCTATAGTTCTTCTTGATGAAAATAATAATATCGTTCATTAACCAGAATTTTTACGTTTTAAAAAAGTTTGAACCTTTGTGTTCATAACTTCTTTTTTAATTTTCCATTCGCCATTTTCATTTTTGCCAATTATAAAATATGCAGGCAAGCTGTAACTGCTAGTAGATGGCCTTCTTAAGGCAGAAAGTTTGTAATCCTCACCATCGACTTCAACTGTAATATTAGAATAATAATTTTTATACCCTCTCAACTTACCAAGTTTTCTGCCAAGATTTGCCTCTCTTCTATAAACATTAAATGGAACATTTACAGATTCTGTAGTTCCGTCTTTTTGGACAACAACTCTAATAATTGTAGGATTTGATGAGTAATAATTGAAATAATCTGAATGATAATTGTTTGATGCAGCTACATAAGATTCAAAAAATGTTTTAACATCTTCAAACTCTGAGCCAAAAGCAGAATTAGCCAGTAAGAACATAAGAAAAATTACAAATATTTTTTTCATTATAATCTCCATAATAGAAGTGGTAATAAGGTTTCTTATTACCACTTCTATTCGAAAAATATAAATTATTCAATTGTAAAGTCAGGCGTACCGAACATACCTTCAATTTCTTCTAAAATCGCAGATGGCTTTCTTGCATTATTTTTAGCTGCGGCGCGTCTTTGTGCTTCTTTATCTTTTTCCTCAGAAGCATGTGTCAAATGGTAATAACCTGTACCAGCAGGAATTAAACGACCAATAATAACGTTTTCTTTCAAACCTCTTAATAAGTCACGTTTTCCTTCAACTGCAGCTTCTGTCAGGATTCTTGTTGTTTCCTGGAATGAAGCAGCTGATATAAAGCTTTCGGTATTCAAACTTGCTTTTGTAATACCAAGCAATACAGATTCATAAGTAGCTTCCTGACCTTCTGTTTCTTTTATTGCATTATTTTCTTGCTCAAGAAGCTGAAGTTCCATAAATTCACCCGGAAGAAGCTTTGTATCTCCAGAATCAATGACTTTAACCTTTTTAGTCATCTGTCTTACTATAACTTCAACGTGCTTATCGGCGATTTCAACACCTTGAGAACGATAAACTCTTTGAACTTCATCCACAAGATATTGCTGTGCAATAGAAACACCATTTAGTCTTATTACATCATGCGGGTTTAAAGGACCGCTTGTAAGCGGCTGCCCAGCCTTGATGGACTGCTTATTGGTTACAATAATATTTGAATCAATCGAATATTTAATCTCCTGTCTGCCATTTTCATTAACAATGTACAAACGAGGCATATCATCTTCAATTTCGATTTCAGCAACGCCTTCTACTTCTGATACGATAGCAGATTCTTTAGGTTTTCTTGCTTCTAAAAGTTCTTCTACCCTTGGAAGACCTTGAACAATATCACCTGTTTTTTGTCTTTCAAATACCAAAGTAGCAAGCATATCACCACGAAGTACTAATGCACTGTTATTTACTTGAAGCATTGTACCTGGGCTTATCAAATAAGGACGACCGACTCTTACTATAACTGAAGTTTTGTCAACTTTTACAATTTTACCTGAAATAGTTGATTTTTCTCCGCTTTCAGAAATAATGGAATCCATTTTTATAAATTCGCCTTCTTTTACAACTGGCTTGGATTTTAAATCCATTTTAGTTTCATAGTTTTCAGAAACTAATAGCAACCTTCTGGAGTCAGCGTTATCTGCTTTGATACTTGCAACACCATCATTTATAGCTAAAACTTGAGTTTTTGCAACTGGCGTTTTTGAATCAATAATTTGTCCGTTTTCAACAAGTAACGCTGTCTGCATTGAAGCTAATGTTTTAGAAGACCCTTCAACTTCTCTTCTTACAATCAAAGTCTCAAGTACAACTACTTTTAAACTATTATTCTCATCAAGTTCTACCTGACCTTTTAGATGGCTCAAGTAACCCTGCATTTGAAGAACAAGACTTGTTCTTGTCAATGTAGAACCTTCAAGGTTTCTGACCCTGGCACCGTCTTTATATTGAAGCTGCGTAACAGGAACAATATCTATGGATTCATCTGTACTATCAAAATCAATAGAAACATCTTTTGGAGATATTTCAAATCTTTGAATAGGTCTTATTAATATTTGAACAGGTTGATTTGAAATTGAATCTTCATCGATAGAAACAACATCCATTTCTTCATCTAAATCATCAATTTCAATGCTATCATTATCTGAATCAAGTATTGTAACTATAGAGTCAACTTTTGCTTTGATTTTTGGAGCAATTAATGTACCTGCTTCAACAATCTCACCTTCATCAACTTTTAAATCACTGATATTAGTTAGTGTATGAATTTCTCCCGGTCTGATAACAACTTCATGGATTATATCGTTAAATTCTTTTATTTCAACGATACCGTCGATATGTGTGTATAAGTCTTTGATTATTTCAGTACCGGCAGTAACTAAAGTTCCGCTTTCTACCATTTTTAAAGCTGAATCTTTACTTACCTGGTGAATCTCGTCTGGAATAAATATGACTTCACCCGGCTTGGTAATAATCTGATTCTCATCAACTTCTATGCCATTATATCTGATTTCACCACTTGATGAAACACTATGCTCTTCATCTATAAGCTCAGCAATAATCATACCGTTTTCAACTGTTGTATCAACAGGAGATTTTACGATATATTTTTCACCTGTTTTTTCAACAGTCCAGATTTGTTCCTTTTTAGTAGTCTCAAATGTTGCATTTGAAGGAACTATAGAAGCAATTACAATAGTAAGTTCTTTACCTTGAATAATTTTCTTGATTTTTTTGCCTTCAAACTTAACTTCTTCAACAACAAGGTTTTCACCGACACGAACTTCTCCGCCGTGCTCGGATATTATATGAATTTCCGCTAATTTTTCACCTGTTTTAATTTTTTGAGCATTTTCAACAAGAATTTTAGCACCACCCGGTAAGTTATATACATCACCGCCAAGAACCCATATAATACCATTTTTATTTGATGTTCTTGAAATATTACCTTGTCTGTCTTTCTTCTCATCTGCAATAAAGTCTTCGAAAACGACTTCACCGCTCAAATCAGAAGTAATATCTTTTGTAGCTTTTTCAGTTAAACGACTGCCGTCACCTTGGCTTAAAGGTTCAAATTCAGCTAATTTATCGCCTTTTTTGACTTTTAATCCTTGCTTATAGAATACAATCGCACCGGCAGGAATATGATATTTATGAGTTTTTTTAGAACCTTTTAACTCGATATCTGATTCTTGAATAGTAACATTAACATCATCACCGTGTCTTGTTCTTAGTTCTCTTGTAATGATTTTTGAGATAATTTCACCGTCTTCATCGGCAACAACTTCTCTCATAGCTCCTGAACCTTTAAACACACCGCCTGTGTGGAATGTTCTCATTGTAAGCTGTGTTCCTGGTTCTCCGATTGACTGAGCAGCAATGATACCTATAGCTTCTCCCACATCAACCATGCGTTGAGTTGTAAGAGCCCATCCGTAACACTTCTGACAAATTCCATATTCTAATTCGCAAGTCAAAGGAGATCTTACAAGAATTTCTGAAAGATCTATACTTTCAATTTTTTTAATATCTTCTCTGTTTATTGTTGTATTTTTAGAGACAACGACTTCACCGTCTTTATCTTTAATATCTTCTGCAATTGTTCTTCCTAATAGTCTTTCGGTTAATTTAACAACTATTTTTTCACCATCTGAAATTGATGTCATTTTAATTGCCTTTTGAGTTCCGCAATCAACATCACGAATAATAACATCCTGAGCAACATCAACCAGACGTCTTGTTAAATATCCAGAGTCAGCTGTTTTTAACGCCGTATCAACAAGACCTTTTCTTGCACCGTAACTTGAAATAATGTATTCAGTAACGCTTAAACCTTCTTTAAAGTTTGATTTAATAGGCAAGTCGATAATCTGCCCCTGTGCATCTGCCATCAGGCCTCTCATACCAACTAACTGTGATACCTGAGATAAATTACCTCTTGCACCTGAGAATGCCATCATATAAACAGGATTTAATTTATCAAAGTTTTCAACTACGCTTTCAGTAAGTTTTGATGTTGTTTCAGACCAGGTATCAATAACTTTCGTATATCTTTCTACTTCAGTTATTTCACCTTTTAGATATCTATGCGTTGATTTGTCAATTTCTTTTTCAGCATCTTGAAGTAAGTTTTTCTTAACCTCAGGAACATCCAAATCCCTGATTGATATCGTAGTACCTGCTTTTGTAGCATATTTAAATCCTAAGTTTTTAAGGTTGTTAGCTAATGTAGCTGTTTTAGCACCGCCAAACTCAAGATATATTTGAGATAAAAGATTATTTAAAGCTTTTTTATCCATTTGCTTGTTAATAAAATCTAGTGTTCTCTTTGTATTTTTACGAAGTAAAGTATTATTCATTTTTTATTCTCACCTTTATAATTAATAATCTACGAAGCTAAACTGATTTCCTTACAGTTTCATTGAAAATAATTCTACCTACTGTAGTTTCAATTCTCACGCCTTTATCATCACGAACGACGATTTTTTCATGCAATTTAATAACGCTTGTTTCATAAGCAGATATTGCATCTGCAAAACTGTAAAAATAGCTTAATTTATCAGATTCATCTTCTTTTAATATAGTAAGGTAATACATACCCAAAACCATATCCTGAGAAGGAGTTATGATTGGTTTACCTGTTGCAGGTGCCAAAATATTGTTTGTTGCAAGCATTAACATCCTTGCTTCTGTTTGAGCTTCGATTGACAAAGGAACGTGAACAGCCATCTGGTCACCGTCGAAGTCAGCGTTAAAAGCAGTACAAACAAGAGGATGAAGCTGTATAGCTCTACCTTCAACAAGTACCGGTTCAAATGACTGAATACCCAACCTGTGCAATGTAGGAGCACGGTTTAATAAAACAGGATGACCGTCGATTACTTCTTCCAAAATATCCCAAACAATACCTTCAGAGCGTTCTATTTTCTTTTTGGCTGATTTGATATTTTGAACAAGTCCCCTTTCAATCAATTTATTTACGACAAAAGGCTTAAAGAGTTCTATCGCCATTTCCTTAGGAAGTCCGCATTGGTTTAAACTCAATTGAGGACCAACTACGATAACTGAACGACCGGAATAGTCAACCCTTTTACCTAATAAGTTTTGTCTGAAACGACCTTGTTTACCTTCAATTATGTTGCTTAAAGATTTTAATGGTCTATTGTTGGGTCCAACAACTGTTCTGCCTCTTCTTCCATTGTCGATTAAAGCATCAACAGCTTCTTGAAGCATACGTTTTTCGTTCCTGACAATGATTTCAGGAGCACCCATTTCTAATAATCTTAATAAACGGTTGTTTCTATTTATAACACGTCTGTATAAATCATTTAAGTCAGATGTTGCGAACCTTCCGCCATCAAGTTGAACCATAGGTCTTAAATCAGGAGGTGTAACAGGTAAAACATCCATTATCATCCACGTTGGGGAAGTATTGCTTTCAATTAATGATTCAACAAGTCTTAGACGTTTAATTAATTTTGCTCTTCTTTGAACAGACCCTGAAGCCCCTTCATGTTCAGCTCTTATGGATTCAACTAATTCATCTAAAACAATCTCGCCAAGTAAATCTTTAATAGCCTCTGCGCCTATTCCGACTTTAAGCTCGGATTCTTCATTTTCGAGCATAAAATCTTCATATTCTTCCTCTGTCAAAAGCTGGAATTTTTTAAATCCGCTGTCGGCAGGCTCAATAACTACGTAGTTATTAAAATAAATAACTTGTTCCAAATCCTTTAAAGACATATCCAGAAGAAGTCCCAAATAGCTTGGAATCCCTTTTAGAAACCAAATATGGCTGACAGGAGCCGCTAGTTTAATGTGACCTAATCTGTGGCGTCTTACTTTTGAATCTGTAACTTCAACACCGCAACGCTCACATATTATGCCTTTGTGTCTTACTCTTTTATATTTACCACAGTAACATTCCCAGTCCTTAGATGGTCCGAAGATTCTTTCACAGAATAGTCCGTCTCTCTCTGGCTTTAATGTTCTGTAATTTATTGTTTCAGGTTTTGATACTTCACCGTATGACCATTTCAAGACACGCTCCGGAGAAGCGATACTGATTCGTATATAATCAAAATAATCTATGCTTGTAGACAATGGTTTTCTCCTTTATTATCAATTTCTATTATTCTTTAAACATGCTCGGAGTTTCAAAGAAGTTTATGTTCAACAACTCTGAGTCAATATCTGATAGCGTTCTTTTCGGTGCTGATTTTCTTAAATCATCAGTATCAGACATTAAATCAACTTCTTCGCCGCCTTTTTTAGCAACGGTAATATCCAAACCTATACTTTGTAATTCTCTTACAAGTACCTTGAATGACTCCGGAATACCAGGTCTAGGTATGTTATCACCTTTAACAATAGCTTCATAAGCCCTTGAACGTCCGTTAACATCATCAGACTTGATTGTAAGCATTTCTTGAAGAGTATAAGCTGCGCCATATGCTTCAAGAGCCCAAACTTCCATCTCTCCGAATCTTTGTCCGCCGAATTGAGCTTTACCGCCAAGTGGTTGTTGAGTTACAAGTGAATAAGGACCTGTGCTTCTTGCGTGAATCTTATCATCAACAAGGTGAACAAGTTTCAAGAAGTATGAAACACCGACTGAAACAGGCTGGTCAAAAGAGTCACCGGTTCTTCCGTCAAGAAGAATAACTTTACCGTCATCTCTCACCCAGTCACAACCTGAAGCCTTTATACCTTTTACAAGCTCTTCTTTTGTTGCGATTTCAGATTTATTTTCGCCATACATCTCATCAAACGGAGGGGCTTCATAATAATTACCTGTTAAGTATGAAGCTAAACCAAGTAAACATTCATAAGTTTGACCTACGTTCATACGAGAAGGTACGCCCAATGGGTTCAATACTATATCAACCGGAGTTCCATCCGGCAAGAAAGGCATATCCTCTTTTGGAAGAATTCTTGATACAATACCTTTGTTACCGTGTCTTCCGGCCAATTTGTCACCAACCGACACTTTACGTTTTTGAGCTATATAAACTCTTATAACAGTATTTGCACCGGGTGGAAGTTCATCGCCTTTTTCCCTGTCGAATACTTTAACGTCAACAACTCTTCCGCCTTCTCCGTGAGGGACTCTTAAAGAGTTATCTTTAACGTCTCTTGCTTTTTCAGCGAAAATTGCTCTTAAAAGTTTTTCTTCCGGAGGGTGCTCGGATTCACCTTTGGGAGTAACTTTGCCAACCAAAATGTCATCCGCATAAACTCTTGCACCAATTCTTACTATGCCTCTTTCGTCAAGGTGCCTTAAAGAATCTTCAGACACGTTAGGAACTTCGCGAGTGATTTCTTCAGGTCCTAATTTTGTCTGACGGGCATCTATTTCAAGTTTTTCTATGTGAACAGAAGTAAACACGTCATCGTGCACCAATCTGTCACTTAGTAAAATAGCATCCTCAAAGTTATAACCTTCCCAAGGCATATACGCTACTAAAACGTTTTTACCAAGTGAAAGCTCACCGAAATGTGTAGAAGCACCATCTGCAAGTACATCGCCTGCTTTAACCTTATCACCTTCTCTTACGATTGGTTTTTGGTTAATACAAGTATCCTGGTTGCTTCTTACATATTTCATCAATTGATATTTATAAGTTTTGCCTGCTTTGTCTTTAATCCAGACCTCTTCGCCGACAACTCTTTCAACAGTACCTTCTACTTCAGTTACGACAACCATACCTGAGTCTTTAGCAGCTCTTTTTTCCAGTCCAGTTGCAACAACAGGTCTGTCTGTTATAAGTAAAGGAACTGCCTGACGTTGCATGTTTGAACCCATCAAGGCTCTGTTTGCGTCATCGTGTTCAATAAACGGTATCAAAGACGTTGCAACAGAAATAATCTGTATAGGTGAAACCCCTACATAGTCAACACGCTTTGATTCCCCCATTGTGAACTCAGACTTGTAACGTACAGGTACATATTGTGATTTGATACTTTTATCGTTATTTAGCATAATGTCTGAAGGGGCTACACGGAATGTTTCCTCTTCATCTGCACTCATATAGTTAACTTCATCAGTAACGACCCCGTCTTTTACGACGAAATAAGGAGTTTCAATAAATCCATAATCGTTAACTTTTGCGTGGGTTGCCAATGAACCTATCAAACCAGCGTTGGGTCCTTCTGGTGTTTCTACAGGACAAATTCTTCCGTAATGAGAAGGGTGAATATCACGAACCGCAAAACCGGCTCTTTCTCTAACTAAACCTCCCGGTCCTAAAGCTGAAATTCTTCTTTTGTGTGTTAATTCAGCTAATGGATTTGTCTGATCCATGAACTGAGACAGCTGGGATGAACCGAAGAACTCTTTTAAGGAAGCTACTAAAGGCTTTGTATTTAAAAGGTTTAACGGTGTTAAAGTTTCAGAATTTTGAAGTGTCATTCTTTCTTTAACTATTCTTTCGATTCTTGAAAGACCCACTCTAAACTGGTTTTGAAGAAGTTCTCCGACAGAGCGGATTCTTCTATTTCCCAAGTGGTCTATATCATCACAACTTCCTTCGTCATAAGTTAAATTAACCAGATATTCGATTGAAGCTACAATATCCTGTATTGTAACTGTTCTTTGAGTTTCAGGAACGTTAAGACCTAATTTTTTGTTTAATTTATAACGTCCGACTCTTCCTATATCATATTTTTTCTCGTCGAAAAATCTTGCTTCCAATATTGAACGTCCACCTGAAGCTGAAGCAGGGTCGCCGGGTCTTAGTTTTTTATAAACTTCAATTAAAGCGTCATCTGTTGTTTCAGTAGAATCTTTGTCTAATGTTTTCTTTAAAAACTCAAAGTGGGTAAATATTGTTTCCATCTCAGAAACTGTTATACCCAATGCTTTTAAAAGAGTTGTAGCTAAAATTTTTCTGTTTTTATCTATTTTAACGTGTATAACATCATTGGCATCTGTTTCGATTTTAAGCCATGCCCCTCTATTAGGGATTAATGTTGCATTATACAAACGTTTTCCTGTCGGTGAGATTTCTCTTTTGAAATAAACTCCTGGAGAACGTACGATTTGAGATACGATAACACGTTCGGCACCATTTACGATAAATGTACCTTTATCCGTCATCGTAGGGATATCTCCTATATAAACTTCTTGTTCTTTTATCTCCCCTGTATCACGGTTTACTAAACGAACCATAACTCTCAACTGTTTTGCATAAGTGGCGTCATGGATTCTTGCTTCTTCGATTGTATACTTAGGATTATCAAAAGTATAGTTCGGTAAAAAGTGTAATTCTAACCTTCCTGTATAGTCTTTTATTGGAGAGTATGAAAGGAATTCTTCCTTCAAACCTTCTTTTAAAAACCATTCAAATGATTTTTTCTGAATTTCAATTAAATCGGGTAAATCAGCCAAACGAGTATTTGGTACTCCCATTGGCGTTACTCTTTCAGAATATTTTTTTGTCGACATTCATTCACCTCGCTGCATGTGGCGTACTACATTACTATTTATTTTTATAAAATTTAAAATATAATTTATTAATTAAAAACATATATATCCGTTATACAATCATAACTTCTAAATAACTCGAGTCAAGAAAAAAACTACATATTTGTAGAATTAACTAAACATTTTTTAACATTCTTTTTCAAATCACTTGTAAAAACATGAAAAATAGCTTTATAGCTGGATTTGCGTGTCAAGTCCTATATGCTGAGTATTTTTAAAAACTATAATTAACACACATTTGCAAATAGATGATATAATTATTTTTATCTTATGAGCAAAAGAAAATTAAGTTTAACTACACAAAATAAATTCATACTTTTAGGCTTGGTAATGAGCACTATGCTCATTATTGTAGTAGCTGTCTTTGCAATTATAAATATCCAAAAAAAGCTCGACGCAAGCTACAGGGAATTTGCGCAAATTATGACTAAAACACTTGCTATTGAAAGTGTTGAAATCACAAAAGATGTTCCAGACTACGACAAAATGAATACAATAAGGTCTCACACACGTTCAATAATAAACAGCAATAAAGACCTTTCTTTTATAGAATTTAAAGATAACCAGAATAATATAATTTATTCAACAAAAAATGATTACCCTCAAATAGCAAAAGATACTAGAATTACAATAAGTTCACCATTAATATCATCGACAGATACTGAACCCGCAAAAATCATCGGTTCTGTTACAGTAGGACTTTCAGGTAAAAATATCAAATCTATTTCCACTGCAACCAGAAATTCATTATTTGGAATTTTTTCGGTGGCATGGGTTATTTTCGCAATCGTAATTCTTGTAAATACTTTGCTTTTAACAAGAGAATTAGACATACTGCATCATGGTGTTAAACAGATATCTACAGGAAAATTCGGATACAAACTGGACACAAAAGGCGTAAGCGGTGAAATAAAAGAGCTTATTAACGCATTCAATGACATGTCAAACAGGCTTCATTTATATGAAGAACAAAACATTGACCAGCTGACACTTGAGAGAAACAAGCTTGAGGCTGTTCTTATGAGTATTGTTAACGGAGTTGTCGTATGTGATAACTACGACAATGTTGTGCTTGTAAACAGCGCTTCCTTAAAAATGCTTGAAATAGAAGAGCACCAGATTTTAAATACAAAAATCCAGATGTATTGCGATAGCAACGGAGAGCTTTGTTTCAGGGATAAAATAGAACAATTTAAAGATACCCCTCTTGATATAATGGAAAATAAACCGCTTGAATTTAACATTGAAGTAGATAAACGTATTATTAAAGCCGTAATATCTCCTATGTTCTCAAAAAATCAGGATTATGTAGGATATATAATTGTTCTTATTGATGTCACAAAAGAAGTCGAAATTAACAATCTCAAAAACAATTTTATCTCCAATGTTTCTCACGAATTAAGGACTCCTGTTACAGTCTTAAGGACCTATATAGATACTCTTTACAACCATGCCGACGACTTTGACAAACCGACACAGAAAGAGTTTATGGAAATTATAAATAAAGAAGCGTCAAGACTTCATAAGCTCGTAAATGATATCCTCGATTTTTCAAGACTGGAATCTCCTGATATAAGACTAAAAAAACAATATTGTGACATTGTGCCGATAGTCGAACAAACTATAAATTCAATGAAAGTTTTATCCAACGAAAAGAATATTACCTTTTCTATAATAAAAGAACCCGATTTACCTAAAATTCCTATAAACCAAGAGAGTATAGAACGAGCATTTAAAAATCTTATATCAAATGCAATCAAATATTCCCCCGATAACGGTAAAATCAAGATAAGAATTGAAATTGCAAGAAACCCTAAATTTATAGAAATAACAATTGAAGATCAGGGAATAGGAATTCCGGAAGAGCATATTAATAAAATATTTGAAAGATTCTACAGAGTAGAAAATGCAACACATACAATAAAAGGTACAGGGTTAGGCTTGCATCTCGTAAAAATAACCGTAGAAAAACACCACCAAGGTGAAGTATTTGTGGAAAGCCACCCTAACTTAGGTTCAACATTCGGAGTAAGACTGCCTGTCAAGACAGCATCAGTTGAAGAACTTGATGAGGAAACAGCTGAAGAAAAAAGCGAATCTTTATAAATTCTTAATTTGACGATTCACTTTTTCTTTTATTAAAATAGGTTATAAAATATAATCATAACTAACAAAGGATTAAACACAATGGATTCTCGTAATATAGCAGTAATAGGTTCCGGCGTATGGGGCAAAAATATAGTAAGAAATTTTTATAACCTCAACGCACTGCACACCGTATGTGATATTGATGAAGACAACTTAAGGCAACTCAAACAAGAATATCCTGATGTTAACTACACAAATGACTTAAACACTGTCCTGAATAGTGATAAAATAAAAGCTATTGCCGTTGTTACACCAAGTCACACACATTATAAAATAGTAAAACTGGCTTTAAATTCAGGAAAACATGTATATGTTGAAAAGCCGATTTCAACTGTTGCTGAAGAAGCAAGGCAATTGAGTCTTTTAGCTGATGATAAAAATTTAGTGCTGATGGTCGGTCATCTGCTTTTATACCATCCTGTCGTCAATCGCTTAAAAATGCTTGTAAACGAAGGTGTTCTGGGAGAAGTCAGATACATTCAAAGTGACAGATTAAATATTAACAATTTTAAAAATGACAGGAGCGTAATGTGGGATTTGGCACCGCATGATGTTTCAATGACCAGTTATATTTTAGGCAAAGAGCCCATAAGAGTAATAAGTGCGGTAGGAGCATCCTCTGAAAACAACGATATTATGGATATAACCCATGTAACAATCGAATATGAAGGTGGAGTCATAGGCCAAATATCAGACAGCTGGATTCATCCTCAAAAAAGAGTTAATCTGCTCGTCAGAGGAACTAAAGCTAGTGCTATATTTGATGATACTTTAAGTTCAAATAAACTTCAGATATTTGACAATTCATCGCCGGCAAATTCCAAGGTGGAAGCACTTGAATATATTGAAATTGAACCGTTAAAACTGGAATGCCAGCATTTTATAAATTGTTTCAATCAAGGCAAAAAAGCTAGAAGTGACGGGGAAAACGGTTTTAATGTAGTAAAAATTCTTGAAGAAGCAGAAAAAATTATGCTTGGAGAACGAATTAAAAGACTTGACGAGATAGATTTTGCACTATCCAGAACAAAAAAATAGATATAATTGTGTGAAGGAGATTTTATATGGCAAATATGATAAGTTTATTCAGGGTATTACTGGCATTTTATATTTTATGGACATTATTTACAAATAATCCCTGCTTATATATAAGCGCTTTCTTTTTAACAATATTCGTAATTTTACTGGATGGACTTGACGGATATGTTGCCAGAAAAAGAGGCGAAGAATCAAAATTGGGTTCTGTGATTGACATAGTAGGTGATAGAATAGTAGAAAACGCCTATTGGGTAGTATTTGCATCATTAGGATGGATAGGGGCTTGGGTTCCGATTGTTGTTTTAACAAGAGGTATAATAACAGATTCAATTAGAGGAATTGCTTTGATTGACGGTGACACCGCTTTTGGTGAAACAAGCATGATAAAAAATAAAATCGGTAATTTTATAACAGCATCAAGATTTAGCCGATTTACTTATGCAGGCGCAAAAGCTCTTGCGTTCATATTTATGATAATTGCACATATACCAAATATGGAAATGTTTGATGGAATGACTGTCAATCAATTTGTTATGTATTTGAGAATTAAGCCGACACTAATTATAACAGCTGATATTCTTACATATATAGCAGTGGCATTTTGTGTCTTGAGGGCACTTCCTGTTGTTATTGAAAGCAAAAGATATCTTTGTAAAAATGATAAAAACTAAATATAATATAGTACTGGTCGAACCTGAAATTCCTCAAAATACGGGAAATATAGTAAGGTTGTGTGCTTGCAGCGGTTCAGAGCTTTATTTAATAGGTAAGCTTGGCTTTTCAATTACTAATAAGTACCTGAAAAGAGCAGGTCTTGATTATTGGGAAGATGTGAAAATTAACAAATACGAAAAATTAGATGATTTGATTAACGACAATCCTGATGCAAATTTCTATTATTTAACTACAAAATCAAAACAAAAATATACCGATAAAACTTTTAAAGAAGGAGATTTTTTTGTCTTCGGTCCTGAAACGAGAGGGCTTGATGAAAAAATATTAAATTCAAATTCGGAGAATTCTATTACTATACCAATGCAAGAAAAACAAAGAAGCTTAAACCTATCTAATTCAGTTGCAATTGTGTTATATGAGGCAATAAGACAAAATGGCTAAAGAAATTGATATTAAGACGGCAAAAACGCTTTTACCCGAGCGTATTCAAGACTCTAACAAAAGCACCTACGGCAAAATATTAAATATTGCAGGCTCAAAATTTTATCAAGGAGCCGCCTATCTCTCTTCCATATCAGCACTGAAATCAGGTGCGGGATATGTTATGCTGGCTTGTCCTGATTGTATTCTGGACAATATTGCATCAAAGTCTGCGGATATAACTTTTTTGCCTTTAAGAAGTTTTAAAAATGAGAGTATAGCAAGTGACAACGACTCGATAATTCTTGAAAAAATTAAAGAATTTGATATCATAGCCATGGGCTGCGGACTTTCAACAACTTCAAGCACGATAGAATTCGTGGGAAAATTTCTGCAAAAAAACAAATCTGATAAACCTTTGATAATCGATGCAGACGGACTTAATGCAATTTCTGCTCTGGGGATAAATAAATTAAATAAAAATTGTATTATAACTCCTCATCCCAAAGAGTTATCAAGACTTTTAGAGGTTGAGCTTAAAGATATCAATGAAAATAGAGAAAAATTTGCACTTAAAGCATCGGAAAAATTCGGGTGCATAACTCTGTTAAAAGGTCTTAATACCTTAATAACAGATGGAAATGAAATATTCATAAATAAAACAGGATGTTCAGGTCTTGCAAAAGCAGGCTCGGGGGATGTTTTGACAGGAATAATTGCCGGACTTTGCGCACAAAAAGTACCATTGGTAGAAGCCGCAGCCCTTGGAGCCTATATACATGGGCTTTTAGCGGACATGGCAAAAGAAGATTTTAGTGAATACTCTATACTTGCTTCAGATTTAATAAATTATGTACCTAAAGTAATTAAAAAAATCCTAAATCAATAAATTTGAACAATTAAACCAAAACTGCTAAAATTAATCGCATGGACAAAATTGACGAACTTCAAGCCATAATTAAGCAAGACCCGAGTAACTTTCAGGCAATGAGAGAACTTGCTGTATATTTGCTTGAAATCGGAGAAAACGAAGAAGCCCTCAAGCATCTTTTTTATCTGGTAGGAATTTTTCCTGAAGATGCAAGACTGCACTATAATATTGGGATAATTTGGGAAAAACTTAAATACTACAATAAAGCAATTGAATCCTATAAAAAAGCTTTAAAAATAAATCCGAACGAGCCTGATTTTTTATTTAACTTAGGCTGTGCTTATATCCAAAATTCAGATTATGATAAGGCTTTGCCTCTTTTTGAAAAGGTCCTTGAATCCGATGAAAACGATTCTAACTCTTATTTTAACATAGGGCTGATTTATTCCAGAAAAGAAAATTCTCAAAAAGCAATAGACTACTTATCGAAGGCATTATCTTTAAATCCCAAAGACACTGTAGCAAGGTTTTACTTAGCTTTTGAATACAAAAATACAGGCAGAGTCAAAGAAGCTGTCTCGGAATATAAAAATGTAATTAACGAATGCCCCGAATATAGCTGGGCCTACTTTAACCTTGCGGCTATATATTGGGAGCAGCAAGATATTGAAAACGCAATATTGAATATTGAAAAAACAATTCAAATAAACCCTAAAGATGTAAATGCCTATAAAATTTATGCCCAAATCCTGACAAAATTGAATTTCCAGGAAGAAGCCAAATTAATACTTAAAAGCGGACTTGAAGAAAACCCTCTCGCTGCAGATTTATACTATGCGCTTGCACAAGTATATAAAAAATTAAAAAATAAAGAATCTTACGAAAAGTGTCTTAAGCAAGCTCTAAAAAATCATTCATCGCTTTCATTCCATCCGAAATACGTAAAAAAAGAGCTTGATTTGAGCCTAAAAACTACAAGTTGATTTAGTCCAATTTATACCAGGTAACAGAAAATTTGCCTTCGTCAACTTTTCTTTTGCTTAAAAATCTGTCAAATTTTCTCTGCATTCCTTTGTTGAATTCATCCATCTTTAGCATATAGCCGGCATCAATATTATAAGAATCCTGAGGCTTAAATATTTTTTTAACGCCTGAAACAGCCCGTATATACTTATATTTTAAATTTAAATAAGTCATACTTGCTTTATTTGCAAACCTTGACATATATGCTTTTAAATCATTTCCCGTAAAAAGATAAGCCAAAATATCCTCATCATTATCAACACCTTTTACAGGAGTAAGATTTTGCCCTAAGCGCTGAAGATGTGATTTAATCCAGTGAATATTTTTTAAACTGAGAGAATCAGCTTCATAAATAGGATAAACAGGATTCTCTTTTATTAAAAGCTCCGGTTTGAGAACATTTCTTGCAGTTAAATATTCGGCAAAAAAATCAAAATCCCTTGGCTTGACAGGAAACTTGATTATCCTTTTAAATGAAGGACTTTTATCAGCTGCTTGTTGATTTATATTTGTTATTTTCATGGCATCTCTCTTTTTAGCAATATATAGAATAATATCATTTTTATATCGATAAACAAGATGTTTAAAGACCAAAAGTAAACATTTTTAACAAATAAAAGCCGTGCCACTGCCTATCGACAATTACAAAATATAACAGCCGCATCAAATATCTCCTTTACGAATCTACTATACCCGAAGATTGCATCTTAGTGCTGCTACATTCCTGTCCTGACACGGTTCGAAGGTCTTCGCCATAATAGTTCGCAACCTCAACAATATTTAAAACAACTGCCATACCCGCAAAGGCCTCACAGCAGGCTCTGCACCTCGCATAAGCGTTCGAGTCGAGAGAGTCGCTAATTCCCCGTGGAGCACGGCAAAAACATTCTAAAACAAAAATTCTTCCTATGCAAATTCTTTATTGGATTATAATTACGACTAATATCTGTAAGCTTTTATAAGAATAGTTTTTCCGATTACTTGTTCTGATTGTATTTTTGTATTTGCAATTATCCAGTTTTTGATAACCGAGCATTCATTTTTTGCAAACTCTTCATTTAAAAGCACAAACCATATTACTTTCTTTTTGGGGAGTTTATTTAAATCCTCAAA
This sequence comes from Cyanobacteria bacterium OH_CBrB_359, assembly GCA_023433065.1. Lineage (GTDB taxonomy): Bacteria > Cyanobacteriota > Vampirovibrionia > Gastranaerophilales > Gastranaerophilaceae > JAEZET01. The sequence continues at coordinate 172,023 of JAEZET010000001.1, forward strand.
GTATTTATCATAATCTTTAGAATGCCATTTGCCATATATTATATTATTCTCAGGCAATTTAAACTTATAATTGTAACTTTTAAAAGAAGGGAAATTATAAAAATAAACGTAAATAATTTCATCTTTTTTTAGTTCTTTTTTAAGCGCTAAATAACCTTCCCGTGTGTTTGAAAACTCAAATGAAATATTATTTTTTACAACTTCAAAACAAAAAGATTTGCACAATGGAAACAAAAGAAGAATAAAACTCAAAATCACTATAGCGCTATATGCTTTTCTTTTAAAAGAAATAAAATCGAGAGATTTTGCCGCAAAGAGAATCATTATCGGAACAATAAATAAAACGAGTCTTTGCGCAAACGGATAAATATTCAAATAAGAAGCCAAAAGACATATGGCAATAGGAGAAATCAACAGAAAAAATTTAAAACGGCATTCTTTAAACCAAACAAATGCACCTAAAATAAATAATGATGTAAGTATTCTTAAATCACAATATTGAAACAAAAAAGCCATTAAAGCCTTGTAATCGGCAATTGATTTTATAGAAAATGAATAATTAGATGACCAAAAATTGTGGAATTGAGGATTAATATACACCCAAAACAAATTAACGGTAAAATATACCAAAAAGCTTATGACTAAAGGAGTAATATAGATTTTAAAAAGCTGCTTTAATTTTTGGTCACTTGACGAAAAAATCTTACACATATACACAAAAGATAACCCCACAAGCACAAATAACATAGTATAAGAACACCATATTCCTAATGCTGCTGATAGCCCCAAAATACAAACCTGTTTTTTAGTAATTTTTTCTAAATCTATATTAAAAGCAACCAAAAGAGTTATTATAGAAAACATTACATCTGAAATGTATGGTTTTAAATATGCACTCATCGATATAATCTGAGGGTTAATCGCAAACATAAGCAGTGCGGTGGAGACGGACAAATATGTCTTGAATATTTTTTTTGAAAGAAAATAAAACATAATTAATGCAAAATTACCGGCAATATAAGGTAAAAATCTAAGCATAACCTCGTTTATCCCAAATGTTTGGTACATAAATTTAGATAAAATTAAAAAGAAAGGAGGCGCTGCCTGCAAATGCTCTAAAGGTAAGAACATTTGCCAGTAATTTTTTTCATGGAAATTTATTATCAATAAGCCTTCGTCAAGAAAAATCGAATTAGCTTGAAATAAAGCAACAGACCTTAAATAAATCCCTAAAATTATTACAAAAACTATCAAAAAATTTTTTATTAATGACTTATTTCTATCAGTTAACTCAAACATAAAATTTATTATATCATTTTCATATTTATTTAATAGACAAAAGTATAAGTATATTAATATTTAAACTAATTTAAATATTAAAACTAAAGATAGTGAAAAATAATTTTGTTTAGATTAAAATAAATGGGAATAATAAATGGAAATGCAGCTGATGAAATATTCAAAATACTCAGCAATAATAATAGGAAGCGGAATAGCGGGTCTTTATGCCGCTATAAAACTTACCGAAAAAATAAACCTGCCGGATGGCATTTTAATTATAACAAAAGCTAATCTAAAAGAATCAAACTCAAGATATGCTCAAGGCGGCATTGTAAGTGTTATGCCTGAAAATATATCTGATTCAATCAGCCTTCACATACAAGATACAATTAAAGCAGGAGCCGGTCTTTCCGATTTTAATACCGTAAAAACCATATCAGAAAATAGTGATATGGTTATAAAAGATTTATTGGGTTATGGAGTCGATTTTGACAGAGATGAAAATAATAACCTGAAATTTACTATGGAAGGAGCCCACAGTGTAAACCGGATTCTTCACTCCGGCGGTGATGCAACAGGTTATCAGATTGAAAAAGTACTTGTGGATATTGTTAAATCAAAACCCAATATATCAATCTACGAACAAACGCTTGCGGTAGAACTTTTGATGGATTCCGATAAAGAATGTAGAGGTTTAATAGCATATAATTGCAGTTCTGACAGCTACGAAACAATATATTCATCCGCAATAATCCTTGCTACAGGAGGAACAGGTCAGTTATATAAATACACAACAAACCCCTCAGTAGCAACAGGTGATGGAATTGCCCTTGCGTATAATGCAGGCGCTATTATTCAGGATATGGAATTTATACAGTTCCACCCTACTGCCCTTACTATAGGCTCTGAAGATAATATGTTTTTAATCTCAGAAGCCGTGAGAGGAGAAGGTGCAAAACTCGTAAATCTTGACGGCAAACCCTTTATGCATATGTATGATGAGAGACAGGAACTGGCACCAAGGGATATTGTAACAAGAGCTATTTATAATGAAATGCAAAAGAATTCTACCAAAAACGTCTATCTCGATGCAACAAATATTGATAAATCAACTTTTGAAAAAAGATTCCCTAATATTTCAAATATTTGCAAGAAAAATAATATTGACCCATCAAAAGATTTTATCCCTGTATCACCTGCCGCACACTACACTATGGGCGGTGTAAAAACTAATATTCAGGGATTAACTTCTATACAAGGGCTTTATGCAATTGGTGAGGTCGCTTGTACTTCTTTACATGGAGCAAACAGGCTTGCAAGCAATTCTCTTTTAGAATGCGTTGTAAGTGCGTTTGAACTTACTAATCATCTTAGCTTAAAAAATCTTGAAATTTCTGATTCTATTGATGAATCAATTATAAATCAGATAAATAAATATCAAACTGATGATGAGTGTTATGAAAGTAATATCGACAACTTAAGATATAAGTTGCAAAATATCATGTGGGAAAATGTAGGGATTATAAGAACAAAAAACAATCTTATAAAAGCTCTGGAACAAATTAATGAGCTAAAATCCATATTTAAATATACCGACAAATGCTGTTCTAAAGAAGAATATGAGTTTAGGAACCTTTTGATAGTTGCAGAATTAGTTATTAATTTTGCAATTGAAAGAAAAGAATCAAGGGGGGCACATTTTAGAGCGGATTACCCCGATAAAAAAGAAACAGCCTGTCACATAAGCTATTCAAAGGAAAATGATTTATATGGCAAAATACCTGTTACATAATTTTATAATTGAAAACCATATCAAAAATGCTCTGGAAGAAGATATAGGATTTGCAGACATAACAACGGACTACCTCATTGAAGAAACAGATACAGTGACCGCATACCTTAATACAAGAGAAGAGGGTATTTTGTGTGGAATTGATATCTTTAAAAAAGTTTTTAAGACTTTATCAAGAAAAGTTATGATAGAAACATACTTTGAAGATGGCGACTTAATAAGAAAAGGCGATACAATCGCTAAAATCTATGGTCCAGCAAGATATATTTTGACAGGCGAAAGAACAGCTCTTAACTATATTCAAAGATTAAGCGGAATAGCAACTGAAACAAAAAAATATCAAGATGCCATAAGCCCTTATGAAGCAAAAATCACAGACACTAGAAAAACAACCCCGGGCTTCAGGTTATTTGAAAAATATGCAGTTAAAACAGGTGGCGCAACGCTTCACAGGTTCAACCTTTCTGATTGCGTTATGATTAAAGATAATCACATAAAGATTGCGGGTTCAATTAAGCAGGCTATTGAAAAAATAAGAGAAAATCTTTCTCATACCCATAAAATAGAAGTTGAATGCGATGATTTGGCACAAGTTAAAGAAGCATTAAAAGCAAAAGCCGACATTATAATGCTTGATAACATGTCAACAGAAATGATGCAAGATGCGGTGAAAATGATTGGGAACAAAGCTCTTACAGAAGCGAGCGGAAATGTAAATCTTAAAACCGTAAACGAAATTGCATCAACGGGAGTCGATATAATCTCATCCAGCGCAATTGTAGCCAAGGCAAAGACTTTAGACATCGGTCTTGATATGTAATCTAAGCCTCTTTACAATTTGCACAACGGCTATTTTTGAGTAAAAATAATAATATGGATTTTAATGGAGAGTTTTGTGAAAATAGTTGTATGTATTAAACAGGTTCCTGATACAACAGATATTAAATGGACCGAAAACAACACTATTCAAAGAGAAGGGGTTGAAAGTATAATCAATCCTTTTGATGAATATGCTTTAGAAACCGCTTTAAATATTAAAGATGAAAATAATGCACATGTAACAGCAATAACAATGGGACCGCCCCAGGCAGAAGATATTTTAAAAAAAGCAATTGCAATGGGAGCTGATGATGCAGCATTAATCAGTGACAAAAAGTTCTCGGGTTCTGACACTGTTGCAACTTCAAGAACGCTTGCAGCAACAATAAAAGAAAAATTCCCTGATTTTGATTTAATTATTTGCGGTCAATTTGCAACAGATGGTGATACCGCCCAGACGGGTCCCAGCATAGCACAAAACCTTGATATTCCTCAAGTTACTTATGTAAAAGAAATTATTGAAATAAAAGAAAATTCTATAATTGTAAAAAAAGAAGTTGAAGACGGTGATGAAATTTTAGAAATAACCCTTCCGGGCTTAATTTGCATACAAAAATCACAAGCATCCTCAAGACCAATACCAATAAAAGGATATATGAAAGCCCAGGATAAAAAAGTTCCTGTGTATAATTCCCAAGATATTAAATTGGATGCAGAAGTAATAGGAATAAAAGGCTCTCCTACTTATGTAAGCAAAGCTTTCAGACCCGAAATCAAAAAACAGTGTGAATTTATTAAAACAGGTTCAACAGCAGAAACTATAGCTATTCTGGCTGAAAAAATCAAAGAGAGTATTGGGTAGAGGGCATTACAATGACAAACAGCGGAATTTTAATATATGCAGAGATTACCAGAGACAATAAAATAGCTCCGGTCTCTCTTGAGTTGATTTATAAAGCTCAAAATCTCTCTAAAAAACTTGAAAATAGCAAAGTTACTGCATTTATTATCGGAGGAAGAAATAACTACGATGATATGATACAGGATTTATCAAATGCCGGTGCAGACAAAGTTATAATAACAAATGATGAAATATTAAAAGACTACTCAACCCAGCTTTATTGTGAAGTTGCAATCGAAATTATTAAGCAGCAAAGCCCTGAGATCGTTCTTATTGGAGCAACTACCCAAGGAAGAGACTTAGCGCCAAGAATTTCATCAAGATTAAATACAGGACTGACTGCAGACTGTACTATGCTCGACATTAACGAAAAAGGCCAGCTTGCGGCTACAAGACCTACATTCGGCGGAAACCTTATGGCAACAATTTTATGTAAAAAATTCCCTCAAATGGCATCTGTAAGGCCAAATGTGTTCCCACTACCGGAAAAAAATACTTTTAGACATACAGAAGTGGAATTTAGCTGGGTTGATGTACATAAAATTGAACAAAAAGTCAAATTAATTGATTTTATTGCTAACGAACCTTCAACAGGAATCAATCTCAATGAAGCCCAAATAATAGTTGCAGGCGGAAAAGGAATGAAATCCAAAGAAGGATTCAAAATTTTGGAAGAATTAGCAGAAGTTCTGAATGCATCTGTCGGGGCCTCAAGAGCAGCAGTAGATGCAGGATGGGCTGAACATGCCATGCAGGTGGGGCAGACAGGAAAAACAGTAACTCCAAAGTTATATATTGCATGCGCTATTTCAGGAGCTATACAGCATTTGATAGGAATGAGCTCCAGTGATAAAATAGTTGCAATAAATTCTGACCCCAAAGCTCCTATATTCCAAGTTGCAGATTACTGCATAGTCGGCGATGTATTTGAAATCGTGCCTGAGCTTACAAAAACTTTAAAAACTTTATAAGAGATATCAAAGAGGAAATATAATGACAGTAAAAACCTTAAAAAAATTCACCACAGCTCAATTTCTAAATTTTTGTCTGGGATTTTTTGGCTTACAATTTGCATGGCAGATGAGGATAATTCTATCAGGTCCCGTAACAGAAGGCCTAGGCGCTAATCCTTTTATATTCGGATTAATCTGGCTTGCAGGGCCTGTAACAGGAATGATAGTTCAACCTATTATAGGTTCGTTAAGCGACAAAACTTATACGAGATTCGGAAGAAGAAGACCTTACCTGTTTTTAGGAGCAATCCTTGCCAGTATTGCATTATGGATTTTTCCTAATTCATCAATTATTGCTGAAAAAATAGGCTCAATGTTACACCTATCATTACCTGTTTATACAGCACTTTTAATTGCGGCTGTTATGATATGGATTATAGATGCTTGTGTAAATGCAGCACAAGGTCCTTACAGAGCTCTTATTCCTGATATTGTTCCTCAGGAACAGCATGCAATCGCCAATTCATTTTTAAGTTTTGCAATAGGTCTTGGCTCCGTAATAGCAGCAGGAACAGCCCCTTTTCTAAACTGGGCATTTAATTACCAAATGAGCATCAATTCTCAGTTCGTAATGGCTGCTTTGGCTTTTTCGCTTGCTATGCTTTGGACCTGCTTAATGACAAATGAATGTACTCCTGATTGTGATTATAAAGAAGAAAAAGAAAAAGATTCAAAAGAAAAATCCGCAGGGTTTATTACTAATTTACTCAACTTTTTCAAATCATCACCTGAAGTAGGGAAAATTTGTGTGGTACAGTTTTTTACCTGGATTGGAATAATGAGTATGTTCATATTTTTTACACAATATTCAATCCATACTATATTTAAAATTCCTGATTTAACTCTAACTCCTGAAGACATAAAAAAAACCTATGAAGCTTTGGTGCCTCAAGCTACAAACTTTGCGTCAATATGTTTTGCAATATTTAACTTAGTATGTTTTGTAGTTTCAATCCCGATAGGTATTTTATCCTCACGTTTAGGAAATAAAAATATCCACGCAACTGCATTGATAATTACCGCTCTTGCTTTTTTAGGGATGGGATTTTTTACAAGCACAAAGGTTGTGCTTATACTTATGGCAATTTCAGGAATAGGCTGGGCAAGTATACTTGCGCTTCCTTTTGCAATGTTGTCTGAATTTATCCCAAAAGGCGCTGAAGGTTCTATTATGGGAATATTTAATATTTTCATAGCAGGTCCGCAGGTTCTTGTTTGTACGCTTCTAGCCTGGTTCATAAATAAATGCTCTTTCCAAAGCTCAGGATGCATAAACTATCACTGGGAATATGCCCTTTTAATAGGTGCAATAACATTGTTTATAGGAGCAGTTGTAACTCTTATGATTAAAGAAAAATAAAAATTTACAAATATATTCTACAAAAAATCTCTGATAATTCAGAGATTTTTTATTTTTATAAATCGTCTTTTATAATGCCTTTTTTACCGATATTTAGTACATCAGAAAAAAGATATTTTATACCAAATGCTGCGAGCCCCACCCCACAAACTCTACCGACTTTATTAAATAAAAGTGCTCCTGTAGCTAGTGCGGCAGGAATAACATTTTGGGAAAGGCTACCAAAAAATCCTGAGAAAGAGCCTCCTATACCGGCAAAAAATTCAGGAAGTGGATTGTCTAAGTTCCACTTAAATAATCCCTTCTTTAACTTGTTTGTAGTAGCACTGGGGTTATCAAGTCGCATTGAACTTACATACTGGTCAGGAAGCCTGTTTGCAAGGCTTCTTTTGGCTTCTTTTTTTGAATTTCTGACGGCAAAAGAACCTGCATCAAAAAGCAACACGCCTGCTGCCGTTGCTCCTATTATCTTTGATATTACCGTAAATTTATTCATAAATTGACCTATTTATCTTTATCACCTTCGGATTTTTTTGGTTTATCCGGAGAATCATCAGGGATTTTAATTTTATCTTCTGACATTTTCAAAAGTGCATTTGATGCGCTTATCGCATCTTGTCCGTATGCATCACTTGATGTTTGGAGACCTTGTAAAACTTTTACGGTGGTTTCATCACCCTGAGCAAGTCCGCTTCCTAAGACTGCAAGACCGATTGCTCTTACAGATTGTGATTTATCTTGAATAACAAGATTCAATAAACTGTTCAAAGCCCTATCATTTCTTCTGGTTTTATCTTCTTCAAATCTTTTCGCAAGTTCTCTTGCACCCATAATTCTTACTTCTTTGGCAGGATTTCTTAAATAATTTTCAAGGGTTTTTATATATTCATCTGTTATTTTTACGACTTCTTTTGTTTTCTTTTTTTCGTTAGTGTCATCAGTTTTCTTATCTTCACTCACAGGGGCTGCCGCTATTTGTTTTGATTCAACTACAGGGGCTGCCGGCTGGGGTGTTGTTGGCGGTTGTTGCATATTGTATATCGGCTGCTGCGTATAATAATTAGAAGGATACGCCATCATCCCGGGCGGATAAGGAGAAGCTGAAGGGTTTTGAATAACAATATTAACAGCCGATACTCCAGGCTGAGCAGATTGTGTAGAAGGACTTGCAGCTTGAGTTTGCACAGGTATGCTTTGCGTAGTATAAGCAGGTGACTGTGCTTGCTGAGGATAGATTTGGGGCTGTGAAACGTTATAATTATCCATGGAAATCCTTAACCCTAACTAATTTTATAAAAAAAAAATTGAGCAATATTGTGCTTTTTATCTAGGTAAATTTAACTATTTGTTACAAAATATTATTGTATTTTTAAGATTATAAATAATTAATTATTTATATTTGTAATTTTTATAAATGTTATACAAAAACAAAAAATAAAAAACTGAATCAGTCTCTAATCATGGATTTTAAAGAAGTTAGCGGCATCTTGTTCAAAATAAGGTTCTAAACCATTAAAGTATTAAAATAATAATATATTTAAATACTTATTAATATATGATAAAATCAGAGCAAAGGCAGGTGTTATATGGATAAAAAAACTATTGTAATAGGCTCTGACCATGGTGGTTTTCATTTAAAAGAAAAAATAAAATCGTTTTTGGAAAAAGAGAATTATACAGTTAAAGATTTTGGGACTTTTTCCTGTGAGTCAACCGACTATCCAGTTATTGCAAAAGAAGTCGCAAGTGCTGTTGCAAATAAAGAATTTAACAAAGGTATTTTAATATGCGGCAGTGGCGTGGGGGTATCTATCTGCGCAAATAAAATAAAAGGGATAAGAGCTGTTGTTTGCTCTGATACCTGCAGTGCCAAATATTCAAGGCTGCATAATGATTCGAATATCCTTTGCATTGGAGAAAGAATTGTCGGCGAAGAGCTTGCTTTTGACATATGCAAAATATGGCTTAATACAGATTTTGAAGCAGGCAGACATCTAAAAAGAATAAATATGATTGAATAAATTAAGAAGAAACAGAATCTTTCTTACTGTTTATATATTCAACAGCACCTTCTATAGAAGAAAAAACAGGAATTATTCCATCCAGATAAGCAAACGATAATGCTTCTTTCACTCTCTCTGAAGGATTTATTATAGCAAAATTACCGTTATTATTTACACAAGTCTTATAAATTTCTGCAAATATAAATGAATTATCAAGATCAAAAATATTGATATGTTCCAGGTTCAGAATAACATTGGGCTGAGAACCTAAAACCGATGAATTTATGTCAAATAACAATTCCGAGAATATTTTTTCTGTATTAAATTTTTTAATCGTGTAAGAAACAATATTGCTGTTTATGACATATTTGTTGAAGTTATCATTATCAGCCTTTTTGGATGTTGAATTTATATATTTTAAGATTTCTGTATGCCACATTAAATCTTTGGCTATATACCCGTCTATGCCAAGTTTATAACAATTATCAATTAAAGATTTGTCATCAGTACCTGAGATGATAAGAATATGAAAATCCTGATGCCCGCTGTTTCTAAGCCTTACGGCTTCTTCGATAAGTTCAAAGCCATCTTTGCTGTCAGGCAAAAATAAATCGATTAAAACATAATTAAATGTTTTCTTCCTCATTTCGGCTATAGCTTCATCTTTGTTTCTGGCAACAGAAGGAGTTATTCCGATTTTCTTAAGAAGCTGTGTAAGCTGGTATATTGAAAGTTCCAAATCATCAACTATCAAAACACTCTGATTGCGATTTGCGGAACTAAAATTTATATTGGTATTAAAAAAGTTCAATTTTCTTTCTATCGAAACAAGTGCTTTAGTTATATCGACAGGCTGAATACTATCTGTTTCAATAGAAGAATCCGTTTCTGCCAATTCCAATAACTTTCGAAGTTGTTCTTGTGAAATCTCCATATATTTATAATACCTAATATAGCCTTACCGATAAAATTATTATATCAATAAATTCTATTTAGTACAACAAAAAAGCTCTAAAAATCAAGGTATTGGCATTTTAATCATAATTATCATATAATTAAGGATAATATCTTAATCTGGAGTATGAATTTTTATGTTAAAAAAAATATGTGTGTATAGTATTCTTCTTTTTGCTTTTCTCTGTATTATTCCCGAAAAAGCAAATGCGTTTGGAACTTCAGCGATAGAAGATCTCACTAATCTGGATCTAAAAGAACTTCAAGTCAGAACTTATCCAAATATCAATACAGAGACCATGCTAAAAACTGTTATAAATGTATTGCAGGATGATTATTTCTTTATTGAAAATGCCGACAGCAAAATTGGTTACATACTTGCCTCAAGAGAGTTTGATACAAAAAATCCAAATATAAAAATCTCTGATGAATTCGGCTGCCCCAAATTAATTACTTATATCAAAAGGTACTCTACAGCAAGAACAGAAGCCACAATTAGTATTTCGTCTCTGGGCAAAGGCAGTTCGGTAAGGCTTAATATAAGAAAAAAAGTTTATAACATTTACAATGTTAACGCAAGAGTTAAAGAAATCACTGACGCTAAGGTATATAACCACTTTTTTAAAGACCTAGACAGCGAATTAAGAAAACAAAATCAAATATAGAATAGTCTGAAAATCATGATTAAAAAGCTTATTACTATACTTTTAATATGCCTGCTGTTTTGCAACATAACCTCAGTTTTCGCTGAAGAAAAAGATACTGAATACATGCAAGCCCTAAGAAACATACAAACAAAAACTTACGCTGATACAGACATTCAAACCATTAAAACCGCTCTTGTTAACAGCCTTAAAAACAATAACTACGAAATAATCTATCAGGACGACAATATTAACTATATAACAGCCAGTAAAAGCTCTCCTGTCAGGGATGTTCAAAAATCACTATTATTTGTTTATGCAGGAAAAACCATTTTTGATTCAATTATGACTGTTCTTACATATGGACTTAGGGGCTATTCTCTTGTGGGGGATGTAATGTTATTTAAAACTGAATTTAAAGACAAAAATCTGGAAAACAAAATTGCAATAAATATTGAAAAAAGTAAGAATGACACAATAGTAAGAATCAACATAGTAAAAATATTAACAGGAAAAAGAGATTTTTTAATCGTAGGACCTAAAAATCGTCTTGCAACAACCCATATTGAAACAGAAAAAGAATATGAAGAGTTTTTCAGCAATCTTGATAAAGAAGTCTATTTGCAAAAAGAAAACAACATAAAAACAGGTTGCATTAAAACCGTTGAACAAACTCATGGATCTTTTTACTGATTTTATCTAAATCCTTTTCTGTCAAAGCAGGAAATACTCCTACCCAGAATGTATTATTCATAATAAAATCAGTATTTGGAAGCAGTTTATAATGTTTTTCTTCAATATTTTTAGAATTGATAAGCTCGGAATCTTCAATCCTAAAATCAATTTCATTATCAATAATCATCGGCTGCCGAAGAATGTTGCCGGCAAAAAGCTGGCGCGTTCCGATTCCGTTTTCCTCTAAAAACTCAATCAATTCCTGTTTTGTAAATTTAGCCCCGGCCTTAACTGAAATTAAGAAACCAAACCAGGAAGAATAAGCTTCACATCTCACATCTGGTAATATAAAATATTCTTTTAAGTCAGATAATTTATTGAGCAAATACTTAGCATTTGAGACTCTTTTTTCAATAAAAAAAGGTAATTTTTCAAGCTGAGAAAGCCCTAAAGCTCCTTGCCAATCAGTAATTTTAAGATTATAACCAAGATGTGAATATGTATATTTATGGTCATATCCGAACGGCAAATTGCCAAGCTGCATAGAAAATCTTTTTCCACAGACTCCGTCTTTTCCCGGAGGACAAGCGCAATCTCTGCCCCAATCCCGATAACTCAATAATATCTTGTTAATAGCTGAATCATTCGTAACAACAGCTCCGCCCTCACCCATTGTTATATGATGAGCGGGATAAAAGCTGAAAGTCCCTATATGCCCTATTGTCCCTGTAAATTTATCCTCGTATTTTGCCCCAAGAGCATCACAGCTGTCTTCAATAAGCCAGAGATTATGTTTTTCACATATTTTTAATACTTGCTTTAAATCAAAAGGATTGCCTAATGTATGTGCTAAAAAAATCGCTTTTGTCTTATTTGTAATTGACTTCTCGATTTTTGCAGAATCAATATTATAACTCTCAAGCTCACAATCAACAAAAACTGGAATAAGTCCGTTTTGAATTATCGGATTTAATGTCGTAGGGAAAGAAGCTGCAACTGTTATAACTTCATCTCCTTTTTTGAGCCGTTTTTCTCCCAGCTTAGAAGACATCAAAGCAGAGATTGCAATTAGATTAGCACTTGAGCCCGAGTTAACGCAAAGAGCATGTTTTACATTTAAAAATTGTGCAAACTTTTTTTCAAACTCACTGCAAAATCTACCTGCTGTGAGCCACATATCCAACGAAGCATCTATCATGTTGAGTAAATCTTTTTCATCAAGGAGTTTACCTGATGCCGGAATATATTTTTTATCCGACTTTTTTGAATAGACTACCTTATAATACAACTTTGCAGATAATTTAACTAACTGTCTGAGCAGATTTTCCACTTAAACCCTCTTTTACCCTTTGATACTCTTGAATTTGCCCCATAGAAAAATCAGATATATCCTCACCTTTATAAAATCTCTTGTACCATTCAACTGTCTTAGAAACCGCCTCATTAATATTATAAAGCGGACTCCATTCAAGAACATTTTTGGACTTTTGCGAATCCAACATTAATAACTTTGATTCATGTAAATCAGCGGCATTTTCAATAATAATTTCACCTTTTAAATATTCTTTAATAACAAGTTTTGTAATTTGTTCAACCGTAAGTATGCTTTCTCTTTCAGGACCAAAGTTAAATGCCTGCGCAAAATCCTTTTTTCCTGAAAGTAGCTTCTCTCCGAGTACCAAATAGCCTGATAAAGGTTCTAAAACGAACTGCCATGGTCTTACTGCAAAAGGATTCCTTATTTTAACAGCCTGATTTGACTCAACTGCTCTTACACAATCAGGAATAAGCCTGTCTTCAGACCAGTCACCGCCGCCTATAACATTACCCGCTCTTGCTGTTGCCAACAAATATGATTTATCTTCGAGAAAAGATTTCCTGTAAGACGATGACATAATCTCAGCACATGCCTTTGAAGACGAATACATATCATGTCCGCCCATTGAATCATCTTCACAATAAGCACAGCTAAGTTCTTTATTCTCGTAGCACTTGTCACTGGTAATATTGACAAAGGCTTTAACGGATTCACAATTTCTTGCCGCCTCCAAAACGTTTAAAGTCCCAATTACATTCGTTTTATATGTTAAAATCGGCTCATAATAAGATTTTCTGACTAGAGGCTGTGCTGCAAGATGAAAGACTATTTCGGGTTTAAAGTCATTCATAACCTGATTGAGCTTTTCATAATCTAAAATATCCGCAAAGGCTGAATTAATTTTATTTTCAAGCCCAATAGCTTTGAAAAAAGAAGGATTAGTATCAGGTTCAAGAGAATACCCGAGTACTTCAGCACCGAGAATTTTCAGCCATAAAGAAAGCCATCCTCCTTTAAAACCGCTATGTCCCGTAACAAATATTCTTTTACCTTTATAGCTGCTAAACACCTATCTTGTGCTCCTGTCTTTGATTTTGCCAGATAGCCCAAGGTGCAGCATCTGCTTTCCACATATTGGTAAGTTCTGTCTTGTCTCTTAATGTATCCATAGGGCGCCAGAAACCATAATGCTTATAGGCATTAAGTTTATTATCTTTTGCCAAAGATTCAAGCGGTTCTGCCTCGAAAAGCAAGCTCTCATCGTCTGAAAGATAATTAAAAACTTCAGGTTCACATACAAAGAAACCGCCATTTATCCAGGCACCATCACCTTTGATTTTTTCTTTAAATGAAGTAACGGAATTATCAAGACTTATTTCTAAAGCGCCAAATCTACCCAAAGGTTGAACAGCCGTTACAGTAACCGTTTTTTCTGATGATTCATGAGATTTTATAAGCTCATTTATATCAACATTGCTGACACCATCGCCATATGTAAGCATAAATCTTTCACCATCAATATATTCCTGAGCTCTTTTGATTCTTGCGCCTGTCATAGTCTCCTGCCCCGTATAAAGCATAGTGACCTTCCAGGGTTCATGCCTTATTTTATGTATTTCAACGGAATTATCAGCCATGTTAACTGTTATGTCAGAGTATCTTGTATAGTAATTTATAAAATAATCTTTTATGACATGGGATTTATAACCGGTAAGAACAACAAAATCATTAAAACCGTATGTGGCATAAAATTTCATAATATGCCATAAAATAGGTTTTCCGCCTATTTCCACCATCGGTTTTGGCTTGAGTTCAGTCTCTTCACTCAGTCTTGTTCCCATTCCGCCTGCTAAAATTACTACCTTCATTGAATGCCTTTCATTATTTTAATCAAATAATATTAAAAGTGCCATAACTCAAATATTATAGCACTTTTTATTCTCTGTTAAAATAATTTCAGATAACGGCATTTATTAATTTACAAAAAGCCCTGCCAAGCATTTACGGCAAGGCTTTATACTTTTCTTTTTAAAGTTATTTGGACTTATGCTCGGTAATAAAAAATCCATGAATATTACAATATTCTCTTGCGATAAGCTCTTCACATTGACATTTAAGCTCAAGCTCAGGAGCTTCATGCGGATGAAGATATTTTCTCTTTAAGTATTTTTTATCAGGAGAAATCGCCTCTATAAACATAATATAGTGGTTATCCTCCATAGGGTGAGGAATAGAACCCACTCGAATTTTTTTGAATTCACCATCAGTATCAATTACGGGTTTATGTTTTTCAAAAAGTGTTTCTTCAGTTTTTTCCTCAAGTAAAACCATAGGTGCACCGCAGCAGACAAGCTCTCCTACGCCACTAGCTATAACTTCTACAATATTTCCGCACATTTCGCATTTATAGATTTCCATAACATTTGTCATATAAGCCTCCTTTCAACTAATTTTAAGTATATATTCAAAAAAATAAAATTTTATTGCCTAATATAATTAATCTTTAATTGAGTATACATAATTAATTATGCTATCTTCAAGTTTTTTTACCTCAGCCTGAGGCACAGCAAAGTTCTGGGTAAGTATTGCAACAGAATATGTTTTATTATTTTTAGCATTTACGTAACCGGTTAAACCGCTTGCATTTGAAAGAGTCCCGGTTTTAAGCCATACATTCCCTCTGAGTTCAACCAACCTGTTTTCAAGAGTCCCGTCACCTGCCTGCGCCATATTGTCTTTAAGATAAGGGAAAATATCGTTCGAATATATTGCATTTAATGCGCTACTCATCCAATCAACGGTTAAAAGATTGTTTCTTGAAACACCGCTTGCATCTGCGATTATTACCGATTTAGTATCTATTTTCTGTGTTGCATAAAAGGCATTAAACATTTTTACGGCATCTTCAGTTGTCCCTGTAGAATTTGAATACTTTGAAGCCGCAACTTTAAATAATGTTTCACTGGCTTTATTGTTACTGTCTTTTAATATTAGAGGGATTACAGAATTTATGCTATGCGTAGTTTCTGCAATTAATTTTGCATCAGCAGGAACAATTGCGCTTGTAAAGTTTTCATTGGCATATTTTATATTAGAATTGGCAAGATAATCTGAAAGTCTTGTTATAAAATAGCGTCTCAAATTATTTAAAGGTAAATCTACAACCTGAGGAGAAGAGACTGTCCCCTTAAATTCCACAACATCAGGAGACTGCCAGTTATATCTTGCCAGTTTAATATTATTTGTCTCTCCTGCCTTCAATTTATTCAACACTGCTACAGGATATGAAATAAAAGGCGTTATTGTTATAGACTGTCCGTTTTGAGTTTTTATAATACTAAATTTAAGTATATTATTGTCTAAGTTATATGCGCTGAATTTCGTCATATAAGGACTTACATCATCATCCCACATCCAGCCTGTACCGTACTCAACGTTGTCTATTATGCTGTCATCTATATATATATTATTAACTGTTTTAAGATTATGAGACCTTAATTCTTTGACCATAGGTTTTAAATCAGCAGAAGTTAGAAAAGGATCAGCACCAAGCTTAATGTATAAATTATTTGCTTTATCAACATAAAAAGATGTCCTAAAACAATAATCCTGCCCGAGATTTTGAACTGCAGGCACAGCTGTAAAGAGCTTTAAAGTTGAAGCAGGATGTAAAAGTTTATGCTGGTTTGTTTCATAGAATACACTGCCTGTTTGCACGTCCTTAATTGAAACAGCTACCGTAGAGGTTTTATAAACCGGAGAACTTTTTATTAAGGTATCAAGCTTATGTTCAACACTTACTTTTTTTGCATCCGCCTGAGTAATATTCAACAATAATAGTGAAAAAACTAAAAATATCTTTAAAAAACTCTTCATTCTACCTCCGAAATATCATAATTTTGTGCTCTGTCATTTAAAACAGGAAAATTTTTTCTCAATGATAGCATATCTTCGAGATTAATTTCAAAATCCAACACACCTTCTTCTTCATAAAGTTGGGCCAAAATATCTCCGTTTGGAGAAATAACCATGGAATAGCCAAGATTGTAACTATCACCTTTAATTTGTCCCGCTTGAGATACTGCTATAACAAAAGACTGATTTTCAAGGGCTCTTGCCTTTTGAAGCACCAACCAATGGTTCTTGCGAACCTGCGGCCAAGCAGCAACGTTAACAAATATATCAGCCCCTTTAAAAGCATAAGCCCTGTAAAGCTCTGGAAATCTTAAGTCATAACAAATACTAAGCCCTAAACTTGCGACATCTGTATCTGCAATAACAGGCTTATTTCCTCTTTTAATAAAATTATCTTCTTTACATCCAAAGTGAGAAAACAAATGCATTTTATCATATTGCGCAATCAGTTTGCCATCTCTGTCAAAAACAGGGCATGTATTTGTTAAAGAACCGTCCGCATTCTTTTTTATATAAGTTCCGCCAATTACGTTAGATGAAAACTCTATCGCAATTTCGGATAAAAATTTAATTATTTCGCTGCTTTCAGAATCTTCAGCTATATTCACAAAATTTTTACAATCCCATCCTGAAGCCCAAACCTCAGGAAAAACAATTAAATCAGCAGGTATATCTTTATAAGGCTTTAAAAGATTTTGAATATTCTTGAAATTTTCTGCCGGATTGTTAAGCACAGAAGAATTTTGAACCAATAGTAATCTAACTTTATTTTCCATTTCCTAATTTTATTACAAAACCAAGATTATAAATAGTCTTTAAAAGTTTTTTTACAAACTGTAAATCCGCAACCTTCATGCATAGACGCAGGATATCTGATAGAAGGCACTGGATATTTTTTACACATAGGAAGCCTTTTATTATAAACAGAACACAAACCGTTATCCAGAACGTACTTGCAGGCAAATACCAAATTACCGTAATCGTCTTTACCTTTAATATAAAATCTTTTATATGCAGGGTATAGAAATTGCATTATTTTAAATTCTTTTTCTGTATATGTATCAAAACTATACATATATCTGCAGCATTTGCCGCATTTTTTGCAGCTGCCTGTTATTTCGTAGCGTATTTTTTCAGGTACGAAATAAGATTTAAATTCATAATATAATGTCTTTACAATTTTAAATAACATTTGAAATAAATAGTTTATTTGCTAAAATATTGTTGGATTTAATTAGGTTAAATAATATTAATTATATATGACAGATTTTAAAATGCCAAAAAAATTTAAAAACCCCAAAAAAAGCAATCCGCTAAAATTAATAGCAACAATGACTTTAGCTTTTTTGCTTGCATCATTTATAATTTTAAAATTATACCTTGCTTCACTGCCTCCGATACAGAACTTAGAATCATTTAAGCCAAATATTGTAACTAAAATCTATTCGTCTGATGATGAAATTATCAAAACTTTTACCGCATATCGTTTTGAAAAAGTCGGAATAAAGGAAATTCCCGCAAATCTTAAAAATGCTATTATAGCAACGGAAGACAAGAGCTTTTATACCCATGACGGCTATGATTTATTCGGTTTAGCAAGATCTACATTCGTAAACCTAAAGGCAGGAAGGGTTGTACAGGGAGCTTCTACAATAACCCAACAGCTTGCAAGAATCTTATTCCTTTCAAACGAAAAAACTTTCAATAGAAAAATCAAAGAAATAATAATTGCTTCAAGAATAGAAAAAACAATATCAAAAGACCAAATCCTTGAAATGTATTTAAATAATGTTTACTTAGGCTCAGGTGCCTATGGCATAGCCGGTGCTTCAACAATATACTTCAATAAACCGCTAAAAGACCTTACCCTTGCAGAATGCGCTCTTATAGCAGGTCTTCCTCAGGCTCCATCAATCTATTCACCATTTAACAATCCTAAGCTGGCAATTCAAAGAAGAGCTCAGGTTTTAAACCGCATGTATAAAATGAGATATATATCTAAAAAAGAATACAAAGAGGCGATTGATGAGCCTATAAAATTAAACCCGAATCCTGATATTTATTCATTAAACAGAGCCCCTTATTTTGTAGATTACGTAATGAAAGAACTTGAAAGCCTTGGTTTTGATGAAACAGAAATTTCTCAAGGCGGCTACAAAGTTGTCACAACTTTAAATTATAAAGCTCAAAAAGCAGCGCAAGATGCTATTGAAAGAGAACTAAGAGCATGGGGATTAACAAAAGACAAGCAACAAGCAGCAGTCTTTTCGTTCTCACCTATATCCGGTGAAATACTTACATACATTGGAGGAAAAAATTACGGCAAAAGCCAATATGACAGAGTTTCTCAGGCAATAAGGCCTCCAGGCTCGTCATTTAAACCTTTTGTATATACTGCAGCAATTGAAAAAGGGTGGAATCCTAATGATGTAATTGAAGACACACCTGTAAGATTTCACGATTGGGCACCAAAGAACTATGGTAACAAATACAGAGGAAAAATCCCTCTTTATAAGGCGGTTATGGTATCTTCAAATGTCGCCGCCGTAAGATTAATCAAAGATGTAGGAATAAGACATGTAATAAATGTTGCAAGAGCTCTTGGAATTTCAACGCCAATGGAATATGACTATACTATTGCACTCGGTTCAAATGGTGTAAAATTGTACGAAATGACAATAGCATACGGTGCATTTGCAAACGGAGGTTTTAAAGTTAAGCCTTACTCAGTTGAAAGAGTTGAAACATCAAGAGGTAAAGTAGTGTATCAAGCACCAAGAACAAGAGTAAGCAAGGTTCTTGATATAGGTACAGCGGCAAACCTTACAGCAATGCTAAAACAGGTTGTACTAGCCGGTACAGGACGAGGAGCAAATATCGGCAAACCTATGGCGGGTAAAACAGGTACAACTGATGATTATAAAGACGCATGGTTCATAGGATATACTCCTGATATTGCAACCGGTGTATGGGTTGGTAATGACGATAATACTAAAATGGGCAATCTCACAGGCGGAACGGTACCCGCTCTTATTTGGAAAGATATGATGAAAGTCGCAACCGAAAAATATACTAACTCCGACTTTGATTATCCTGAAATTGAACTTTCAAATCAGCATCAATGGTCAAAAGAAGAAGTTGAAGATAAACCTTCTGACTCAGATGTACAAACTGAAAATGACATTAACAATACAGATTTTTCAGATACTCCTGCATCAGAAGAAATACCTGCTCAAATAAAACCCATAGTCAGGAAACAAAATATGACAGGTAATTTCAGTGAAATTCCTATTCAAGCCCCAACTCCAAACAGAATAGACTCGCCCAAACAACAATCCGCACAACCTCAAAATCAGGGAAGATTTTATTAAATTATAATCCTAAATCTAATTTTGGGATTTTTGTATTAAAAATTTTTTCCAAATCAACGCTATTTAAAATAGTATCTATAATCAATCCCGGGGTAAGTTTTGCATTTTTTAAATCCTTTACAATACCCACAACTTTTGTGTCCGAATATTCTTCTATCATTCTGACAACTGTTTTTACAGCTAAATCATCAGTTTTATCAGGATATTTATTTATTATTACACCTCTGACTTTAAGTCCCAAGGATTTTGCATGGTTTAAAGTCAAAAGCACATGGTTGATTGTACCTAATTGGGCTCCGGCAATAATCAAAACAGGTAGATTTAAAACTTTTATAATATCAGAAATAAACATATCGGGAGCGCATGGAGTCATAATCCCCCCCGCACCTTCAACCAAGACTGAATCGCATTTACTGCATATTATCTGGTAATCTTTTACAATTTTACTCATTTCAATTTTAACTTTGTCTATCTCAGCAGCGAGGGCAGGAGCGACAGGAGGTTTTAATACATAAGAAGATAATGTGCTTATATAAGGGTCAACTTTTTTCACAAAAGCAAGGTCAGGAGCAATCAAAAAACTGTTTTTCTGAACGGCACCGCTTTGAATAGGCTTAAACACACCTGCTCTGTAACCTAAAGACTGCATTATTGCCGCTAATCCCGCAGTAATAAATGTTTTTCCGATATCTGTATCTGTTGCAGTAATAAATAAATTCATTTTTTTATAATAATCTATAATTAAAGTTATTTTACAAATTTAATTATATCTCAAAAAGAAAATACTCCCTCGTTTATTGCAACGAAAAATCAACCATTCAAACTTTGCAAAACACAAAAATAACATTAAAATAATTAATATGAGAAAACAACTTTTAATACTGACTTTATCTTTTTTATGTCTACTAGGCCTCTTTTCGGCAGAAGCTTTTTCGCAATCAAATAATATCATCATAAAAAAGGGGACATTCCTAAAAGTAATGTCTGAAAGGCAAATTTCCACTCAAGAAGCAGATATAGATGATGGAGTATCTTTTATAAATGCTTATGACATGTATGTGGAAGACACAAATGCAATACCTCAAAATTCAGTATTCTACGGCATAATAGAAGATTTAAAAGAGCCTGTCCAGGGAACAAACGGGGCTTTAAAAATAAAAATAACTAAATTCATAACTCCCGATAAAAGAACAGTTCCAATTGACGGTTACATCTATAATGAAAACGATAATTATATAGGGGGCGAGCTCACAGCTCCCATGTACTACAGCAAAACGCCACATTATATAGAAGGCTTTGGCGGCGGTGTGCTTCAATATTCACCCGTAAATATAAGACATCCGGGCAAACACACGGTAATTAAACCCGGCGCAGAATTATTCTTGATTTTAAACAGTGATTTGAAAATTAATTAAACAAAAGTTATAATTGCATTATAAAAAAAATTTCACTATAATACGTTTTAACAGACTAAAAGGAGAACACAAATGAAAAAAAGACAACTGATAAGTTTATTGGTTATCAGCTCAATGATGAGTTCAAGCATTTCCTTTGCGGCAGCTAATTACAAAGCCCCTGCTAATGTTTCGGTAACAAGTAAGCAACAATATGTTCCCCAATATGGACAATCATACGCACCCCAAACATATGTACCGCCTCTTCAAGGTTATGTATTTATGGTACCGGCTGGAACTAACATTCCTACAGTAACCACAAGTGAAATAAGCTCTGCGGATGTAAGTCTGGGACAAAGTGTTTGTCTGGCACTAGGACATGATTTTTACTATAACGGAAAGCTTGTAGCACCTGCAGGAAGCCAAGTTAACGGAAACGTTATAATGGTAAGAAAAGGCGGAAGAACAGGTAAAAACGGGCAATTGCAATTAAGGTTTACTAACATATTAACTCCATATGGACAAATGATTCCTATTTCAGGAAAAATAAAAACAGATGACGGCAAAGGTATACTATATGCTGCAACAGCGAAAGATACAGCCGTAGACTATGCTAAAGATATAGCAATCGGATCGGCAGCAGGTGCACTAATGGGTACAATTATGGGACCGATATCCGGAGGAAAAGTTGGTAAAGGTGCAGCGTTAGGTACAGCAGTAGGTGCGGTTGGAGGACTTGGAAAATCTCTTATTGACAAAGGCACAGACGTAATTATCCCTGCAAATTCCCAAATTGATATTACAATTGACCAGCCTATTACAATCAACTCTAATCCGAGATATTAATAAACTAGGCGATTTGTTTTAACAAAAGTTTTTTGTTAAACTAAATAAGTCTAAAATATTTTCTTGAGAAAGAAAATCAGATAAACTATGAGACTTGGGGAACAATGACATTACTGGGCAAAAAATTTGAATATTTAGACGATGATGAACAAGATAAAGACGGGTATAAAGTTCCGGCTGTTTTTCGTCAAAACCCTAAAGAATTATCACTAAAAAAATCCATTATAATATCAACCATACTCCACCCTACAGTGGTTGGGGCGGTATGGTTGCTATTAATAATTTTGACTATTTTAGGAATTACAATACCCTTATTTGACAGGCCAAAACCTCAACCTAAAGATATTGAATTTGTGCTTGTTGATAAAGAAGCAACTCCTATTAATAAAAACACGAAATTTCGCTCTGATAAAAATTCAAGAGCCGGCGGAAAGCATGACCCAAAAAGAAAAGTTTCAATGCCTCAGCCAGCAGCTCCAAAAGCTGCTCCACAGAAAAGGGCATCATCTCCACCAAAAGCTGCGCCTGCACCAAAGCAGACTAAAAGGGCGGCTAAACATCCTCCTGCGGCTAAAAAAGCAGTATCAAAACCTCAAGAATCACTACCGTTTTTCGCACCAAGGCCAAATGTAAAACCATCATTGCCAAGACCAACTGCAAAACCGAAAGGTGATTTCGCAATTCCTATACCAAAATCAGCAGCCCCAAGACTTGCAACTCCATCCGGAGGTCCTATTACAGGTTCTTCACATGGAACAAACTCAGGTTCATATTCAGGAAGCGGTTCAAGACCTTCCCCCAGTTTTTCACCATCAACATCAGGTTCAGGTAGTGCAGGAGGAAGATTCTCAGGCTCACATGGCTCAGGCGGTGGAAATATTGGTAACCCCGGTCCCGGAAATCCAAAAGGAGCACCCGGTATCGATGCAATAAGAGAGCCTGATTTCGGTCCTTATATGAGAGAACTTCAAAGAAGAATAAAAATGAACTGGGATCCTCCAAAAGGAAACGAAAGTAAAAGAGTTGTTCTGTTGTTTGCTATAAGCAGAGACGGACGATTGCTCAATGTCAAAATCCATAAATCATCAGGTTTACCTGTAGCAGATAGAGCAGCTATATCAGCAGTTCAGCTGACTGCCCCGTTCAAACCGTTACCGCCTGAATACAAAGGTAACAGCGTGGATATACAATTTACATTTGACTATAATGTATTTGGAGCATCAAGATATTAATAAAAAGAAAAGAGGATATAAATTATGGAACTTTTATTACATTCAATCAGCTTAGACTGGCCGGTACTTTTACCGATTTTCATCTGTTCAATTTTGACAATAGCAGTTGCTATCAACAGGTTTGCTTTTTACAGTAAAAATAAGCGTGATGTAGTTTTATTTATTCCTAAATTACAAAAAGAATTAGCAAGAAACAGATTAGAAGGAGCTCAAGCATTGAGTGTCCAATTGGGTGGTGTAATTGGAGAAGTAACAGAAGAAGCTGTCAGAATATTTTCTGAACAAAAGAAAGGATTTTCTCGTTCTTTTGATATCGCAGCTAATCTAGCTACAAGAAAACTTGAAAATCATCTTACCATATTAGGTACAATCGGCGGGGTTTGCCCTTTCTTAGGTTTATTCGGTACAGTTGTAAGAATCCTTTATACATTCCAGGATTTGGCTAACCAGGGTAACCAGTCAGCAGCGGTTGCAATGGGTATAGGTTCAGCACTTATAGCTACCGCATTCGGTCTTGGAGTTGCTATTGTTGCTGTTATCCTATATAACACATTCCAATCAACCGTAAAAAGATATGAAGACGACTTCCAGTTAATAAAACTTTTATTCTTAAGCTTTGTTGATTCAGAAGAAGAAGCTTCTATAAACTCACAAAATATTGCACTATAAATTCAAGGTAATTAAAAATGGCTTTTAAGACTTCAAAAGGTAAAGACGCAATGTTTACGGAGATTAATATAACTCCGTTGACAGACATATTTCTTGTTCTATTAATCATAATGATGGTTATAGCACCTACATTTCAAGCTGTTGATAACAATATAAATATTCCTGAAATAAACAGCGGAATAGCAATAGAGCAGAAGAATGCAACTGTGTCTGTCACTAAAGAAGGCTTGTTTTATATAAATGGAAAACAAATTCCTGATACACAGCTTTTAGCTGAGCTTCAAACGTTAAAACCATCTTTAGAAAAAAAGGAAGTTGTTGTAAAAGCTGATACAAATGCCAAAAATTCTGAAATAATGAAAATCATGAAAGCAGCTCAAGAAGCCGAATATGCTAAACTAATAGTTGCAGGTGAGCCTCTTTCAAAAAAAGAACAAAACGAATTGAATACGGTTTCTTATTCTAACGAAACTACAATTCCGACAACAACGGCAATTCCGGCAGAACAAACATCCGCTGTAAATCTTCCGCCTGAAAACAAAAGTTCTGATGATTGGAACGAATAAGAGGTAAACATGTCAAGACAACGAGATACATTCAATGAAATCAACATAACTCCTTTAACAGATATATTTCTGGTTTTGCTAATCATAATGATGGTTATAGCACCATTATTGGATCAACAGGGATTAAATCTTGCCGTTCCTGACATGGTTGAGGTCCAGGATCTAAAAGAAAGTAAACTGATAACTGTTGTTGTAAATAACGAAAATAAATATTTTATTGATAACCAGGAAATCGCTGTAAATGACTTAACAAATGTTATTAAAGACAAATCGAAAGATTTACCTGACGGGCTTTTAATCCAGACAGACAGTGAATCGACCCATGGGGCTGTCGTAAAACTTATGGATGATGCAAGAAATGCAGGTGTTACAAATATATCTGTAAGTGAACTATAGCCTACATCTTCTGTCTTTTATAATTTTTCTGCGTCAACTGACTATTTTTTGAAGTGATTTAAAAAATAACTTCAAATATGATTATATAAAGTTTTTTAAAAGGAAAATTGCAAAAAGACTTGAAGAAAAACTATGTTTTGAATATGATTGAAAAGCAATAATTTTTAAGCAGAAGGAAAAAACAATGAATCCCATAGTCCAAGAATTAACAAAAGAATATTTAAATAAAGAACTTCCTGAATTAAATCCGGGAGACACAGTTAAAGTATTTGTAAGAATTGTAGAAGGTAATAAAGAAAGAACACAGGCGTTTGAAGGAACAATCATCAAAAAACGCGGCAGCGGCGTAGGTAAAACTATCACCGTAAGAAAAATCTTTCAAGGTGTAGGCGTTGAGCGTGTATTTCCTGTTTATTCACCACGTGTTGAAAAAATCACTATTATCAGAAAAGGTGATGTTAAACGTGCAAAACTTTATTACTTGAGAGAAAGATTCGGTAAGTCAACCCGTATTAAAGAGAAAATCGAGAAAAAATAATTAGAGAGTATAGAGAATAATTAAAGCCATAATCCCAAGGTTAATTACCAACAAGGTTATGGCTTTAAATTTAAAAACTATAAGGAAAAAAATCATGACTCATATCCACTGGTATCCCGGGCACATTGCAAAAGCGGAAAAAAAATTAAAAGAACAAATCACACTGGTTGATGTCGTGATAGAAGTTCTGGACGCAAGGATTCCTTATAGCTCAATGTATCCTGATATAAAAAAATTAATTGGTGAAAAACCAAGACTCATTCTATTGAATAAATCTGACCTTGCCGATATAGAACAGACAAAAAAATGGCAACAATATCTAAAAGAAAAAACAGGCGCAACAGTCATTCTGACAAGTGCAAATAACATAAAAGACCTGAATCAAATCAGCGCCAAAGCTATAGATTTGAGCAAACCTGCAATATTAAAACTAATACAAAAAGGACTTTTACCAAGAGCTTCAAGAGCAATGGTCGTTGGCATGCCAAACGTCGGGAAATCAAGCATAATAAACAAATTAACTAAAAGAGCAAAAGCTAAAACCGGAGCAAAAGCAGGAATTACAAGACAGCAACAATGGGTCAGAATCAATCCGAAACTAGACCTTTTAGACACTCCGGGGATAATTCCTCTAAAACAAGACGAGCAAATAAAAGCTAATAAACTCGCTTTTGTAAATTCAGTAAGCGAAAATGCGTATGATGTTGAGAGCGTTGCAAAAGAATTTATAAAAATTATAACTCCTATATACCCTGAACTCATTAGAAATCACTATAACTTAGGACAAGACGAAGAACTATCTCTTGAAAATATAGCTGTGAATAGAAATTGGATTGTAACAGGAGCGAATCCGGATATTAAAAGATGCGCCCGAAATATTTTGCTTGATTTTAGAGAAGGAAGATTAGGAAAGCTTACGTTAGATGAATTACCGCAATAATAAACTTTTTTCTTTTGATAAAAAAAAGTCCTCTGATTGCGACTATTTAATCGGCACTGATGAAGCAGGAAGGGGTCCCGGAGCCGGTCCTGTTTTTGCCGCTGCAGTGTATTTCCCAAAACCTGATAAAAATTTAATTCTGTTATTAAATGAGATAAATGACTCAAAGCAGATTTCTGAAAATAAAAGAGAAGAGCTGTATAAACTTATTTGTGAAAATTCAATTTACCATATTGCCTCATCATCGGTAGAAGAAATAGAAAAATTAAATATACTGAGAGCATCTCTTCTTGCAATGAAAAGGTCATGTTCTGAAGTCGCATCAAGAGTGAGTGAAAACGAAAATATAAAAATCCTGATAGACGGAAATAAGCTTATACCTGATTTTAATTATAAACAGGAATTTATTATAAAAGGTGATTCAAAATCAGCCTCAATAGCAGCCGCAAGCATTTTGGCCAAGGTTAAACGAGATAATTTTATGAAAAACCTGCATAATGAATTCCCTGATTACCTATGGGATAAAAATAAAGGCTATCTGACAAAAGAACATTTAGATGCGATTGATAAATTCGGCTTAACAAAATGGCACAGAAAAAAATTCCTGGAAAAACATTTTGAAAACTCAAAACAAATGCAACTGTCTTTTACTATTGAAAACTGATATGCTAATATTATTTATGTGAGGATGAAATGAGATATAAAAGCTGTCATTTATTAGAACATGGAATTTCAATAGAAAAATATGAAATAAAAAATTGCTGTCTGGCAAAACCGACAAATGATTTAACGCCTGTTGTCCTTGAAAATTATGATCCTGCCAACCTTGACTGGGAGAAACTTGTAGAGAATAAAAAACAACAGAGAAAAGCCCAACAAATTTCTCAAATTGAAGAATGCAAAGGCTGTTATGTTTCTGAAGATGAAGACTGGGACGACGATGATTATATCTCTTACATTAATTTCAACCACTGGATGAAATGTAACTCAAACTGTATCTATTGCTACACCCAATATACCAATGACAAATCAAGCAACAACATCTACCCTGCAATTTTAGATTTAATAAACAAAAATTTATTCAGAAACACAGGAGAAATCACTTTCCAGGGAGGTGAGCCCACTGTTCTTGAGGAGTTCAATGATTTAGTGAATCTGTTTTTAGACCAAAGAGCAAAAATAAGAGTCCACTCATCAGGTATTTTATACAGCAAAGCAATTGAAAGAGGTTTAAAAGAAGGGCTTTTGACTGTTGTTATTTCCCCTGATTCAGGAGATAAAGAAACTTATGAAAAAGTTAAAAGAGTACCCTGCTTTGAAAAAGTTTGGGAAAACGTAAAAAAATATTCACAGAATATAGATGAAAATAATAAACATCTTATCAAAGTAAAATATATCCTGATTCCGGGAATAAATGACAGCCTAAAATCAATAAATAACTGGTTTAGAAAAGTAAAAGAATCCAATATAAATCAAGTAATTCTGGACATTGAATTTTTATACCAAAAAAATAACCTGATTATGCCTAATTATATGTACCTTTTGATTGACTATATAAAACAAAAAGCAAAAAAGTTAAATCTAACTTATTCACTATATGATTCAGCAATACATGCAGAAAAATCCAAAGTTTCCATAAAACATAAATGGCTTTTGAAAAATGAAATTTTGCTCAACGCTTATGTGAATTTTCAAAGATTTTTAAATCAAGATAAAAATATGAAATACAACGGGCAAGAAAACTGATTAATAATTTTAAATTACAAATTGCAAAATAAATGCCATGCGCCTCCATGTATGCTAAAATTTAATCATGGCAAAGGAGAATAAATAAAAATATATGATTAGCACAGATGATGTAAAACATGTAGCAAAACTTGCAAGATTAGAACTCTCTGAAGCTGAAATTAATAAATTTTCAAAGCAGCTTGGGGATATTTTAAAATACGCAGAACAAATGAATGAAGTTGATACAACAGGAGTTGAGCCAATGGCACATCCGCTTCCGGTTGTAAATGTTATGCGAGAAGATAGAATCGAATACGAACAAACTAAAGAGGAGCTTATGAAAAACGCTCCTGAAGAAGAAGACGGTTTTTTTAAGGTTCCTAAGATTAATTAGAAAGATAGGGGAAAATGGGCACTAAATACATATTTATAACAGGCGGGGTTGTTTCATCACTAGGAAAAGGAATTGTAGCCGCCTCACTCGGTAAGTTGTTAAAAGCCAGAGGCTTTTCTGTTGTTATACAAAAATTTGACCCTTATATAAATGTAGACCCCGGTACTATGAGTCCTTTTCAGCATGGTGAAGTGTTTGTCACTGATGATGGTGCTGAAACAGATTTGGACTTGGGACATTATGAAAGATTCACAGATACGAATCTCAGTCACATTAACAACGTAACCTCAGGAAGCGTCTATCAAACAGTAATTCAAAAAGAACGCCATGGAGACTATTTAGGGGCCACAGTACAGACTATCCCTCATATCACTAATGAAATCAAATCAAGAATTAAAAAAGCAACAGCCCAATTTAAACCTGACTTCTTAATTACAGAAATCGGAGGAACAATAGGTGACATTGAAAGTTTACCTTTTATTGAAGCTATAAGACAATTCCGCTCGGAAGCAGGCTTCGGCAACAGCTTGTCTATCCATGTTACGCTTTTGCCGTTTTTACCGACTGCCGGAGAACTTAAAACAAAACCATCCCAGCACAGCGTAACTACATTAAGAAGCTATGGTATACAGCCTGAGATTCTTGTTTGCAGAACAACAAAACCTATCCCTAAAAAGGAAAAAGAAAAACTTGCACTGTTTTGCTCAGTTCCAAAAGATGCTGTTATCGAATGTAAGGACTTAAAAAGTATATATGAAGTTCCTCTCGCTCTTGAAGAACAAAATCTGGCTTCTGTAGTTCTCCAAAGATTACAGCTTCTTGATAAAAAACCGAATCTTGATAATTGGGTTAAATTAGTAGAAAAAATTAAAAACCCTAAAAAAACAATAAGGGTTGCAATCGCAGGCAAATATACAAAACTGTCAGATGCATATATTTCTGTAGTGGAATCTTTAAAACACGCTGGATACAGTTATGATGCACAAATAGATATCAAATGGATTGCATCAGAAGAATGCATAGACTATGACAAAGCAAAAGAGTATTTAAGCGATGTTGATGCTCTAGTTGTACCCGGCGGTTTTGGCATAAGAGGTATTGAAGGTAAATTAAACGTAATAAGATATGCAAGAGAAAATAATCTTCCATTCCTGGGTTTGTGTCTTGGAATGCAATGCGCAGTGATTGAATATGCTAGAAACGTTGTTGGACTTATAGATGCAAATAGCATGGAATTTGACGAAAACACTCCATATCCTGTTATAGACTTAATGCTTGAACAAAAAAATGTAGAAGGATATGGCGGTACAATGAGATTAGGACAATTTGAATGCCATATTAAACCCGACACAAAATCACACAAAGCTTATGGCAAAACCAGAATTTTTGAACGCCACAGACACAGATATGAAGTTAATAACGAATACAGAAACCAAATAGCTGAAGCCGGTTTATTGTTCTCAGGACTCTCTCCTGACGGAATGTTATGCGAGATGATTGAATATACTCCTAACGACTGGTTTGTCGCCTGTCAATTCCATCCTGAATTTAAATCAAGACCCGAAAGGCCTCATCCGTTATTTTCAGGTTTAATAGCAGCTGCAAATAAAAGGGTTGAATCAAGGGATAGAAAACTTAATGTTGTCACAAGCAGCAAATAATAAAAATTATGTTTCATGCCATTGGGCTACAAGCGGTCTTGAATTCAGAAAAGACTCTATAAGAAGCTGTTGTTTTGCTTATCTGCAAAACGAAAATGAAAAAGACTCAATCATTATCGATAATTACCATGGAGAAAATATCGATTGGGACAATCTTTTAAAGTTAAAAAAAGAGCATAAAGAATTACATAAAAAAGGACAATTCAAACCTTCTTGCAAAGGGTGTATATACCTTGAAAAAGCCATATGGAATGACAATCTTTTTATAGACCATTTAACTTTCAATCATTGGTCAAAATGCAATTGCAATTGCATTTATTGTTATAGTGCAAGCGACAAATCCTACTTTAACAACTATAAACATTACAACGTACTTCCGATTTTGAAAGAAATGCATAAAAAAAATATATTAATTCCAACTGACACTTCATGCATAAGCTTTGGGGGCGGCGAACCGACTATTCTTGAAGAATTTGAGGAGCTTTTGGATTTTTTAATTTCAATAGGATTTAAAAATATAAGGATAAATTCGTCAGGAATAGAATATAGTTCAGCAATTGCGAAAGGGCTTGAGCTCAATGCTGTAAGCCTTGTTATATCAACCGATTCCGGCACAAAAGAGACCTATGAAAAAATAAAAAATGTAAAATGTTTTGAAAAAGTATGGCAAAATATTAAAAGATATTCTGAAAAACAAATAGCTCCAGATGCGCTGAAGATTAAATACATAATAATACCCGGGATTAATGATTCAAAAAAAGAAATTGATAAGTGGTTTGATTTAATCAATAAAAATAATGTAAAGGCAATAGCTCTTAGCGTGGAACAGCATTGGTATTTTGAAAACTATCCTGATTTTCCTGATTCTATTCATGAAATGATAAACTATATTAAAACAGAATCTGAAAAACAAAATTTAGAAACAGAAATATACTGTGAAGCTCTAAGTGTATTACAATTAAAAGACAAAAAGGCTGAATGATGGACGAACAACAAACAGAAATGAAAGAATATTTGAGTTGTGACTTAATTGAACACGGTTTTGATTTTAGTGTTGATGCAATAAATTTTTGTTGCAGGACAACAGAAGATGGAGGCGGTTTTACTCCTCTCATTCCAAATTATAAAGGAGAAAAAATAGATTGGGACAAATTTTTTGAAACCAAAAATTCACATCGAAAAAAAATGAGAGAAAATAATATTATTCCTGAATGTAAAGGTTGCATTCACTTATATAAAAAAGCCTGGGATACTGAAAATTACATATCTCACATCAATTTTAATAACTGGACTGTTTGCAATGCAAAATGCATTTATTGCTATTTGACATACCTAAGAAGTAAAAAACAAAATCCAAAGTCATATGCGGTCTTTCCGATAATTAAGGACTTGATAAATAAAAAATTGTTGCGCACAGACGGCAACATAACAATAGCCGGCGGCGAACCTACCATCATAGGAGAATTTGAAAAAGTACTAAATATGCTTCTTGACTACGGTGTAAAAGATATCAGGATAAATACAAATGCAATAAAATACAGTAAAGCCATTGAAAAAGGTATTAAAAAAGGAGTTATAAGCCTTGTTTCTTCAGTTGATTCGGGTACAAGAGAAAAATTTAAACTGATAAAAAGTGTTGATAAACATAATGATGTCTGGAAAAATATGCAGAAGTACTGTAACGCCCAAGTTAAGGACTACCAAGTGAAAACAAAATTAATCATTTTACCCGGAATCAATACAACAACTGAAGAAGTCGATGCCTGGATTGATAAAAGTAAAAAAATAGGCTTGAAATATATAGCGGTCGATATAGAGCTTAACTGGTACTTTAAAAATAAAGATAATCTGCCGAAAGAACTTTTTGAAATATTTAATCACATAATAAAAAAGGCAGAAGAAAATGAACTTAAAATAGAATACCAAGACAGAGCTGAAATGCTTTTAAATAAAATCAATAAGGGTGTAAATGTTTAGCAAAAATCATTTGCATCCTGAAAAGACCTCCAGTCTTTTTTGACCTTGACCTTCAAGTCCAAAAACACTTTTCTTTCTGCGGATTCTTCAATTTCAAGCCTTGCTTCAGTACCGATTTTTTTGAGCATTTGCCCTGCTTTACCTATTAATATACCTTTTTGACTATCTTGCTCAACAAGAATAGTTGCATAAATTTTATCTATATTTTTTTCTTCCTGATATTTATCAATCACAACAGCAACAGAATGAGGGATTTCATCTCTTGTATAAAGAAGAATTTTCTCTCTTATAAGCTCTTTTGCAATATCTCTCATTGTTTCTAAGGTAACTTCACCATCAGGATAAATTTTATCCCCTTTTGGGAGTTTTCTAATAATATTGTCAATCAAGGTATCAATATTTCTGCCTGTTTTTGCTGATATCTTGATGCATGGCAAATTTTCTTTAAACAATGATTTATACGTCAAAAGGTTTTCTTCCCGTTTTCTTATATCTTTTATCATATCTGACTTATTTAAAACTATAATGACAGGGACTTTAGCTTCTTTCAAAATATTATTAACAATCCAATTGTCACCACGCCCTGCAAGCTCGGTTGCGTCTACGACAAATAAAATCAAATCCACATCAGGAACCGCAAGTTTTGATTCGTCAAGCAAAAACTCACCCAATTTATCCTTAGGCTTGTGAATTCCCGGAGTATCAACAAATATTATTTGCGCTTCATCATTTGTAAATATTCCCTGGAGTCTTCTTCTTGTTGTTTGAGGTTTATCTGTAGCAATCGCAATCTTTTGACCTACAAGTCTGTTTAAGATAGTTGATTTCCCGACATTAGGACGACCCAACAATGCTACAAAACCGGATTTATAATGTTTCATGATAATGATTTTCTTCGTCTTGTGCAGTATTTTCATCAACTTCAATAAAAGGAATCTGCCTTTGCATAATAATTCTTGCAATCCTTCTGCCATCAAGCTCTATAACTTTATAAGTGATATTTTTGTCTTCAACAACATCATCAATTTCAGGCTCTCTTCCGATTAAACCGAATACATAACCGCCAATAGTCTGGAAATCCTCTTCAGGTATATCTAAATCAAATTTTTCGTTAATATCTTCTATATCCATTTGTGAAGATACATTCAAAGTGTTTTCATCAATTCTTATTATTTCTGGAACAGGAGCTTCATCAAATTCATCATAAATTTCGCCCACAATTTCTTCCAAAATATCTTCTAAAGTCACTATTCCTGCGACACCGCCATGCTCATCCACAACAGCAGCTATCTGGTTTTTTGAAGCGGTAAAATCACTCAATAAATCACTGATAAATTTATTCTCGGGAACAATCAAAATATCTCTGGCCAAAGACTCTATCTTAAAAGATTTTTCAACTTTATCTCTTGTCGCTTTGAGAACGTCTTTTGCATTGATAACTCCAATAATATTATCAACACTGTCTTGATATATAGGAATTCTTGTGTGTCCTGACTCAATAATCAAATCGATAAGCTCATCCAGGGTTGAATCAGTATCAATAAACGATATTTTTGTTCTTGTCACCATAATTTCTCTTACGACAGTTTTTGCAAACGTATAGAAATTAGAGAGCATTTTAGCTTCGTGATTGTCAATTATCGCAATATTTTCGCCTTCTTTAATAAGCTTATCAAATTTTTCTTCCCAATTTTCTTCAGCATCATCAGCCTGAATTTCGATTGCAACGTGAGATATATTATCAATTCTGTCTCTAATTTTTCTCTCAAGCCTGTCAGCAATGTCGTCGGCATCTTTAACCTGAATTTCAGGCGCAACTTCGATATTCATGTTTACAATAACGCCGGATGCTCCCATATCCATAGTTTTGAGGTCATGGACACAGGCGATTCCATGCATATCTTCTGCAACTTCAAGTATAATTTCTTCTGTTTTTGGTTCAGCCGCCTGTCCTGTTAAAAAGTTGACGTTATTTTTCAAAAGATAAATTGCAAGGCAAAATAATATAATACCTATTAATATTGAAGCAATAGCATCGGGTAAATATGCAAATTCAACAGGCAAAACAAATTTAGATATACTTAGAGCAACAAAAGCGATAACAACACCTGAAAAAGCCGCTACATCTTCATACCAGACAAACTTTGTTGTAGGGCTTTTAATTGCTCTAATCAAATGTGTTGATTTTATAAAATTTGAGAATGGATTGGTAATACAATAATTAGCTTCAGCTAAAACCGCTCTTGCAGCACTGTTTACTGCCCACATCTCAAACAACAAACTCAAAATAAGAGTAGCTGCTATAAAGTAATAATTATCAAGCAAAATCTGAATATCCTGATGCTTATTTATAATCTTGTCAAGCCCACTATATAGAGCGACTAAAGTACCTCCAAGCATTAAAATACTGGCAAAAAGCGCCCATATATTGGCTTCAAGCCCATAGCCAAAAGGATGGACATCATCAGCAGGTCTTGAGCCTCTTTTTAATCCGACCAACAAACAAAGGCTGTTAAAAGAATCAACAAATGAATGCGCTGCCTCTGATAACATAGCTGAGCTGGATGTAATCAAAGCGCAAATTAATTTTATTAGGGCAATTCCTACATTAGCGATTAAAGCCCTGATAACAGCCAATACTTTTGGTTTTATGGACTTTGGTTGATTTAAGTCCGATTCTTGTAATATCTCGGGTGAATCCGAATGACTACTATCTGATGACATTTTTTTCCTTATCTTGTTGCTAAATTGCACTTGTAGCACAGCTTTATATATATGCCGACAATTTAACTTTTTTATTATAATTGAAAATATTTAAAAAGTCTAATATGCCCCTCTTCACGACTCGAAGGTTTTTGTAGTAAAATATTAAAAAAACACATTGAGGAATATATTATGAGCGATAAAATGAGTGGAAATGAAATAAGAAGAGCTTTTCTGGATTTTTTCAAAGACAAACATCAGCACGCTGAAATAGAAAGTTCAAGCTTAATTCCCGATAATCCGACTGTTCTTTTAACAACAGCCGGTATGCTCCAATTCCTTCCAATATATTTAGGGCTTGAAAAGCCGACATTTGACCCTCCAAGGGCAACAAGCTGCCAAAAATGTGCAAGGGCAGGCGGTAAAGATTCAGATATAGAAAATGTCGGAAAAACTCCAAGACATCATACTTTTTTTGAAATGCTAGGTAATTTTGCATTTGGCGATTATTTTAAAGAAGAAGTTATTCCCTGGAGCTGGGATTTCGTAACAAATTATTTGAAGCTTGATAAAAACAGATTATGGATAACAATATTTGAAACAGACGATGAAGCCTTTGATATCTGGCACAATGTTGTCGGAATACCTGAAGAAAGAATACTAAGAAAAGGCAAAAAAGATAATTTTTGGGGACCTCCAGGTGCTACAGGTTCTTGCGGACCTTGTTCAGAAATACATTATGATCTCGGTGAACATTTAAAATGCTCTGATAATTGTTCTATTGCAACTTGTGAATGTGACAGATGGGTTGAAATCTGGAACCTTGTGTTCACTGACTTATTTCAGGATGAAGAAGGCAACCTCTCTCCTTTGGAAAAGAAAAATGTTGATACAGGAATGGGTTTAGAACGAATCACAATGGTAGTTCAAGGCAAAGAATCAACATTTGAAACAGACCTTTTAAAACCAATTTTAGACAAAGTTTCTCAAATGGCGAAAGTACCTTATAAACAATCTGAAAAAACAGATGTATCTCTAAGGATAATTACAGACCATGCAAGATGCGTTACTTTCCTTATAAATGATGGCGTCATACCCGGAAATGAAGGCAGAAGTTATGTTTTAAGAATGATTTTAAGACGTGCTTTAAGGCATGGTAAAATTTTAGGGCTAGAACTGCCTTTCCTTTATAAATTAGTTGATACTGTTGTTGAAAACTACAAAGGAACATATCCTGAGCTTAATGAAAATAAAGAAAAGATCAAAAATACAATCAAGCTTGAAGAAGAAAGGTTCAAGGTTACGCTTGACAGGGGCTACAAATTAATTGAAGAGCTGATTGCTGAAAATAAAGATATAACCGGAGAAAATGCTTTTAAGTTATATGATACTTTCGGATTCCCTCTTGAGCTTACGGTAGAAATCGCAAAAGAACACAACTTAAATGTTGATATTGAAGGTTTTAACAGAGAAATGAAAGAACAAAAAGAAAGAGCAAAAAAAGCTGCTCAAAAAATCAGTTTAACCGACGACTTAATCTACGTCGATATAGAAAATAAATTCGGCGCAACTGAATTTATAGGTTATGAAGAACTGTCTTGTGTAAATGCTAATATCCTTGCGATTGTTAAAGACGGCGAACAATTATCAGAAGCTCCGGAAGGTGAGATTGTTGACATAATTCTTGATAAAACTCCCCTGTATGCTGAATCAGGCGGTCAGGTAGGAGATATGGGTGATATTGAAAATAAAAACTTTAAAGCTGAAATCTTAAACACCTTCAAAGTTAACAAATTATTTGTTCACCGAGTAAGAATAATTGAAGGTATTGCAAAAGTGCAAGATAAAGTTCAAGCCTGTGTTGATGAGAGCAGAAGGGAAAATATCACAATCCATCATACCAATGCTCACCTGCTTCAAGCCGCTTTAAGAACTATTCTTGGTGATGAAGTAAAACAGGCAGGTTCTCAGGTTGAAGAAAACAGGACAAGATTTGACTTTTCTTTCCATAGAGCTTTAACGAAAGAAGAGATAGAAAAAGTTGAAAAGCTAATAAATTACTGGATATCTCAGGGTGCCGAGAGAAAAACGTCCGTAATGGATTTACATGAAGCAAAGAAGACAGGCGCAACAGCTCTATTTGGGGAAAAATATGACGATAAGGTAAGAGTTGTACAAATAGGAAATGTCTCATGCGAACTTTGCGGCGGAACTCACGTTGATTCTACTTCTAAATTAAGGTTAACTAAAATAACATCAGAAAGCGCAATCGCAGCCGGTGCAAGAAGAATAGAAGCCATAAGCGGAGAAAGTGCAATTGACTATTTGAATGAAAAAGCATTTGAGATTGATGAGCTTGCACAAAAATTGAAAGTTCCTCATTCGGAAGTTATAGCAAGAGTGGACAAATTGCTTGAAGAACATAAAATGCTTCAACATGAACTTGGGCAACTAAAAGCAAATCTTGCAAAAAGCCAATTTGAATCTTTTATATCTAAAGCAAAAGATATTAACGGCGGAAAGTTATTTATAAGCAAAATTGAAGACTTTGAACCTCAAGCTGTAAAAACAGGCGGCGACTTACTCGAATCAAAACTCGGAAACAGCATTATAGTCCTTGTTTCTGTAAAGAAAGACCAGCTTTTCATAATGGTAAAAGTCAGTGATAATTTCGTGAAAAAAGGAATTAACGCAGGTCAGATTGTTAATAAAATTGCAACGGCTACAGGCGGTAAAGGCGGTGGAAGACCTAACTTTGCCCAAGGCGCAGGCAAAAATACGCAAAATTTAACAAAAATTCTTGAAGAAGTTGAAAACGAAATAAAAACTATTACAGCATAAATAATCCCTGAGAAAGAACGAATCGACCTAAAGGCACAACCTCACAGTAATTTTCAAGCGAATCTATAAAACATTTATTGTCACAAAAGCCACCTGACAAATATAACTTATCGGGATTTTTTGCAAAAGACCATGCATTGTAAGCGATTCCGTGTATAAATTTTGAAATGGCAACATCAGGGCTTAAACCTGAAGAAATATCGTCCATAATTTTTTCCAGTCCGAATATGCCGCAAGTTATAGTATATTTGTCTTCAGTTGATTGCAAACCGTCACATTCAACATCATAAAATTTTAAAAGCATCTCAATTGTAGCACCTGTGCTGCTTGAGCAGGAGCTGTTCCAATCTAGGTCTTTAAACTTTGAAGCACAAAATTTAACCCATTTTGAATCTCTGCTGCCTAAATCCAAAATTATCGAATTATCTTCAATATAATCCGAAAAACCTTTAGCAAGAGCTATTATCTCATTTTCATAGTCAGAATCATCTCTTATCAATGATTTCGACATGTGACCCGTTGCTTTATCAAATTTAAAATTAATATTTTTGAGTAAAGAAGAGGGCATAATATAATATTTTTTTTGATTTTGTTCTTTAACCAGGTACTCTGAAAACTCTCTCATCAAATCAGAGTTTTGCGATTCAATAATTTTGGACCATGTGGTCCCTGCATCAAGTACAATATTTTTCATCTTAACCTTAAAAATGCCTCAATTTTAGCTTTAGTAGAATTTGTAATCTTATCATCAATGTCGATATACAGCCCGTTATATTTATCCGCAAGGTACTTTGCGAGCTGCGCTTTTGAGCAAAATGCCTGAGAATAAAAAACCGTAGGAACATTTTCATCCACAAACATCTCAAGTTTAATATCACTTGGAGTATTAGCCTCAACACATCTTATCCAGCCGTATGCATGGGTATCATCAGGGAATAGCTCTAATATGGATAAATCATTCGGCGGAACACCCCAAAAACCGAACTTGGGTTTACATTTTTCAAACTTTATATCAACAGGTTCTATAATAGAATCTGTAATCGTTTCAAACTTTCTTCTCAAAGGCAGATTTGAGGTTGAAATTTTTATTTCTTTTTTAAAATCAAAATGCTCAAAAATAGTTGTAACAACATTAAACCCTAAATCTTTTAATACTTCTGAAGCAAACCAACCGCTATCACACTTGTCTTTGCCTATTGGAGCAATAATTGCAATAAGAGAATCCTTGAGATAAAAAGAATTATTAATGATATTTCTGATGATTCTGCAATAAGCATCGGGAAGAATTTTTCTATCAGGTGCATTTATATCGATATCCAAATCAATCCACTTAGCATCAGGGTATAAAAGCTTATACTCCTTAATAACATTAGGTTCGGGATATCCCCAAAAGCCTATTATTTTTTTATCGGTGCTTGTCTCCATAATCCAATTATAATATAAATGATGAATTTTATTTATTAAGCTTGTATAATTGTATCAGAGGATTTTATGACGATACAGGAAGAAAAACTGATTTCAACGGAAGTCATCTATAAAGGTAAGATTTTTAACATTGAAAAAAATGATGTTGTTCTCTCCAACAATCTTAATAGGACAAGGGAAATAGTAAGACACAAAGGCGGTGTCGTTATACTGGCCGAAAAAGGTAATAATATTCTTATGGTTAAGCAGTACAGATTTGCTGTTAAAAAAATCTTGTTTGAGCTGCCTGCAGGAAAACTAGACAAAGAAAATGAGGATATTTTATCCGCAGCCAAAAGAGAGCTTATGGAAGAAACAGGACACAGCGCAAAAAACTGGAAATCCTTAGGTTATATAATTCCATCCCCCGGTTTTTGTGATGAAAAGCTGCATTTATTCTTTGCAACGGATTTAACTTATGACAGGCCAAACCCTGATGAAGGAGAGATATTGGAACATTTTGAACTCCCCAAACAAAAAGTTTTTGATATGATTAAAACAGGAGAAATACTCGATGCAAAAACTATTTGCACAATAATGAAAGCTTACAAATTATGATAAAAATGCTTGTACTTGATATAGACGGAACGATTTACTCGGATGAAAAAGGAATGTCAGAAAGAGTAAAAAGCCATATCAAACTTTTGAAAAAAAGCGGCATTAAAGTAGTAATTGCAACGGGCAGAATGTTTTCCTCCGCATTAAAAATAATAAACCCTCTTGAAATCGATACACCCTTAATCTGCTTTCAAGGCTCTTTGATTAAGGATATAAAAACCCAAAAAGTAATGTATGAAATCCCGCTCGATGGAAAAATCGCAAGAGAGATTATTAAGGATCTAAGAAAAGAAAAAGTGTCTATAAATATCTACAGGGATGAAGAGCTTATAGTAGAAAAAGAATCAGAATACATAAAAGATTACTCACAAAGTAAAAAAGTAGGCTACACGCTTGTTAAAAACTTTGATGAAATCGAGTTTAAAACTCTGAACAAAATCCTTGCAATTGACTTAAATCCGAATAAAATCAATAAATTAATAAAAGATTTAAGAAAAAAATACTCGCCAAAGGTTTATGTCGTAAAATCAATGCCCCAGTACTGCGAAATCTCTAACATTCAGGCAACAAAAGGAAATGCTGTTAGATTTCTTGCCAACAAATGGGGAATAAAAAAGGAAGAAATTATGGCAGCAGGAGACAACGATAACGACATTGAAATGCTGCTTGCGGCAGGAATAAAAATTGCAATGGGAAATGGAACAGATGAACTTAAAAAAGTTGCAGACTTTGTAACAGATACAGTTGATAATGACGGCATCGTAAAAGCTATAGAAAAATTTATAAATATTGAGGGATTAATATGGAATACAGAATCGGACAAGGATATGACCTCCACCGTTTAGAAAATGGGAGAAAACTTATAATCGGCGGCATAGAGATTCCTTACCCAAAAGGACTGCTTGGCCATTCTGATGCAGACGTTTTGGCACATGCCATAACTGATGCCCTATTAGGGGCTTTGGCTTTAGGCGACATAGGAACTCACTTTCCTGATAATGACCCTCAATATAAAAATGCTGACAGTCTTATTCTTTTAAAAAAAGCTTATGACCTTGTCAAAAAAAATGACTATAAAATAAACAACATAGATTGCACAATCCAAGCTCAAGAACCAAAAATGAAGCCATATATTTCCTCAATACAAAACAAACTGGCAGAATTTTTACAAATCGAGCTAAACCAGATTTCAATCAAAGCAAAAACAATGGAAGGCTTAGGACCAATAGGCGAAAAACAAGCAATTGCAGTCCACTGTACAGCCTTATTAAAAAAATATTAAAATATTTACACATCTGGTTTATTACATTATCATTGGTTAATGAGAAAAAACTTATTTGATATTATAGAAAATTCACAAGTAGATTTATACAAAGAATATACAAGGGTCAAAAAACTCTTTTCAGACAAGTATATATACGTTGTAAGAACCCAATATACTATTGAAGAATATATTGATAAGTATTTATTTACAAACTGGAAACACCGAAAAACCTGCCTTTCCTTAACAGACTTTTATAATTCTTTCGACATCCCAAAAGATATATACTCTGATGATAAAAAAGAGATTTTATTATATTTTGAATTTGTTTTTAATATGGCAGTTTTAGCCTGGACCATAAAAGAATTTCAACAAACTGCAGAAATAATATTCAGCAATATCAAACAAACCCTGGATTCTGTTAACTGTAAAATTTCTTCTATAGAAGAAGATAAGTATGTAATCAGGGAAAAATCTGAAATTGTAACAAATGCAGCAAGCAAATACCCTGATGCTGCTTCAAAAATCATTGAATATAAAAGTATTTCTTTACAAGGAAACCTTGAGAGAAAAAAAGAATTATTAAACGCTATAGCGGCAAAATTTGAAGCTGTACGAGGTAGACTAAAACAAAACGGCTATAAAGATATTCAAGATGATGTCGGTTTTTTATTAAATAGCTTAAATATAAGACATAACAATGAAGATGCTATAAAGAAATTATCTGCCGCAGAAATCGAAACCTGGTACGACAAAACCTATGATTTAATGCTTTTAGCATTACTTTCAGTTGAACATATTGATGCAAAAAATAAAATAGCAAAGCTAAAAACTTTACTATAAGTTTAATACCAACTGATTATTTTAATGATTCTATCAATTCTTCAATAGCGCTTTGCTGAACTGTTAATTCATCAATTCTTGATTTAGTCTGTTCAATAAGCTCTTGAGGGGCATTAGAGACAAATTTTTCATTTTTCATCCTGCATGCTAAAGAATTTTTCTCATTTAAAAGTTTTTCAAGTTTTTTATTCTGCCTTGCAATCTCCTGATTCAAATCAATTAAACCTTTTAAAGGAACGATTATCTTTGAATTGCCCACAACAGCAGATGCTGACTGTTTCATCTTTGAGGAAGAATCTTCAAGATAGCTGATATTATCGACTTTAGCGAGCCTTTTAATATAAGCTTCAACTTTAGTGAAAATTGCCTTTTCCTCAACAGAAGCATAAACATTTATATCAATTTTTGTAGAAACAGGAATATTAAAACTTTGTCTTACATTTCTCAATGACTTAATAGTTTCAAAGACGAGCTCCATTTGAGTGTTTTCTTCTTTAAACTCTAAATTGTTTTTATAAACAGGGAATTCAGCCTTAATTAAAGCCTTTGAATCATCTTTTAAAGGCAAAAGCTGCCAGATGGCCTCTGTGATATGCGGCATAATCGGATGCATAAGCCTTAAGAATTTATCAAGAACATATCTTAAAACTCTTTGAGTATTTAATTTAATGGACTCATCCTGAAGCTGGACTTTTGCAATTTCAACATACCAGTCGCAATATGAATTCCAGAAAAAGTCATACAATACATGTGCACTTTCACCAATTCTGTAATCTTTAATATTATTGTTAATTTCTTTTGAAGTTTCATTCAGTTTATTCAAAATCCACTTATCAGCAAGTGTCAATTTTGAAGAATCTATTTCTTTATCATCAACACCCTCAAGGTTCATAAGAACAAATCTTGATGCATTCCAGATTTTATTAGCAAAATTTCTTCCGTATTCAAATTTTTCATCTGAAACCTTAATATCCTGGCCACCATAAGTACATAATGAAGTAAGAGTAAATCTCAAAGCATCACATCCGTATTTATCAATAATTTCAACAGGATCAATCGTATTACCTCTTGATTTTGACATTTTTTGTCCGAGCTCGTCTCTAATCAAGCCATGGATATAAACAGTTGAAAAAGGAGCTTGTTTAGTAAACTCATAACCCATCGTAATCATTCTTGCAACCCAGAAGAAAATTATGTCAAAGCCTGTTACGAGGGTATTTGTGGGATAAAATTTCTTAAAGATTCCGGATTCGGTATTAGGCCAGCCCATAGTAGAAAATGGCCACAATCCTGATGAAAACCACGTATCCAAAACATCTGAATCCTGAGTATATAACTTAGGGTCAGGGTTTTCTTTAGCCACAATCATCTCGCCGGTTACATTATGATAATACGCAGGAATCTGATGCCCCCACCATAATTGCCTTGAAATACACCAATCCCTGATGTTTGTCATCCAACCGAGATAATTTTTTGTCCACCTTTCAGGAATAAATTCAATTTCACCTTTATCAATAGCTTCAATTGCAGCTTTAGCAAGAGGTTCCATTTTAACAAACCACTGCTCTGACAATAAAGGTTCAATTGTAGTACTGCAGCGCTGGCATTTACCTACATTATGGACATGCGGCTGAACTCTTATAAGTGCATTATTATATTCTAAAAGCTCTAAAGTTTTTCTTCTGGCATCATACCTATCCAATCCTTGAACATCAATTAAAACTTCGGCACAAGACT
The DNA here is from genome assembly GCA_023433065.1 of Cyanobacteria bacterium OH_CBrB_359. Lineage (GTDB taxonomy): Bacteria > Cyanobacteriota > Vampirovibrionia > Gastranaerophilales > Gastranaerophilaceae > JAEZET01. The sequence goes on from JAEZET010000001.1 coordinate 215,817, forward strand.
TCATCTTGCCCTCACCGTCAATAACCCATATTGGCTTTAAGTTGTGACGTTTTCCGATTTCATAATCATTTGGATCATGAGCAGGCGTAATTTTTAAAGCCCCTGTTCCAAAACCCTTTTCTACATATTCATCCGCAATAATTGGAATTTCTCTTCCTGTTAAAGGAATACAAACCGTTTTTCCGATTAGATCCCTGTATTTATAATCATTTGGATTAACGGCAACCGCAACATCACCATATATAGTCTCAGGTCTTGTTGTTGCAACAACTATTGCGCCAGGTTCATCTTTCAATGGATAACATATTTCCCACAATTTACCGTCTTCGGTTTCATATTCTGTTTCAACATCAGAAATAGCACTCTGGCATCTCGGACACCAGTTAACAATGTATGCGCCCTTATAAATCAAGCCCTTTTCATACAGTTTGACAAAAACTTCTTTCACAGCTTCAGAACAACCTTCATCAAGGGTAAATCTTTCTTTTGTCCTGTCAAATGAAGCGCCTAGACGTTTAAATTGGTTTAATATTGCACTTTTATGTTCATTAGCCCAGTCCCAGGTAATTTCAAGGAATTTTTCTCTGCCTAAATCATGTCGCGATTTATTTTCTTCTCTTAATTTTTTTTCAACAACGTTTTGTGTTGCAATACCTGCATGGTCAGTCCCGGGAAGCCAAAGAGCTTCATAACCTGACATTCTGTGATAACGAATTAAGATATCCTGTAAAGTCCCGTCTAAAGCATGCCCCATATGCAAAACCCCGGTAACATTTGGAGGGGGTATAACTATTGAATAAGGAGGTTTTGAGGAAGAAGGATCTGCCTTAAAACATTCATTTTCTTCCCAAAATTTATAAATACTATCCTCAGTTTCCTTTGCATCATAAACTGTAGGTAAATCATTTATCCTGATTGTTTTCATATCTAATCGCCTTATATCTTTTTTAAAAATAAAATACCATAAAATAAGCTTTAATTAAAGAATTAAAGACTCCCCATCCATTTCTAGAGGTTTTTCGATATCTAAAATATCAAGCACTGTAGGAGCGACATCACATAATGCGCCTGAATTTTTTAATTTCATACAATCATCTCCGTTTATAATGAAAAACGGAACTTTATTCAGTGTATGTGCGGTATATGGCTCATAGGTTTTAGGATCTTCCATACACTCTGCATTTCCATGGTCCGCAGTTAAAAGCATAACAACATTTTTTTCTTTAGCTTTTTGTGCAATCTTACCGATACATTCATCAACCGTTTCACAAGCCTTAACAGCTGCTTCCAAAATTCCTGTATGTCCAACCATATCAGGGTTTGCAAAGTTTACAAGAATGAAACCGTATTTATCATCATCCAAGGCTTTTAAAACTTCATCACATACTTCATAAGCACTCATCTCAGGTTTTAAGTCGTATGTAGCAACTTTTGGAGACGGAACAAGAACTCTTGTCTCAAGTTTATTGGGGGTTTCTTCACCGCCATTGAAAAAGAAAGTAACATGTGCATATTTTTCGGTTTCAGCTGTTCTAAACTGATTTATATTATTTTTATCCAGAACCTGACCCAAAATATTATTAAGCTTTTGCGGTTCAAACGCAACGGGTGTATGGAAAGTTTCATCATACTGGGTCATCGTGACAAAATAAAGATTATTTCTTACAACTTTTCTCTCAAACCCGTTGAAATCCTTAAATGTTAATGCCCTTGTAAGTTCTCTAGCCCTATCAGGTCTAAAATTGAAGAAAATAACAGAATCATTATCCTTAATTCTGGATTCATCCCCCCCGATTGCGACAGGAGCTACAAATTCATCATTTTCTTTGAGTTGATAAGAAGCTTCGACTGCTTCAACTGCAGTATCTGCTTTTTTGCCATCTCCCAAAAGAATACATTTGTATGCTTTTTCAACTCTTTCCCACCTGTTATCTCTATCCATTGCCCAATATCTACCCATAACAGAAGCTACAGGGGGAAGCTTTTCAGATTTAAGTTTTTCTTCCAACTCTTCTAAATATTTAATCGCACTTTGAGGAGGAGTATCTCTTCCATCCAAAAATGCGTGCACATATACTTTTTCAAGACCTTCTCTTTTAGCTAAATCAATAAGAGCAAACAAATGCTCCAAAGAGCTGTGTACTCCACCGTCTGAGACCAATCCCATAAAATGAATCGAAGAATTATTCTCCTTGACGTGCTTTACCGCTTCTAAAAATTTTTCATTTTTATAAAAACTGCCTTCTCTTATTGCTTTGTTTATTTTTGTAAGTTCCTGGTAAACAATTCTTCCTGCACCGAGGTTCAAGTGCCCGACTTCTGAGTTTCCCATTTGACCTTCCGGAAGCCCTACATGTTCTCCGTCAGCAAATAGCGTTGTAGATTTTTCTTCTTTTTTAAATTTATCAAAATTTGGAGTATTAGCTGTAAGTGTCGCATTTTGAGGACAATTTTCACCTATTCCCCAACCATCCATAATACATAAAAGAACTCTTTTGCTCATTAAATGTTTTTCCTTATAAATCTAATATCATACCAATATTATCTCTTATAAAAAAAAAACTTAAAGTAATAAAACAAAAATAATTTATTCTATTTTATTAGAAGAATATTTTACAAATTATCAAAAGAATAAAATAAAAAAAAAGGTCTTATTAAAGACCCTAAGTTGTGGAATGAAATCTTCGTCTATTCCTCGCTTGAAAGTGAAAGTAAAGTGTAGTGTGGTATTGTGTGTGGGTTTAAATTGAGCTTATTCTTCTCTTTTTCTCGTGTTTAGCTCTCTCGTGCTCTCTCTACGCGTATTGCGTCCTCGTGTGTGTCTCTTTTGTTCTCTCTGTGTGGTTCTTAACCGATTTGATTTTCTCAGTCCTCGTATTTATATAAAGTATTTTATATACGAAATATTGCTATTTTAGATTTACAATATATATAATATCTTAATATTTATTAACATATTCAGGCTAAAACCCTTTAATTGCACGATTTTTATTTTAGTAATTAAATTTTGAAAATAAAAAAAAGCCCCTTATTAAGAGGGACTTTTTATATTAAATATATATATCGAATTATTCTTCAGTTGTTTCAACTTTAGAAGCAACTTCTCTGTCTTTCATATATTGAACTGCATCATACTTGGCTTCAATTTTGTTGCGTGATACATGATAACCTAATGTAGTTAAAGCCATAAGAGCAACTGCAGGTATTCTAACCTTTTTAGGCACTGACAAATAGAAACCTTTAAATTCTCTGCCAATTAATTTGAATGTTTCACCGACAGCTTTAAGAGATTTTTTTATAGCACTTGTATTTTTAGTAGAAACAATTTTATCAAAATTCTTATCAAAAGTTTTAAACGCATTTGTTAATGGCTTAAATTGTATACCTAATGTTTCTTTTATAGGTAATTTAGCTTTTTTGGCTTTTATTGCTGCTGTACCCAAAGCAGAACCAAGCATTGCTAATGATGCAAAATTATTAATTTTTGAAGCAGAAGAATATTCTTTTTTTACATCCGCAACATAATCTCTGGTTACATCTGCATCATATCCTCTTTTATCAGCAATTGCCTGAAATTGTTGTACAGGAACTGAACTAATTGATTTAATCATTTTTAACTCCTAATATTTGGTAATTAACTTTCAATTAATTTAAGTCTAAACATAATATAATTTGCCAAAACCGAAAAATTCTTTACATTTATTTACTTTTTAGCTTAGGCTAATAAAATATTGTTTAACTCTATCTACGCAAGCTTGAGAACTTCTGTACCACTCTCTTGAAGATATTCTCATGACTTTCATGCCCGTTCTTTCCAAGATAACCTGCTTTTTAACAGGGGAAGAATAACATTTAATGTTGTCCTCATACCCGTCACACTCTAATATAAGAGAGTTCTTATCTGAATCTTTTACAATCAAATCGACAGAAAATCCTGCCATATCAATTCCTGAATCAATTTCAAACCCCTCTGATTTAATAGCGTCAAAGACTTTTTGTTCAAACGCATTTTTGAATTTATTATCCTCAAACTCATAAAGATTCTCAGAAGAAACTGCTTTATCTTCATATTCTTTAATGTACTCTATATAATCTCTTAAAAGCCCCTGCTGCAATAATTTAGGTTCTTTAGACAAAAAGCAGATAAGTTGTTTTCTGGCTCTTGTTATAGCGACATTAAAAAGGTTAGGCTTTTGTAAAAATGTAAGACTCTGAACAAAACTGTTATTTGCAATGGTCCAGGAGAGAATAATTATATCTCTTTCGTCACCTTGAAATGTATGCGCCGTACCTATTTCAATTTTATGTTTTCTTACGGTTGTCTCTGATAAAACCTGAGAAACCGCTTTTTTTATAAGTTCAACCTGCCCTCTGAACGGAGAAATAATACCGATTGAAACAGGTTCATCTTCTGGCTTTTTATTTTTATCATCTTCAAGGATTATCTCATGCAATTTTTTGACTATTGCTTCTGTTTCGGGCATGTTTCTTGTCGTTTCGTAATCTACTTTGCCATCTTTAACAATATTTAAAGATAATATATCTTTTCTTTCTGATTTTTTCGTCATGATTCTAAGTCGAGAACCATAAAATTCCCTGTTACTGAATTCAATTATTGGATATAAGCTCCTGAAATGCTCATCTAACAAGACAGGACTTGTTGAATAGTAATTTGCTAAATCAAACATTGAATTTGTCCTGAATCTCCACATTAACTGATATTTGTCAGGAATTTCATATTGGCTTAAGAAAGATTGTTCTTTCGCTTTTTCAAGAAAAGACAAATGGGGAAGCTGTTTATCGTCACCGACTATTACTGCTCTTTTTGCCCTGAATAATATAGGGAAGCAACTTGCTATATCACACTGTGAGGCTTCATCAATTATAGCGACATCAAATAATCCCGGCTTCATAGGCAAAGAACCCGATATCGCATAAGTAGTTACGCACCAACATGGGAATGCCTCAAGGAGCGGTTTAAAATCTTCTGCCTCAAGCAGCCTGTTCTGAAGATTTTTCTTCCTCTCAACAAGTGCTTTTGTATGTACAATAAGCCTTTGGCGTTTGATTTGATCCCTTAAAAGACCTTTTAAGGCTTCTCTTCTCTTATTTTTGAGTATTTCAACAGCAAGTTTTTTTTGTTTTTTTCTCAAAATCCTTATCTGTTCAAAAATCTGATGAATATTGCCTGTTTTAAATATCTTGGACTCAATCTGCCTTGCTTTGGCATCAAGCTCGCTTAAATAAAGCTCTTGTTTAATCCTCTCAATATTTTCATAATCAGGAACGAAATCGATAAGCTTTAAAAGTCTTCTCAAATTGAATGAATTGACTTTATTTGACATATCAACAAAAATTCCGCTTTTTTCAAGGTTCTTCTCAAGTGCAGAAACAAGCGATTTAGTTTTATTAATCTCATCGGCTTTCAATTTTTTATTTATAAAAATAGGTCTTCCTATTGATTCTGTTTTTGAAGAACGCTCTGTATCAACAGACTGCCATTCTTCTTCAAGCTTAATTATGTCTTCACATTTAGCTTCAAGCTCTCTTATTGAATTAATCAGTTTGTGCATATCCTGAACATCGACCAAAATAGCTGTTTCATAGCCTGTATCAAGATCGACTTTGTTAGAAAGCAAATCCTGAAGCTGAAATGAAAGTTGCTTTTGATAATTCACTCTTCCTGCCCTCAAAGCAAGATAAGGGGCGCCAAGCTCATTAAGTCTTTCAGCCACGACATCGGTTGCCTTATCCATTCTTGAAGCAACCAAAACCGTCTTACCGTTTGCAATCAGATGGGCAACCAAATTGACTATTGTTTGTGATTTACCGGTTCCCGGGGGACCATATACCGCAACCAGAGGATTATCCTCAATTTTTTTAATAACATCTTCCTGAGAATCGCTGAGCGCAAGAGGAGTCACTGCTACAAAATCCTTCTGGAATTTCTCTTTTTTAAGAGGCTTCTCAACGATTTTCCCTTTTCCCTGAAGATACTCTTCATTAACAACATTTAAAGCAGTTTCCCTAAAAATACCGCTCGGTTTCTCGGAAATCTGAGTAAGTTCATGTAAAACGCCCGCAGTAACCATAGGTCTTTTAGTCAAAATTATTGCGCTTTGATTAGTTAAAGAAACCTTATCAACTTTGACCTTTAGTTTAGGCTTTTCAATTTCTTCCGAAAATTCCTCTAAATTATCATAGTTGATAGAGTCCGGCTTAGAGTAAAAAGCAGAAGCATCATCCAAACTGTTTTCCGTTTCGTCGTCTTCATGGGTTGTTTTTATGTCAAGATCGGGAATAAGCGACTTCAGTGTAGTTAAAAATATCTGCAGGCTTTCTTCTGTTAAAGGAAGCTCTGGAACCACATCCAAGAGACCCTCGAGCATATGCTCCATTTCGTCTTCATCGTCATTTTTTGCCATAAGCGCAGTCAATGCCCCTGTGTTTAAAGACAAAACTTCATCCTGCAAAGTACAATTTATGTTCATGCCTTCTCTTTCAAGTCGGCATGGCATATATAAAAGAGGAGTCAAAAACTCATTTTGTTTTTTGTTTTTATTGCTTTTCCCAACCAAAAATAAATAACCATATATAAGGTATTTATCTTTCTGGCTCATTTCCGTCTGTATCATAAGCTCTGTCAAAAAGCTGTCAGAACCTTCCAGACTCAATGGTTCATTGAATCTAGTAAATAATCTTTCCTTTGACAAAAAAGAAGGTTGTTCTCCTTCAATGGTTTCTTCATCGGACTCTATTTTCGAATCAAGAAAAATCCATTTGTTATCCTTATCCTGTTTAAGGTTTCTAAATGTAGAACTTTTGACTTCTTCTCTGACGCAGTCATGAAGGTAAAGGCTGAGTCTTTTTATAAAACTGTTATGAAATGCAGAGTTTAATATTTTAGTAGCTTCTTGCAGCATAAATCCCCTGAGATTGTGTAGTTTCGATTATTATATCACTTTTAACTAAATAAACAAAGACTTTATTGCGCTTTTAAAAGTCTCAAAATCAATGGAAAATACAATTTTTTTAACCAAATATTTAACATTTGTTTTATTGAGTTTTTCTGAAAAAACTCTGTAATTGGCAAGTACAAACAAAAGCATAGTCTGCCTTATGAACATGTTATTCCTTATATAATTTTTCTGGGTCTTGGTCCTAAGATATCTGCAGCTGCCCATCACCTGGTTAGCAAGCGAATAGTTTGTTTTATGCCGCCTATAAGCATATAAAGGCTTGTCTATTAAAGCACTTGAGCCTATTAAATGAGCAAACGAAAAGATAAATTTATCAGCCGTTATTTTTATATTTTCAGGCTCTTTTATATACAATAAAAGCTCGCAAACAGATTTTCTAAGCATAGCTGACGTAGTAGGCGACCAGTGCCAGGTTGCAAAATTATATTTTTTTCTGGATAAAATTTTGACTTCTGTTTTTAATTTTTTAACATCTTTGGCATAGCAATACTCTTCGAGCTCTTTGTAATTTTTATATTCAATCTCGATTGAAGATTTTTTTATAGGAAACTCTGATGAATTTATACTGTGAATGACGGAATTCTCATCAATGTCAATAGGCTTACAGCTGGTAAGAGCAACGTTTGTATTCAAATGCGCATCTATATGGACAGAAGCATAATCTTCAAATAAAATATCATCCCCGTCAATCGAGCAAATAAATTCACCTGTTGCATACTTTAAACCCTCTAAGAAAGAAGCAAGCTGCCCGATATTTTTTTGATTTTGTATAAATTTAACGTTATCGCGATTTTTCTTTGTAAAATCTTCAATAATTTTAGGACTGTTATCTTGAGAAAAATCATCTACTATAATAATCTCAAGATTTTTGTAATTCTGAAACTTGACGCTTTTCAAGCAATCTGATATATAATCTTCAAAATTATGACAAATAACTATAAAAGATACTTTAGGAAGATTAAACAGCTTGTTCACGAATGAAATTCCTTTTAATTATTGTATTCTACAGGAAAAAGCCTTATTTGTCTAACTTATTTTTTCTTAAGGACCGCATAAAATGGCTTGTAGGTTAGCTTTATACCTTTTTCGGAAGAAAAATTTTCAAGATAGTATTTTTCTGCGGCTTTAAGTTCTGAAAGACTCAATATTTCTGAGTTAACAGCATTTACGCCTGTATATTTTATATGTTTTAACAAAGTCTTAAAATCCTTGAAATATAATACCTGTTCTTCCTGCCTGCTGCTGATTATCTCAAATTTATCAGATAATATTTTTTCCAAGTCTAATGCCGCATAATACTCCAAACCTTTTCCTGTTGCTTTTTTAAGCTCAAGAAAATTTCCGTCCGTAAATGTTGAAAATATAAATAATCCGTCATCGTTTAATAAATTATCCGTTTTATCAACCAAAGCTATAAAATCATTAACCCACTGAAAAGAAGCGTTAGAGATAATTAAATCAAATTTGTCCTCAATTGAGATACTTTCAATATCACCTTCCATAAAATAAGCTTGAGGAATTATTTTTTCAAGATAATTTTTGCACTCTGCTATCAAATCATTTGCAAAATAATTTTTGTACTTCACAAAACGTGCTGCAAGTGAAGTCAAAATTCCTGTCCCCATACCTATTTCAAGCACATTTTGATAATTTTTTTCAGGGGCAAAAGAAATCAATACCTCAGCCATTTTCGACTGTATAAATGCATTTTCGTTATATGTTTTTAAACCTTTTTTAAAACTGTTTTTGACGAGGGTCTTATCAATCATAGCTCCATTATCTCATCAAAATTCTTAAATTTATAAAAAATAAAATGCCCCGCATTGAATTCTTTTAGATTTTTGCCCTCCCAAAACGCAAGCTGATTTTTAGTAGGAATTATTTTATCATTTGATGAAATAATTGTCTTATCATATTCAAAATCAATATCAGCAGTATTAAAATAATGATTTTTGATAGCCTCAAGCTCCTTTAAACAACTATCTACAGCCCTGACCGGCAAATTTTGATTAAACATTTCGGATTCAACATTGTTATCAAACATTCTTGAATAAAATTTCAAAAGACTTTCGTCACTCATATTACATAAGGTTAAATCAAATATCTTAGGGCTAATCCCAAATTTTGAATCAATAGGTTTTAAGGTTCCGTTAACTGCTATCTTTAAGTCAAATTCAGGCAATTTTGCTATTGCTGCAACAAAAACACCGTATGAAAAGGCTATAAGAATCTTTTTTTCATATTTAGAAAAGTCAAAATCAAGCTCCAAATCAGCATAATCAAAAACGAATAAAATATCATACTTTTCCGATTTTAAAGGCATAAAAGGCTTTTCATCCATAGCCCATCCACAAAAGAAAACTATCAGATTTTTAGAATTATTGCATCTTAAATAAGTATTCATCTTTTATTTACCTGCAATTTGTTAATTTGTTATTATATAAGTGCTGATTTAATACGGTTTTTAACTTTATCTCTGCCCAATATTTCAATTACAGCAGATATATCAGCACCATGTGTCCTTCCTGTTAAAGCAGCTCTTATAGCCCACATTGTTTCTTTGGGCTTAACGCCTTTTTCTTTAAAGAAAGTTCTGATTTCTGCCAAATCTTCATGTAATTTTTCGCTGTCAGAAAAGCTCCAACTGTCAACTCTTCTTAAAACTTCCTTTAAAACATCCTGGGAAGTCTGTGTCTGAATAACATTTTCTTTAACATTTTCTTCAAAATTTACATTTTCACCGAAGAAATATTCAACATCCTTTGTAATATCCGACAAAACGGTAATCGGCTCACGTGTGACTTCAACCATTTTACGAAGTTTATCTTCAGAAAGTTCGGCCAAATCATAACAGGACAAATACGGTTTAATACGCTCTGTAAGCTCACCTATAGGCATTTTTTTAATATACTGTCCGTTCATCCAATTCAATTTATCATATTCAAAAACGGAATTTGAAGAAGAAACGCATTCAATTCTGAAGTCAGCAGCAATCTCATCTATAGCTTTGATTTCGTTACCGTCAGAAGGTGACCAGCCAAGTAGTGCAACAAAATTAACCAAAGCTTCTGTTAAATAGCCTTTTTCAACGAATTCACTCACAGCAGTAGCACCATGTCTTTTTGAAAGTTTACTTCTATCAGGTGCAAGAATCATTCCTAAATGAGCAAATTCAGGTACCTTAGCGCCTAAAGCTTCATATAATAATATTTGTTTAGGTGTGTTTGAAATATGATCCTCACCTCTTATTATGTGTGAAATCTTCATCAACATATCATCCACAACTACAGCAAAATTGTATGTAGGAGTGCCGTTTGATTTCATTATCACAAAGTCACCTATTAAATCGGATTCAAACTTTAAATCACCTTTTACTAAATCTTTAAAAATAATTTGCTTTCCTTCATCAACCTTAAATCTGACAGAAGGCTGCCTTCCTTCTTTTTCAAACTGTTCAATCTCATCAGGTGTCAAATTACAGCATCTTTGAGAATATTTATGAGCCTGTTTGTTCTCTATTGAACGTTCCTTTTCAGCCTCAAGTTCTTCCTGTGTACAATAACATTTATAAGCAAATCCTTTATTTATAAGCATTTGCGCATACTTAGGATATATATCAAAACGCTTTGACTGTTCATAAGGACCATAATCCCCTCCGACATCAGGTCCTTCGTCCCAATTAAGCCCCAAGGCCTTTAAACTGTCATAAATATTTTGTGTATATTCTGGATTAGAGCGCTCAAGATCAGTGTCCTCTATTCTCAAAACAAACTTTGCATTATTTTTTTTTGCAAACAAAAAATTAAACAAAGCCGTTCTGGCCGTACCTACATGCAAATTACCGCTTGGCGAAGGAGCAATTCTGACTCTGATATCATCCATTTTAATAACCTCATTATAAAACTAAATCCTGTGCGAAAAATTTATTTTCAATTTCACACAGGATTATTTTATCAAAAAGAAAAAATGTTTTCAGGTTTTATTAATCTTCTATATCCAAACAAGATAAAGGGGTAGTACAAGTATATACACCGCCGTTATTTATCCTGTCAATTTCTGCGACAATTTCAAGCCAGGAAGAATCTTCAGGAAGATTCAGCTTAACACACATATCCTTCCTGTCTGAATCATGATAACCTTTAGCTACAGGTGCATCGGTATTAGGTTTATTTTGCTTGATTTTTGGTTCGTTTTGTCTTGGAGTAGCTCCAAAGTTTACGCTATGAAAATTTATCATGTTGCATTTCCTTTTTATAATATATTTACTTATCCCAAAATATCAAAGATTCTTGGGACAAAACCTTCATTGTATTCTTTTAATTGTTGAATTTTACCGCTAACGGCCTCAGAATATTCATACAATCTACTCTGGGAGTTGATTCCAAGGTCACTGTTAGTATGGTCAAACGAATCAAGCTTTCCGGGTTTTATATGTCCTGATTTATCAAAAAGTCCATTATTCAAAAATCTCAAAGTATTTCCGTTAATAGGTCTTGGCGGTTCAAAAGAAACTTTTGAATAACCTTTATTAATTGCATCAGCTATTTCTGCGCATGTGGCATTTGCGATTGTTTTAAATCTTTCCGGTGAAAATTTAGCTCCGAAATTTATACTTCCTATTCCTGCCATAATAACTCCTTTTTCTTTAATTTCTGATTTTATAAAGCAAGTGAATGTAAAAAATTGCCTGATTTGTAAATTTTTCTTATAAATTAATTAATTATTTGCATAAAAATCTTGAAGTGTTATTATCATTGAACTACTATAGAAAGTAGCAGCAAAATAATGCTGGTTTAAAGTCAAATATAAGCACCCGGAAGGAAATAAAAATGTCAATCAATTTAAAGAATAAAAAAGAAATTATTAAAAAGTTTGGAAAAAGCGATAAAAACACCGGCAGCGCCGAAGTGCAAATCGCTCTTTTAAGTGAAAAAATTAACGAACTTACAGAACACTTAAAAATTAATCCTAAAGATTTTCAAGGCAGAAGAGGTCTTTTAATGATGGTCGGACAAAGAAAAAGATTATTATCTTATTTAAAAGATAAAAATCTTGAACTTTATAGAGATCTTATTAAAAAACTAAAAATTAGAGGTTAGGAATTTTTTTAAACAAATAAATTTTAGACGCTCTAATTTAAATAAAATAGAGCGTTTTTAATTATCAACACTGTGTTTAAAGATTTTTTCAAATTTATATAAATTTGACCCCGAAAGCATTTTAGATTAGTATCATTATTGAGGATTAGTTATATAAAATAATAGAAAGTTGTGAAAAAATGAGTTCAAAAAATTACTTATTTACATCAGAATCAGTAACGGAAGGACATCCGGATAAAGTATGCGACCAAATATCAGATGCTATTTTAGATGAGTTCCTGTCAAAAGACCCAAAATCAAGAGTCGCAGCAGAAACGTCGGCAACAACAGGCATGGTTCTTGTAGCAGGTGAGATCACAGCTGACTGCTACGTAGATATTCCTCACGTAGTAAGAGAAAAAATTAAAGATATAGGATACATAGGAGAATCAGGCGGCGGATTTGATTATAAAAATTGTGCGGTGCTGACAAGTATTGATGAACAATCATCAGATATTTCCGGCGGCGTAAACAAAGCATTTGAAACAAGAGAAAACAATGCTGCTGTCGCCAGCGATGAAACAGAAAACTTAGGAGCAGGCGATCAAGGTATTATGTTCGGCTTTGCTTGTAATGAAACTCCCGAGTTAATGCCTCTTCCGATAAGTTTAGCGCACAGATTGGCGTTTAAACTCGCAGAAGTTAGAAAACAAGGACTTTTAAAATATTTAAGACCCGATGGAAAATCACAAGTTACTGTTGAATACGAAAATGATAAACCCGTAAGAATTGATACCGTATTAATTTCTACCCAGCACGATGATGAAATTAACGGAATTACCGACAATACACAAATACAGGAAATCATTAAAAATGATATTATCAAATATGTAATTGAACCTGTATTTGAAAACGACAAATTAAAACCCGATGCAACAACAAAATATCTTGTAAATCCTTCAGGAAGATTTGTAATCGGAGGCCCTCAGGGTGATGCAGGTCTTACAGGAAGGAAAATAATAGTAGATACATACGGCGGCTACTCAAGACACGGCGGTGGCGCATTTAGCGGAAAAGATCCTACGAAAGTTGACCGTTCAGCTGCCTATGCCGCAAGATATGTTGCTAAAAATATCGTAGCTGCAGGACTTGCAGAAAAATGCGAAATAGAACTTGCATACGCAATCGGTGTAGCACAGCCGGTATCAATAATGGTTGACAGCTTTAATACAGGTAAAATCACCGACGATGCAATCTTAAAATTAATTCAAAGTAACTTCGACTTAAGACCTGCTGCTATTATAAGCCAGTTTGACTTGAGAAATCTTCCTGCAAAATTTAACGGTAAATTTTACCAAAAGCTTGCATCATATGGCCATATGGGACGAACAGACATCGAAGTTCCATGGGAAAAAACTGACAAAGCAAGTCTATTAAAAGAGCAGGCATCTTGCAGTTGCAACCTGTAAGTAAAGAATACGATATCTAAAATTTAATATCGGAGTTATTGAAATGAAACAAAAAACTCAAGAATCAACAAATTTACTCTCCGGAGCTGAAATACTGCTTGAATGCCTTAAAAATGAAGGTGTAGAAGAGATTTTCGGTTACCCCGGAGGTGTAATACTAACTGTTTATGAAGCCTTATTTCATTGTAAAGAGATAAAACATTATCTTGTAAGACATGAACAAGCGGCTATACATGCCGCAGAGGGTTATGCAAGAGTAAGCGGAAAACCCGGAGTTGCAATTGTAACATCAGGTCCTGGAGCTTGTAACGCTATAACAGGTATAGCAAATGCCTATTATGACGGCTATCCGATAATAGTTCTCACAGGACAGGTGGGACTTAACCAAATAGGAAATGATGCATTTCAAGAAGCTGATATTGTAGGAATCACTCGTTCTTGCTGTAAGCACAATTATCTTGTTAATGATGTTAAAGAACTACCCAGAATAATTAAAGAAGCGTTCCACATTGCCACGACAGGAAAACCAGGCCCTGTTGTAGTTGATTTGCCTAAAGATATCCTCAGTGCAAAATCAGAATTAAAATTTGTAGATAAAATAAAACTTCCCGGATACAATCCGACTTATTACGGACACCCGAGGCAAATCTCAAGAGCACTCCAAATGTTATGTAATGCGGAAAGACCCGTTATAATCACAGGAGGAGGAGTTGTAGCTTCAGGCGCACACAAAGAATTAACGGAACTTGCTGACACGCTCAATATTCCTGTTACTAACACTCTTATGGGAATAGGAACTTACCCCGCAGAAGGAGAAATGTCTTTAGGAATGCTCGGTATGCATGGAAATTACTGGGCGAACTATGCTGTAAGCAACTGTGACGTACTTCTTGCAGTCGGGACAAGGTTCAATGACAGAATTACCGGATGTTTAAAAAGATTTGCAAAAGATGCCCAGGTAATTCACATTGATATAGACCCCTGCTCGATTTCTAAAAATGTCCCTGTCGACATTCCTATTGTAGGAGATGCCAAGAATATACTCGCTGCAATGCTTCAGGAATTTTCCGAAAGAGAATATGACATAAACCCCGAAGTAAAACATGTCTGGTTCAGCCAAATTCAAGAATGGAAACAAAAAAGGGCGCTTCCTGCTGTCGAGTCAGATAAATTAAGCCCTCTTGAAGTAATCCAAAAAATTTATAAATATACAAAAAATATTGAACCGATAATTGCAACAGAAGTAGGCCAGCATCAAATGTGGACCGCACAGATGTATAAATTTAATAAGCCCAGACATCTTGTAACATCAGGCGGTTTAGGCACTATGGGGTTCGGTTTCCCTGCTGCAATGGGTGCAAGTATAGCTCAAAAGGACAAAGTTGTAATAAACATTGCGGGCGACGGCAGTATACAAATGAATATTCAGGAACTTGCAACATGTGTTGAATATAATATTCCTATAATCATAGCAATAATTAATAACGGATACCTGGGGATGGTTCGCCAATGGCAAGAAAAATTATTCGATAAACATTATTCCCAGACAAAAATTTCAGGACCCGACTTTGTTAAAGTAGCAGAAGCATATGGAGCTTTAGGCTATAGGGTTGAAAAAGAAGAAGATATTGAACCTGTTTTAAAACAGGCAATAGAAGCAAGAAAGCCAGTTGTAATTGATTTTATAGTAGAACCTTTTGAAATGGTTTACCCTTGGGTTCTTGCCGGTAATCCTTTGAATAAAGTTTTGCTTTCAAACGATTGCCCCATAAATTAAAAGGAAAGAGACAAGATGAATCATACGATTTCAGTTTTAGTAAGAAATGAGGCAGGAGTACTCTCCAGGATAAGCGATCTTTTCAGCGGAAGAGGTTATAACATAGAAAGCTTAACAGTAGCTCCGACTATGGAGGCCGATTATTCAAGAATCACTCTTGTCACCGAAGGTGATGATAAAGTTGTAGAACAAATTACAAAACAGCTAAACAGGCTTATCCCTACTTTAAAAGTAATGCAGTTAACAGCTGATGAAGCCATTGAGCGAGAACTTATCCTTTGCAAAGTATGTGCAAGAGATGAAGACCGCTCTGAAATCTTACGAATAGCAGAAATTTTTAATGCCAAAATAATTGATGTAACCCACAAATCCTATACCTTGCAAGCACTTGGCGATGAAAGACAGGTTCGTTCTTTAATAGAGCTTTTAAGACCTATCGGAATAAAAGAACTTGTAAGATCTGGTAAAGTGGCTATTTCTCGAGAAAATCAATTTCAGAACCTTAAGACTTTATAGGAATTCTTGTGCTACAAGGATTTCTTCTTCTTGTGTTTTAATTTCGCCATTGAGCTTTCTTCTCAATACTTCATCAAATATTTCTATAAATTTGGGTGAAGGCTCAAAACCAAGATTAATAAGGTCATTACCGTTTATAAAGAGTTTTATTTGCGATAACTGGTTTAAATATTTGAGCGAAGAATCATCATTGGTAAAAATGTAGTAAACCAGAATAGAAATTTCATGTTTGGACTCAAAAAACTTAAAGATATCAAAATTATCATTCTGAATCTGTAAATAATCTTTACGGAAAATAAGTCCGGCTGCATCTTTTATAATTTTTATTTCTTCAGAGGTCAAATTAAGTCTCTCAAGGCTTTGTGAATCTTCATTGATTACAAGAGAAACACAATATAGCATCCAAGTATTACCTACATCTTTAAGACACATATCGGCAATTGCATGTATCCTGCTTCCCTTAATAGAATCGGGTTCTTTTTTACAAATCAATTTCCAAGCCCCGGAAACAATAAACTCATCATAAGCTTCGGGCAAATTCAGCGAAAAAAGCTGCCTGATTTCAGATTTAATTCTCTCAAGCGGTATGGATAGGTCTAATTCCTTTGATAAGTAATCATTTTGAAGAGCAAGCGTGTCTTTACTAAGGTGAAAACCATGTCTTACTATAAATCGAAGACCTCTTATTATTCTTGAAGGGTCATCAATAAAACTTTTCTCATGTAAAACACTAAGCTCCTTGTTATCCAATGCCTCAAGACCCTTCAGGGGATCTATAAGCTTGAACATATTTTCATTATTTAATGAAACAGCCAGACAATTGATTGAAAAATCTCTTCTCTTTGCATCTTCCTCAAGCGAACAGCCTATTTCTTTAACAATGGGTAAAAAACCACCTTTAGGATATTCTTCAATTCTTGTAGAAGCAAAATCGATTTCCAGCTTGGGACCAAAAGTAACTTTAGCTGTACCTAAAGTATCGTTAACAGATAGAATTGTACAACCTGTTTTAGCTGCCAAAGATTTTACAAATTCAACCGCATTACCTTCAATCAGTAAATCAACGTCAACGATTTTTTCTTGCAAAATCAAATCTCTGACAATTCCGCCGATTAAGTAAATCTTAATCTTCATATCATCAGCAATTTCAGCACATTTAATTAATGTTTCTTGTAATTCCAGAGGAAGCGAATCCTCGAAATGTTGTTTTAAAGAAATAGTTTTCATCTCGGTTTTTTTACATAAATATTTGCAACTACATGCAAATACAAATCCTTTTCCTGCTCAAGCTCCTGAATCCTTCTAATAAGAACCTTATTATCCTCAAGAACTTCTTTTAATTTTGAGGATAAAATCTCGTTGTCTCTTTTAAAGCTGCCCATGTTCAAGGCTTCTTCAATCATATCAGTTTTCTTAAGGTATCCTGAAATATCACCCGTAATTTTTTCCGCAATTGTTTTAGCAAGCACATTCAATGTTTCATTAGTAATGTTTAAAGTCACATTCTTAAGGCTCTGGTCAACAGTTGTTTTAGGCTCAACGTAATGCTGAGGGATATCAGAAACAACTTCAGCTTTAGCAGAAGGCTCAACGGCAGGTTCTTCATAAGTTTCAACAACACTCTCTTCACTCACCACATCTTCCTGCTGAACAGCTATAGGCTCATGTGCGCTTTTTTCTATAATTTCAACCTCGCATGCCTCTTGTTGAAGCTCTGATTTTTCACAAAGAGCTGACCTTACTTTTTCAAGAGCCATATCATCAAAGTATTCAATGCCATTTTCATCTTCATAAATAGCTTCAATTTTCCAGTTTTTTATAAAAGCATCAAGAATAAACTCATCAATATAATGTTTATTTTCGCTTAATATTCTTATGATATCATTTCTGCTAAGCATTTTAGACTCCAATGACTAATGTAACTATTATAGCAAATTATAATAAAAATAAAAATAAAAAGGCATTACTCATAAATAATGCCTTTTTATTATTGATTTTAAATTTATTTATTTGCTTGAATTAGCCTTTACAGCATCTTTAATGCCTTCAATTACCTTTACAAGACCAAATAAAGCTAAACCTCCAGCTACTGCGATACCTGCTGACTTAACCGGTTGTTTTTTAACCGCATCAAAAGTATCTTTTGCTAATTGAGGAGCAAGTTTTATTTTTTCACCTATATAACCTACTGCTTTTTTAGCATTTGCAGGGGCATTTTTTAAGATATTTTTTGCTTTTTCTAGACCTGAATTTAGTACTGCTGAAACTTTCATTATTAAACTCCTTACACTATCTACTAATAGAAAACATATAATATATTTTTTTGCTAGTTGTTTACTAAACTTTACAAAAGTTATACTCCTTTAAAATTACCGAAAATTTTATTGCCAGTTTTCTGTTGCATTCCAAAGAACTTGGCCCTGTTGTCAGGTAAAGGCTGAGCTATTTTCTTTTTTTCATTGATTTTTTTAGTAATAAATATATTTAGCTTAGCAATACCTACCCCAAGAACGACTCCCGAATACAAGTACCCGGCAACTTGTGATAAAGCGAGCTTGCCTACTTTAATCTTAGTTTGTTTAGCTACATCACCTGTTGCAGAGAAGAGTTCTTTGAGGTTTTTAAATTTATTCGGTTTAATAACTTCATCATAAGTTTTCACTGAAGCTTTGGTAATCCAGTTCCAAGCATGCTTTATACCTTTTTCGCCCTGTGGTTTTACGTAGTTAATCAATTCTTTTCCTCCGGGGAGGAATCTTGCAGAGAGTTTGCTCACCATACCACCGAGAATCAGCCAATTCAAGAATCCGAGGGAATCCTTGATTGTACTTTCTCTAAGTTCATTTTTGTCTCTTGAAGACAAGATTCTGCTCATAATTGTTAAACCATATATAAGCTTGAACTGGTCCAAAGTAGGAATTATACTTGTAAATTGTATTTTTTGAAGAACGTTGGCAAAATTGCCGCTTATGGTTTTTAAAGCAAATAATCCCATACCACCTGCGATAGCAGCTTTTTCGAGTTTGAATTTAGCCGTTTTATCTGCTTCTCTTCCGTCAACACCTACAAAGCCGTCTTTGCCTGTTCTTTTTTTGGTTAGATACCTGTTTATAGGCTGAGTTAGGACGCCGACAAGTATAGGGATAGAAAGTCCTAAAAGTGCTGTTGTCCTTTTATTTACCTTCAATTTATCAATAAATTTAGTAAAATCAAAATCTTTAGCGGCATTTTCAGTTGCATCTTTAAACGTTCTACCTAAAGACGAAACAGTATCAAGAACGGTATCTAAAGACTCAACTATAAACTTTTCATTGCCTTTTGAATCTTTATAAGCAAGTTTTACTGCGGCTTCAGCACCTGTAGATTCAATAAATTTAGCCTTAATAGCTTCTCTTGCTTGATTAGCGATTTTAATCTGCTCTTTTGTAAGCCCTTTCTTAGAAGGTTTTATATTGAATCCTGAGTCCTTAAAAATTTTATAAACTTCAGATACTGTTTTATCATTGAGCTTGAGCCATGTAGA
The DNA here is from genome assembly GCA_023433065.1 of Cyanobacteria bacterium OH_CBrB_359. Classification (GTDB taxonomy): domain Bacteria; phylum Cyanobacteriota; class Vampirovibrionia; order Gastranaerophilales; family Gastranaerophilaceae; genus JAEZET01. The sequence continues at coordinate 235,160 of JAEZET010000001.1, forward strand.
TCCATTCAGACCTTTAAGATTTTTTATGACATTTTTCATGTAAGGTTCAATGTCATTAGAAGATTTTAGCCAGTATTGACTACAAACATCAATGGCATCATTATTGACCAGCAATTTACCTACATTAGTACCGTACTGTTTATTTAAGCCGCCTGCAAGTAAAGTTGCAGCGCCAAGACCGACAAGCCCTACAGCACCATGGTTGATTACACTTACAACTTCCCTGAAACCTGTTTCCAGACCTGCCTGAGGACCACGATTTTTTGCATCGATAACAGTTCTTGGAATAACCATAGAACTCAAGTCAACAACGCAAGCACCGACAGCCTGATTAGTATTCAAAAATCTTAAACCTTCAAGACCCATTTGAGCTGCGAAATCAGGAATCCCTTTAAAACTTTGAGATTTCTGGTTAAGGTTTTTATAATTCAATTGAGAGTTCTGTACTGTTATCATGCTTCGAGCGCTATACAAGCTTCCTTTGCCTCCACAAATTTTTAATGGCTATAAATATCATTTTTTGCCTTTTTTTTGTAAATTTGTTACATTTTTATACTTTATGCATCATCTCAAAGGGTATTAATCAATCTATGTTTGCTAAAAACCAAACCTCTCTTTGTGAATAAAGCAGTTTAAGCTGTGCGAGTGATATCCCTGTCCTGTAACATATTCTGCACAAACTATATAATATATTGTTCCTATGATTATTACAACTCCGGCAACAAATTTATTATCCGATTTAAACTATAAAATTTTATAAAAAATAATTTATTTTGTAACTCAGAATACAAAATTTGCATAATTTTCGTATATATTTTCGAAAAATGAATGGAAACAAAAAAGAAAAAATGAATTTTCAAAGTTAAAAAAAGATTATTAACAAAGCTTAATAGTATAAAAAATATAATTGTAAACATTTTAAAAGTTTTGTTTACAAAAGACTAAAAATTATTAAAGTTTAACAAGGGAAGTTCGATATTAATCATAGAAGCGTTTTTTTAAGGAGAACCCATGGCTAACGAGAATAATATATTAAACAGACCTTTCGGATTAAACATAAAAATTCCGGAAAGAACTCTTCAGCAGGTACAGGAAACAGCAGAGGAAACAATAAGCGGACTATGGACGCCTTTGTTCAATTATTTCGAAGAAAACAATAAAGTATTCACAGGCGATGTAGCCCGTGAAATCGATAAATACAACAGATTAACCTACGCTCTCGGGGCAACAATGAGAGAAGGACGGGTTGACAAAACTTTTGATACAAAAGGCTAGCAGATACACAATTTAACCTCCGTTTAAAGCGGAGGTTTTTTATATTATAAATTATTAAGCAATTGATAATAATAATTTTGTGACTATTATTATTAATATGATAAGAAAATTATTAATTTTCATATTATCGGGCATTTTATTTTGCGCAAACGTAGTAAACGCCGAGGAGATAGTCAAAATTAACAATGTTAATTTTGATAATTCGGACTCAGTAATTTTTATAGGAACATCAGCAGGGGCATCTTCTTCACTTGAAATTCAAAAAGGAAAACTCTCTAACCCCGACCGAATATTTTTAGACATAAAAAATGCGGTTTACACGCAGAATAAATCTAATTTTATTCTGAAAAACAGCCTCATAAAAGAATTTAAAATCGGACAATTCTCCACAAATCCAAATATAGTAAGAATTGTAATATACTATGATCCTTCTTTTAAGCCGGAGGATTTAAAAGTTTTAAAACATAACAATAACATATTCTTAAAAATAAATAATGAAACCCCGAAACAAGACTACATGACTTCAATATATGATGAGCTAAAAGACTCAAATTCAAAAGTTGATGCAACATTATCAATTAATGCAGACTCCATAAATAAAATGCAAGAAACACAAACTGCAGTAAAACTCCCTATTGAACCTCCTGAGGATGATATTTTTAATGAGATTAACAAAGCCTTTAATGAAACCACAAGCCAAATCTACCTTGAAACGAACGCTGCTAAAGTCGGAGCTAACTTTGCTCCGTCTCAAAGTGTAAGAGGTAACAATGAGCCTTTTAAAGAATATAAACTACGTTCAAAATATTATGTTGATAAAATAAACATTAAAAACGGAAATATTCTTATTAGCGGAGTCGGAATTGTTAATGTAAAAAGATTTATCTACCTTGCAAACCCTAACAGGATAGTAATAGACCTTCCTGATACAATAGTAGCTCAAAATATTCGGAATTCCGAGCTTAAGATAAGTGAAACAGAAAAAGTAAAAATCGGTCAGTTTGAACCGACAACCGCCAGAATAGTAATAACTACAGACAACTATGAACAATATCGCCCTATATATTCATTTGATTTGCAAGGTCTGTTGATTGCAAATGATGAAAGAATGGATAATATCAAACTGTCAAATAACTCTGCGGACATAACCCGAATTAAAGTAATTCCTTTAAATTCTATTACGGATAATGTCCTGATTAATTTTTCAGATAAAATAGTTCACTCAATAAAAAGGGATTCAAACAAACTGGAACTGAATTTATATAATGCTTCTGCTTTTGATGTTATAGCTTTCAAAAATGCTTTTAAGGCAACAAGCCTTGAAGCAAGTAGAATGGAAAAACTGCCTTATCAGGGAATAAAAATAACTATTCCGATAAAACCCAGCTCAACGGTTGATTGTTATGAAAATATAAATGCAACCCAGCTAAAAATAACAATAAAAACTCCAAAGCCCATAGAACACAAGTCTAAAGTACAACCTCGAGCTATCGTCCCTGCAAATATTTCAGGAATGATAGTAATACTCGATCCTGGACACGGAGGCGCAGATACTGGGGCTTTAAGGGCTGGCCAAGCCGAGAAAGATATTACTCTTGATATAGCTAAGAAAACTGCCTCAATTCTAATCAACAAAGGAATACATGTGGAAATGACACGCTGGAACGATTCTACAGTATCACTTCAGGATAGAGTTGAATTTGCAAACTTAAAAAATCCTGCAATTTATGTAAGTATTCATATAAATTCAAGTGTAAAGCCTGAAATAAACGGAATTGAAACTCACTATTACAGAGAAAGCGGATATGAAGTGGCAAAAGTGCTTCATAAAAGTATCATGGCTAATATTGATTCTGTTAACAGAGGATTGTTTAAGTCAAAATTTTATGTTATAAATCACACAGAAGCACCTTCCGTATTATTAGAGTTAGGATTCTTATCAAACGACAAAGAAAGAAACGCGCTTCTTACGGAAGAAAGAAAAAATAAATCTGCACAAGCTATTGCGGATGGAATTATAAACTATTTGAAAACACAACCAAAGAGATAGATATGAATAATGATTCAATAGGTATTTTTGACTCGGGAGTAGGCGGACTTACCGTATTTAATAAAATTCAAAAGTTGCTCCCCAAAGAAAATTACATTTACTTTGGAGATACTAAAAATCTTCCATACGGTTCAAAAACAAAAAACGAACTTATATTTCTTACGAGAAAAATCTTTGACTTTTTTGCAACAAAAAATACAAAAGCTGTCATAATGGCTTGCAATACGACATCCGCAACAGCCTACGATTCAATAAAAAATGATTATGATTTTGAGATTTATCCTATAATTCAAACGTCTGCAAAATATATTGCAAAAGAGAACTTTAATAGAATAGCAATAGCGGCAACACAAGCAACAATAAATTCTCATGCATACGCTAGTCAAATAAACAGCTATAATTCCCAAATAGGAATTTTTGAATATGCATGCCCTGACTGGGTTTCAATTGTAGAAAACAGAACCTCAGATACAAAAGAAAGCTTTGAAATAATTAAAAACGATATTGAAAAGATACTTGATAACAATATTGATAAAATAATTCTCGGATGCACCCACTATCCATATCTCAAAGAAACAATCGGTAAATTTTGTGATGCAGATATGCTTATTGATCCTGCCGAGTATTTTGTAAAACATATTTTTGAGGATTTAAAAGAAAAAAATATGTTAAATGAAAATGAAACCGCATTTCAACAATTTCTGGTAAGTTCAGAGCCTGAAAGGTTTAAGAAAGCTGCAAAGCTTTTTTGCGACTTAAAATGCCCGCCCAGCCTTATCGATATTGATTCTTTACCTAAAACACATATTAACATGCTATAATGTTTTCAAGTCATAAAAAATAGAGAATGGGGAATTCCTTTTGTTAAAAAAATTTTTAGTATTTCTTACAATACTTATTATAATGCCGACTTATGCCTATGCAAAATCAGCAAAAGCCATGACTTACGGAGACATTTCAACAGGTAGTCCTAATTCATGGTATAGTTTTGAGCTTATTGAGGATTTGGAACTCACAGAAAATTTTTGTATTAAAGAAGGAAGCCTGATCACAGGTCACCTTAGTGATATTAAAAAACCTAAAGTCGGTAAAAGAGATGCCTACATCGTAATTAAACCGGTACAATATACTTTTGAAAATAAGATTTATGATTTAAACCCTTATAAAATTAAATTAAAAGTCGAGACCTATAAGCCGATTAAAGCAAAAGATGTTGCAACATTTGCAGCCTCGAACACCGTAGGTATGCTTCTTCCGGGAGTGAATGAAAGCTATTCTTTTTATAAAGGATTTAGAAATGCCGAAGAATATGATAACAAAATAAAAGCAGGCATTATGCAAGTATACAAGGACTCGCCTTTTTCATACATCGAAAAAGGCAATGAACTTAACACCCATCAAGGCGAAATCGTTATTCTAAAACTAAAAGATTAACTCTAAGGGTATAACCCTCTTAATATTTTCGCTTTTGCAACCCTATTCACGCCTATCATCATGGCAGCTGTTCTCATATCAACGTTTTTGTTTTTTGACAAAGCCAAAACCTCATCAAAAGCTTTGGTGATAAGACATTGAAGCTTATGTATAACTTCATTTTGTTCCCAGAATAATCTTTGTATATCCTGTACCCATTCAAAATAAGAAACTGTAACACCACCTGCATTTGCAAGGATACCAGGAACAATCACAATACCTTTTCCAAGCAAAATATTGTCAGCTTCATTTGTTACAGGTCCGTTTGCACCTTCGACAATGATTTTAGCTTTGATATTACCGGCGTTTTTAGCTGTAATAACATTTCCAAGAGCACAAGGAATAAGAAAATCACACTTCAATTCTAATAATTGCTCATTAGTAATGAATTCCGCATTTTTATAATCTTTTAAAACCTTATTTTGACTGACATACTCGAATAATTCCGGAATATTTAGACCGTTTTTATTATACAATCCTCCTGAAATGTCGCTGATTGCAATTATCTTTTGACCGTTTGCATATAAATAACTTGCGGCATTGGCTCCCACGTTGCCAAAACCCTGAATAACAATATCATATTTGTCTTTTGGAGCATTAAGAATTTTTTTAATGCTGTTAAAAACAGTAAATGCAACACCAGCTCCTGTAGCTTCTCTTCTTCCTAGAGAACCTCCAAGCTCAACAGGCTTACCCGTAACAACCCCGGGGATAGCATATCCGTAATAGTTGCTATATGTATCCATAATCCAGGCCATTGTCTGTTCATTTGTATACATATCAGGAGCAGGAATATCACGCTCAGGACCAATCATAGTCAAGATTTCTGTAGTATATCTTCTTGTAAGTTTTTCAAGCTCCCTTGATGACATTTTGGTAGGATCACAGCAAATTCCGCCCTTAGCACCGCCAAAAGGAAGATTCATAAGTGCACACTTCCAGGTCATCCACATAGCAAGAGCTGAGACTTCCCCCAAATCAACATCGGGGTAATATCTTATTCCCCCCTTTGAAGGTCCCATTGCAAGGTCATGCTGGACTCTGTATCCGGTAAAACTTTTGGTCTGACCGTTATCCATTTTTATTGGTAGCGAGACGATTAGGGTTTTTCTCGGAAACTTGAGTCTTTCAATAATTCCTTCATCAATATTAAGGAGTTTTCCTACATTTTCCAATTGTTGCTGTGCCATAACAAAAGTAGGCGTCATAAGTTCTTGCATAAATTTTCTCCTACATAAACTACATGCCATCGGGATTGCTATTTAATTCTATCATTATCAAACGGGCTTTGACAAGATAATTTAGAGGAAATCAAGACTATTTTTTAGAAACAAAAATATTATCTTTTATATAAAAACGCCAAGGGTAATTAGCAGCCTGCTTTATTCCAATTCTGGAAGTTTTTACGATGTTGGAGGATGGAATTTTTTTCCCTTCAAAAACACATATGGAAGAATCAAAATTGCAAACATCAATCTCATTATCTAATTTAGTAACTTTTAACGCTTTACATAATTTTCCGGGCCCGTTAGTTTCAAGACACTCACATAAAGGTTCTATCGCCCTTATCAAGACAGCTCCTGCAGTATCAACAGGTTCTGTTACTATATTAAGACAATAATACATTCCGTAAATCATATAAACATAACTTAAGCCAGGTTCTTTAAACAGTGTCATGGCTCTCTTTGTCCTGCCTTTAAAAGCATGACAGGCTGGGTCATTTTGTTTATAGGCTTCTGTTTCCACGATAATGCCTTTATAAGCTTTACCGTTGATTTTTCTCACCAGAACAGCTCCTAAGAGGTCTTTTGCGACTTTAACGGTATCTCTTTCAAAGAAATTTTTAGTTAATATGATTTGTTTATCTTCTTTTGTGTTAACGCTCATCAGAAACAGAATCAATTTTCTACATTTATAAATAATTTATCATCATTTAAAATCTTTTCAACATTAAGGATATTGTAAACGCAATCATCCTCAACAAGCTCTGCCATAACATACTTCGAATCAACCTTCGATTGGGCGGAATAATTGAGTTTATCATTATTAATGTAGCTGATATTTTGAATCTCATCCGCTGAAATAGCAAGCTTATATTCTCTGGAATTAAGTACTATCAAGCCTTTAGGAGGCGCCTGTTCTTCATCCGGCAAATTTAAAAAACGCTTTAAGTTCAATATAGTGACAAACTCGCCCCTCAAATTTATAATCCCGTCAATATAATCAGGTGTGAACGGGAGAAAAGTCAGCGAAACACTTTTATATTTAACAATTTCTTTCACAAATTTTATGTTAATTGAGTATATCCTTCCACTCAATTTAAAAGACAAAAACTGTTCCTGATTATATAAAACAGGGGACAAGTTAGACTGCATTTTAACACAGAGTCTGTGAGAACGATTTTTCAAAACAGCAAGAGACTTCTCATCCTTTGGAAATAGTTTAGAATAATCATACTGCGCAGGTTTATATTCGTCATTTTTAAGAATTCTTTCAACTGAGTATAAATCAATGATAGAAACCATTTCATCATTCAATCTGTATAACATTTTAACAACATTGTCCGATGAATTATAAGGGGTCATTTGCATATCAGGAGGGAGAATAGTCAAAATATCAACAACTTCATCTACAATAATCGCAAAAATGGATTCTTCCGTTCTTAAAATCATAAGCTGATTGTGGATTGAATAATCTCTCATCTCGATATTAAGAAGCGTTCTTAAATCAATGACCTTAATCGTAAGATTGTTATAATTTAAAAGACCTATTATGTAGTCAGGAAGCTTCTCAGGATAATCGATTAAAGGCAATTTAAGAACTTCAACTGTATGATAAGTATGTAAAGCATACAGATTAGAATTTAACTTGAAAAATGCAAAAAGGTTGTTTTCATTGACTGAATTACTCTCATCAGCAGGAACAATGTTATTTATCATATATTTTACATAATCCTTACTTTAAAAATAATTATACAATAAATTAATGATTATTAAATACAAGATTCAGCCTATAATAATTATATTAAAATTCAAAGGAGAACATATGGATAAAAAAAATATAAGTCTTGTAAAAAAATTAAAACAAAAAACAATTATTGATATAGCTTTAATGATTGTAATAATAACTTTGATAACATTAGTTTCTTTAATCACAAAGAACACTATTTTTACAGTTATAACGGTCGTAATCAGTGCAATCCTCTATATTGTCCAATATGAAATTATAAAGAAAAATATTGTAGAATCTACCAAAAATCATATTCTGGAAGAATTTTCATACTCAAAACAAACATCTGAAAAAGTGATGGAATTAACATCAAAACAAAAATCTATAATAGACAGCTACTCAGCACTTGTAAAAAATGCCAGCAGCCTGATTGCAAATTTTAAAGATATTTCTTCAAGAACAAAAGAACATGCGGAAGAACTTGCAACAAAAGCTCAGGATTCTCTAAATTTCTCATACAAAGAGTCGGAATCCGTAAAAGCAAATATTTCTATGATGCTTACTCTCAAACAAAAAATCCAGACAATAGCAGAATTGATACTTGAACTTAGTGATTATATTCAACAAATAGGAAATACAGTGGGCATAGTAGAAGATATAGCTGAACAAACCAACATGCTTGCGTTGAATGCAGCCGTAGAAGCAGCAAGAGCAGGAGAACATGGAAAAGGATTTGCAGTTGTAGCAGGTGAAATAAGAAAACTTGCAGATGAGTCAAAACAGGCAACAACAAAAATTTCATCATTAATCAATGATATAGAACAAGCCACAAACTCAACTGTAATGGCAACAGAAGAAGGTACAAAAGAAATCGAGGCAGGTGTTGACCTCGCCCACAATATAGATATTAATATTAGCTCATTAATTTCAATTATGACCGATCTTATCACGGGAATAGAGGGAATCCTCTCATCAACAATAGATCAGGGCGTTCTATCTGATGATGTAATACAAATAACAGAAAAACTCGCCAGTGGTCTTGATGACTCAATAAACAATCTTGAAGAAAACATTAACAGTATAAAAACATTTTCTGAAATATCAGATAATCTAAAACAGAATATTATCAACTAAAAGGCTTATCAAATGAAATTTTTGCCGGAAGAATTCGATGAAATTCTCAACATTTTCAGAGAAGAAAGCGAAGAGATAATCCAAAAAATAAACAGCAACCTGCTTCATCTTGAAAAAAATCCGACCGACACTCAGGTTGTGACAAATCTCTTTCAAAATGCCCACTCGTTAAAAGGTGCAGCAAGAATGATGGGATTTTTCAATATTCAAAATCTCTCGCATAAAATCGAAGATTTATTAAGCCTTATCAGAGATAAAAAAATAAAACCCGAAGAAGATGTTTTTAACGTTTTATATAAATCTACAGACTTTCTTATGTTTCTTATATCAAGCTCTGTTAAAGCAAAAGAAGATTATGACTGCGACGAAATCCAATCATATATTGATAACCTAAATTCAATTATAGAAAAATCCGAAACCAAAGAAGAAAATAGCCCGAATTCTTTTTTTAAAACAGAAGAACAAAAAGAATATTTTTTTTCAGAAAGTCAAAATATTAACGCACTTATTTTAGAATTTATCCTGATAATTCAAAAATATTCCCAAAACAATGATAATTATGAATTTATAACCATACTTAAAGAAGAGTTGAAGAATATTGAAGAGAGCTTTAAAAAGCTGGATTTTGAAAATATAAACAAAAAAATTGCGAAGATTAAAGAATTTCTTAATCAAATGAATGAACATGGGCTGCCATCTGAAGCCGTTGAAACAATAAAGCATTTGATTACAGAAATTGCAGATGAAATAAATCTTATATATATTGCATCGGATATGAATAAAATAGACTATGAAGCTTTATTCTCGGAGAATCCGCTCAAAGCGTTAATTGAAAAAAAAGAAGAAAAATTCAATGTCGATAAAAATATTTTAGATGAAATCAACCAAAAAATATTAAGAATCTATGAAGACAAAAAAAATATAAGCGATATCACAGAACATATAAACGTGCTCTTAAGCCAAAAACTGTCAGAAGAAATAAAAAAGATATATATAAAATTAAATGATATTTTAGAAATTATTAAAAAATCAGAAAATGAACCGCAAAAAGATATCATCTCCATACTTGTTCAAACTGCTGATATAACAAGCAAAATCATTATCGAAAACAGAAATGAAGAAGGTGAAGATTTAAACCTCATTCTTCAACGCCTCGAAATAGTCGAACAAATGATTGATATAAGTGAAAACAAAGATACACAATTGACTGCTCCTGAAGCTGACCCTAAACAACTAAAGCCTGAATTTCAGAAAGTACAGGATTTTTTCAAAACGTTTGAAATCGGAACAATAAAAACTCTAAGAGTAGACACTTCTAAATTAGATAATCTTATCTCTCAGACAGGAGAGCTTATTATCAATGGAATTAAAACCAAAAAGCATCTTTCTGAAATTGAAATACTTAATAATAAGCTTGATGAATTTAATTTTATGTATAAGAAAACTATAAATTACATAAAATATTATGAAAAAAAATCCATGAATAAGTCTGACACGTCTGAAAATAATTCACTATTATCAAAACAAATATTCAACATCCTTCAGAATAATACAGAAAATATAAACGACTTAATAAACACTGTAGGCAGACTTTATAAAAAAATATACGAAGATGATATTAAGTTAAACCATATAATACTGGAAATTGAAAATATTGTAAAAAACATAAGAGTATTACCTCTTGCAACTGTTTTTCACATGCTTCCCAGAATGGTAAGGGATATAGCACTAAAAGCCGAAAAAGAAGTTGAATTATTAATATCAGGAAGTGACACAAGCGTTGATAAAAAAATCATTGAAGAAATTAAAATGCCGCTCATACATATCCTGAGAAACTCTATAGATCATGGAATAGAAACTCCTGAAGAAAGAGTTAAAAAAGATAAACCCCCGGTAGGAAAAATCCATCTGAGCGCAAGGTACGAAGAGGATAAAATCATTATTGAAATTGAGGATGACGGGCTTGGAATAAATATCAAAAAAGTAAAGGAAAAAGCTCTTGAAAAGGGTCTTTTGACTCAGGACGAAATAGAATCTATGACGGATGAACAATTGACAAGCATCATATTCTACCCCGGTTTTTCAACCGAAGATACAGTAACTGAAATCTCTGGACGTGGAGTAGGTTTAGACATAGTCCAGACAAAAATTTCGCAGCTAAACGGAAAAGTTAAAATTTACTCGGTCTTAAACCAAGGCGCAAAAGTAATAATTGAATTACCGACAACAATGTCTACATTAAAATGCTTTATCATCGGGCTTGAAAATCAAAAATTCGCAATTCCTATGAATACAATCAAAAATGTACAATGGATAGATTCGGACAAAATATTTTCTAAAGACAACTATAATGCAATTATAATTGACAATCAGACGATACCGATTATTGATCTTGCGCAGACCCTGAACTTTCCTAAAAGACACCAAATGCCTAAAAGACTCACTATTGCAATAATCGAGTCCGAAAATACAAAAGCAGCTTTTATCGTTGACAAACTTCATGGGGATCAGGAAATTTTACATAAAAAATTATCTCCACCTATTCATAAATTAAAAAATATTTCTGGAATTACAACGCTTATATCGGGTGATTTATGTCTGATTATCAATGTAAATGAATTGTTGAAAGGAACTTTTAACAATCTGGAACAAATAAACGCCCTTCAGACTAAATCCATCGAAAAACTAATGACTCCTGAAAAGAACAGTGATTTTAATATAATGATAGTGGATGATTCCAAAACCACACTTTCGCTGCTTGAAAGAATTCTCCTTAATGAAGGATACAATATTAAAGCATTTTCAAACCCTTTATCGGCCTTTGAAAAATTAAAATATGAACCGTTTGATTTAATAATAAGTGATGTTGAAATGCCGTTCTTAAACGGAAAAGAACTTATAAAACAAGTTAAAAACGATGAAATGCTCTGCTTCATTCCTGTGGTGATTGTTTCAACACTTGAAATAAAAAAAATGCGCGAAGAATTTAAAGATTATAAAATAGATGCATTTGTATACAAGCCTGAATTCGATAGAAATACTTTTATAAAAACCGTTTCAACAATAATAAGAGCTAAAAAAGACTGATCCTTTTAATCTCTCATACCGATATTAAGAATTATTAACAGATATAATTCATAATTAAGCAATTAGTATGCAAATTTTTTTTTATTAATAATACAAGGGGATCAAGAGAAGGAATTAACATGTCAATTAATGAAGTTAATGTACAAGGCATAAATGCTCAATCTTTTAGAGCAAATTCTGGCAATGAAAAAGTATCTACAAAACCTGAAGAAAACAAACAAGACTCAGGCAAATTAGTCCTTGCACTGGCGGCTTTAGGCGCTGCAGGAGCTGCTTTTGTACTTACAAGAGGAAAAGTAAAAAAACTAAAAGGCATAAAATTTGATAAAGGCATAGCTTACCTTAAAAATGGTAAAAAATTCAGTGGAATTATTGAAGATACTCTTAAAAACGGCAAAAAAATCAAACTCCAATATAAAGACGGCAAAATTCTTACATCAACTATTAACGACAAACTCTCAAAAGCATTTCTTTATGATGTAGGAAAAGCTAAAGGAGTAAAAACAAACGTAATAAGAAAATTCGATGAAAGCGGGAAAGTAATTGAAAATATCCATCACTCAATAAAAACCAATACAAAAGGTTCTCAACTTATAATCAAAAAGTATGCTCCAAAATCAAATGAAACTTTAACAGGCAAACTCATAGTAAACAACCCCCCAATAAATATTAAAAAAGCAGCTGAAAAAGTAGTAGAAGAAACTGCAAAATAAATTAGACTCTCTTTCTTATTAACATAAAAAAAACGGGCTATCCTCATCAGATAACCCGTTTTTTATATTAAATTACACGCGTCTTTTGCGAGCTGCTTCAGATTTACGTTTTCTTTTAATACTTGGTTTTTCGTAACGTTCACGTCTTTTTATTTCTGATAAAATCCCTGCTTTTTGAATTTTTTTCTTAAATCTTTTTAGAGCGCTTTCGATACTTTCATTTTCACCTACTCTAATTTCTGGCATTAATTATTCACCACCTTTTATTTACGACTTTTACTTAATAATGCATACTAGCACGCTAAATTTTTAATTTCAAGTGTATCTTTTAGTGCGATAAGAATTTCAAGTAAAATTTATTTATAGATAGCTGCTTTAAATGGAGAAATAAGACCTGATTGCACTAATCAAAGGTTTTGAATCAGCCAGAAGAGTATTATAATCAGAGTCGTTATGAATCACATAATCCCAATCCGTAACATCATCAAGAGCAGTTTCTGTCATATCATTTTCTTTAACAAGATGCCCTCTTTTAGCTCTAGCGACTTTAGAAGCCTCAACTCTAACCGAAAAAGCATTATGTTCTTTAAATAGCTCCAATTCTCTTTTTACTCTCACATCAGGAACAATAATATCACCCTCCTGAGAAATGACTGTCTTCAGCCAATAATCAGGGTCAATAGCTCTTCCCTTGTCTCCAAGAGCAATTAAATCACTTCTGTACAAATGTTTATTTTTTTCGATTTCTTCAATCGTCAAACCGTTTTCGTTGCCGTATTTAAGCTTGATGGAATCAGCAAGACCTATTCTTTTAAAAGAAGGTAGTGCGCCCAAAAGTATTTTTGCAACGGTATCTTTGCCGGAAAACTGTTTCCCCGAAAGTATTATAATTTTATCTGCCATAGTTAATCGCTGCTGATACTCAAACTAATTCTTCTATCATCCGGGTTAAATTTAATAATTTTTGTATTTATTTTATCGCCTACATTTAACATGCAAGAATTTTTATTTTGGAATTCAGAAAGTTCATTACTTGGTAATAAAGCCTCAACGCCTGCGAATACTTCAACAAAAGCACCAAAATGTTTAATCCTGGTGACTACTCCGCAAACACTGTCTCCTTCTTTAATCTGCTGTTTAGCTTCAATCCAGGGGTCTTTTTCAAGATTTTTCAGGCTCAAGCTGACTCTTTGCTTGTCATGGTCAATTCCGATAACTTCAACTTCAATAACATCAGATATTTTAAGTATATCAGAAGGATGATCCACCCATCTCCATGATATTTGAGAAAGCGGCAATAACCCGTCTATTCCACCGATATCAATAAACGCACCAAAGTCAGTTATTCTAACTACTTCACCTTTAACAACTTTACCAACTTCAATATTTGCAAAAGTATCACGTTTAATATCTTCTTTGTCTTCGGCATATACCTTTCTGTTTGAAAGTATAAAATTACCTTGCTGAGCATCCATAGTAAGAATTTTTAAATCGATTTTATCTCCAACAATATTATCAAGCGATTTTGCTCTTAAATGGCTTGAAGGAACAAATCCCCTCACTCCTTTTACTTCAACCAAAATTCCGCCCTTAACAACAGAAACAACTGTACCTTCGACAGTAGCATCATTAGCCTTAAGCTCTTCAAGTTCTCGCCAGTTATATGCCATGGCAACTTTCTTGTAAGAGATTAAAAATCTGCCATCTTCATCCTCTTCTTTTATAATCAGAAATTCATATTCATGATTTTTGACCAATATCTTTTCAAGAGCATCATCATTATTAATCTTTGCTTCCCGTACCGGGACAACTGCAGCCGTTTTAGCACCTATATCAACAATTACACCTTCTGAATCATAGGAACAAACTATTCCTTTTACAAGATCTCCTTTTTGGAAGCTATAATCATATTTTGATAATAACGACTCAAACTCGTTATCTGTTAAGTTTTGTTCCTTCTTCATGAAACTGTCTCCAATAAATTGAACTCCTAGACCTTACTAATTATACCAAATTTCGCCTATTTGTGTTAATTTACCAAAACAAATCTTCACATATATTAATAAAGGGCTTTGAAGTTTTCAAAGCCCTTTAAGTTAGTTAAACAATATATGCAGCAAACAAATCAAAGCCAAACTCACTGTTCTTGAGCCTTTTTAGAGCTCTAGCCTCTGTCTGACGAATGCATTCTTTTGTTACGCCATAAATTTTTCCTATTTCTTCCAAAGTTTGTTTTTTTAGATTATCAAGACCAAATCGCAATTGCAGTACTTGTTTTTCTCTTTCCTTAAGGCATGCCATAACCTCCCGGATATCTTTTTTAAGAGCATCATACTCTACGTCATAGTTTGCAGAAGCTTTTTTGTCTTCAACAACATCCGCCAAACTTACTTCAGAGCTGTCATTTAGCTCAAAATCAGCCTCTAAAGATAATGTTTTTGAATATGCATTTAAAAAAGAATCAATTTTATCAACTTCAATGTTCATTTTTTTTGCTACAACCTCATTTTTCACACTACAATTGTATTTCTGCTCCATTTCGGACTTGATTTTAGAAAATTTAGAAAGAGTTTCCTGAACATAGACAGGAATTCGCATGCTGTGTGATTGTTCTGATATAGCCTTGAATATAGCTTGCTTAATCCACCAGGAAGCATATGTAGAGAACCTGTAGCCAAGCTTCCAGTTGAATTTATCAACAGCAACCATAAGACCGAGATTACCTTCCTGAATCAAATCTATCATAGGCAAATTACTTGTATGGACAACCTTTTTGGCAATATTTACAACAAGTTTTAAGTTGGCAAGAGTTAAGTCTCTTTTAGCTTCAAAAGAACCTTCATCCGACTTTTTTGCAAGTTCTTTTTCTTCATCTTGAGTCAAAGCGCAATACTTTGAAATCATTTTGATGTAAGAACTAAGATTAATATCCGCATCCGCAGGAATTGTTGCTTGTTTTGAAGGATTTGATTTAGAAATAACGATTGTTCCCATAGTAAAGCTCCTATCTTAATATTCACACGAAATTTTCAGCCCAAATAGTCCTGAAGATGAGTTTCAAGAGCAACAAAAATCTGCCTGAAATAACTTACTACAAGGCTGTTTAAAAGATTAGCAAAAGATTAGATTAAAAATTGACACACAAATTGTATATACTCAATATATCATTTTATATACATTTATGCAATCCTTTTGTTAAGATATATTAAATATAAATTCAAATTTGAAGTTTTTTTGTAATATTTGTTAACAATTAAAAAGGGTAAAAACAGTCGATTCGGCTAATTTTATTGAGAATTAACGCTACTTAACATCAATTAATGATAAACTTGAATATAGGGGAAAACCATGTTAATTGAAGGCACAATTAAAAGTAACAAAACACAAATACTTGCTGGAAAGTACACTGGGCTTGTTAAAAGCGGTATCCGTACTGAAGAAATTTTGGTCTTGTGCCTTAATTCAATGAAAAAACAGCAGTTTATCGAAAGAATACAAGAAGATGTAGATATTCACGCACTTGATAACCCTAATATCTATACATTTTACGGCTTATGCAGAAATGCTGTGGCCGATAACTGGCCTATTTTTGAAGGAAAAATCAAAGATAACAACCGCAAAATTCTCCCTAATCTATGCGGACTTGAGCTTTCACAATATATATTAAAAAACGCAATAAAAAAAACGGGATTCAAAGACTATCCCTCCAAAATAAACCTGCTACACCAGCTTTTTAGACGTAATTCCCTTATAATCCAGAATTGCCTTGACGACAAAGAAGTAAAAAGACGCTCCAGAATACTAAATGAGGCCTTTGCTGAAGATGCACAAAATGCTTTAAATATTTATAAAGCCAAAACGGTAGAAACAAGGAGCTTTGACTATTTAAGACAGCTCTCGATGTTAAATCTTGCGCTTGAGAATACAGATTACTTCAAGAAAATAAAATACCTGATGATAGATGATGCGGATGAAATAACATATATCGTAAGAAATTTTATAGACTCCATAAAACCACAGTTAAAAGAAATATTTATAGCTTATGATACAAATGGTGCTTCAAGATGTGGGTATTTAAGCGCATATAAAACAGGGGTTTATGAATTTGAAAAACTTTTTAATGAAACTAAAATAAGCCTTAAATCCAATGATTTTATAAGTCTTGAAGCCGAGAAACTATATGAAACAATAAAATGCGATAAAAAACTCAAATCAGACCTGATTCAAACAGAAGTCGAACTTAAGAGACTTGATATGTTTGACAGGGCAGTGGAAAAAATTAAAAAACTTGCCAAAAACGGGGTTTCTCCATCAGAAATCAGTGTTGTAACTCCTATTATTGATACATCTTTAAAGTTTTCTATTAAACAGGCTCTTAAAGATAACGGGTTAAGCTTTCAGATAATAAGCGGCAGCGAAAAGCTTTGTGAAAACACTTTTGTGAAAAACTCAATAAATATCATAAAACTCTCTAATCAAAACTGGAATCTCAATCCGGATGAATTAGAATTGAGAGGAATCTTTTCAGAACTTCTAAAAATCCCACTAAGGCACTGCTATGATATTCTTCAATCTTATAAAAAAGAATTTTGTCTTAAAGAATTTGATTTTAAGGATGAAACACACAATAACAACTACCAAAAACTACGCTGCATCATAGATAATATTGAAAAAACAAAGCCTTCTTTATCAAAACAATTGCTTTATATATATGAAAACTTCTGCGATACAGGACTGAAAAAGGAAGATTATAACAAGTTCAGCTTTTTATTGAAGGAGATTGAAGGATTTGAAGAGGCTTTCGGAGATGACGAAAATACAAAAAAAGAATTTATAATACAGATTGAGAATACCGTTATAAGTGAAACTCCTGCGGGACCAACCGAAATCGAACCAAACAGCATTATAATATCAACTCCGCAAAAAATCATAGACTATGAAATCAAAACAAAATACCAAATCTGGCTTGACATCTCAAGCAATGAATGGCTAAAACAAGATATCGGTCCTTTATATAACGCCTGGGTATTCAATGCTGACTGGCATAAAGATGAATTTACATACGAAGATAACTTAAGACTCACAAAGGAGAAAACCGCAAGAGTTTTAAGAAAACTTATGCTTTGTTCAGATGAAAAAATCTTTGCATTTGCAAGCTTTTACGACAGCCTTGGGAATGAAAATTTCGGCGGAATTTCAGACTTTTTTGAAACTGAAAATAATACTGAAACACAAAAAAAATCTATTAAAATCATCCCTCGAGAAGACCAGAAGCCTGTTCTTGAATATAAAGGCGGCAAAATGGGAATTATGGCAGTCCCCGGAGCAGGTAAAACAACTATTTTGCTTGCTCTAATCATAAAAATGCTCAGAAACGGTATAAGAGGCGAAAATATTTTTGTCTTAACATATATGGACGCAGCCGCAAGAAACCTTAAAGAACGGATAACTAATCTGTTCAGCCAAAATATCGAACTCCCCAACATAAGCACAATCCACGGACTTGCCCTAAGAATAATTAAAGAAAATTCAAACTATTCTGTACTGAACCTGCCTGATGATTTTGAAATATGTGATGACAATCAGAAACAAAAAATAATTTATGAAATATTATCAAAATTTAAAATTGATACCGAAAAATATGAAAGTTATGAAAAATCGATTTCGGCAATAAAATTATCGGCAAAAAAATTCAATCTTTATTCAAAATATAAAGACATAAAGGACTTTATAAAGTTTTTTAATGAATACAATAAAACTCTCAGGCTAAATAATCTTATTGATTATGACGACATGCTCAACCTTGCGGTAGAGCTTCTCGAGAAAAAACAAGACATACTTGGGAATTACCAAAATATTTGCCAATACATCATTGAAGATGAGGCCCAAGATTCCTCACCCCTTCAGCAAAAATTAATTTCTTTATTGGGAGCAAAAAATGGCAACATAATAAGATGCGGGGATATAAACCAGTCTATAACCACAACCTTTACTAATTCTGATGTTCAGGGCTTTAAAGATTTTATCGAGAAAAGCCAAAAAGTTGAGATGGTTTCATCACAAAGATGCTCAAAACCGATATATGAACTTGCGAACAGGCTTATCGAAACTACCCAAAAGATACCCGGGCTTAAAAACTCATTTTATAACATAAGAATAATACCGGCAGAATTCAATCCCAAAAGTAATTTTAGACCTGTTATAAAAACATTTGAAAAAGAAGCCGATGAAAAACTTTTTATACTAAAACAAATCAAAAACATTATGCAAAAGAACCCAAATATCACTATAGGCCTGCTTTTAAGGAATAATTACCAGGTAAATGAATATGGCTCTTTCTTGAATAATAATGGGTTGAAAACAATTACAAGAACCGATTGCCTCGGGCAAAAACAGGTATTTAGACTAATCCTCTCCATTTTGAAATTTATACAAAAACCTTACAATAATAAAATTCTCTCAGAAATGCTTGATATTTATGAAGAAAGTCTGATTTTTCCACGCTCAGAAACTGTAAAGGAATTTTTAAAGAATCTTAAAACTCCTTTTATAACAATGGATTTGAGTGACATTGAAAACTCCGATCTTGACAGACTATACTGGGAAGCCAATTACTGGCTCAATAATTCTTATCTGCCTCTTGATGAAATCTGTATAAAAATCGGCTTAAATTATTTTAAAACAGCAGTTGAAAAATCAAATATTTACTTGATTTCAACACTTATAAAACGCCTTGCATCAAGCTATAAATCAACGGACACAATAATAGAAAAGCTGGAAGATATTTCAAAACGTTCAAACCTCTCAGGCTACAAGTTTTTTAACGAAGAAGAAATTCCATCAAACAAGACAGCGGGGAGAATAAATATTATGACCGTCCATAAATCAAAAGGCGATGAATTTGATGTAGTATTTATCCCCAAGGTCGATGAAGAATCTTTTTCCACAAGTGAAAAAACAACAAAAATCAAAAATAATGCACATTTTATTGAAACAATAAAAAATCTTGAACCGGGCTATAAAAGAAAAACACCTCAAGAACTTAAACAAATGCAGATAGAAGAAAACCTAAGGCTTTTGTACGTAGGGATTACAAGAGCAAAAGAGCAGCTATATTTAACATGTGCTCAAAAATATCTCAAATCGAGAACCTCAAAGCCAAATGAATTGTTAAAAACACTGGAGACGCAAAATGCCTGAAACATTTTCTCACAGCATGCTTCAAGCGTATCTTGAATGCCCTCAAAAATATAAATTGACATTTGTTGACAAAATTTCTCTGCCACAAGATCCTTCAACTGCGATAACAGGTAAAAAAATCCATGCATTGATAAACTATTACTTGAATAATTTTGATATATCTATATTTCTTGATAATCTTGATGAAAAAACAAAACAACTTTGGCAAAATTTTCTGAAATTAAATATAAAACCGCAAGATATATATAAGAGTGAATATGCTTTTAGCGTAAAAATATCAAATGAATTTTGGCTCACAGGAAGAATAGATGCGATAAAAATTGAAAAATCATTAAATAATAACTCCAAAGACGCCAAATACATAATTTTTGACTGGAAAAGCGGAAAAATCCCAAAAAACAATGAATTTGACCTGCAAAGCGCCATCTATCTTTATTCTCTATATAAAATTTTAAAATTAAATAATAAAATCAATAGCTATGAAAATATAAGTTTCACCTATTTCTCGCTGAAAGACAATTTGAGCAATACAATAAAATTAAGTGAAGAAAAATATTTTATTTTTGAAGAAAAAATTTTTGAAATAATAAGGAATATTACAATTAAAGTTTTTGAAAACAATGCCGATGTTACAAAATGTTACAACTGTAAATGCAAGAATATGTGTAAAACCCCTGTATTTTTCAAAAAAAATATGCTATAATTATAGTATAAAAACGAAAGATTTTAAGATGGTAAAATTTGTTAAAAAACTTTGCATTTTAACAATCATCCTATTCGTTTCAATCATAAGCACGAGCTGCAATAGGACCGATAAGAGCAGTTTTTTTAATGTGTCTAGTGTAAAAGATACACCAACTAAAGCAATTCACCAAAATACTAAGAATGTAGTATATTTAGGAGATAGCCAAGATGCAAGGCCGTTTGGCCCTAAAGATGTCAGTTTTGACTTCTATGACTTGAAAAGATAATATTTGAATTTTAATATTTTTATTCTAGTATAGTTTTAGCATCACTTAGAATAAAGGAATATATGATGAATTATACTCATGGTTCGCTTGAAAACGAGATTCTTAATGCTGTTTGGGCAATGGAAGAAAATAATGATACTAATATTTCAGTAACAGAAGTTTTAAATATAATTAATGAATGCGGAAACATAAGGGCTTATACTACAGCTAAAACAGTAATGGACAGGCTTGTTGAAAAAAAATTTTTAGAAAGATATAAAAAAGGTAAAAAGTTTTATTACAAATCCATTTCTTCAAGAGAAGAAATGGCACAAGATGCAATAAAAAGGCTTGTGGGACAATACTTTAACAATGATGTCCACTCTCTTATGAAAGCTCTTGAGAAAGAATGTTTAAGCGCAATAAAATAAATAAGCAAATTGATTTTGTGCCATACAGAAAAAAAGTGGCGCAACTCATTTTTGATGTCTTGACAGAAAAAAGACACGTAAAAGATGCTCTCTTGAAGTTTCCGGAAGACATAAATGATCCATCTATACAAACCGCATGGCATGCATTGTGCTACCTGGAAGCAGATGAAGATTTAAGAAAAACCGATGAAGACTATGCCCTGGAGCAGGATGATTATCTTGAAATGATAGCATTTACGCTTGAAAAGGGCGAGCCCTTAGCACAAAACATAATAAATGAATATAAAAAATATCATAAAGAAGCCCTCATTCCTCATTCAATGACTTTAAAAGGCATTTTAGAAAAACTTACAAGGTTTTTAAATGTTGATTAATCAAGCTTAGATAGTTGTTTATAAAGCTCGATTTGTTTATCGGAAAGTTTTTGAGGAATATTAATATTAATTTTAACATTCAAATTTCCAAAGCCGCCTGACTTTTTGGGTAGCCCTAAATCCTTTAATCTCAAGGTTTTTCCTGATTGAGTCATAGACGGTATCTTAATAGAAACGGAACCATGAGGAGTTTTTATATCTTTTTTCGTACCCAAAACCGCTTCTGAAGGGGTTATTTCAACTTGTTTTGTCAAATCTTCATTTATAATTGAATATTCACTGTCCTTCAGCTTAATAATAAAATACAAATCACCTTTATTACCGCTTTTATCGCCTTTACCTTCTTTAGCAAGCCTTATTTTCTGGCCTTCTTTAACTCCTTTTGGCAGTTTTACATTAAGCACTTTGGATTTTGACACAATACCCGCACCACCGCAGTTGTAGCATACTGAACCTACACCTGAGCATTTTGTGCATCTTTCAAAAGTATTCATTTTAACGCTTAACGGTTTATCCTGCATCAAGTCTGTTACACTTACCATCAGGTCCTGAGTGATATCAAGATTCTCTGATGGTGGTTGAGATTTTGCTCTTGATTTAGGCTGTCTCGAAAAATTTGAAAAATTATCATAATTAAATCCGCCTGTTTGTCTTGATGAGGTTCTTGCTCCACCCATGAAATCACCGAAGAGAGAACTGAAAAAATCCGAAAATCCGCCTAAGTCTTCAAAAGACTGGGTATAGCCTCCGCCTTGATTAAATTTAAATCCCTCAAAACCCGGAGGAGGAGTGAACTCAGAACCTGCCTGCCAGTTTGCCCCCAGACTGTCATATCTTTTTCTCTTTTCTTTATCTGATAAAACCTCGTAGGCTTCATTTATATCTTTAAATTTCTGTGAAGCATCAGCAGATTTATTCACATCGGGATGGAATTTTCTTGCAAGCTTCCTATATGCAGACTTAATCTGAGCTTCGGTTGCAGACCTTTCAACATCTAATATTTTATAATAATCTTTATATTCCATTAAATTGATGCTCCTTACTATATATTTTAATGATAATATAAAAAAATAAATAGCCGGATAATATTAATTTTTTCTTAATGATAAATAATAATGAAAATAAACTATATTGTGGATTAACTTACAAAGAGGATATTGTACTATCAGATTATGAAGAGGATACAAACTAAACATATAATAATATTTGCTCTTATATTTCAAACTATATTAGGGGAAAATCAGCCATCAAACGCAGAAACAGTACTTAAAAGCTTTAAGGCCCCTCAAGTTGTGACAAAAATTGAAAATAAACTCAATATAAATAAAACTCCGCAGGCAAATACAATAAATGTAAACAACGCCAATAATAATTCTACGACTGCTCAAACCCAGCCGAACTTTCCATCAACTGCACTGCAGCCGCAAACCGGAGTAATTTACAAAGAAGGTTCATACACAATAAATACAATTGACCCGGTCGGAAACCCTATGACTGCATTTTATCCCGGTTTCAGGGGGAAAGACCAACTCATAATATATACACCCGTATACGGGATTAAAACTGGCACAAATGAATTTGGAACAGAAGCAATAGTAAGCGGAAATACAGTTACACAGGTTAACGGCGCTGATTCCTTAATACCTAAGGACGGCTTTGTAATAAGCGGCCATGGAAATGCAAAAAAATGGATTAATGAAAATATCTCAACAGGCTCAAAAATATATGTTGATGTTGATAATAAAATCCTAAAATCCTACCTTACCGCAGATAGTTTTATATTTGCCGCAAAAGAAAAAATTAAACAGGCAAATTCAATTATGGAATACTACAGAAATATTGACATTTTATATGACGATAAAGCTTCTACCAACTATATAATCAAGTCAAAAGACCTTTTAAGAAATGCAGAAAAGGATCCTGAAAATGCTCAGGTTTATGTAACAGAAGCCATGGAAAATGCAAATCTTGCAATTAAAAATGCCCTTCCTTATAAAGCAGACGAAGTAAGAGGTGTATGGATAAGACCAACAGAAAAAAGTCCCGAAGAAATAGTATCTACAATTGAAAGACTAAAAGATATAGGAATAAATAATGTATTTTTAGAAACTTATTTTCACGGAAAGACCATATACCCAAGCGCTGTTTTGGCAAAATACGGAGTGACAAATCAAAGAGAAGAATTTATGGGATTTGACCCTTTAAAAATTTGGGTAACAGAATGCAGAAGAAGAGATATAAAGCTAAATGTGTGGTTTGAGACATTTTATGTCGGGAATGCCACTCCAAGTTCTAACCCCAGGAATGTTCTTAACGTATACCCAAAATGGGCAAATACCACAAAATCAGCATACTCATCAACAACACCTGTAGCCTCATTATCAGAACACAACGGCTATTTTATAGACCCGGCTAACCCTGAAGTTCAAAAATATCTGCTTGAAATAATACAAGAAATTATAACCAATTACTGCCCTGACGGTATAAATCTCGATTATATAAGATACCCGCAGTCCATATCTCCAAAGTTTTCAACATACGATATGACAAACTGGGGCTATACTGAATTTGCACGAAATGAATTTAAAAGCCAATATAATATAGATCCTATTGATATAAAATATGGTCAACCTATGTGGGATAATTGGTCTCTATACAGGCAAAACAAAGTAACGGACTTTGTTGGAAAGGTAAGAAAAGTTACTGTCGAAAACAACATTTCATTAACAGCAGTAATATTCCCGGACCGTCAGAGAAACCTTGAAGTAAAAATGCAAGACTGGAAAACATGGTCTCTCAATAACTATGTTGACGGCTTAACGCCTTTAATCCTAACAAGTGATAAATCAACAGCAAAAACAATGATTAACGATATTAAAAGCAATTCATCAATCAGAACAAAAATTTATCCGGGACTATTTGTAACATTTATGGGTGGAACATTCGACGATCTTTTGATGCAGATTCAAGAAGCAAGAGAGCTGAATTCAGGCGGTATAGTGTTATTTGACTATGCACATCTGGATCAAAAGTATATCGATGCGCTAAAAGTAAGAGTATTTAACCCCTGTTCGGTATGTACTCCAAATAAAAACTACTATAACTATGGACCTTCGGTCAAAAAAAGAAAATTATTTAAATTTAATTGCTTTTAAGGTTATAATAAATAAGTACAACTAAAGTAAAAGGCAATATGAATATTAAATTTACTAAAATGCAAGGACTCGGAAATGACTTTATAATCATAGATTATGAAGAATACTCAAAGATTAGTGGAGATAAAAATAATCTTGGCGAACTTGCAAAAAAATTATGCGACAGGAACTTCTCAATAGGAGCAGACGGCTTAATTGTAGTTAACCCGAATCCTAAAGATGCTGATATTGGCTGGTTTTTCTACAACTCTGACGGTTCAATCGCTCAAATGTGCGGAAACGGCATAAGATGTTTTGCCCGATATGCCTACGATAAAAAGTTTGTTGATAAAAAAATATTCAGCGTTGAAACGCTCGCCGGAAAGATAATCCCTGAACTTACAGGTGAAAGTACAGTTAAAGTCAATATGTCAAAACCGATACTCGAGCCTAAAAAAATTCCTGCAAATGTAATAAATAACCTGAATTTCCAAATCCAATCAAAAGGAAAAACCTTTACTGCAAATGCTATCAGCATGGGGAATCCCCATTGCGTAATATTTACTGATAAAAACACTAAAGACTATGCGCTTGAATATGGAAGCGAAATAGAAATGAACCCGATATTTCCTGAAAAAACCAACGTTGAATTCGTAAAAATTCTCTCTAGAAATGAAATTAACCTTGATGTTTGGGAAAGAGGCTGCGGAATAACTCTTGCATGCGGAACAGGAGCTTGCGCAAGTGTTGTAGCGGCAATATTAAATAATTTGTGCGACCATAAAGTAAAAGTTAATCTTCCCGGAGGCAGCCTTGAAATAGAATGGAAAGGTAGTATTGACGACTCCGAAAAAGACATCTATATGACAGGAGAGGCACAGTATTCGTTCATCGGAGAAATTAGCATCTAAAATCAATAACGGGTTATTGGCTTTTATAAAAAAAAGAGCAACAATAAATAAATGACTATTCTAAAAATAGAAAATCTGAATCTTTCCTTCAACCTGCAAAGCGGAACTTATCAGGTATTGTATGATGTAAATCTTGAGCTTGATAAAGGACAAACGCTTGCTATCGTGGGAGAATCAGGATGTGGAAAAACTCTCACAGCAATGTCCGTTTTAAGACTGATTCCTAATACGGCTAAAATTACGAGCGGCAAAATTTTCTATAAAGATAAAAATCTGCTCGAGCTATCAGAAAACGAAATGCAAAAAATAAGAGGAAAAGAAATCGCTCTTATCCCCCAAGACCCTATGACATCGCTAAATCCATTATATACAATAGGTGACCAGCTTTTAGAAGTAATTGAGCTCCATCAAAATTTAAAAGGGAACGAAGCGGAAAAAAAAGCAATTGAAGCACTTGAAAAAGTTAAAATCCCAAATGCTAAAGAAAGACTTAAAAGTTACCCCCATGAATTTTCAGGCGGAATGCGCCAAAGGGTAATTATAGCAATGGCAATAGCTTGTAATGCGGATATTATAATAGCTGATGAACCCACAACCGCACTCGATGTTACTGTGCAGTCTCAAATTATGAACTTACTAAATGAAATCAGGCATTTTTATAATACATCCATCATACTAATTTCGCATGATTTAGGATTAATCGCCGAAAATTCAGACAGGATAGCGGTTATGTATGCAGGCTCGGTTGTAGAATATTCAGATAATAATGAACTTTTTAAAAATCCCAAACACCCTTATACTCAAGCCCTTTTAAAATCACTGCCAGACCTTGAAACAGAAAAGCTTGAAACAATTAAAGGACACCCTCCTTCTATAAAAGACAAAATCAAAGGGTGCTGCTTTGCCCCAAGATGCCCTAAAGCAATGGATATCTGTAAAAATATTACTCCTGAGATGACAAGAATAGAAGAACAATTACTTGTAAGCTGTTGGCTTTATAGCTAATATTTTTTGTTTACAAGCTGAAGGTGAGTCTCGTATTCCAAATCGTCATTAAGAGGATTAAGAAATATTTTATCTTTATAACGATGCTCAAGGGCAAGCTCCACAAGATAATCCGCAAAATGAGGGTTTTTGGGTAATAATGGTCCATGCAAATAAGTACCGAAAACATTATTTTTTCTTGCTCCTTCAAAAGCTCCTTTAAAATTATTACCGTTTCCTTTGATGACTTTTGCAAACGGCATAGTACCTTCTTCAAGAAAAGTTTGACCACTATGGTTTTCAAAACCTACAAGAGTTTCAGGCGAAAGGAAATCGGTCTTTACCGTTACATTTCCGATAAGTCTATCTTCTGATGCAACAGTATAAATGTCAAGAATGTTTATGCCTTCAAGAACTGTAGAATCAGTCAATAAATAATACCTGCCAAAAAGCTGATAACCACCGCATATTCCTAAAAAGACCGCTCCTTCGGAACTAGCATCACTAAGAGCTTCTTTATGTTTTTGAAGCTCTTTTGAAACAATAATTTGCTGGCTGTTTTGCCCACCGCCCATAAAATATAAATCAAATTTTGAAATATTAATCTCATCCTCGATATTAATATTTTCAATATTGATATCGATGTTTCTACAAATACATCTTTTTTTGAGCGTCAAAATATTCCCAAAATCACCATAGATATTGAGTAATGATGGATAAATATGACAAATTGAAAGTTTAAGGTTTTGACCTGACATTCTTTGTAATTTCGATGATTTTTTTGACTGCCTCATCAGGTGAGATAGTCAGAACCTGTGAATTCTCTCTGTCTTTAAATTCAACAAGTCCTTGTTCCACTGTTTTCCCGGCCGTTATTCTATACGGAATACCAATCAAATCAGCATCCTTGAATTTAACGCCGGCTCTCTCATCTCTATCATCAATTAAAACTTCAACACCTGCATCTGCCAGTTTTCTATAAATTTCAAGTGAAATATTCATCTGTTTTTCATCAAGTATATTAACCGGAACTACTATGGCATGATAAGGAGCAATAGCAAGCGGCCACTTAATTCCAAAGTCATCATGGTGTCTTTCTACGGCAGCTGCTGCTGTTCTTGATATTCCAATCCCATAACAGCCCATTATAAAAGGTTTTTCAGCGCCATTAATATCAGTAAACGTTGCATTCATGGCTTTCGAATATTTTGTACCAAGCTTAAATATATTCCCTACCTCGATTCCACGTGTAACTTTAAGCGAAGAAGCGCACTTAGAGCAGATTTCACCAGTTTCGACAAGACGAATGTCAGCAATAACATCAGGTAAATCCAATTCTTTTCCGAAATTAACTCCAACATAATGCATTCCTGTCTCATTTGCACCCGTAATAAAGTTTTTCAGGTCTTTAACGCTTAAATCAGCGACTATCTTAATATTTTTAAGATTTAATGGCCCGATAAAGCCCACTTCCGCATTAAATCCACTATTTTGCATAATCTCTGCGACTTCAGCATTAGAAGCAATCCTGATATCAAAAGCCCCGATTGCATTTTTAAGTTTTGTTTCTTCTATAGCTTTGTCCCCCCTAATTAAAGCCAGAACAGGTTCCTTGTCTGCAATATAAACTAAAGATTTACACATCGCGGAAGCCTTGACATTAAAAAAGCCTACAAGGTCTTCTATAGTTTTAATATTAGGGGTTGAAACTTTTTTAAACTCTTCAAATTTACCATCCGTATCAGCCTCAGGTAAAACAGACTGTGCATGGTTAGAATTTGCTGCATAATCACAATTCTCACAATAAAAAATATCATTCTCGCCGCTGTCCGTTTGAGTTAAAACCATAAATTCATGACTTACGCTGCCTCCTATTGCACCTGAGTCAGACTGAACCATTTTAGTCTCAAGACCGCATCTTTCAAATATTCTTTTATAAGCATTTGCCATAATTTCATAAGAAACATCAAGCCCCTTTTCATCCGAGTCAAAGCTGTAGGCATCTTTCATAATAAATTCTCTGCCTCTTAAAAGCCCGAATCTCGGTCTTATTTCATCTCTAAATTTTGACTGAATTTGATACAAATTAACGGGCAACTGCTTATATGAACGTATTCCCTCTCTGGCAATGGATGTGATAACCTCTTCATGCGTAGGTCCCAGACACATTCCTCTGTTATGCCTGTCTTTAAGACGCATCAATTCTTTACCGTAGACTTCCCATCTGCCTGATTCCTGCCATAATTCCTCAGGCTGAACAAAAGGCATTAAAAGCTCCTGTGCTCCTGAATCATTCATTTCTTCTCTTACGATATTTTCAATTTTTCTAAGCACTCTTTGCATAAGAGGCAAATAATTATAAACGCCGCTTGTAAGCTTTCTTATATACCCGGCTCTAACCAGTAGCTTATGGCTTATAACCTCAGCGTCAGAAGGAAATTCTCTTAATGTTTGCACAAAAAGCTGCGACATTTTCATAACTTAATTAATCCTCGTTCAAAAGTACTTCAGGACTATATTAACATAAATAACAACCGTTATGCTCAACTTTTTGTAAGAAAACTAATTTGCACTGTAATTTTTTTCGTATTCATTGATCTCGTTGATGGCCTCAGGCAAAATACTCTCAAAAACAGCAATTACTGAAGGGTCAAACTGAGTACCCGAAAGAGCTTTTAGTCTATCTAAAGCTTCATATGGTTCCATAGCCTGTCTGTATGCTCTGTTTGAAAGCATGCCGTCAAAAGCATCTGCAATTGCAATAATTTTTGAACCTATAGGGATTTCATCTCCCTTGAGCCTGTAAGGATAACCTTGCCCATTGTAATGTTCATGGTGATATTTTATAATTTCAACAACATTTTTAAGCTGTTTTATGTCATCTAAAATTCTAACCCCGTGGTGCACATGAGCCTTAATTTCTTCATATTCGCTCTGTGTAAGTTTTTCCACTTTATAAAGAATATCGTCTGAAACCCCAATCATACCGATATCGTGCAGCAATCCTGCAAGTTCAATTTTATTTTCCTCCTCTGGGTCCATATTCATTGCCTTAACCATTTTCATAGTATAAAAAGTCACACGGCGGCTTCTTCCAAGAGTAAATGAATCCTTTGCATCAAGAGCTTCTATGATTGCTTTTATTGTTCCAGAGAAAAGTTCCTTTAAATCGTTAATCAAAGTTTCATTATCAAGCTTTAATTGCAAATATTCTAACGAGTTTGAAACGGTTAAAAGAAGTTCGTCAGGGCTATATGGTTTTTTGATATACCTGTAGATTTTAGCGTAATTAATCGCATCAATAAGGATTCCGGCATCTGAATACGCCGTAACCAAAAGCCTCATAGTATTGGGGAAATGATCATAAACTCTTTTTAGAAGTTCAACACCGTCCATCTCGGGCATTTTGTGATCAGATAACACCAAATCAATTTTATTATTTTTAAGAATCTCCAATGCTTCTAATGGAGAAGTAGTTTTATAAAGTTCATACTTACCCCTTAAAGTCCTATATAACAGGGCTAAGTTATCTTCTTCATCATCTACCAGTAAAATTTTGTACATGTTCATACTACAATATAATCTCTTCTATATCACTTTCCAAATTGCTTCTTTTTTCCGCTTCTTTTTCTCTTATACTTATAGGCAGGATTATTGTAAATTTAGTGCCTTTGTCAATTTCCGTTGACACTTTAATTTCGCCGTCGTGGTTTTTTATTACCTTATAGCTAATAGCCATACCCATTCCGGTGCCTTGACCAACAGGTTTTGTAGTAAAGAAGGGATTAAAAATCTTTGACGCAGTATTTTCATCCATACCGCTTCCGTTATCTTCAAATTCAATTATAACATTTTTTCCAAGTATTTTCATCCTAATCCAGACATCGCCTTTTTCTTTTATGGCATAACAAGCGTTGTCAAGGATATTCATAAATACCTGATTTAGCTGACCTCCATATGCTTCAATCCTTGGGAGTCCTTCTTCATACTCTTTATGAACTTCAATTTTATTTTTAAACTTATTATGCAAAATATTCAAGGTTGTTTCTATTTCTTTAGGTAAATCAACATCTGTAAGAGCAATTTCTTCAAGCCTTGAGAAGTTTTTAAGATCCAGAATTATATTTTTGGTCCTTTCTGTACCTTCCTTGCAGCTTCTTATTAAATCAGGCAAGTCTGTTTTCAAAAATTCATAGTCAATTTCTTTTTTAAATTTTGTAATAGCTTCTTTTTGCTCAGGATTTAAATCTGATTCACATTTTTCATATTCATCTATTACTTGTATCAAATCCGCAGAATAATTGCTTAAATGGCTCAAGTTTCCATATATAAAATTAATAGGGTTATTTATTTCATGCATAATCCCTGCAACAAGTTCACCTAATGACTTCATTTTTTCGGAGTGAACCATCATCGCCTGAGTATCCTGAAGTTCTTTATATGCGGCTTCTAATTGCTGAGTTCTCTCTTGTACCTGATGCCCCATAGAGC
The DNA here is from genome assembly GCA_023433065.1 of Cyanobacteria bacterium OH_CBrB_359. Lineage (GTDB taxonomy): Bacteria > Cyanobacteriota > Vampirovibrionia > Gastranaerophilales > Gastranaerophilaceae > JAEZET01. The sequence goes on from JAEZET010000001.1 coordinate 266,316, forward strand.
TATATAATCTTTGGAGAGCATCTGCCATTGAATTATATGAAGAGACAAGCTCATTAATCTCAATATAATCAGTTTCCTCTGCCCTGTTGGATAAGTCCCCTTGTCCAAAAGCGCTTGTAGCATTTACAAGAGAATTAAGCGGACTGATAATTTTTCTTGACAAAAAGTAAGAAAGCATCAGCCCCATTATCATGAAAAGAAATATCAAAACGGCTAATTGTTTGATTAAAGTATCAAAATATGATTTAAAAATTTGATCTATAAAAAAACCTATATAAACAGTATATTTTGCTCTTACACCTTTAATGTATCTGGTATCATTAAATGCGGAATCTGAATTGTTTAACAAAGTGAGAGCTCCTTGATTTACAACAGCAACGACTTTGTCCGGCAATGATGTATATTCTATTTTTTTTGTAATATTGTCTTGAACTACAATATAAGCTATAATCTTGTTGGTAATCATATGCTCAAGTTTTGTTGGAATCCTGTAGAATTGGTTATTATCGATATCTTCAGCAATCATATTTATTATTGTCGCCGCCAAAGAAACATTTAACGTATTTGTTTGCAGTTGTGCTTTATCATTTAATTTGCTCATCATATTGTTAATGTATAAACCCATAAAAAGCACTATTAATGCTATAATTCCGCTTGTTAAATAAGCAAATTCTACACTCAGCTTGCGCTCTTTGGAAGTTAAAAGACTGCTCATTCTTTTAACAAAATTAATGAGCCAGCGAAAATAAAATTTATTAGAATTATTTTTTAGCTTTAGCATAATCCATTACACGACCAATCAAAAAACCTAAAACTCCAAGAGCTAAAGAAGCCGGAATTATTTTATATAATACATGCAATATAGTATCACAACTATAAGACATAGAGTGCATAAAAGACAAAACTCCTAAAACAACAAAGGATAAACTTGTTAAAAAAACTGAAACACTTTTGGAGTACATACACTACCTCAATCTTAAGAAATTTATTTATTTTGGTCTTCAAGTTGCTTCTTAAAACAAAATTGCACTAAGGCTATTCTATCAATATTTTTAATATTTTTAAATCGTCCTGACACAGTATATCCCAAAATATCATCAGCCTCCAATCTTATCGGCTGAAAGCTTACATCCAGAGATAAATTTTTATCAAACGATAAGGAAATTTTATAATCTTCACTTAAATTTAACTGTTCTTTTAAAGTGATTTTCATTCCTCCTGCACTAATGTCGAGCATTTGGGCTTTGATTTTGTTTTCACTTAAAAGTAGTATTATTTCTTTTGTAATACAGACTCTTGTATATTCTCTTCTTTGCAAAAATTTATAGTCATTTGGATAAAATATTTCAACATTTTTATCCTTAAGCGACTTAACCTCTGTCTGAAAATACAAAACTCCTTCTGCAGTATTAGCAAAAAGTTCTACAGGTTCTTTAGCCTCATAATTTTCATTCGATGTAAGCTCCACTTCAAAATAGCCTTCATTTAAATCTTTGACTATGCACTTGGATATACCCGAAGGGTCTCTTGGGATTATTTTAAACTCTTTATCTTTAGTTATGTATTCTTGCATAATTTTTCTCCAAGGTTCAACCATTTTTAATGGTATCCTTTAAATAACTATTTTGCAACACCTGCAAAAACCTGTATTAAGCCAACTGACTTTGCTTTTGTATTGTTACTGATTTCGTTGTATGACATAACAGCAATTTGAGGATATGTTCTTTCTATAAGCCTCCTGAAAGGCAGCCTTATAGGAGAAGAACACAGTAATACAGGTTGGCTTCCATACATATTTATTGCTTTTTCGAGTTCATGATTCAAAGAATCAAGCAGTTTTCTTGTAAATTCAGGATCCAACATAAGGCTCTGGCCATCAGGACTTACGCCTTGAGCTATTGTGTTTTCAACATCAGGTGATAAAGTTACCACTAAAAGTTCCCCTGAATCAGATAAATTTTGTTTACAAATGCTCCTTGCCAATGCTGCTCTAACCTGCTCGGTAAGAAAATCAGGATTTTTACTTATTCTTGATTGCAAGCTTATAACTTCTAAAATTGTTTTTAAATCTCTTATTGAAAGTCTTTCTTTTAAAAGATTCTGGATAACTTGTTGTACTTCAGCCACAGAAATTTCTTTCATCAAGTCATTTACATACTCTTCAGAAACTTCTTTTTTAAGATTATCAATCAGCTGCTGTATGTCAGCTCTTGATAGGATTTCTGATGCGTTTTTCTTTATAACCTCAGTCAAATGTGTTGATATAACGGCAGAAGGACTTACAACAGTGTATCCTTGAGATTCTACAAATTCTTTGTCTTGCTCTTCTACCCACAAAGCAGGCAGTCCAAATGCGGGCTCAATTGCACTTATACCTTTTATATCAGGATTATCTTCACCGCCTGTAGAATTCATTGCAAGACTTCTATCCACATATATTTCCCCTGACTCAATAGGAACACCCTTCAGTTTAATCTGGTATTTATTTGGAGGAAGCTGCAAATTATCTCTTACTCTTATAGACGGCAAAACAATTCCCAAATCAAGCGCAGTCTGCCTTCTTATTTGGGCAATCCTTTCAAGTAAATCTCCGCCTTGTTCCGCATCAAGAAGAGGCACAAGTCTATAGCCTATTTCAATCTCAATCGCCTCAATTGCCAATAATTCTAAAACGCTTTCTCTTGTGGCTTTTTTCTTTTTCTTGGCAACTTTATCCATTTTCTGGTTTTTCTCGTCTTCTTCGCGCTTTTTCTCCTCTAGTTCCTGCTTTAATTTAAGTTCATTATTCCTCTTCACGGCAAAAAGACCTATACCCACCGCAACAAATAAGAAAGGAAGCGTAGGCATACCCGGAACCAAGCCTAAAAATACCAATAAACCTGAAACAACAGCGAGAACGGTAGGATTAGAGAACATTTCTTGCTGGATATCTTCTCCTAGTGAGCTATCCTGCCCTGCTGCTCTTGAAATAATTAAACCTGTTGCAAAAGATATTAATAGCGCAGGAATCTGTGATACAAGTCCATCCCCTACAGTCAAAATAGTGTATGTGCTCAATGCTGTCATAACATCCATTTTCAGCTGCCATACACCAATAATCAGACCTGCAACAATATTTACAACGGTAATTAATATACCCGCAGTCGCATCACCTTTAACAAACTTGGAAGCACCATCCATTGTACCGTAGAAATTGGCTTCTCTTTCAAGCTTTCTTCTCTTTGCCTTTGCCTGCTCTTCATTAATCAAACCCGAGTTCAAATCAGCATCAATACTAAGCTGCTTACCAGGCATGCTATCCAACGTAAACCTTGCAGACACTTCAGCTACCCTGCCGGCACCACCTGTAATTACCATAAAATTGATAATTACTAAAATTACAAATATGATAAAACCAACAACATAATTGCCGCCGACTACATATTCTCCAAACGAATGAATAACATCTCCCGCTTCTCCGTAAAGCAAAATCAATCTTGTAGAACTGACGTTTAATCCGAGCCTAAAAATTGTTGATATAAGCAATATTACCGGAAACGAAGAATATTCAAGCGGCTCTTTTGTAAAAAGACAAATAAGCATTATTATTATCGCAAGCGAAATATTCAACGTTAATAAAACGTCCAACAATGGCGCAGGTAAAGGTAAGACCATCATACTTACGATAATAACTAAACCAATCGCAAGTACAACGTCATTATTTTTAAATAAACCAGCTAAAGTATTTGACTCCATCCTCTACACCCTTGCCTTATTTCTATTATACACATAAGCGAGAACTTCGGCTACTGCTACATATAAATCTGCAGGTATAACAGAATCAACCGGGACCAGTTTATACAAAGAACGTGCAAGGGGCTTATTCTCAACAATGGGAATATTATTCTCCTGTGCAATTTCACGTATCTTAAATGCCAGAAAATCTACACCTTTTGCGACCACAATAGGTGCGGACTGTTTTAATTTATCATATTTTAAAGCTACCGCATAATGCGTAGGATTAGTTACAACAACATCTGCCGTAGGGATAGCACTCATCATTTTTTGTCTCATCATTTTCATTTGGGCTGAGCGGATTCTGGATTTAATTTGAGGGTCTCCTTCAGTATTTTTCCACTCTTCTTTTATCTCCTGTTTTGTCATTTTTATTGACTTTTCATACTGATAGGTCTGGTATTTCTTATCTATAATCCCTATAATCAGCATTGCAATACACATATTTATAAGCATCTGCACAAGTATACTGCCCAAAACCATAAAGGCTGAATTTACATCAACTCCGACTAGTGCAAAGAGTTCTTCTTTTCTTGAATTTATTACAGAATAACCGCAACTGCCTACTATTAAGACCTTTAAAATATTTTTTAAGAGCTCTACAAGATTTCTCGGCGAAAATATATTTAAAGTGTTTTTTAATCCCTCCAGTACCTTTGCCGGTCCTAGTTTTGTAATATCGGGCTTAATCTTTTCTGTAGCAAAAAGATTCCCGACTTGCGACCTGATAACAACAGCTGCAGCAATCATTAAAGTTAATAAAAATGGTAAAACAATTTGTGCCGATGCTATTGCAAATGGAGCAAGCAATCCAAGGATATCACTTGTTGTAATATATTTGGGATTTAAGTGAGTAAAAGTCTGATATGCAAGAGCTTGAAGGTCGTTCATTATCTTAGGTGCTAAAACAACCAATAAACCAACGCCCGTAGCCAAAACAAGAGCAGAATTCAAATCCTGACTCTTTGCTATATTACCTTTTTTTCTTTCATTCTCCCGCCGTTTGGGGGTGGCTTCTTCAGTTTTTTCTGAGCTCATCTAACCTCACATAAACATTTTTAACAGAGTAGACATATGATTTTCTATAAGATTTCTAAGATATGTTGCCATAGGAGGTGCAAACAATATCATTAAAATCAAGCCTACATATATTTTTACGGGAATGGCCACCATAAAAATATTCATCTGGGGTATCATCTTGGCAAGCACTCCCAAGAGTACCTCTAATACAAATAACACACAAAATATAGGCAATACAACCTTCAAAGCAATGAGAAATATGTCCGAAGATAAATGCAAAACCTGATCGACCAAAGCAGGCGCAAACAATAGATTAATTCCCGGAGGAATTGTTATAAAACTTTGATAAACAGTTGTAAAGAGCATTTGATGAGCATTAAGCACCAAAAACAACATTGTTGTAAGTAAAAGATAGAACTCACCTATAACAGGAACCTGTGACTGAGTTGCAGGGTCAAGCACATTACTCATCGCAAGTCCTACTTGCTGTGATAAAAACTGACCCGACATCTGTACCCCGACAAAAATAAAATTTGCTATAAAACCGATTAAAGCTCCTATAATAAATTCCTTAATTAAAAACAAAGTCAGAGCAATCATATTCGTAGGCACAACAAAAGAAGATTTAGCCACAACCATCGGATACATAATAAAAGCGATTAATGCCACAAGCCACACCTTCACTTGAGGAGGAATAGGATAGGTAGAAAATAAAGGCGCAGTTGTGATAAGACCGCTTAGCCTTGTCAAAACTATTATGAATACTATTATATTTTGGCCTGAAAAAAGATCTAACAAACTCATCCTTTAAATTTTTCCGTTATTTAATCAAAAACTTTATCTGGGCAAAAAGGTCATTTACACTGTGAGTGTACGTCGACAGCATCCATGGCATTAAAATAATAAGAGTCAGAATGCCTGCAATTATTTTAGGGACAAAGGTTAAAGTGGACTCTTGTATCTGCGTTACAGACTGAAAAATGCTTATCAACAAACCCACAACAACACTTACAATCAGTATGGGTGATGAAAGTTGCAATATTAAAATTAAAACACTTTGTATTATAGTTAAAAATTGAGATTCACTCATTCTGCTTTCCTTATTATGTTATGAAACTCTCTATAAGCGACTTGGTTATCAAATACCAGCCATCTATCATTACAAACAATATCAGCTTAAACGGTGTTGCAACAACGGTAGGCGGAAGAAACAGCATCCCCATCGACACCAATATACTTGCAACAATAATATCCACGACCAGAAACGGCAAAAATATTACAAAGCCTATTATAAAAGCTGTTTTTAATTCGCTGAGAACAAATGCAGGCAAAATTACATATGTAGGGACCTCCATCCAGTTTTTAGGCTTCTCCAGCTTCGCCATATTTATAAACAAGGCAATTTCCTTTTCATGTGTATGTTTTATCATAAATTCCCGAAGAGGAAATGCTGCTTTTTCAAACGCAACTTGCTGCGTAATCTGGTTATTTAAATATGGCTGAACGGCAGATTCATTTATTTTATTAAAAGTAGGTGCCATTACAAAAAACGTAAGTATAAGCGCCAACCCTGCCAAGACCTGATTAGGAGGAAGAGAGGCTGTACCTATTGCCTGCCTAGTAAGGGCCAAAACTATAATAATCCTTATAAATGCCGTTGTCATTATGAATATACTTGGTGCAAGCGTCAAAACAGTCAGCAAAATAAGGATTTGAACGCCTTGCGTAAACTCCTGAGGGCTATTAGCAGAGCCCATACCGACACTTATTGTAGGAAATGCGATTGCCGCTTTGGCAGACATTTGCGTAAAAATATTTATAAAAATTACAAACAGGAATTTTGCATATTTTTTAAAAAAATTCATTCCTTATTAATCCTCCCTGAATTCAGATATATGTATGCATTAATATCATAATCTACATGGAATTTTTTTACGAATTCTTAATCAAACTTCAAGAAAACAATACTACTATTGTCAAATTTTAATCTGTTTTACTTTTTCAAAAAATGTAATAGGATATAAAAATGGAAAATAATAATATAAGAGTTTCTGTAATAGTACCAGTCTATAATACGGAACAATACCTTAACAAATGCCTTGAAAGCCTTGTCAAACAGACATTAAACGGCATTGAAATTATTTGCGTAAATGACGGCTCTACCGATAATTCTTTAAATATTTTGGATGGCTTTGCAAAAAAAGATTCAAGAATAAAAATCCTCAACCAAAAAAATAAAGGGCAATCCGCTGCAAGAAACAACGGGTTTAAGGCAGCAAAAGGCGAGTATATAGGCTTTTTAGACTCAGATGATTTTGCGGACATTACAATGTTTGAAAAATTATACCTTGATGCAAAGAAAAAAAATTCAGACATTTCAATGTGTTCCATCACTGTTTTAAACGAGAAAACAGGAATATCTACGACATCTGACCCTTATATGAATCTGAACCTCTTTGATGAAAGTTTTGAAAATACCGCTTTTACGCATAAGCAGACACATGATTTTATCTTCAGAATCTGTGTAACCCCTTGGAATAAAATATACAAAAGAGAATTCCTTGAAACAAATAATATACTTTTCCATGAGAATTTAAATTTTGAAGACAACGTATTCTTTTATGAAACATTCATCCAGGCCCGTCAAATAAGCCTTGTTAAAGAGCCTCTTGTGTTCTACAGGAAAGAATCTCTAACCTCTTATACATTCGGGAATCAGGATTATAAAAAACTTGATTTCTTTAAAATATTTGAAAAAATCGAAACTTTCCTCAAAGAAAAAAATATTTATAATGAACTTGAAGATTACTTTTTAACACATAAAAAAAATACTCTTATTTACTGGTATAAAAAACTGAAAAATGAAAAAGTAAAAGAAGAATACTACGAAAAACTAAAAACAAATTACGGTAATATCCAAGTATAACTACCTTTTAAGCTGTTTTAAAATACCCGTAAAGAAAATATTTATATAAAGAAAAAATAAAATAAAGAACTTTCGGATACTTTTTTTATTATGGATTAAAACCGCTTTTTTAATAGCATTTTCCCACTTATCCCAAACAATTTCAGGAGCAAATTCTTTTATTCTTTCTTTTGCATTTTTTGAAAATTCCAATCTTAAATCAGGGTTCTCAATCAATATTTCAATATGTTTTGCCAGATCTTGCGGGGTTTTTTCCGTTAAAAAGCCTGTTTTATTATTTATAATAAGCTCACTTAACCCTTCACAGTCCTTGAAAGCAATAGAAGGTAATCCAACAGACATAGCTTCGGCAGTAGCAATGGAAAACCCTTCAAAATCGCTCGGCAAGACAAATATATCAGCTTCTTGCATCACATTTAAAGGTTCTAGTGTTGCTCCTTTATATTTTATTCGCTCGTCGATATTGTATTTTTTGATTAACTCAAAGATATATTCCTTTGTTTTTTCTGAATCGAATTGGCCATATAAATGAAGCTGCCAATCAGGATGTTTATGCGCAATCAAACCAAAAGCTTCTATCAAAATATCCTGCCTTTTATGCTTATCAAATCTTGATATAGTGAGGATTGTCTTATCCGTTTTTTCTTTATCCGAGATTATATCTGGCGAAAGAGCAGATATGGCATTCGCGATAACCTCTACATCGCCGTAAAAATACTGTTTTATACTTTTAACATGAGAGGGCAAAAGGACCTGACATATATCGATTTTATTAAGAATAAGCCTATTTATCGGAAAATACTTTGTTCCATAAAATTTAAAAAACCTGTCAGGATGAGAATGCATCATTATGATTGTAGGAATGTTTAAATCCTTGCAATACGAAATATGCCTGTATGTATGGATATAATAAGAAATAATTAAATCAGGCTTCTCTTGTTCTAAAAAGGCTACAAATTTGTCTGAAAACTTTTTAGATTCTAAAAAAGCTTCTTTATCAAGAAGATTTTTATATAAAAATTCTTCAAAAAAGTTTCTTTTAGTGCTCACCATATCTTTTTCGGCAAAATCAATAAAATTCAAATTGACGAATTTAACCTTCTCATCTAAAGGATAAAAAAGCGCTCCTTCTTTTTCACTTGAACAGGCAACTGTAACCTCGTAGCCCTTCTTTATGAGTGCATTTGCCATAGATGCCAAAACCTTTTCCGCACCACCTGCCATATTTATTGCTATTTCATGCGTATACAAAAGTATTTTCATCAAATCAATCCGATTGTTGTATGCTCCTGCTTGTCCAGTAAGTCATTCAACATAATCTTTCTTATTTTGTCGGGATATTTTTTTCTGTTTTTAAAAGAATTTTTATAATCACCAAGATAAGTTTCGAGTCTAAAAAACTCATTCTTAGATATTTCCTTTTGATTTAACATATTATTATTATTTAATAATTCTGATAAAAAATGCTCATCGCCCTTCACTATAAAAGTTTTAGACAAATTCGTAAATATATGTTTTCCGGCAAAAAGCTCTATCTGATTCTGCAACTTTTCGTTTTTTGGATTAAGCCATAATTCATTTATCTGTGTTAGAGAATAAAAAACAGGAACAGAAAGCTCATTAGCCATCCTGACAATATCAAAGCCCAGATTTTCAAATTTTAATATATGTATTACATCAATTTCATAAGCAATCAAAATCTTTTCTATTAGCATGGTCGCCTCATTTTGTAAAAACATATTATTAAACTCAAATCCTATTGGGCTTTTTAGTTTTATAAATAAAATTTCTCTATCACAATAAAAAAGTCTAAACTCATCTTTTTTAATTTTTAAAATGAATAAATTTATATCCGTACAATTCTGAATATTAAATTTATCCGGCGGGTTTATAAGAAGAATGCTTTGTTTACCTTCATCCTTTACTTTAAGCATAGCTTCAATTGCGGCATTAAAGTTAAACAAATGATAAAACCACCTTGCTCTGCTGATTAAATATTTTCTTCTATCAGAAAAAATCTCATCAAGCTTCTTGTTTGAAACTTTCTTGTAAAAATCTGCCCAAAGTCTGTCTTCTTCACTTAAGTGATATGCCCTTTTTGCTCTTGAATCCTGCGCCTGATGTATTCTATAGCTTACAAGAACCCTGTTTATATGCTTAATGGGGTAATTCGGAAACATTTTAAACCATAAATCATAATCTTGCGTAGTTAAAAGGTCTTCTCTAAAATATCCTAACTCTTTAAAAATATCCTTGTGGATTAATAAAGAACAACCGGAGATTAACCCGTTTAAAAGCACGTAGATTGAATCCTCAAGCAGTTTTTTATTGTGTGATTTTTCATATTTTACAATTTCTATAACCTCAGAATCAGAATTTATCTTTTGCCAGTCAGAATACAAAATCGTCTTTTTATTCTCAAGTTTTGACAAAAGCTTAATCTGGGCTTCGATTTTATCAGGCATGTACAAGTCATCATGGGAAAGCCAGGAAATGTACTCCCCTTGGGATTTTTTTATTGCGTAATTTAATGCAGCTGCGACTCCGCCGTTTTCTTTTGAGAAATATTTTATTTTGTCTTTGAATGAAAGGGCAATTTCTTCAGTATTGTCAGTTGAGCCGTCATTTACAACAATAATTTCAATGTTTTTATAAGTCTGATTCAATGCGCTTTCAATTGCCGATTCCAGGTAATTTGAACCGTTATAAACAGGAATTATTATTGAAACTAATGGGGTGTATTTTTCTGACATATCAAACTCTATCAATCATTATCATTAGGAGCTTTAACTCTTTTTATCCACATACTCCCGCTGCAGCAATGTCTATCTTCAATTTTATTTGGAAGCATTTCATTTAGTTTATCTTTTGCAATATTAGACAGGTCAACCTTTTTTAATTCCTGCACCATCTCTTTTACTGTAGGAATTTCTAATTTAGCACACAAATCTTTTACCGTAGAAAGGCTTCTGTCGCAGCCGGGCATTGTTTCATAAGGATTAATCGTTAAATCAAGCTCAAATACTTCGTTAAAATACTCAAGCATCTGATATTTAGATACAATATCTTTTGCAAATATATGGAAAACACCATTTTCATAAAAGTTTTCGTTTATAATTTTTTCACAACATCTTGCATATTGATTGGTTGTAACCCCATTCCAAAAATGATTGGTAAAACCTTTTACATTATTGCCCTTTTGGCTTTTTGCCCATGAAATAAGACTTGCATTTTTATGTATTTCTTCACCTATAACGCTTGTTCTTAAAACCATAGCATCCTCAATAGGTTCACCCAAAGATTTTGATTTCCCGTAAGCATCAAGCGCATCATGAGCGTCTGATTCAAAATATTTTCCCTTTAATCCTGAAAAAGCGCAGTCTGTTGTTATATGAATAAGCTTCATACCGTTTTCACTGCACCAGTTAGCAAGTTTTCTTGGAAAAATAGCATTTATATATATAGAATTAATGAGGTTATCATCCATAAAAGGTTTTATAATCCCGATACAATTGATTACATAATCAAAGTCACAAGGTAAAATGTTAAAATCATCGCAAAGTACGTCAAATTTGAATTTGTTTTCTTTTGTACCAAAAGAAACGGTCTCATTTCTGTAAGTTAAATATGTATCAAAAGCTTTCAGTGGCATAAAATGCTTTGCCACTTCATTCCCAAGCATACCTGTCGAACCTAATATTAATATTTTTTTCATATTTTACCCGCCTGGATTTATTGTAGCAGATTTCAAATAATTTATTAAAATTTTTTTACTGCAAGCCGGATTTATACTTGCCCCATATATCCCAATAATCATAGTCTCTTCTAAAAAAGTCATTCTGACTTTCTTCCAGAGTAAGGTTAGAAAATAATATAATTTTAGTGGCATCCTCAAAATTCATTACACCGTTATAATAACCTGCGGGTATATGTAAAACCGAAGGAGATTTTTCAGTTAAGATAAAAGTTTTAACCTGAGACAGATCACCTTTTTCTGCATCAATCGGCACTATTGCAACGAGCGCTGTTCCGGATGAAACATAGACATATTTTTCTTCTGTTTTGTGTCCCTGCCAGGCCCTGACAAAACCCTTTTTATGATTTTCAACCTGATAAAATCTTTTAATGCCTTCAAAATTAAAATCATTTACAAAACGGATAATACCTCTGTTATCCTGAAAAATTCCGCCTTCAATAGAACTTGCTGCCCTCATACATATCTTTCCATTATTTTTTGACCTGAGTTTCTTTAAGTTCATTTTGTATATATTTTAAATCTAAGAGTTTTTCTACAACCTCATCGATACTTAATTGTTGAGTATTTGCCGAATTATAATCATCTTTTTCGACAATAGTTAAGTCTCCTGAGTTAAAGTATTTATCATAGTTCAAGTTACGTTCATCACAAGGAATCCTGTAAAATCTACCCAAGTCAACTGCTTTAGCCATCTCTTCCCTATTAACAAGCGCTTCATGTTTTTTTTCGCCATGTCTTGTTCCTATGATATTTATCGGGCTGTTTGAGTTAAATATCTTTTTAATAGCCTCTGCTAAATCAATAATCGTTGATGCGGGCGCTTTTTGGACAAAGATATCACCGCTGTTGGCATTCTCGTATGCATACAAAACAAGCTGGACAGACTCTTCCAAGCTCATTAAAAACCTTGTCATACTTGGATCTGTGATTGTTATCGGTTTATTTTCCTTACATTGTTTAACAAACAAAGGAATAACAGAACCTCTTGAAGCCATTACATTCCCGTACCTTGTTGCACAAAATGTTGAAATCTCGGGATCTACAATTCTTGATTTTGCTATCATTAATTTTTCCATCAACGCTTTTGTCATTCCCATTGCGTTTATTGGATAAACCGCCTTGTCTGTACTAAGCACAATTGTTTTTTTTACCTTATTGACAGTCGAAGCTTCAAGAAGATTATTGGCTCCCAAAATGTTTGTTCTCACAGCTTCCATAGGATAAAACTCACATGAAGGAACCTGCTTTAAGGCTGCTGCATGGAATACAAAATCAACATTTTTCAAGGCATCATTAAGACTGTCAAAATTTCTTACATCTCCAATATAGTAGCGTATTCTCTCATCAAAAAGCTCATGGCGCATGCGGTCTTGTTTTTCTTCGTCTCTTGAAAAAACTCTTATTTCTTTGATGTTTGTATTTTTTAAGAAATATCTTAAAACTTCATTGCCAAATGATCCTGTACCACCTGTTATTAAAAGTGTTTTGTCTTTAAACATCTGATTTTCTCCTTAATTCAGAAAATTCTTATTCTTTATGCCAAACCTTTTCATTTACATAGTCAGTGTAGCCTAATATAATTCTTACAACTTTTTTGGAAACATTGTCAACATCATAATCTTTAATAAGCTTTATGGAATGAGGCAGGTTTTCAAACTGTTTCGTAACAACTTCAACAGCATCAAGCACCCTTTCTTTTTTATAGCCGCACATAATAAGCGTGGCTTCATCATTCCCTTCAGGACGTTCGTGAGCATTTCTTATCGTAACTGCAGGAAAATTCAAAATAGAACTTTCTTCTGTTATTGTACCGCTATCAGACAAAGTGCACTTGGCATTCATTTGTAATTTAATATAATCTAAAAAACCGAACGGTTTTGAAAATTTTATTTTAGAGCTGATTTTTACATCTTTTATATTTTTTAAACGCTCTTTTGTCCTCGGATGTGTTGAAAAAATTATAGGATAATTATATTTGTCGACAAGCGCATTTAAAGACTCGATCAGGCTTATAAGATTTTCCTGATTATCAACAACTTCTTCTCTATGTGAACTTACTACAAAATACTGTTTTCTTTGCAAATTTAAAGTTTCAAGTATATTTGATTTTTCGATTTTGTCCATATATTCGTTAAAAATCTCCTTCATCGAAGAACCTGTTTTAATAATTGTTTCAGGTGCTATACCTTCTGCCATAAGATAATTGCGGGCATGTTCGGTTAGAACCATATTAATATCAGCCAGATGATCAACAATTTTCCTATTGATTTCTTCAGGAACTCTCTGGTCAAAACATCTGTTGCCTGCTTCCATATGAAACACCGGGATTTTTCTTTTTTTAGCTGATATTATTGATAAACAGCTGTTTGTGTCACCGTATAATAAAACAGCGTCGGGGTTTTCTTTTTCCATAATTTCATCAGACTTTGCTATAATGTTTCCTATTGTCTGAGCTAAAGTTTCACCCACAGATTCAAGAAAATAATCGGGCTTTCTCAAATCCAGATCTTTAAAAAATACCTCATTTAATTCATAATCATAGTTTTGACCCGTATGAACAAGAATATGAGTTGTGTATTTATCAAGCTCTTTAATTGTTTGAGCCAATTTTATTATCTCGGGGCGAGTCCCCACTATTGTCATAACTTTCATAAACATAACCTTTTTATATTTTTAATTTATCCCAAAAGCCTTTTCATTTATTTTCTTACTGTTCAATTAAAATATCAACCAATACTTTTTCCATCCCTTTAAATTCATATGGTTTATAAGGAAATTTTATTATATCTTTTACTTTACTCAATTCTTCTGAAGAAGAAATGCACGTAAAACTATTTATTCTTTCATCATTCATTTTAACAAGATCATTTATCCCGGAACGTCCTTCAAATATAAACTCATAATTTGCAAATTTCTTAAAATGAGATTCATTAATATTAAAGTGTAAATGATGTATTGTTCCATTTTCAGGCTCCATATAGGGAACACTAATCATCATTCTTTTTGTGAATTTTAAAGGTAAAACGATATCTACTCCCGCCTTAACATGTTCTAAAGCGTGTCTTGTTACAATATAATCAAATTCTTTCGAATTATTTAAAACAAAATCTTCAACCGAAGATTGAAAATATTTTATATTGTCGTTGTTATAATAACATCTGGCAAAATCTAAAGCCTCACTGCTTTGATCCATAGCATAGATAAAAGAATTTGGAATTAAAGATAATGTATAAGAACCATGGCCGCTTCCACAACCTATATCCAGAATAGAAATTTCTTTTTTTAACATGATTGGATTATTAATCAAATCTTTAATTATTATTTCTGTAAATAATTTATATGTACTTTTGTGGCGGACTATTTCTACAGGATCATTAATATGACTGATACCGGGAAGTAATCTCCCCCCTTCAGCCACTAGTTCATCTAATTTTAATTTATTCATAAACCTGCCTCACTTTATTTATATATTCCTTAATTTATCATATATTTTTGATACTTGTTTATCATAATTAAAAACTTCACTTGCTTTTTTTAAAGTTAATTTTTTTCGATTCAAAACATATTGTTTGTCTCGAGTTTTTAAAATAGCCGTTGCAAAAGATTTGGCATTAGGTTTCGCCAAAATCCCACAATCTTCAAGTAAAATTTTATGTGGCAAAATATCCGTAGCTACGATACATTTCCCAAGGCACATCGCTTCTACAAGCTTTTGAGGTAATGCCATATATGCGGTTAATGACCAGGGACGTGGGATTACAATTACATCAAAATCATTCACGAAATTTTGGAAACCAGAATATGAAATTGATTTTAAATGGTCAAGCTTTTTCCCGCCGGATTTAACTTTTTTTATTTTTTCTTCAATTTTCTTGTCCAGACCGACATCACCCAAAATACAAAATTCGAAAATATTATCTTCTATAAGCTCTATTGAATCAAGCAGCAAATCTATCCCCTGATATTTTCTTAAATTCCCCGCATAAAGAATCTTGATTTTATCAGATTGATTTTCCTTAATTATATGCTCATTAATTTTAGTAATTCCGCAAACATCAATAACTTTTTTCCCCAATAAAAATCTTAAATATTTATATAAGACATGGTTAGCTGCAAAAATGACGTCAGCCTTAATTAAACCTAGGAACCACCTTATTCCTTCGTTTGAAATTATCTTTATTTTCTCTTTAAAACCAACATCAGATTCCATAACTTCCAAAGACCTGAGAGCATGAATATCGACAAAAAACTTTACTTTATTTCTTTTGCATATTTTTGCAAATTTATTGGCATGAGCATGGGTGATACTTAAAAATGCATCTACTCCTTCGCTTTTTATCGTATCTTCTAAAGATTCAAAAAGGTCATTTTTTGTATCGACACATCTGAATTTATTAAATACTTCTTCACTATAACCGGAAGATATTAAAACTATATTTTCAGCACCTATTTTTTCCGCTAAACCTTCAATTATATTTAAAGCCCTTATAGGAGAACCTGTTTGTCCTTTCAATGAATAACAAAAAATTAGAAGCTTCATTTTACAAACTCCAATAATCGATTTTTAAGGTATCAGCATATTTTTTATTAAAAATCGATTTAACATCAATAAATACTTTTGAATCTTTTGAAAACTTTTTAATAAAATAATCCAGCTTATAATTTTTAAATGCCTGATGAGCAACAGTAACAACAACTGCGTCTATATTATCAATATCATCAATATCTTGCATGTCTATGTTGTAGAGTGATTTTACTTCTTTTGCGTCTGCTATGGGGTCAAAAATGATAACTTGTGCGCCTTTGCCTTTCAGATAATCTACAATATCTATTACTTTTGAATTTCTTATATCAGGTACATTTTCCTTAAATGTTATGCCCATTATCAATATCTTCGGTCGCCTTTTTAAAACTAAAAGTTTTGATAATGTTTTCTTTGCAATAAAATTTGCGATATTTTCATTTATATTACGCCCTGAAAGTATAATTTGAGGGTTAATCCCCAGCTCTTTAGCTTTTTGAGCCAGATAATAAGGGTCAACCCCAATACAATGTCCGCCTACAAGCCCAGGGGTAAAATTCAAAAAATTCCACTTCGTAGATGCAGCAGCTAAAACCTCTTTTGTAGAAATTCCAAGCCTGTCGAATATTTGTGCAACTTCATTTATAAATGCAATATTTATGTCTCGTTGTGCATTTTCTATAATTTTTGCAGCCTCGGCCACCTTAATACTCTCAGCCTTATATATGCCTGCATTTACTATTGTTGAATATATATCGGCAACTATATTTAATGTTTCTTCATCCTGGGCGGAGACAACTTTTACTATATTTGAAAGCCTGTTATTCTTATCACCAGGATTTATCCTCTCGGGGGAATAGCCTATTTTAAAATCTTCTCCCGCCTTTAACCCTGACTCTTTTGCTATAATATCAACGCAAATATCTTCTGTAGTCCCCGGAGCCACTGTCGATTCAAAAACAATTATACTGCCTTTTGATAAGTTCTTACCAACCAGCACACAAGCATTTTTTAATATACTTAAATCAGGATTATTATCTTTATCCACAGGTGTGGGTATTGCCACAATAATAAAGGAGGCTTTTTTTATATCGGTTTCGTTTGAACTGAATTCTATCTTGTAATTCTTTAATTCCCTTTCAATCTCGCCTGTAGGGTCAATTCCCTTTTTATACGCATCAATCTTGGATGAATTTATATCAAATCCTAAAACCTTAAAATATTTTGAAAATTCACACGCAAGCGGCAACCCTACATAGCCCAGTCCAATTATGGCTATTGAAGACTCTTTTTTTCTTAATCTATCTGACAGATTTTGATACATTATAATAATCTCTATACCAGTTTATAAAGTTTTTTATGCCTGTTTCAATTGTGGTAGAAGGACTGTAATCTATCCATTCCACCAAATCCTTAACTTCTGCAAATGAAGACGGAACATCTCCGGGCTGCATTTCTACATATTCTTTTTTAGCTTTTTTACCTATTTCCTTTTCGATATAATCAACAAACGTGGAAAGCTTCTCCGGTCTGTGATTACCAATATTAAATATATAATATTGCTTATCTTTAAACGTTTCAGGTTCAAATGACTTTTTCATGACCCTGTAAATCGACTCTACTATATCATCTACATAAGTAAAATCTCTCTCCATATTGCCATAGTTATAAAGCTGTATAGTTTTATTCTCTAATATTGCTTTTGTAAAAATAAATAAAGCCATATCAGGTCTTCCCCAAGGACCGTAAACTGAAAAGAACCTTAATCCTATTGTGGGAAGCTTAAACAAACTGGAATAACTGTATGCCATAAGTTCATTTGTCTTTTTGGAAGCGCCATACAGACTTAGTGGTGAATCCACTTTGTCTTCGGTAGAAAAAGGCATCTTTGTGTTAGCGCCATACACAGAACCTGAAGATGCATAAAGCAAGGCTCTGGGTTTAGAATGCCTGCAACACTCAATAATATTAAAAAAACCGTTGATATTCGATTCAACATATACTTCAGGGTGCTCTATGCTGTATCTTACTCCCGCTTGTGCCGCAAGATTTATAACTATATCGAAAGTATTTTCATCAAATATTCTCTTTAAATCTTTTGTATCGCAAAGGTCTGTTTTTTCAAATTTAAAGCTGCCTTTATGAACCAGTTTTTTTAACTCTTCTAACCTTGCCAGCTTTAAATTAACATCATAGTAGGAATTGATATTATCCAGTCCAACTACATCAAAGCCTTCCTCTAAAAGCCTTTTAGCCAGATGAAAGCCGATAAACCCGCATACGCCTGTCACTAATATCAATTAACTGACTCCTCTTTTTTAAAAAATAAATTATAAAAATTACGGACCTTATTTTTTATAATATCATAATCAAGTCTTTCTTCTATGATTTTCTTATTTATCAGTGCCGCATTATCGACTAGTTCATCATTTTTAATTATCAGTTTTATAGCATCAGCATAACCGTTAACGTCAAGAGGATTAAGCAAAATCCCGTTTAGCCCGTTAGTTATATATTCTGAGACAGCCCCTGCATTTGACTGTATAGGAAATACACCTACCATCATTCCCTCTAGCATTGAATTTGGAACTCCGTCACTTAAACTTGAAGCTAAATTTATTCTTGCCGTTGAATAAAATTTTATAACATCATCATAACACTGGGTATGCTTAAATATTTCCACTTTTATGCCAGCATCTTGCAGTTGTTTTATATATTTTTTATCAGAAGGCGGAATATATATTTTTACGGTATATTTGTTCTTTATTAATTCTTCACTGCACAAAAGCAATGCTTCGATAAGCACATCAAGCTTATACACCCATCCTGTATATCCCTTTACGAGTATTATTTTCCTTTTTGAGGGCTTCTTATACTTTATCATTTGGTCAAAATATTTTATTTTACTCCCTCCCGGGCTTGGAACATTTATTATCGGCTTTGTAAAATTGTATTTTGTTTTCGCTTTTTCTATGCTTAATTTGTCTCCAGAGAATAACGCATCACAGTTTTCTAAAACTTTAGATATTCTTTCTTTGTGCTTATCTACGTTTTCAAAATACCTTATATCACTCCCCCAGCAAGAATAAAACCACAAGGGAAAGCTGTTTTTGTATTTTAATTTTAAAGGCAACACAAGATACCCGGCATGCTGCATTTCTAATGTATGAATAATATCCGGTTTTATATTATCAATCAGTTTTTCTATTTCGGCAGATACAATTTCTAAACCCTTGCCAGAAACATCTTCATAGTTATATTCTTTGGGAAATTCGTAATTGTGTAATATCAATTTCTTATCTTGAAGAATTTCTTTATGCCAATTTGCATTTATTGATGGAAAAATATGTATTTCATACTCTTCAAAATCTTTAAATTGTGACAGCCATCTTGCTGTATGAATGCTGTTTGGCATCGCTATAAAAAGAATTTTTTTCTGTAAAAACACTCTCTTCTTCATTATTAAATATTAATATAAAATAAATAATTTCTCAAAATGGTTCCTTCTACTTAGCAAAGAACTTAAGAATCTTATCCAAAAAACCCTCATCTTCTTCAACTGAAGATTCGTCGGACATCTTGGCAACTTTCGTCTTGAGTTTTTCTGTTTCAGGATTCAATGGAGCTTTTTCAAGATATTTTTCATAGAACTCTTTTGCAAGTGCATAATTTTTGAGTTTTTCCCAGCAAAAAGCAACTTCTTTATAGATATCAATATTTTTGGGGTTAAGTTCCAAAAGTTGTTGATAATAATTTATTGCCTCTTTAAATTCATACATATCAGAATAGAATTTTGCAATATTTTTAAGTGCTTCTTGACTCTGAGGGTCTGCTTTTAACAGTTTTTCATAAAATTCCAAAATAGCATGCTTATCAGCGGTTCTTTCATATATTTTTATGATTTCTTTTATTACAACTGCATCTTTGGGATTAATATTATGTGCATGGATAAATTCACTTAAAGCAAGTTCATCATCCTTTTTCAACAGATAATATTTTCCCCAGTTTACATGTTCTTCGAAAGTATTCTCCTGCTCTTGAGCAACAAGTGCCCTCATCTGATATATAAGAGGATTTTCGGGGTTTAATTTCTTAAACTCTTCAATTTTATCAAGGCATTCTTTAAACTCTTTTTTATTAAAATAATACTCTGCCATCAATGTTATATACTCAGGCATATTTTTTGATTTAAAACTCGATAACAACTCATAAGCTCTCTCATTTTCCTGCTTCATAAGATAAATTTTTGCTTTGGTTAAATCAGACTGTGCGTACTCCAAAGCCTCATCAAGCTGATTTGTTGCCAGATAAAGTCCCGAAAGCTGCTCTTTGACCATATCTTCATCCGGAAAAATTTTTAGAGCCCTTTTTAAAATATCAATAGCCTCATATTTGTCTTCAACAGCATACAATTCCGCCAGCTTATAGAAAAAAACAATATTATCTTCATGCTCAATAAGTCGTAGATATTCATCAGTAGCCTGAATTGTTTTACCTAAAAACTCATACACCTTTGCAAGCAAAAACCTTGCTTCCGCAATTTCTTTTTCATCAGTTGTACTATCAATTGCCTTTTTATAATCTGAAACAGACTGCGAAATATTCCCGTTTAATGTTTTTACCTTTGCTCTTGTCAAATAATATTTATATTTATTAAGGTGAAAATATAAATCCTGAAGCTGAGAGTGAGCCACCAAATTGTCCGGCGCATTTTGAACAAGCTCCTCCCAATAATATATTGCCTCATTAGGCATTTCCATAGTTTCTGCCAAAAGTGCCAGCTTTTCTAATATTTCAATATTTTTCACATCTGACTGATGGGCAGCCTTTAACATTCCAAACGCTTTTTCATAATTTTCATTATCAATCAAAAGCTGCGCCTGCTCTAATACCGTACTCAATGTCATTATAAACCCTCTTATTAATTTATTTCTTATTATACAACATACTTAAAATTATACCTTAGTAACCTGTTTATACTACTTTTATAGGAAAAATTTATTTAGAAAAAGGCAATTTTCAATATTATGTATGATTTCATAAATAACTTATCCTGATAAAATACCTCTATACTCCTTAGAAGACGACGATACACATATCCCTAATCTATAGCTATGAACCCCTAAATTCATAGCTTTTTTCTATATTTGGGCATGTGTATCGATTAAATTATATAATTCTTGTCTAAAATAAAAATATAGCTATAGCTTATTTTAAAGTACTTATTAGATTTCTTCTTCTATTTGTACCCTTCTTCTTGACTTAACAGGAACATCTCTTAAAACTTGAGTTTTTTTATCTTCTTTAAATCTGATGCTATTGTCAGTTCCTATAGAGAAGCTATCAGGCAAATCGGGCGCAAATGTACGTCCTTCGGGAGTAGTTATTTTAGGATGTGCAAGATCTAATCTTTTTACTGTTCCATCACTTTCTACTATAAGATCCAATTTTTTAACATCAAGTCCTTGAGAATTATCATAGTCAAAATTAAATTTTGTATACTCAGGAACTTTCATCATGCCGCTTTTAACAAGCATCGCTATTAATTGTTTTGCAAATGTTGCTTGGCAGGTTCCACAATAAGGGTCTTGAGAGTGGAAGGTAGCAATTCTAAAGGCTTTATCTTTTTCATACTGCTCATCTTCCATATCATCTATCATATTTCCAAAAGATACTGATTTATTTAAATTGTTTTGATTTATAAACATTTGGGGGATTATCGTTGATTGAACTTTCATATTATTCTCCTTATTTTATTTTTAATTTAAGTTCTTAAAAAGGGACTATTTATATATTTTTTTCTACTGATACAGTTTCTGATACTCTCTGAGGAATCATGTTAACCTCTTCTTCATATCCGGTTTTACTGAATTTAATTTTGCCATCAGATTTTACAGAAAATGAATCAGGTAAATCAATTTTAGTAGTACCTTTTTCAGGAGTAGTTATTGTAGGTTTGTTAAGATCTAATTTTTTTACTGTTCCATCAGCTTCTAAAACAAGATTAAGTTTATTGCCTGTTCTCTCAAAACTTACATTAGTAGGGTCACTAACAGCTTTCATAATTCCATTTTTAACCAGCATTGCTATCAAATTTTTTGCAAATGTTACTTTACAAGCATCACAATCAGGTTGTATAGGTGGATGCCCATAAATATCAGTATACGTTCTTTTATAATCCTCCTCATCTTCCATATCTTCTACCATACCGCCAAAAGATATTGATTTATTTAAGTTATTTTGCTTCGTAAACACGTTAGACATTAGGATCGATTGAATTTTCATATGATTCTCCTTATTTTTTATATTTATTTTAACTTTTCAAAAAAGTTTTTTTGCTATTTTGCAGAAATTTTGTAAATTTTATGTTACAAATTATTGACTTATTGGGAACCCGATTGAGAGTAAACCTTTACCATACTTCTTTTCAATCCTATCCCATACTAAGGATATTTGCTGGGCTTTTTTTTCTGTTTTATTTTCAAAAATATCTAATTGATTAGGAGAGGCAGCTTTAAGATCTTCCACAAAAATCCCTGATGAGCGGTATATTATATCTTTTTCATAAATTTTATTAAACAATTTTTCAACCTCTTTTGCCAAAAAATATTCAGAATTTAAAGGTTTTAAAAGAAAAATCCGTTCGACAAAAACCCTAAAGTCCTTCGTACGAAGCATTACACAGACAACATTGGCTTTTAAGCCTAAACGTCTCAATTTAGAGCAAATATTATGCAAATGATAGTTTAAAGTACTTTTAATATAAATTTTGTCAGAACTAAACTCAGGAAAAGAACTTGTTTTCTGCAAAGATTTTGGCGGCAGTACCTTGCATACAACAGATAAAACATTCTCTCCTGAAAGCTCATATTTTAACTCTAATCCTCTTTTCCCCATAATTTTTTTATAAAAATCATCCGATTTAGACAAAACATCAAGTGCAGAGAAAATACCATATCTTTTAAGACAAGATGTTGTATTTCTGCCCACACTCCAAACATCTTGAACCGAAATATTTATTAGCTCATTTTCAATATTTTCATATTTTATTCTATAAACTCCATTTGCCTTTTTAGCCTTATCCGTTGCAATTTTCGCTAAAATTTTGGAATTTGCAAGACCCACTGATACATCAATACCGATTTTATCTTTTATATCTGTTTTGATTTTTAAAATGAGTTCTTCATAAGACATTTTAAAAATTTTAGCCATGCCCGTTAGATCTAAAAATGCCTCGTCTATTGAATATATCTCAATTACAGGTGTATAATCATAAAGCATCTGCATAATCCGCTTTGAGATACCAAGATAAAATGACATATTGGAAGATAAATAAATAACTTCAGGAAATTCTCTTTTTGCCATAAAATACGGACTGCACATTTTTACTCCCAGTTTTTTTGCCTCATTTGAGCGCGAAATTACACATCCGTCATTATTGCTTAAAACACAAACCGGCTTCCCTATTAAATCAGGATTTAAAAGCATTTCGCAGCCGACAAAAAAATTATTACAATCAACAAGTGCTATTTCTTTTCTCATACCATTCACCAAAATTTAAAAAAAGTAGCGGATAAGGCATATTATCCGCCTTTGTCAAGAATGAACTGAACAATATAATCAGTCAGGAAAGATTTTATAAATTTCTTACAATACCTTTGGCAACTCCGAAAATACTAAGATGCTCTTTAGGTTTTATCAGAGGATAATTAGAATTGGCAGGCTCAAGGTATATCTCGCCGTTTCTTTTTCTATAAGTTTTTAGAGTATAACCGCCATCCACAAATGCCAAGACAACATCACCATCTTTTGCTTCGGAGCATTTTGTAACAATAACTTTATCCCCCTCAAAAATACCCAAATCCACCATCGAATCACCGGCAACAGTGAATACAAAAGTAGAAGGGTTGTTTATTTCAAAGTTTTCATCAAGAGATATTCTTTTTTCTATGCTCTCTTCTGCTACAGAGGCAAACCCTGCTCTTACTGATGAAGTAAAAACTATTGCTCCGAACATTTCTTTATTTATATAAAATCTGTTATTCTTCTCCTTTATTAAATTTTCTTCTTTTAATTTGGAAAAATACTGCCACACCGAATTTTTATGTTTAAAACCAAAATCTCTTGCTATAACTTCAAAGCTTGGAAGCGGTTCTGTACCATAGATTTTCTTAAGATTTTCAAAAAATGTTTTTTGTTTCTCAGTTAGCATGATTTTATTATAGACAATTGTCTATAATTTGTCAACATACCCACTCCTTAAAATATTCCGTATTTTTAATTCAAACATTTTTTTGGTAAAATTTTAGTAATTAAGAATAAAAAGAGGAGAAAGAAATGAAACAATCCACAAGACTTGATAAAATTCCTCCGTATTTATTTGCGGAAATAGATAGAAAAATAGCTGAAGCCAAGGCTAAAGGTATTGATATAATAAGCTTAGGCATAGGAGATCCTGACACACCTACAATTGACGCTGTGGTTCAAGCTATGCATAAAGCTATAGACGACCCTTCTACCCATGATTATCCTCCTTATGATGGTACTGCTGAATTTAAAGCAGCATCTGCAGAATGGATGAAAAATCGTTTCGGGGTTGAAATGGATTCAAAATCGGAAATCCTTGCAAATATAGGTTCAAAAGAAGCTATAGCTCACGTTTTCTTTGCTTTTGTAGATGAAGGCGACTACACTCTTGTTCCTGATCCGGGGTATCCGGTTTATAAAAACGCAACTATTTTTGCAGGCGGAACTCCTTATTCTATGCCTTTAACAGCGGATAATAAGTTTCTTCCCGATTTTGATAAAATTCCTGAAGAAATCGCTAAAAAATCAAAGCTTATGTTTTTAAATTACCCGAACAACCCTACAGGCGCTGTTTGCGACATAGAATTATTTAAGAAAGCCGTTGATTTTTGTAAAAAATACGATATTTTATTGTGCCATGACCAAGCGTACTGCGAAATGACTTATGATGGATACGTTGCACCATCTGTTTTTCAGGTGGAAGGAGCAAAAGATATCGCGATAGAGTTTTTCTCACATTCAAAATCATACAATATGACAGGCTGGAGAGTAGGTTTTGTTGCCGGAAACAAAGACGCCATAAAAGCTTTGGGCACAATTAAAAACAACATAGATTCAGGCGTTTTTAAAGCAATCCAAAGAGCAGCCGTTGAAGCCTATAAAGCTCCAAAAGAACAGATTGAAGCTTTAAATAAAATGTATAAAGAAAGAAAAGACATTATGGAAGCAGGCTTAAGAGAATTAGGCTGGAATGTCGAACCTTCAAAAGCCACCTTCTACCTATGGTTGCCTGTGCCTAAAGGGTTTACCTCAGAAGAATTCGTAAGCGTTATGCTTGAAAAAGCACATGTTGTTGTTCCTCCGGGTAACGGCTACGGGCAATACGGAGAGGGATTCTTTAGAATTGCTCTTACAAAAGATATCGAAACTCTTAAAAAAGCAATCCGAAGAATGAAAGATGCCGGCATCCGCTACAACATGACAAAATAACAGCATGCCAAATGCTATGTGGTATAATTAATTCGTTTATTAAAAGAGGGTAAATTATGGCTAAAGATTGCAGTTTTGATGTGGTATCGGAGTTTGATAAGCAAGAACTTGTAAACGCTGTCGATCAAACTAAAAGGGATATTATTTCAAGGTTCGATTTAAAAAATACAAATTCCGATGTAATATTGGAAGCAGATAAGTCAATAACAATAACAACCAGCGATGATATGAAGCTTAGAAATATTCTTGATATCTTGCAGTCAAAAATGGTTAAAAGAAATTTGAGTATCAAAATACTAGACCCACAAACAGTTGAGAATGCACTGGGAGGAAATGTAAGGCAGGTATTTAATCTTAAAAAAGGTCTTACACAGGAGCTTGCAAAAAAAATCGTAGCCGATATTAAAAATACTAAAATAAAAGTGCAAGCATCGATACAAGGCGATCAGGTCAGGGTAAGCGGAAAAGATAAAGATGATTTACAAAATATTATAAAACTTTTAAGAGAAAATGAAGATTTATATGACATTCCTCTCCAGTTCCAGAATTACAGATAGTTAAAGCCTCCTTTTCAGGAGGCTTTTTTCGGAGTATTACTATGTTCTGGATTTCTTATTCTTCTTCAGGAGGAGGGCAGCATTTGTGTTTTTTGATTGTTTTTCCCATTTTTGCCCTGTGTTCCTGTTTGATTTTTTCTAATTCTTTTTTCTGTTTATCAGTAAGAATTGCTTCAAATGCTTTCATATTTTCTTCGCGAAGCTTGTTGGCTTTGACTTTCAATTCTTTAATTTCGCATCTCAACGCATAAATCTGTTTTTCTTTGTCTTCCTTTGAAAGAGAAGTAGAATTAAAAATCTCAATTTTCTTTGCCTTTTTCGCTCTTATTTCATCAATAATCGGTTTTAGCTGTTTTCTTCCCTCAAGGCGATTTTGCTCTGCAAGTTTTTTCTGTTCCTCTGTCAACTTGAGCCTATAATCCATTTCTGCTTTTCTTTTTTCATGAATTTTTTTCATCTTTTCTACATCTTTAGCTTTTGCCCAACAGGGAGGTGAAGAATGACCAAATTTGGCACCTGACGGCGAAGCGTACTTATCCGTTAAGGGGCAAGCTGCAAACGCCGAGCTTGAACTAAGGGTTAAAATCACTACTGCCATTGCTGACATTATCATTTTTTTCTTCATTTAATAAATCTCCTTTCAAATCAAATCTTCAAGTATAGATCCAAGTTCTTTGCGCGCATTGTAGAGCCTGGATTTAACCGTTCCGACCGGACATTTTATAATCTTTGCTATTTCTTCATAGTTGTATTCTTTAATTTCATATAAAATTATTACTTGTTTGTATTTTGGTTTTAAGCTGTTTATCGCTGATATAATCCTTGTCTGCCTCTGTTTCTGAAGAAGCATACTTTCAGGATTAGGTTTTTTGTCTTCAATTTTCAATAAGCATTCATCGGCAGTATTTTTATTATTTTTAAATTCCGCTGATCTCATATAATCCCTGCAAATGTTTGATGTAATTGTGTTTATCCAGTTTTTAAATTTCCCTTTTTCAGAATACTTGTTAAGATTTCGCCAGGTTTTAATATAGACCTCTTGTTCCAAATCTTCATCCTGCCTACCGGTAATATTTCTGATGATTTTTTTTATGCTGTATTTATAATTTTCAACAATTTGTTTCAAAATTTATATCCTATTTCAAGGTCAACAATCCGTACTCATCAACGGGAAGACCAAGCTGTGCCACATTTGATTCTTGCACAATCGCTAAATCTCTGTACTCTCTATCGTATAAAATAACTGTGACAAATCCCGTACAAAACAATAATAAAAACATTACTGCTGTGAGTTTTGCAACGGCTTTTTTCCCTTCATTATTTAAATAAGAAGATTTTACTTCTTTAACTAAAGAAGATATTTTTAACATCTTTTGATGTTCTTTTCGGCAGCTTTCGCAATTTTCTATATGATTTTTAAACTCTTCTTCTTCGGCAAAAACAAAAAAAGCTTCATATTTATCACATTCTTGTGCCATTTTATAATAAACCTTTCAATCTTATTATAGACTCTTATATTTTATATAACGATTCTTTTGATTAAAAGTTCATTTTTAAAATTACTTGTTATAGACAGAATATTCTTGAGATTCTTCTTCCCAATCCGCTTGCTTAACTTTAAGGGCATGATTCCAGAATTTTTCTATCGCATAGGTTTCTCTCTCTTCTTTATGAAGAACATGGACGATTACATCACCATAATCAATCAAATTCCAGCGATTTTTTAAATCATTTTCTTCTCCTACAGGAATTCTGCCAAAGAACTTTTTGATACTGTCTCTGACGCTGTAAGTCAAAGCTTTAACCTGAGTGTTTGCATCTGCGGAACATATTACAAAATAATCCGCCATTACTGAAATGTTCGCTATATTTAATATTGAAATATCTCTTGCCTGTTTGTCATCCAGAACCCTTGCAACTACACTCGCCAGCCTATATGACGTAATCTCTTCCAATTTATGTCTCCTAAACTTAATCTCTTTAGCATTTAAGAATTATAACAGGAATTTTTTTACTTTTCAAAAGATGAGCCATTAAAAATTTAATTTTTACAATTTTTGTATTAAATAATTCTTTTAAAGCTGTAAACCTTAACACTATTGATGCCTTAAAAACAGAATTGACGGGACAAAATATACTATATATAAAACATAATGTCATACAGCGAAGTGTTATAAATATTGATATATTTAGTCTATATATAATTTTTAAGGTTTTTATTTAACATAGCATTACGGCAAAGCTTTTTGAGCTTACTCATAGCCCGGTTCTCAATCTGTCTTATTCGTTCTCTTGAAACACCATAACGAGAGCCTATCTCTTCAAGCGTTTTCTTTTCTCCGTTATCATCAAGCCCATACCTCATAATCAAAACATCACGTTCTTTCGGACTCAATTGATTTAATATTTTTCTTATGTCACAAAACAAATTATCCTGAGTAACTTTGGTATCAGGTGAAAGAGAATTTTCATCAATTATAAAATCTCCGAGCTTTGTTGCATCATCTTTTTGGTTAGCAGGCGCTTCTATACTTATTGTTCCCTGTGCTGATTCAATTAAGGCGCTAAGCTTATTTACAGGCATCCCGACTCTGTAAGCGATTTCTTCTTTTGTGGGTGCATGGCCGTTTTCAATCGTTAAATCAAGCGATATTTTTTTTATCCTGCTCAAAGTTTCTATCATATGGACAGGAAGCCTTATAAGCCTTGATTTATCAGCGATTGCCCTTGTAATTGCCTGCTGAATCCACCAGGTTGAATAAGTGGAAAATTTATACCCCTTTGTATAGTCAAACTTTTCTGCGGCTCTCATTAGCCCCATATTGCCTTCCTGAATCAAATCAAGAAATGAAAGTCCTCTGCCTATATATTTTTTTGCGATACTTACAACAAGCCTTAAATTTGCATTAACCAAAGCCTCTTTTGCTTCTTCTGAATTCTCTTCTTTAATTTCTTTTGCGATTTCAAGTTCCTGTTCAGGTGTTAAAAGTGAAATTTTCCCTATCTGCTGCAGATAGATTTTAACTGAATCATCAGCTATAACTGTATTTGGGGTTTCAGCGACTTTTGGCTCATCAACAGAAAGAATCAAATCATCATCTGAATTAAGTTCAAATCCAGATTCTTCCGTGTTTTCAGATTCGTCAGTCGAAAACTTATCCATTTTACTAGACATTCAATCCTCCAAAGTATTATTATTATA
Organism: Cyanobacteria bacterium OH_CBrB_359; assembly: GCA_023433065.1. Classification (GTDB taxonomy): domain Bacteria; phylum Cyanobacteriota; class Vampirovibrionia; order Gastranaerophilales; family Gastranaerophilaceae; genus JAEZET01. Next base: position 295,590 of record JAEZET010000001.1, read on the forward strand.
CTATAAGTTTTGATTTTTGTATAATTTGTCTGATTGACTCATACATTATTATACTCGCAGCATTTGCCACATTCAGAGATTCGAAGTCGTTATACATTGGTATTTTTACTTTAAAATCAGATTTTTTTAATAAATTGTTTGATATACCTGACTTTTCGGATCCCATTACTATAGCAAAATTCATGCCGCTGTAATCAATTTCATAATAATTATCTTTACCGGATGCATCTGTGGCAATTATCCAAAAGTCGTTATCCTTGAGTTTGTCTACTACATAAGAGAGGCTATTAACCACAATTATATCTATATGGTTAATTGCGCCTGCTGAAGATTTTTCTACAGTTGAATTAATTAAGCTTGTCCTTCTTGATGGCATTATAACTGCATCATAACCGGCACAAACAGCGGTTCTTATTATAGAGCCAAGATTATGAGGATCTTCTATCCCGTCTAAAATAATTAGCTTGCGGTGTTTATCTTCTTTTCTATTTTGAATAAATTCATCAAAATCCAAATAAACAATTGGAGATACATAAGCAATAACACCCTGATGTGAATATTCCTGATACTGCTTAAATTTATCTTTAGGCACAAACTGGAAAACAATATTATTCTGCTTTGCAAAATCAATTATTTTTTTTATCTTATTGTCAGAATGAAGCCCCTGCGACAAAATTATTTTATTAACATTTCGCTCCCCTTTTAACAGTAGTTCCAAAACATTGTTTTTGCCAAAAATAAAATCTTTTTCCATTTTAATATCCGAACTTTCGTAAATTAACAATTTATCTATATTAAGATTCTTTTCAAAAATATTATATTATAATATTATAGTATAATTAAGGTGATATATTGGATACTTTTACATTAAATCGCACTTAAAAATCCAAATACAAGACTACTACTGAATTAAACTCTTAGGAATAGTATGGATGATATTTTAACAAAGTTAGGACTGAATTCGAGAATAACCATCGGAGTGTCTGTTTCTGCAAACAATACAGTAGAAATGCTTTGTGTTGATAAACCTTCAAGGACAATAATCAAATATGCGGCAAAAGAACTTAAATATAACACTGCCATAAGAGAAATAATTGATTATGATGAACTTTCACTGGCTCTTTCAGATTTATTCCGTGAATTAAACCTGAATCCTAAAAACTGCAATATAGTACTTAACCTGCCTAATGTTCATTTCGGATTTATAAATCTTCCTCTTATATTGCCTGACGACCAAATCAAAACAGCCATAGCTTCAGAAGTAGAACAATTGTACCTTTTTAAAAGGCATGAACCTGTCATCAGCTGGAATACTGTCGATGAAAACAAAGAATCTGATAAAAGAACGATTGTTTACTCTGCCATACAAGAAATGGTGCTAAATAATCTTAAAGAAGTATTTGAGGAGCTTGGTGCAAAACTTATTGCTATTGAAAACTCATATTCTTCATTAATAAAAGGAATTCAATTCAGCAGAATAATGGCTGAAGAGATGTCTGCAGGCTCTTCAATAAATGTTCTACTCATATCTACAAACAGTTATGCCATATTTAGTCTTTCAGGAAATAAAATTATAGACTATTTTGAAGAACCTCTTGCCATAAAATCATTTACAAATGAAGAAGTATATCTTGCAATATCATCTGCAGCATCAACTACATTAGCAAATTATCCGACGCAAAACCTGCTTTTAATAAGCGAAACTGATGAAGTAAGCGCAGAATTGCTTTCAGACAAAATCAACTTTACCGGAAATAAAAAATATCTTGACACTAACAAATATGCAAAACAACCATTCATAGACACTGACTTTTCCGTGCTTCAGAACTATGTTCCAATGATTTCTATTGAAGGCGTAGGTGCTGCAACTTATCAGTATGAAAGCTATTCTCTGAAATTCAATTTCTTGGCAGATACAGTTGATTCAGCAATTCCTCAAGCGCTTACGGTAACTCTTTTTGGAAGAGAAATAGAAATTGACAGAAAAGCAATATTTACAATCCTTGCAATAATAATCACCGTATTACTTATATTGTTGACGGTTGTTGGTCTGTCATTAAAATATTTTAATGAAAAACTTGCTTCTGAAATTGCAGTACTGAACCAGGAACAACAAACATTAGAAGCAAAAATTAAAGAAAGTAAAATCTCTGTTGACGTAGCTGACATATATACTACCACTCAACAAATCTATACAGAAAATATGAAAGAATTTGCTCTTTTCAATGCCATCTCGATGGAAATACCCAATGAAGTGTGGCTGGAAACATTCTATGCAAATTCTGACGGAGAAGTTTTCATCAGCGGCAAATCTGTATCCAGTGATAATATTTATCCGTTCTTTAAAGGACTAAAAGCAGTCAACCCTGATTTGTTTCTTTCAAAGTTAGAGATGGATTCTAACAGCCCTTTAACTACAAGTAATGATAGTATATATTACTTTGAGATTACAAGTACAAAAAACAAAAGTGACTCAATGGACTGGCTAAACACCGGACAAAAACCCGAAGGCGCAGGCGAAGGTGCAGTTCCAGCAGAAGGTCAACAAGCAAATCCCGGAGGCTCAAACTTACCTGCTCCTGGAAATCCGGAACCAGCTGCAATGCCTGCTCCACCACAAGCACAACCAACTCCGACAGGACCGCCTCCTATATCTTCGGCACCGTAAATGCTAAATAATAAGGAATAAAAATAGTGACAAGCAGTATAAGAGAAATATTATTAAGTATATTAGCAGTTTTATTAATCCTTGTTTTCGGATTTAAACAACTGGGTACTATTTTTGTCGAATGCAAAAATAATTTTGTCTCAAAAAAAACCATTGTTGCAACAGTAGAAGATTTAAGAAAAAAAGAAGAAACAATAAGACTTGCGAATGAAAGAATTACAAAAGAACAAAATATTTTAAAACCTTTTTATAAACAAGAATTTGTTACAAATGATTCCGTAGCATCATTTGGCGGTATGTTTGAAGATATTATAGACTACATAAAAATGAATGAGCTTATGCTTCGTTCAATAGAATATAATATTAATCCTGATCAAGATTTGATATTTAAAAACTTTGCTTCTTCCTACAATGTCTGCGAAATAAAGCTGTTTATGATAGGAACCTATCCTCAATTATTACAATTTTTTAGAGATATAGAATCATATCCTTATTATATCAACATATCAAAAGTTCACGTAAAACCATACGAATATAAAAATCAATACCTGTTGATTAATATGTCCATAAATCTTTATTCCAAGAAATAATAACTATTTTATTTGAAAAGGGCATTTAGTGCACGTCGCTTTGGGATGAAGAACAAGATTGTCTTCTAAGTCATACATCTTTGCTATTCTTACTGTTAAGGGTGAAGAACACACCGGGCATTTTAATCCTTCGGAATCACCATTTAAAATTCTCTCTTTTAATTCTTCTATAAAATCTTTATCAATATTTTCAAAAGATAATACCGTTTCTTTTTCATATATTTTGATTTGTGCGGGGTTAATCCTTAATCCTTTAGCAAGCTTCTGCCTCAAAGTAGAGGGCAAAAACAGTTCTTTCCCCGACTCAATATCTTCAATGTATGCTAAAGGTAAGTTAGACTTTTTAGCCAGTCCCGACTGCGAAAGTCCTAATTTCTCTCTTGTATCTGATATATATTGCGCAAGGGATTGCTCTGGCATTAACTGTGAACCTTTACTTTAGCTTCTTTCTTCTCCATATACCAAGCAAGTGCCATGCTGGCAAAGAATATACTGGAGTAAGTTCCTATCGCAATACCCAATATCATTGCAAGAACAAAATCTTTAGTGGTTACGCCGCCAAATAAATAAAGAGCCGTAAGAGTAATCAAGGTAGTTAAAGAAGTGTTTATACTTCTCGCTAAAGTCTGGTTTACACTTGCGTTGACAATTTCGGAGAACGTAGCTTTTTTAGCAAGAAATTTTGAATTTTCTCTTATCCTGTCAAAAACAACTATTGTGTCATGTACTGAAAAACCCACTACGGTAAGAACGGCTGTTATAAATAAGCTGTCTATGTGCACTCCGAAAAACAATCCTAAAATGGAAAAAGCACCTATTACGAATAAAACATCATGAACCAGTGACAATAAGGCGATTATGCCGTATTCCAGCTGGAATCTTACTGTCAGATATGCGGCAATTGCAAATAATGCTAGAGCTACAGCTACCATTGAATTTTTAAACAACTCACTGCCGAGTGTAGGGCCTATTGAACTAACCTGCACTAAATTTGCAGTCGGATAATCTTTTTTAATGACATCTGTAATATTATCCAGAGTTTTATCATTCTTATCCGCAATAAACTGGGTTCTTATCGAAACTATAGTTTTTGCTTTCCCTTCATGATTAGACTTTAAAACCTGTATTATGGGGTTAGCTATATTTTCGGCTTCAAGTTTTTCTCTTATTTTAGAAATTTCATCATTATCTACCGCTTTTTCAACAGAATATTGTGATATTGTTCCTCCTGTAAAATCAATCCCCACAAGAAGAGGAGCATGCGTCGGATAAGTTACCATGGAATAAACCATAGCAACAATTCCAGGGACAATTAACAATAAAGATAAAGCAAACCATGCCCATCTGTATTTAACAACATCAATTATCTTTTTATGATTCAATAATACACTTGACATTTTATCCTCTTTCTCTTCAAATTATTAATCTAAAATACCGAAACGTGCTTTTTCACGCTTTGTATCTTCTGCCTCAAAGCTTCTGTTAATTTCGCTTTCTTTAAGACCAAACCACCCGGGGTGCTTTAATTGACCTGTTCCAAATAATAAATGCATAAAATTCTTAGTAACAGTAATCGCAGTGAACATACTTACCAGAACACCAATAATAAGTGTCAGAGCAAAGCCTTTTACTATACTTGTTCCAAGCATATATAAAATTGTACAAGTTATTATAGTAGTCATATTTGAGTCAAAAATACTTGTAAATGCTCTGTCAAAACCCGAATTTATCGCAGTAAACAGAGTTCTTCCGGCCTTCAGTTCTTCTTTTGTTCTTTCAAATATTAATATATTCGCATCAACAGCCATGCCAACACTCAATATAAAACCTGCAATACCGGCTAATGTCAATGTTACAGGAATTGTCTTAAATATCGCAAAAACAATTAATCCGTAAATAATAAGCGCAATATCAGCAATTAAGCCCGGCAGATGATAATATAAAACCATAAATATCATAACAGCACTCAAACCGATTAAACCTGCTATCTTACTGTTGGCGATACTATCAGCCCCAAGCGTCGGGCCTACCGTATTTTCTTCAATTATTTTGGCAGGAACAGGCAATGCGCCTGCATTCAATAAATCTACCATTTGTTTTGCATCTTCATATTTAAAACCGCCTTCTCCGCCTGTAATTTGAGCCTTACCGCCTAAAATCGGCTCCTGAATTACGGGAGATGACTGAAGTTCTCGATTAAAAAATATTGCCATCGGCTTTCCTACAAGCTCCTGAGTCAACTTTGCAAACTTTTTAGTACCTTTATCATTAAATTCTAAGCTTACAACCCATTCCCCATTCCCGGGATTTGTGGATATTAATGCTTTTCTCAAATCATTACCTGTTAAACCGGTTGAAACCCAGCTTTGAGAATTGTTAAATCCTTCGATTGGTCTTTTGAATTCAAGTTCTGCTGTTTCACCTAAAAATTCTTTTGCTTTTTTAGGGTCAGAAACATTTGGAATTTCAATTAAAAGTCTTCTTTCACCTGTTTGTTGCACCAAAGTTTCTGCAACACCTATAGCATTAATTCTGTTTTCAATGGCAAATTTTAAGCTATCCATCATCTCAGGGGTTATCTTAGAGATTGTATCAGTTGTCTGAGCTTCAAGAACAAGCCTTGAGCCTCCGACCAAATCCAAACCGAGTTTCGCAGGTTTCAGGACTATAATGAATATACACGCAATTGTTAATGCTATTATCGCCCAAAACATTACCTTTTTATTTTTCATTTTGCTCCCCTAGTTTAAATTACAAGTCATATTTTAACAAAAAAATAAAATTTAATCTAACCTAAAAAGCTATTTTTTTTATTAAGGTTATCTAAGCATATTGTCTTAACAAAAATTTTATAAAAAATAACTTTAGCAAATTTAATTTTTAAGAGTTTTATACTAGTAGTTATAAAATTAGAAAGTGGAATTAAGATGTCATTGAGAGTTTCTGCAAATTACAACAACGCAAATAATCCGTCTTTCGGAAGATTAAATTTTTCAAAAGCAATAGAGAACGCAAAAGACGGGGTATACAAAACTGCAATTCGTATTCAAAATCAGGAAAATCAAGTAGCAGCAAAAGCTGGAGTACTCACTGTAATGGAGCTTTTACTTCCCAGCAAAAGTTTTGGTGAGTTCGCAAGCAGGTACTCGGCTTATGATGTTGTAAGTTGGGCATTAAGATCCGCCAAAGACCCAAGATATGCCCCTTCTTTAGATACGGAAGTAACAAGTGTTCTTTCTTGGGGCAGAAAGCTTTGGCAATCAATGGGTCTTTCAGTAACAAAAAATTAATAAATAAACAATTTTTTTGTATAATCACATGTTTTATCTTAAACAATGTGATTTTTCTTTTTTTTAAGTCAATATATTAATACCTTTATGATATTATTTATTTTGCTGAAAGAATTAGAGAAATGTTGAGAAGCCTTACACCGATAATACTACTTTTGATATCAAATGTATTTATGACTTTTGCCTGGTATGGCCACTTAAAATATAAGCATTCACTATTGTGGACTGTTATTATAATAAGCTGGCTTATAGCATTTTTTGAATATTGTTTTCAAGTGCCGGCAAACAGGATAGGTCACCAGTATTATGACACCGCCCAGCTTAAAACAATGCAGGAAGTCATAACCCTTATTGTATTTTGTGTGTTTTCGATTTTTTATCTTAAAGAAGGCTTAAAATGGAATTATTTAGTCGGTTTTGCCTTCATAAGCATTGCGGTATTTTTTGTGTTTAAAAAATGGTAAATCGTATTTTTTCAATCTATGATTAATCCTAAAACGGCTTCATTACAAAATATAACAAGGTTTTACATTTACTAAGCTGATAGTATAATTTATTTATGACTTAGACAAGGGGAAAAAAATGAGTACAGCAGTTAAAGAAAAAGAAACAGCAAATGTTAGCGAAGAAAAAAATAAAGCGCTTAAATTGGCTATAGAAAAAATTGAAAAGGACTTCGGGAAAGGTTCAATTATGAAACTTGGAGATAAACCCGCAGTTTCAGTTGAAGTAATACCTACAGGAGCTTTGTCACTTGATATAGCACTTGGAATAGGTGGTATACCGAGAGGAAGAGTTATTGAAATTTATGGTCCTGAGAGCAGCGGTAAAACTACATTAGCGCAGCACGTCGTGGCAGAATGCCAGAAAAAAGGCGGCATTGCGGCATTTATTGATGCAGAGCATGCTCTTGATCCTGAATATGCAAGAAATCTTGGAGTTAATGTAGATGAACTTTTAATCTCACAACCTGATACAGGTGAGCAGGCTCTTGAAATTGCAGAAGAGCTTGTACGCTCATCAGCAGTTGATATTGTCGTTATAGACTCTGTTGCTGCTCTTGTTCCAAAAGATGAGATTGAAGGTGCAATGGAAGACAAACAAATGGGTCTTCAGGCAAGATTGATGTCAAAAGCATTGAGAAAATTAACTGGGATTGTAGGAAAAACTAACACAACAGTTATATTTATAAACCAGTTAAGGCAAAAAATCGGCGTTATGTATGGAAATCCCGAAACAACAACGGGGGGTAATGCTTTAAAATACTACGCCAGCGTAAGATTGGATATAAGAAGAATTGATACTCTAAAAAAAGATGATCAGGATGTCGGTAACAGAGTAAGGGTCAAAATAGCTAAAAATAAAGTAGCACCACCTTTTAGAATGGCTGAATTTGATATTATTTACGGAAAGGGTATCTGCAAATTAGGAAGTATTCTTGATGTTGCGGTAAACCTTGATATAGTCAAAAAAGCAGGAGCATGGTTTAGCTACAATGAGGAAAAACTCGGTCAGGGAAGAGATAAATCAAAAGAGTTCCTCGATTCTAACCCAAAAATTCTTGAAGAAATCGAAACTAAAGTAAGGTTAAAACTTCAGGAAAAAGAATAATAAAAAATTAAAGAACCCGCTTTTATCAGCGGGTTTTTTTAACTTATTTATCTTTTAATTTTAATCAATAGAGAAAATATCTTGTAAATCTTCGTATGTAAGTGTTTTACCAATATTTCTATCAACAGAAATTACAGAATCGACAAGGTTACGTTTTCTCTGTTTGAGTTTTTGAATTTTCTCTTCAACGGTACCTTTTGTAATCAAGCGATAAACAAATACTTTTTTGGTTTGTCCGATACGGTAAGCCCTATCGGTAGCCTGATCTTCAACGGCAGGATTCCACCAAGGATCATAATGGATTACATAATCAGCACCTGTCAGGTTCAATCCGGTACCGCCTGCTTTCAAACTAATCAAGAAAATAGGAATATTGTCATTATTATTGAACCTTTCAACAACTTCCTGCCTGTTTTTGGTGCTTCCGGTTAAGTATTCATACTTGATTCCGGATTTAATAAGCCATTCTTTTATGAGGTCAAGCATATCAACAAACTGGCTGAACAAAAGAACCCTGTGATTTTCAGAGATAATCTCTTCCAGCATTTCTTTAAGATGTTCAAATTTACCTGAATCATTAATTCCTCTGACATTGTCCTTGTCATAAAGCCTTGGGTGGCAACATATCTGACGCAATCTGAGAAGAGCCGAGAATATCGATAATCTGCTTTTTTCAAGTCCATTTTGCTCGATAGATTTAAATAATTCTTCTTTTGTACTGTCAAGAACATCAAGGTAAAAATCTTTTTGCTCAGGTGTAAGCTCACAGTATGCAATATTTTCAACTTTATCAGGAAGATCTTTTGCAACATCTCTTTTCATACGTCTTAATATAAACGGATAAATCTGAGATTTAAGACGCTTTTCTACAACTTTTTCTTCCCTTTCGACAATCGGAGTTACGTAACGGTAATTGAACTCGGACTGGCTGAATAGGAATCCCGGCATCAAGAAATCAAATACAGACCATAATTCTTCCAGCCTGTTTTCAATCGGAGTACCGGATAATGCCAGTTTGTGAGCGCAATTTAACTGTTTTACACTCTGTGCAGTAATGGATTCTGCATTTTTAATATTCTGAGATTCATCAAGAATAACATATCTGAAGTTGTATTTCTTAAGCTTTTCTATGTCTCGTCTTATCAATGCATAGCTTGTTATTACTACGTCGTAATTTTTAATTTCTTTAAAAAGTTCTTTTCTTTCTATACCTGAAAGCTTTAAGCATTTTAGCCCCGGAGCAAATTTCTGTATTTCGGCCTCCCAGTTAAAAACAACGGATGTAGGACAAATAACAAGATTTGGTGCCTGCTTGTTCTTTTCTTTGGCTTTTTGGATTAAAGCCAATGCCTGAAGCGTTTTACCCAGCCCCATGTCATCAGCCAAGATTCCGTTTAAACCGTATTGGTATAAAAACCACAACCAGCTAAAACCTTTGACCTGATATTCTCTGAAATCTGCATTAACACCTTTTGGCAATGCAACATTATCCATAGTTGAAAAAGTTGAAATCTGTTTCCAAAATTTAGAAAATTTACGGCTCATATTGAGATTCATGCCGATATTCTGCATTTCTGAAATAACACCCGCACGATATGTTTTTACAATATATTTGTTTTCATCATTCTTATAAACGTCAAATGTATTAAATGATTTCAAAAGTGCGTAAATATCAATGGCCGGAATCTCCGCAAAACCTTCATTTTTGATTCTTATGTATTTATTACCTTCATTAATTATGCTGTAAAATTCATCAAAGTGTATTATTTCTTCGCCGACTGTCCCATACAATTCCACCTCAAAGCTGTCTGTGCTGTTTGAAGCAAAATCAATATCTGCAGTAAGAACAAAGGGTTCAGGAGTCAGTTTAAAAAATGACATATCATCTTTTTCTTCGAAAATCCAGCCTTCCCCTGCCTGTTTTAGATAATAATTATAAAAATCAATTGCGTTTTCTTTTTCTAAAGCAAGGTTATTAGTCTGCATTGGTGCAAATTTACAGCTTAAAAGCATTTGATATGCAGCCTCTTCGTGTCTGATATTTCTTTTTACCCAGTATAAAAGATCCTCTTTCGGCTTTTTAATAGTAACATAAGGGGTTTTTTCGCTCGCTTTTGAATAAGCAACTCTAGTTCCGTCATAATCGAATTCCAGAGAAGCTTTTAGCGAACCGTCATAATCTAATCCCATTGTAACTACTTTAATAGGAGGTTTTTGTTCTAAGGAGAGTTTCTCAATAGCTTCTGTAACTTCACAGTCCATAATTTGCCTAAGTTTTGGAAGCTCCTCATAAATAAATTTTGCGCCATCGGCATCTTTTACATCTGTAAATGTCGATTTTACAAGATTTTGAGGCAAAGAAGACACCGAAATATTTGTAGGGAATATTATATTTTTATACCTTCCCCATTTGAGCTGTCTCGAAAAATATCTCACCTCTTCAAAAGGTAAAAGATCATCTTTGTCAGGTCTTTTCCAATATAAAGATAACAAAACATTTCCAACCATAGAGAAATTAACCGATAAAGTCAATCTCCATTCTTGATCTTTAAAAACAATTCTTTTCTTTGTTTTTCCGTCAATTACTTCTTCTGCCTTGGATAGAAGCTGGAAAAAACCGTCGAATTTAGCAATCGGAACGTCATACCAGCCTGCTTTTTTATCCAGACGTGAGTTCTTTAAAAGCATTTGAAAAATAGCAAGTTCAACTTTTTGGGATGCATTAAGTTCAAATGAAGGATCGGATTTTTGTGCCGCAATAATTAATTTCAGAATTGCCTCAATATCTCTTATAACTTTGCCCGTCGAGCGATCCATCACAAGAATTGAAAAGAAATTTTGCCTTCGCTTGGGATTGAAATGAAATATATAATTACCCTTAGGATTCTCACAGTCCGGAGTGTTTTCATCCGAATAATCAGGCTCCGCCTTATATTTTTTCGCTGCAAACTCATCGTAAGTATGATTTTCAATTACTTTTAATCCAAGCGCAATCGCATGCTTACACCATTTCTCTTTTAATGGACAGGTGCAAGAAGGCTCTATTTCATTCTTTTTAAATTTAAGTTCTGTCTCATAAAAAGACTTAAAATTCCCTTTGACTTTAGCTTTAACGCCGGTTTTTTCCAGCGCAATATCCTGCACCAGTGATTTTTGATGAGTTTCATATCCTCTTCGCCAGCTACCGGGCTTGGCATTCTCTTTTAAATATTTGTAATTAAAACTGCAAACACCCATAAATTCTTTCGATATATATGCACTGGTTTTAAGCACACATATTACATCCTAGAGCTCAATGCTGAGCAGCATAATACTATAATTAACTGCTATCTTACTTATAATTATACATAAAACTTTTAAAATAACAATATATGTTTTAAAATTTTATATAAATATTTTTAAGAAATTAATTCTGCTTAGGATAACCTCACCCCAAAATACAACTATAAAAAGTGAAATTAGCATACTGGGACCAAAAGGGATATAAGTATATTCATTTTTCAGCTTTGCTGTTTTTATTAAATTTATGCACAAATAAATGCCTATTATACAAATAATAACCGCAAAAAATAAATCACTCCAGGGGTTTGAGATCTCAGAATATTCAACAATTTTATCTAATAGAACAATCGTAACAAATGATAAAAATAAAGCCATTAATTTATATTCTTTAGCCTTAATAAGCTTGTGTATAAACATAGGTAAAATCAAAAAAACTTGAAGGATAATACCCAATATTAAAACAACAACAAAATATTTTATCCCGACAAGTGCGCCGATTCCTGCTGCTATAAAAGTATCACCAAGCCCGAATGACCTTTTTTTTATAAAAATATAACAGCTCCAGGCCAAAACTTCCATAATCAAAGCCGAAAAGACCATGCCTGTTAACGAATTTATAATGTTTCCATTAAAAAAATTAAAAATAATTGCAATTACAATGAAAGAAACCGTATGTCTGTCAAAAACAACCTGCTCTTTTATATCCGTAACTGTTATTACAATCGCCAGACAAGCCAAAATCAAAAGAAATACGCCCATAAGAGAAATCCCATACGGCAAGGTAAAGTAATGGGTCGCCACGAATAAAAATACAACACCTGTTATAAATTCCACAATAGGATATTGGATGCTAATCTTTTTTGAACAAAACCTGCATTTGCCTTTTAAAAGGAAATAAGACAAAACGGGAATATTATCATACCACTTTATTTTTTCATGGCACTCAGGGCATTTTGAAGGAGGCAGAATTATTGATTCTCCCGTAAAAGATCGCAAGATAACAACATTTAAAAAACTTCCCACGCATAAACCAATTAAAAATACAAAAAATAAATATAAAAACCAAGCAATCATCAAACCGTTTTATTCTCTTCTTTCTCAGTTATTACCTCAAACAGGACAGCAAGAGCTTTCCTTATTTTTCTTGAAACCTGCATCTGTGAAATCCCCAATTTTGTTGCTATCTGGGTCTGGCTTAAATCTTCAAAGAAATTAAGCCTTATAACTTCCTGCAACTTTCCATCAAGGTTTTGAATAGCATCTTGGATAAGTATTTTATCTTCCTGAAAGGATATCAGACTTTTATACGTCTCATCCGCAATTCTATCTGAAAGAGTCTGGGAATCATCATCTCCATAAGAAATAACCTGATCAAGAGAAAGCGTCTGCTTTCTTCTTTCTATATCTATAACCTCTTTTATCTTCGACACCGGAGTCTCAAGTTCTGTTGCAATCTCAAGCTCAGAAGGGATATCTCCCGAGAGCTCTTTTAATTTTTCAATCATCTGATTTACCCTGTAAGCAAGCTCGTGAATTTCCCTGGGGGCTTTTATCATTGAAGCCTTATCCCTTAAATAATGCCTTATTTCACCTGTTATAAGATAAGTGGCATAAGTTTTAAAATTCTCACTAATATCAGGGTTATAAAAGTTAATTGCTTTAATTAAACCGACACTTCCAACCTGTACAATATCTTCAATCGGGTCAGTGCTTCTTCTTGCCAGGTTTCTTGCTATTCTTTTCACCAATGGCATGCATGCCAAAGCTATCAGGTTTTGAAGCTGTTTTTTAGCCTTTTCGTCCGATGTCGCCTTGTATTTATGCAGCCAGTCCTTTATTTGCTGAAAATTAATTTCGGTATCTATCAAGCAAAACCTCTCTAACTTCTCTTTATAATTATATCATTATTTAAGTCAGCATTGAATAGTGCTTATAATCTATTTTACAATTTAAAGTTATAAGGTAAAAGCTCATTTATACAATAAGAAATCGGTTTTGAATCCTCATTTTCCAATATAATCTTAGTATGCTGGTCATTTTCAAACTCCCATAGCCACTGCCTGCAAGCTCCGCATGGATAACATAATTTTCTTTGTGGAGAATATACTGCTATCATAGACGGTTTAGAATTTTCCCCTGCCGCAATCGCATTTGAGATTGCATTCCTTTCAGCACAAAGGGCCAAGCCATAGCTTGCATTTTCGACATTACAACCTGTGTAATAATTTCCGCTCTCATACAATATGCACGCACCTACATTGAATTTTGAATAAGGTGCATAAGCGTTCTTGGAAGCTTGCTTTGCAAGCTCAAGCAATTCCTCTTGTGTCTTCATCATTATAAACCTACTAGTCTGTCCTCTTATTTATCGGTCTGAATTTATTTTTATCCTTTTAATATTAGAAAAATCCATTATTTATAGGATAAAAAGACAAATTGAATAAAAGATAATTAAGCAATGAAAGTTTTTTTTAAGATAATAATTATATTTGTCTTTTTAGTATTTATACTACCCTCAAAATCCTTTGCTAAAGAAACTTTAGCGGTAATTAATGATAACCTCACGTCGCCTGACTTAACTTATTACCTATATCCGGCCACTTCTGACTTAATAGCTCAGGATATCGTAAACAGAGTTAATTTAAATAACAGAATAACAGCAATCCCCACTGTTAACTCCGTGGAAAAGCTTAAGCAGAATAATGTGCTTCCTCAGGGAATCAAGCTTATTAACGAATATAAGTATACATATAACATTAATTATGAAGCGCTCAGAAAAGTATCTGAAAAACTTGATGTAAATTATATTCTGCTTGTTACCAGCGGAATGGATATACAAAGCAGCTTTTTAAAAGAAACCATTTGGAATAAATTAAATGTTCCCGGTGAAGATGTCGTAAATCCAAGCTATAAAATAATAACAAGAATTACACTCCTTGACCCAAAAAATGAATTTATTATATTCCAAAAAAATTACCAAAAAGACATCCCCAGTAAAGAATTTGACCTTATGAACCAAAATTTTTCACCTGTATACACACAAATGACAAAAATAAAAGACTACTCGGAACAACTCTCAAAATCCGTAACCCCCCTTATAGAACAGCAAATTGTTCCGGAACTTATACCGGTTAAAAAGAATTTTAAAGAAACAGTATCCTCAAAACTGTTTAAAAAAAGTGTTAATATTAAAGAAATAAAATTAAAAATCAAACAAAATCCTGACCTTAAATTACATAATTATGTATATGAAGACCTTTAGAATTTCTGCCTTTTTATTCAATGTACTTTCTTTGTGTAAAAAGATATAATAGATTCAAGAACTGCATTCCAAACGCAAAAATAGTTTACATTAATTAATCTATTTACGTATATTAATCTTGGTTATATTATTATGTAAGTAGAATACAGATTCAGATGATATCTTTGGAGGCAAATTGGCCGAAAAGCTTAAAATAAAAGGTGGTAAACCATTAAAGGGAGTCGTTTCAGTAAGCGGTGCAAAAAACGCCGTATTAAAACTTATGGCTGCATCAATCCTTGTAAAAGGCGAAAGTAAAATATATAACGTTCCTGAACTCACTGACGTTAACATAATGCTTAATGTATTAGATGAACTTGGAGCAAAAACCAGCTATGATAAAGAAGCTAAATCGGTAACAATTGATGCTACAAATATTACAAACATAACCGCAAAATATGAACTTGTAAGCCAAATGAGAGCTTCATTTGTTGTCTTAGGAGCTTTGGTCTCAAGATGCAAAGAAGCCATAGTAGCACTTCCTGGCGGATGTGCAATCGGTGAAAGAAGAGTAGACTTCCATATAAAAGGACTTGAGAGCCTAGGCGCAAATATAAAAATTGAAAACGGATATGTAATTGCAAAAGCTTCAAAACTTACAGGGGCAGATATTTATCTTGATATTCCTTCTGTAGGAGCTACAGAAAACCTTATGCTGGCTGCAATTCTGGCAAACGGTTCAACCAGAATACAAAACGCTGCTCAAGAACCGGAAATAATTGACCTTGCTAACTTTTTAAACACAATGGGAGCAGATGTTTCAGGAGCAGGTACCTCGGAAATTGTTATAAACGGTGTTAAAATAGAAGATTTGCATCCAATAGAATATACAACTATTCCTGACAGAATAGAAGCCGGGACCTATATGGCAGCAATCATTGCCACAAGAGGGAAAGGTATTATAAAAAATGTATATCCTAACCATCTGACTTTCTTTACATCAAAACTGATTAAAATGGGAGCCAATATAAAATTAATAGAGCCTAATGCCTTTGAAGTCAGCTCTAAACAAAGGCTTAATGCTGTTAATATTGTAACGCAGCCATATCCGGGCTTTCCGACTGATTTACAGTCATTGGCAATGGCAATGCTCTCAACCGCTGAAGGCGTAAGTATTATTACAGAAAGCCTTTATGAAAATAGATTTATGCAGGTTCCCGAGTTAAGAAAAATGGGCGCTGATATTCATCAGGAAAGAAACCATGCACTCGTCAAGGGTGTTAAAAAACTTACTGCGGCTAACCTGAAAGCAAGTGATTTAAGAGCGGGAGCTTCCCTGGTTATTGCAGGATTAATGGCTGAAGGCTATAGTAATATTGAAAATTTACACCATATAGATAGAGGATATGAACTCCTTGAGGCTAAATTAATTGCGCTCGGAGCCGATATTACAAGATATAATGACAGTTCATCAAATCTGCAAAGTGATAACTTTAAAGGAAGCTTGAATGAATCGCAAATATAAAAGATGGTACGACCATGACCCTGTCCTTATGGAAGTTATAGACATACTAAAAAATTATCAGGAAGAACTAAAAGAACAGGCTCAAGTCTTTTTGGCTAAAATTGAAGAAAAAGTTTCTAAAGAAACCATTGACAGATTTTATGAGATGGTAAGACCTTTAAATGCCAACAGATGGTATGACAAAGATCCTGTTATCTCTAAAACAATTGAACTTTTAAGAGTGGTTCCTCCCGAAATCCAGAAATCAGCGGCAGAACACTTTTTAAAAACTCTTGAAGAAATAGGGATTAAAAGATAACTTTCAATAATATAATAAAAAACCGATATTAATTTAATACCGGTTTTTTATTCAATATAAGTCTTTTACTATTGTACTATTAATCCGTTTATCAAGTTAATTTTAACCGGCTGTAAAAGCTGAATATCAACTACTTGACCTTTTTCAATGTTTATTTTAGCTCCTTTGAAGATTGCTCTGAATAATTTTTGCCAGAATCCTTTTACAACTAAATCCGTTTTTGCAAGAGCAGAAAATTTTGCAACCTGTTGTTCTGACATTTTAATCGATTTTGTTTCAAGCACCAAAATACCATTTTTTACAAAATATCTTCCAATTTTAACATCAAGTACTTGTCCATATATAGGACTGTTTTCGACTATTAAAAGATATTTTTCTTTTGTAACAAAATTTTTGGGAGCTTTTGAAACAAAGACACTTCCAAGTTTACTTTTTTGAGAAGATAAAGAATCGCACATCACGACAGGAATCACAGTTCCTGCAGGGATTGTAGCAATATTATCCTCGACAGTAGCTTCATTAATTACAATTCCTTCTGATGTTTTTGGCTTCATAGCTTCTTTAAGTTTTTTATTTGCGTTAATTTTAACCTGTTCTTCGAGTTTAACCAAGAATACAGCCAATTCCGCTCTAGTTGCAGGTCTTTGGGTTTCTATAACATTTTCTTTACCTGGAACTTTAACAACTATATTTAAAACTTCTGCTTTGCCCGCTTTTATACGGATCCACTCTTCAACATTTTTATAATCGGTATATTTTTTTAAAGCTTCCCTAGCCTGTTTCTCTGTAATATCATCTGTTGAAAGGGAGTTAATAACAAATTCTATTGCATGCCCTCTTGTTACAGAATCTTGAGGATAAAAACGGTTATCTTTAGATTTTTTAACTATATCAAATGTGACTGCTCTTTGAATCATATCCCATGCCCAAAAATCCGGTGTAATATCTTCAAAGTTAATAGTTTCCTTGATTTCAGCGTTTTGCTGACTAACGGCTTTAATAACCATTGTTGCAAATTCTGCCCTTGTCACATTTTCGTCAGGATGGAAACTACCATCCGGATAGCCGACAAGAACTCCTTCGTCAGTGAGATGCATAATCTGCTCATAAGCCCAATGGGAAGAATTTAAATCAGAATACTCTATTGCCAAAGCTTTTGAAAATGGTAATAGCATTAAAACGGCTAAAACGAATCCTTTGAATAAATAGTTCTTCATTTCCGACTCCTAACCTACTCGTCTAAACTAATAAGTTAATTGTACTTTATTTATTCAAATTTGACAATTTTGTTGGATAAGAGAACTAGTTTAATTCGTCTTCTGATTCCCGCTCGGAAGAGTCTTCTTCATGCTCTTGTTCCTCTTTAATTTTATGGTCTTTATCAAGGTCTTTATCAAGGTCTTTATCAAGAGATTTAGATCTTTTATTGTTTTTTAACACCCCTGCCACATTCATAAGAGCCAATGAATTGAGAGTTGCGCTGAGCTGTGCACTCCTGTCCACATAAGGAAGCTGCCTAAAGTCTTCGCCCGAATCCCCTTGTTCTGTGGCAAAATATTCTGTTCCCTGCCCCATTTTATCGTCTGATGTTTTTGCAGCAGTACCAGAGATATCGCCACTCTTAAAGTTGAGCGAACCACCGATGCCGAAAACACCTGCTGAACGATTATCAACCACTTTACTTCTCTCCTTAGTTTTAGTTAATTATATCGTTATTTCGAAAATTCCACAATTAACCTAATGGTTTAAAACCAAAACCTAACTTTTTTTGCTAGTTTTAGGCAATAACTACCTAAATTGTTAAGAAATTGTACGGCATATTTTGGGTCTAATCACCAATAAATATAAGCTCTTAATTAAAATTTTAATTCGAATTGTAAGAAATAACGAAAATCCTATTGCCAAACCAATATATTCTTAGATAATATTAAATCATAGAGAGATCGTGTGTTTATATATAGGGAGTAAGAAGAGATGAAAAAACTATTCACGACGATACTAAGTATCATGCTTTTGTACACGTACAGCGGCGGGGCGTATGCAATTCAAGCTTCAATGAGTCAGGTTAAACCTCCTGTATCCGCAGAAAAAAAACATAATATTAGTTTTGCCTTTGTTTTTGATGGTCCTTCAGATCATAATGCAAAGGTTTTAAAACAGTTTCAAAAAAGTATTTCAAAATCAGTTGCGAATGACTACAATGCGGTTTTCCCGGAGAATCTCGTTTATGTGGGGGATTGGAGCGAAGCCGGAATCAAAAAAGTAAGCAACCAGTCCTTAAATTCTAATGCTGTGGTTGTTATTTCTTTAGGTTATTTATCTACGCAGTATTTTTCGTCTATGAAAGATAAGCCAAAATTTGTTATAACCATTGACCAGTACGGTTTAAGAGACTTTGGTGAGGGGTTCTTTAACCCTGTTCAACAGGCTGTGCAAAAAGTCGATTTATTTAAAAGAATAACTAATTTCAATAAAGTCGCTATTTTGATAAATGAAAATTATTACAAAACTCAAAAAGACTGGAATAAATTCCTTGAACCTAAATTTGCAGGCAAAAATATTAATTTCACAACAATATCAGTAAACGGGGACGTAAATAAGGTCCTTGACAAAATCCCATCTGATGTTGATGCTGTTTTTGTCACACCTTTATACAATTTATCTGTTGAGAAGAGAAAAGAACTTTTTGCCAGTCTGAATGACAAAAAAATAAGAACATTCTCAACAACAGGAAAAGAAGATGTTGAAATCGGATGTTTAATAGGTTCAGGCGCATATGACCTTGACAGAAAACTTGCAGAAGCTACATCATTCAACATTCAGGGTGTTTTAAAAGGCGAAAGATACAAAAATGAAAAAGTTCAATTCTATGAAGATGAGATTTTATTTATAAATACAGACACAGCTGATAAAATAGGCTATGTTCCCCATTTAAGACTTTTAAACAATGCGGAAATAATATCATCCAAGCAAATACCCACCTATAATTTAGGAGCGGTTTTCGATTCGTTAGATAATCAAAACTTGGATATTCAAAGAAAGAAATTGCTTGTTGAAGCAGCAAGAAAATCAGCTATGAGTGCTTCTTTAAAATATTTACCTTCATTCGGTATAACGCTTGGATATCAAAGATACAATGAAGACTTTGCAGATTCTGCGAAAATATCTGTTCCCGAAAAAACAGGCATATTCCAAATGGGACTTGAACAGGTAATTTATTCTCCTGCATTAGTTACAAATATACTTATTAAAAATAAAATGGTAAATTTCCAGCAGTCAGAACAGTTTATGACAGAGCAAAACATGGGAATCGATATTGCTCTTTTATATATA
The DNA here is from genome assembly GCA_023433065.1 of Cyanobacteria bacterium OH_CBrB_359. Taxonomy (GTDB): domain Bacteria; phylum Cyanobacteriota; class Vampirovibrionia; order Gastranaerophilales; family Gastranaerophilaceae; genus JAEZET01. The sequence goes on from JAEZET010000001.1 coordinate 315,428, forward strand.
CAAACTCTCATTCTTGAAAATACCATAAAAGTTCAAAAAGATTATGTCAAAGAATCAAGAGAAAACCTTGCGATTGCAAGAGTAAGAGAAAGAATGGGCTATTGTGGTCCTGAAGAAACTTTAAGATGGGCAAGCCAGTTGAACATAAATCAACAACAACTTTTAGATATGGAAGCTGATTTGAAAAACGTAAAAATTGCAATAAATAAACTTTTGAACAAACCTCAAAACGAAGTTTATGAGCTTGCAGAACTCAAAGCAACTGACCCAGCGTTTTATACAAGTGATCTACACGTAATAAACTACGTAAGAACCCCGGATGCTCTTGAGAAATTTACAAAAATGCTCGTTGATGAAGCTATAGAAGTTGCACCTGAACTCGCTAAACTCAAAGCAGCAATCAAAATTAAAGACTACGAATCTAAAATGTATTATCAAAAATTCATATTACCTGATGCAAAATTGTCACTTGATTATACATCACTGTTTGGAAGAGAATTCACCGGACCAGCTACACTGCCTGTTCAAGATTTAAGGTATGCTCCCGGCACCTTATTTACTTTACCTCCAGCAACTCCTACCAACGGCAGATTAGGTATATTTGCACAGTGGAAACCGATTGAAGGCGGTACTAAAATTGCTGAAATAGCAAGAATTAAGAAAGAAAGAGCAGAACTTCAAACTCACATGGATGAAGTTGAAATATCTCTTGAAGAACATATCAGAAGTGTTGTAAACCATGCTTTATCAGCATATTTCAGCATCGAGAAAAACTACAAAGCTATGTTTACGGCTCAGGAAAATTACCAAAGCGTAAAAGCCATGTATCTTCAGGGCAAAGCTCCTATAGCACAAGTTATAGATGCTCAGGAAACCTATTTGAATTCAAAACTCAAAGCAGCTAACTCTCAATATGAGTTCTTTAAAGAGCTTGTATGGGTACAAAGAGGAATATGTGCTGTTAACTGGGCAAAAGCTTCACCTCAGGCAAAATCCTGGATTCAAAAAGTCAAAGACAATCTTGTAGAAATGGCTGATATAACTCTATAGTAATACAATTACCGATAAAAAATGAAGGCGTAACTTATTAAAGTTGCGCCTTCTCTCTAACTCTTAATTTATAAAGCTATTAATTAAAAAAAGCCTTTTTATATATAGAAGGAACATTATCTTTGCCTTTGTTACCATCATTAGCTTTTTGAGTTTCCGCTTCTTTTTGCTTTTGAACTTTTTTATTAGTAACATTTCTATTATATGCAGGAAGCAAAATGCCTAATGTAATTATTGAAAAAGCTAAGCTTGAAATCTGACATATTGAACGGAGATTTTTAGCATTCATTTTTCCTGCCGATGTTGCTAAATCTTTTACTTCATCAAAAGATTTCAGTTTATAATTTTGAACCCAGTTCCAGAATCTTTTTAAGAAAAATGCATTCTTATCATCGGGTTTAAGTCTGTTTATAAGACTTACATCAGGTCTTCTCTTCTCAATTGCTGTAGCAACTCCTTTTGCAGCATAATCACCCAAGAAATACAAACCTGAGAATGATGCTATATCCCTTACTGTAGACTCTCTTAATTCATTCGGATCTTCTGAAGCGAACATTCTACTTGCAAAGGTAGTTGTAGCAATCCATCTGCATTGATCTAGAGTCGGGAACATTCCTTTAAACTGAAGCATTTGCAGACTTGGCTTTTTCATCATAGACAATAAAGCTAAACCTACCATTGTTGATGCTGCAAAACATTTCTGAACAAAGAATTTGCTCTTTTCGGCAGGCGTCATTTCTTTATAAGTATTGCCTTTTTCAAAATCTTTGTAAATTGGAGCACCTTTTTTATTATATTTTCTTCTTGTAATCGCTCTGTTAATTTTTTGTACTGATGCCGCTAGAGGAAGAATAATAGCCAGACCTATTAAACTCTTTGTATTAACCATTTTTACGGCTTTTTTAGCAAAATTATCAAGCTGGTCTACAGGGATATCATCTTTAATTGCCTTTCTTCCCCAAACAACCATATCTCTCAAGAAATCAGAGAGATTCGAAGTAATTTTGGCAGCATCTTTTGCCGCTTTAACTTCTTTAGCTGATAAGCCTTTTGCGGCCAACTTTGTCTCATCTAAAGTAAACCTTATAACTTCAGACGCTTTTGTATTTTCTACTATATGTTTGTGAGCCTGCTCAAGCGGCTCTTTTAGATTTTTATCAGGATTATTGATTAAATCTGTTATTATATCAATTGCTTTATCAAGACCTTTACCACCTGATTTTTTATAAGGAACGTATCCATTACCATCAAAACCTTCCATTGATTTTAATGTTTTAGTGGCATAGGCTTTTGCTCTGTTTTTAGAAGAAGCGGTATCTTTGATTACTGATGTAAGCTGTTTTATAGTAGATTCATCAGCCCAGGAGCTAGCCAGATTAACCTTGCCGTTTCCAAAACCGCTCATAAACGGTTTGTTAATAAGCTTTGCCACCCCAAGCACGAAGAAGCTCGGAATCAAACAGTTAACTATTAAACCTGAGAATTCCCTTCTTGCTGTCTCTAATGCAGCAGGAATGCCGGTTTTTAAATCCACAATTGTCCTGGGGAAATCTGTTGAAACGGTATCAATAAGAGCAACATTAAGCATTGGATTTGCATCGAACCACTGAAGACCGCTTGTAAGCGCATCCGTAAATCCTGTGAAATTTGTTTTGTGTTGGTTATTTTCTCTCTTTTGTTTTGATTGTTCCGGTTTAAATACTATTGGGGTAATCATATGTGTCTTGTATTTCCTTTAAAAAAATAGTTTATCATAATCACAACTTTTAAAAGTCTAAAAATAAAATGATTTGTCAGTAGCAATGGCTTATGTGTTTTTTTATTAATAAAAAACTTTAATAAATTTAGTTTAATTTGTATTCTTAAGTCATTAAAAAGTATTTAATTTTAACTTTTTTATTGAAAAATTATAAAAAAAATTTAAAAAAAATCTAAAACATTCATTTTTACAATTCTTAATTTTCTGACAAATAATATATGTAATTTAAACTTAAAAAATAAAAATAAAAAATCATTAAAAATTCTTGTTCTTATAAATGGCATTATAATAGCATTTAAGCATATAAGAATTAAGAAATATTAAGTATACATTTTACACTTATTGACAATTCCTCTAAAATTGCTACAATGATAACATTCTTTTCCAATCATGTTTTTACATGATTCAAATAAATAAATGTATAAACCATTACAATTTTACAACTAGCCGAAATTATCTTTTATCAATAAAGATTAAGTTGTGAATGAATATCAACTAAAAGTGTGTATAAGGTAGCCCCGAGGAGGTTAAGTTAAGATGAGTATTGCCATTCAGCCACTGCTATTTGGGCAGGGAAATTATTCGTATGCAAAGAAAAATAAGACTTTGGACAAACAAAAGTCTATGAATTCGAAAATTGATTCTTTGAACATGCCGAATGGTTATTATAATAGAATACTCGTCCAAAACCGAATCTCTTTTGGAGAAGGAAGCAAAACAAGCTCAACCGGAAATGAACTCGAATCTGCTCTAGCCAGAACTATTCCTATATTGAAATCAAATGATGTAATTGTAATAGGAAAAAACCTAGGACAAGCCAAAAGCTTGTTAAAGAATTCATTAAACCAGTTTCCTGCTTTGATTGAAAAGTTCTTCTATATTAAAGAACCATCAATAGAAGGTGCAATTGCAATTTACAAAAGTTCTCTTGATATCCCGACAGTTCTTAATTTAAACACTAAAGCAATCACTTTGCTGTCAGAAGGTGAATCAAGTGAGCTTAAACAAGGTGAAAATAAATATTTAAACCTAAATGATACCATAATTCAAGACGGCAAAAGTTTTCAATATAGAGAAGCCCAAGATGGCGATAATACAACATTAAACAAAACGCAAAATATTTCTGTTTATAACATAGCAGGGGGCGACACCACTCAAATCCTAAAACTAAATACATCCCTCATTGAAAGAATAGTTCAAGCTGATGACGAAATAGCAGATACCGGAAAAATCACCTTTAGAGACGTAGGCGGTCAGGAAGATGCGATTCAAAAATTAAAAAGATACATTCTATATCCGATTAAACATCCGATTTTAACAAAAGGTGAAAGAACAAGTCATGGAATAATTCTTCAAGGACCTCCGGGAACAGGAAAAACTCTCCTGGCTCAGGCTCTTGCAAATGAATCAAATGCCCACTTTATTAACCTAAACGGGGTTGCTATGCAATCTAAATGGGTAGGGCAGTCTGAAGAAAACTGGAGAAAAGTCTTTGAAGAAGCAGAAGCCAATCAGCCTTGTATTATCTTTATTGATGAATTTGAAGGTGTGGCAAGACAAAGGTCAAATTCTGATGTAGGAAGACATGATGATAAAATCGTAGACCAGCTCTTGGGGCTTATGAGCGACATTGAAAAAAGCAATTCACAGATTTATGTAGTTGCCGCCACAAATATGATTTCACTTTTGGATAATGCTATCATCCGCTCAGGCAGATTCGGACGTCATGTGAATGTAAAAGAACCCGATCTTCAGGGCTGCAAAAAAATTATAGATATTTACCTGAAAAATAAAAAAACAGATGTAAATTTTGATAAAGAAGCATTTGCAAAAAAATTATTTGACTTAAAAGTAACGGGTTCAGACATCCCTGAAATAATCAGTGAAGCTAAAACAAATGCATTTATGCGTCTTGGAATCTATGAAAAAATTGAAAATAATACATTTGAAGATGATGACGTTTTGAATGCTACTATCGCTCAGGAAGATTTTGACAAAGCAATAGATATATTTAACCAAGCAAACAGAGCTAATGAAAAACATAAAATAGGATTTGCGGCATAAACCCAGCAAACATAAGCCAGAAGCCGAAAAGTAAAGATTTGTATAAATTACCTGTTAAAATAGCAAAAAGATTTATTAGGTGATTTAAAATAGTTACATCGACATTTGGAACGATCAAATTGAATATAATAAACAACCAGACACTTGATTATAAGAGATATCTAAACCATGAAGAAGGGCGGATAAACAAGACTCTGCAAAGGAAATCTAATCCTGCTCTAAATTCAAGCGACAAAATAAAAATGACCGCCAGAAACAACTCTGGCGGTCATTTGAGCTTTAAAGGCTTTTATTCCAGAATGGAATCCAAGATGTCGGAAACATTGATAGGCAAAGGAGCTTTAGCAAAACAACTGGCGCAAAAAAAATGGGTTAAAAATATGCTTCAGCTATTTGATAAAAAAACGCTTATGGCAGAAGGCTTATATGCGCTTGTAATAACATGCGGGCTCAGACCTATAATACACATGTCCTCCCCTGCTAAAAACGATGACGAAAAAGCAAAAAACAAATATAGAGCCATGTATTCAATATCAACCGGTCTTTTAGGTTTTGCATTCACACTAATGGTGGCTGAACCATTGGGCAAAGGCATTGAAAAAATAATGCATAACCCTTCTAAATATCTTAAGAAAACAGCAAATCAACTATCTGTAAGAAATGGAGATGCTTACAAAGAACTCGCTAAAAGACTTCACCAACCTATATTTATGCCTTTAAGGGCGATACTCGCATTTGCAATTATACCGCCATTATTTAAAATTCTGGGCATAAGAAAAACTGCCCAAAAACCTCAAGAAGCAGACCCTAAAATGCATGCCTTAAAAAGTCAAAATGGACAAAAACCAAAAGTCTTTAAAAACTTCAACGGAATTGAAGAAAAAGTTGATAAAAACAATACTCCTTCATTCAAAGGCTTAAATAAAGTATCAAATGAAGTGGCATCAAATACTTCAAAAGCAGCTAAGAAAATAACTGCTGAAATCGGTGAAAATGTAATTAACCCTGCAAGGGGCATACTTTATAAAGGATATGATAAACTTACAGACGGAATTGCAAATGTTGTCGGAAAAATAACCGATACGAATAAATTCTCCGAATTAACAAAATGGCTTGGAAGCAAAGATACTTTCTTCCCTCTTGTTATATCAGCAGAAAGCATATGGATGTCAACCTTCTATACTTTAAGCGCTTTTAGAAATAAAAAAGTAGATAAAAAACAAAAAACAACAGAAGCTGCTTATCAAACGCTTGTAACAGCTTTCAGTACAGCTGGCGCATTTACTGTTGATGCTCTTATAAATAAAATTATGAAGAATTTTGGAACTACATTTAAAGCAGCAAACAAAGAACTTCTCAAGCCAGAGGTACTTGATTCTTGCCTCAGAGGTATAGGCAAATTAAAAACACTAATTGTGTTTACTACAATCTACAGATTTATTGGACCGGTTCTTTTAGCTCCTGTTGCGAATAAATTAACCAGCCACTTGCAGCAAAAGGCTGAAGCAAAAAAGGCTCAACAAAATAAAACGCCTCAAGAAACCTCTAAAGCGGCATAAAATCAACCTCCGCCGCAAACTTTACAAGGTATTCCACCTTTTGATTTTGCCTGTTGTTTTTCTATTTTTATACAATTTACCGTACATTTTTTGGCCCATTTGCAGCTTACACTATGATACTTGTGAGTTTTTACGTTAAAAACCACTGTTTGAGCAAACCCTGCGGCTGCAAATATTATAAGTAAAAATATTGAAATAAAAACTTTTTTCACAATATTCTCCTCATTTTTTAACAAAGAAATTCTAACATATTTGACCGCTCTTTAATTCAAATTTATTGACAGCTTAACAATTATTTTTATTTACGTTATTAATATCTATATGGACAAAATATCATTTAAAGCTCATCTAAAAATTGATGATGCAGTGTATAAAAAATTATCAAAAGATATTCCTCGTGAAAACCTGAAAAAACTTTTTGATGATTATAAAAAATTTTTGAATACACCGCTTTTAGAAAGAATGACAAGGGGTGACGTTGTTGAAATAAAAGACTTTAAATACCGGCCCTATAAAGGTATAGAAATGGTATTCCATCCTGATGAAACTGATCCTTTATATAAAAAAGGAATCTTTAAAAAAGGTGTTTTTAAAGACAACGTATTGCCTGTCCCAATAGCAACAAGCAAAAGACCTCTCGATTTAAGGTTTGACAGTTTAATCCGCTGGACAATATTCTATCTCGAAGAAAAGTTGGGTGAAGTACACAGAATAACAAGGGAAAATCCAATCGATTTCTTTAAAAGGGTTCGCTCTCGTTTTGAATAAAATTAAAGAAGGTATCTATAGATACCTTCTTTAATTCAGATTTATAATTATAATTTATTCTATTTAGGTTCGTTTACCGTAATATAGTCTGAAAATTCTTTCAATGTATTTGAATCAACCTTTTGAGCTTTAGGTACAACAATAACTTCACCTGAAACATCATATTTATCTTCTATTTCAGCTTTTTGTTCAGGGCTCATAGTTACTAAACCTGTACGAGGGTTAATACATTTAAGAACATTAGCTCTTTCAAAATCAAGGAGCTTGAAGTTGCCTTTTGCAATATCAATAGTTACATCATATAAAGATGAAAGTTGACCTACATCAGCCCATGATTCATTAGTTGGAACTGCAACTACTTTTTGTCCCTTTAACATATTTTTTGCTTTTAACAGAATTTGATCAGGAACACTGTCTAAGAAAGGAATATATTTATCATTTTTAGCCTGACCTGAGAGTTGTCTTAGATTTTTTCTCATTTCCTGAGGAGAATCGTACTGTGATATTGCCATAATTGTAGGAACTAAATGCTTAGACCAGTCACGTCTTTCTTTACCTGTTAAAGCAGTACTAAAATAAGGTTCTATTAAATTAAGAACATCAAACGCTTCATTACTTACAGCAAACTGGAACGTATTTGTTAAACAGTTATTATCTTCATCGGCATAACCTTCAGGAATAACTTTTGGTTTTTCAGCAAATTCTACTATCTGATTACTATCTGAAAGTTTCATTATACCGTATGTTCCTGCAGCTTCTTTTGAAGGAACCTTCTTAGCTATCATAGCAATAGCCGTATTGCCTTCATTCATTATTGAAACCACATCAGATATTGCATTCGGCATACGTGAAATTGAGTCGTTAGGGAAAATAAACTCAAATTTCTGATGGTCTTGAATTGTCTTTTTGTAAAGATCCATAGTAAATGTTCCGTTACCGTCATTTGCACCTTTGTTCAAATAGAATCTTACGTTTTTGCCGATACCAAATTTTTCTTTTGAACAATCTAAAATACCTGCCATGTGTAAACTTATAAATGTAGTCTCCATAGGAGTAAATCCTGTAGATGTTTTAAATACGCCTTTTGTTGATTGAGCGCCTCCCTCTACACCGTGGAATATACCGTCGGATGATGCATTTGTGTATTCTGCTCTGGAGCCGAATCCACCTGCAAGCATAGCAACCTGAACGTTTTCTGCTCCTTCTTTAGCAACAAACTTAGGTAATACAAGTTCTCCATTTTGAATCTTACGTTCAAATTTTCTTATACTGTCAACTATTTCGGGGCAAAAGCGACCTTGTTCCATACCTATTATAATTTCAGAGCCGGTACCTTCTGAAAGTTCAGGTTTGATAGGAGTTACAATAGGAAATACAGGACTGAAGGATTTAAATTCTCTGCCTTTTGTCTGCGCATCAAATTCAAATTTATTAGAACCTTTTTTGGCAACCGTACCTGCATTTGTTAAAATAACGTTATTCCCATCTTCAATAACTGATGTCAATTTGCCTTTTGTATTCATTATATACGCTTTTTCAGCAAATTCTTTATGTGTATCAACTGTAAATTGAATGTCTTGGATATTTTCCGGATACTCACCTTTTTTCAGTTTTGTACCAATAGGTCTTGGGGGACGCACAGCCATTTCTAACAATACATCACCATTTTCCTGTTTTTTAACCTGTGTTCTTGCTTCGGTGAATGTTCCTTTTTCTTTGTCTTTAGTGATTTCATTTGTTGTTTTTATTGCATCATCATATTTTACAAGTTCTTTGCAAGAAGAATTTATTATAGGTCCGATTTCGATTCTGCTTCCAACGTCTTCACTATTACATACTTTAATCTGTTTTACCGCATTTTCAAAATCATCAAATAATGCCCCGAAAGAAATTGTTCTGGACATAGGAATAAAAGCTTGTGCTCTTAAAGCAACAGCCATTTTGCCGCCATCAATTTGCGGTTTTATTGGAACTGCATTATTGTTTTGTTTTATTGGCAACGCTACCTTTACTTGCTGACTTTTGTCAGCATTTGAAGAATATGATGCACTGCTAACTCGCTGAATCATTTGATAAACTCCTTTATAATAAACTATATATATTTAGATGCACATTTTATGAAAACACATAAAAAATAAAATTGCTACATTTTTTTATTTTTTCTATGTAAATATTTGTAAATTTTTAAAAATTACTAGTTAAAATCATCAATTTGTAAAATATTTCAACTTTTTTTAATTTTTTTTGTTATAAATTTTGTAAAATAAAGAAAATTATTAAATATTATTATGAAACAATATTTAATCCGATATTTGTAATCGGTTTATCATGAATTCTTCTTAGCCAATTTTGGTTACGCATTGGCAGTAAAGCCATCTCTTTTCCAAAAATACCTTCATGCCCTGTCTCTGTAAAACCCATCCTTCCATAAAAACCTTCGGGCGATTTTTGTATAAGATGTAATTTTTGAGCATTTAAGAAAACTTCTTTGTCACTCGTTTTGATTGCTTTTTCAACTGCAATCTGAAGTAAATTAGTTCCAATACCTTTATGTTTTTCCATAGCCTCCAGATTTAAAATAAAAACATTATTTCTGCTCACTTTCATCTCGATTTCGCCTAAAAGCTTATTCGACTTAGAGAGCATTAAATAAATCTCATTGCTTAAACCCGGAATATCAAGTCTAAATAACATTACAGGCTTTTTTATTCCTTTAATTCCAAACCTGTGCCATCTGAGCTCAATATCTTTAACATGACTCATGCTGCTGACAAATGTATCATAACTTACATCCGGTAACACATCTTTGAGTTTGTTTAAAGGTTTTATGAGAGATTTTTTGGGATTAATACTTATAGGAGGATGCATTTTAAGTCTAATCATAATAAAAAATAAAACTTAAAAATATAAAATTTGCCACATAAAAATAAAGAAGCTAAAAAATTAGCTTCTTTAGAAATTCCCACTTCTCACTCTAAGATTATTAGTATTCAATACCTTGCCTTGCTAAAACGCCCATATCAAAATAATGTTTAATAGGAGTCATCTCTGTAACAAGATGAGCCATTGCAACAAGCTCAGGATGTGCACGTCTTCCGGTCAACACTATTTCCAAGCTCTCGGGCTTGTTTAACAAAACATCTTTAACTTCTGAAACTTTTATCATTCCCATATCTGTACAAATGTTTATTTCATCAAGGATTACAAGCTGATATTTTCCGCTATTTATTGCATTTTTAGCAAATTCCCAACCTTTTTTAGCTTCCTTAAAATCCTCAAGACAAACATTGTGAGAATATACAACCCTGTCCATTCCATACTGTACAACATCTAAATTTGGTAAAAATTTGGATGCGGAAGCTAATTCTCCATAACATGTACCATGATCACCTTTGGTAAATTGGATTACCAGAACATTCCAGCCATGTCCTAAAGCTCTTAATGCCAAACCTAAAGATGCAGTTGTTTTGCCTTTTCCATCTCCGGTATAGATTTGTATATAACCGTGTTCTAACAAAGTAATCCCTCCAAAAAAGTTCTTATCTCTTCTCACATTATAAATTATTTTTTAACCAGTTTAATCGGTTTTTTACAGGATAAAATCTAATTTTCTATTTATTTAACCCCTTGAATTTACCCTTTTTTTTATATTAAAACAAATCTTGCCCTTTGGGCAATTTTTAATGTAACCATGCCAATTATTTTACAATATTTTAGTGCTTGACAACTTGATTCCAGTTGTATAAGAGGATTTTCAGTTTTATAAAATATTTACATAATCTTTCTTTAATATTCTTAAAAAATACTTGAAATCATGAGAATGATAGTATCTACCGCTATTTTTAAAAAAAAATTTATTTTAATTTATTTTAAACATCGGTTAAAAAACTAATGCATCATAGAAATATCATCTGTTTGTTTGGCTTTTTTAGTGCTTTTAAAAAATAATACCACCGGAATAACAGCAAAACTAATGACGCCAAATAGCCTGAAGGAATCTATAAACGCACATAAATTTGCCTGTTCCAGCAAACTACCATATAGAAAATAACTTGCCTTATGCTGGGCAATAGGAAGAGCAGTGTATTTTGCAAGAGCATGCGTCACTGCCTGTAATTTGTAAGCAAAGACAGGATTTAAAGGATTTAAATGCCCTACCATATTGTACTGATGAGCCTGCGCAAATCTGGATAGAAGAGTCGCAACTATTGATGTACCTATAGCTCCGCCGATATTTTTAAATAAGTTCTGAATACCGGTTGCGTTTGTCATCTGGTTATTTTTCAATGTACTGGCAGAAAGAGAACTTATTGAGATCATGGTAAATCCCATTCCCATTCCAAACAACATATTCGGGAAAATTATGTTATATATTGATATCTCGAGATTGCACTGACCAAACAAAAAATTGGCAATGCCCATAAAAATAAGCCCTATCAAAATCAAAACCCGATCGTCAACCTTCTGGGCAAATGCTCCTGTAATTATAATTGCTGTAATACTCCCGATACCTCTTGGCATGATGGCATAACCACTTAAAAATGCCGTATAACCTATGAGATTTTGTAAAAATATCGGCATTATTACTAGTGAAGCATACAAAATTCCTGTTACTATAACAAGTAAACCCGTTCCCCAGGCAAAATTTCTGTTTTTGAATACGCTCAAATCAATCAAAGACTCTCTTTCCTTGAGTTGAGACCAAATAAAAGCAATCATGGAAATAACAGATACAGCTGAAGTCCAGCAGACCCATGGAGCATTGAACCAATCGGCATTTTGTCCCTTATCAAGTACAACCTGAAGTGTTACAAGCCATATAATCAAAAATGAAAATCCTACATAATCTATTTTAGGATTTTCTTTTTTTCTTGCATAAGGAGGATCTTCCAAAAACATATTAGAAAGAATAGCTGCAAGTATTCCCAGTGGCACATTTATATAAAAAATCCACTGCCAAGAATAATTGTCGGTAATCCATCCACCTAATAAAGGTCCGATTATGGGCGCTAAAATTACGCCAAAACCAAATATAGCCATGGATCTTCTTCTCTGCTCTACGGGAAAACTTTCGAGCAAAATGGCCTGGGCAATAGGAATAATGGCTCCGCCTCCCAGTCCTTGAAGAATCCTTGCCAGTATCATCTCATCTAAAGAATTTGCCAGTCCGCATAAAAGAGAAGAAAAAGTAAATATTAAAACACATGTTATAAAAAACTTCTTCCTGCCAAAAACACCGCTAAACCAACCCACAGAAGGCAAAATTATACCGCTTGAGATAATATAGCTTGTTAAAATCCACATGGCTTCATCTGTTGTTGCGGAAAAACTTCCTGCCATATGAGGCAGGGCAACGTTCGCAATGGTTGAATCGAGTACAAAGATAAATGTAGCAAGCATTACTGCAAGCGTCGGCGGCCACGGGTTCTCAGGGAGTTCCCACTGTTCATTCAGAACTTCGTTACTCATTATTTCACTCTTACTTTAGGAATAACTGACATGCCGGGAATTATATTATATTTTGAATGGTCTATTTGTTCTGCAAATACAATCTTAACCGGAATCCTCTGAACTATTTTTACAAAACTTCCGACAGCATTTTCAGGAGGGAATAAACTTGCCTTTGCACCTGAACTTTTTTGAATACTGTCAATTTTGCCTTTAAAAACTTTCCCCGGGTATGCATCTATTGCTATATCTACGTTCTGACCAATTTTCATATTTGTAAGCTGATTTTCCTTAAAGTTAGCAACTATCCATACATTGTCAGGAACTATGACAAATAGTGGCTGTCCAACCTGCACATAAGAGCCTTTTTCAATAGTTTTATTTGTAACATAACCTGATTGAGGAGCATATATTTTTGTATAACCTAAATTTAAAGAAGCCTGTTGTTTTTGTGCTGCAAGCTGTTTTAACTCCGCATCAGCCACTCTGTTACTTTGAGAAGAAAGCAAATTCTCTTTTGCCGTTGTCAATCTTGCGTTGGCATTATCATAAGTTGTTTTTGCATTATCATACTCCTGCTTTGAAACAGCACCGTCTTTATAAAGAACTGTGTATCTGGCAAGGTTTTTCTTAGCTAGTTCAATCTCTGAAGTTGAAGCATCATAAGCAGCTTTTGCGGCTTTTTGCCTGTATAGGGCAGCATCATATTTTGCCCCTGATTCTGACAGTTTAACTTTGTAATCCGTAGAATCAATCTTTGCAAGTAAAGTCCCCTCTTTTACAAATTGATTATCTTCAACAAGCATATCTACAACATGCCCCGACACTTTAGGAGCTATTTGCACTGAATGGGTTTCTACATAAGCATCATCGGTTGATTGAAATTTTGACTCATGTATGGCATAAATTGACCCTATAACAACTGCCGTTATTAACAAAGGCAAAATGAAAATCACACGTTTTTTTCTGCGTTTTCTTTTTTTTGTTCGGCTTTCTTTTTCTTCCATTTTAAGTTTCCTCTATTTCTATATCTGAAGATTCGTGCATTTACTTAAACTATGTCTTACTTTCGCCAGAAGTTCTCTCAGTTTTTGGAACTCTTCAGGCGTTACATCATCAAAAATAAATGAAAATTCTTCTTTAATTCTCTGATAATTATCTTCTAATAATTTTGTACCTTTTTCGGTTATGTATATTTTTTTAACCAGTCTTTTCTTTTTTGTTTCGACTTCTCTTTTTACAAATCCGTTTTCTTCAAGTATATTAAGGATTCTACCTGTGTTTGAACGGTCTTTCAGTATAAGTTTTGACAAGTCTCTCTGACAAATATCGGGATTACAATAAATTGTATCAAGCGCTATATACTGCTCCAGTGTTATACCGAGGTTAAATTTGTTAAAAATTTGAGAACCTTTTATCCTGCCGTATATCGCTGTTTTTTCTATTGCATAGAATGTACTCTCCGAGTAATGTTTAACGTGACTTTCCAGCTTTTTGCTCCTTAATATAATTTTATTGTAAATTATGTTGTGATTATAATATGTTGTAATTACAACAATATGATGATACCATACTTATTATAAATTGCAAATATGAGTTTAAGGAATATAAAAATGAGCTGTAAAAAAATGATATCAACCGCTTTAATAGTAGGTATTTTAGGTATGAATATATCCCCTGTGATATGCCATGCCAAAGAAAATAAAAAAGTTATCAAAAGTCAGGTAACAGAATACCGATTTGATTATATTAATCTTGACTGGTGGAAAAATTATGAAGATGAATATTTAACAGGTTATATAATAAAAGCTATAGAAGAAAATCAGGATTTAAAAATAGCCACATTAAAAGTGGAAGAAGCAAACCAGAAAGTAAAAGTACAACTTTCAAAGGAATTTCCGGTTGCATACGGAGGTATTGCCCCCGCAGTGAATAAAATGCCCGGTATTACAAGTACGGACGGCTCTATCGCCTTTCCTCTTCTTGTGAATTATGAAGCGGACATATTTCTTAAAAACAGGGATAAGACAAAATCGGCTAAAAAATCTTATGAAGCTTCAAAACTGGATGAAAAAAGCCTATATATTACAATTGCCTCTCAAGTCGGCGCTGCTTATTTTAATATAGTAAAACTTGATAAGCTTATACAAATCCAGGAAGAAATTACAAGCTCAAGAAAAGAAATTTATGAGCTTATGAAAAAAAGAAATAATCAGGGAATAACATCGACAGCTGATATGGTTAGAGCCGAAAAAGCCTATGTAATGGCTAAGTCAGATTTATTCGACCTTCAAAAATCAAGAACAATCATGCTAAATCAACTCGCCGTCCTCACAGGTGAAAGCCCTGAAAATACAAAAGAATTTAAAAGAATAACTTTTGATGAGCTTGTATTTAAAGGAAATATTCCGAATGAAATAAACTCCGAAATCATAACTAAAAGACCCGACTACCTTAAAGCCGAAAAAATGGTTGAAAAAGCAGGTATAGACGTCAGAATCGCAAAAAAAGAATTTTTGCCATCAATAAACATAATGGGGCTGTTATTATTTAATTCATCATCTCTCAGCTCCGCTTTTAACTGGTCTAATGCATTGGCATCAATAGGTGGCGGGGCTATACTTCCACTATTCACCGGAGGAGCGAGAATAGCTAATTTAAAATTAAGCAAAAACAAATACGAGCAAGTGCTTCAAAGCTACTACAAAACAAACTTGACCGCTATTCAAGAAGTAAATGACTCTTTAAGCTCTTTTAAACTTGATAATGAAAAATATAAGAACAATATTAAAACATTAGATATGGAAAAAGCAGATTACAGATACTCAGAACTTAAATACAATCAGGGTATAATTTCTAACCTTGACTTAATCCAGAGAAAAGAAAATCTTTTAACTATGGAGAAACTTGTTGCAACAAATAAAGCTAACTGCTATATAGACCAAATAGGCTTATACAAGGCTGTCGGTGGAGCCCTTTAATTTTAAAAGGTCCTCCTGTGTAAATATAGCACCCTGTTTTGAAAGTACATTTTGGATAAGAGAAATGTCGACAGTATGAAAATTTGCTGAATTCAAAACAGCTATCGCAGATGCAACTCCTGCCGCTTGCCCTGTTGCCATGCAACAAGGAATTTCTCTGAACATATCTAAAAGCTGATGTTCAACACTTATGCACCTTCCTGCAAAGATTACATTCTCAGACTCCGGGCTTACCAAGCAGCCGTAAGGAATCTCAACAAAACCCCTGCCTGAGCCTGTATAATCAGGTGCAAGAGCTATAGAATCTTCAAAGCCGGTTAAGATATCTTCTTTTGTAAATTTATAAAGACCTTTTATCCTCCTTGAATCTCTAATGCCTATTTGAGATGCGGTATCAATCAAATAAGCATCTTCAAAACCCGGAATATTTTTTTTAAACGTTTCCATAATCCCTTGAATTTGTCTTCTTGCAGTTATTTCGGCTTTCGTTAAATCATCAGAATCAACAATATCAATATTTTCTACATTTGCAATATTAAACCACACCTCACAAGGATTTAGCGTCTGAATCCATCCGCCAATTTTTGTTGTTATTCCAAGGTTCCGGAGCAATGACAGGTAATCTTTATAATTTGAGCTGATAAATCCAGACATTTTTAAAATATTTATTCCACCGGCTCTAAAGCCTAAAGTCACAGGCATAGACAATTCCTTTGATTGTTGTTCAAAGGGTATATTAATATACTTTGCAAAATCCGCATCTCCTGTAGCATCAACAAAAGTTTTTGCCTTTATAATTCTTTTGCCTGATTTACCGTTTAAAACAGCTCCAAAAACTCTTCCTCTGTCTTCAATAATACCTGATACAAAACTGTGATAATAAGGCATAATAGCGTTCTCTAAGATCATGCAATCAAAAATGTATTTCAATGATTCAGGATCAAATAAGATATGAGCTCCAATATCTTTTTTCATATTAGAAGATCCGAGTCTTTTAATCACATCATCGCAAAACCCTTTTACAATTGTGTTTTTACCATCAGTTAAACCTACAAGCAAAATAACCAGACCGCCTGTTGCCTGTCCTCCTAAATAACCGTATCTTTCAACTATAGCGACTTTAACACCCGTTTTTGCTGCAGATACCGCAGCGCTTACTCCTGCAGGTCCGCCGCCAACAACCAATACATCATATTCCCCGACAACAGGTATTTCCTTTAAATCTTCTAAACAAGACATTTTAACCGCCTGCCATTAATATATTAAATATTATGCTATAGGTTTAAGAGAAAATAAAATATTTAAAAAATTTTAACAGATTACAAGCTACCAGTCATTATAATTTTTTTTATAATATGACTTTTCAGGATTATTGGAATTGGACAGAACAATTTCATGATATTCATTTTTATCAATATCAATACCCATATTTTTGGTACTTTTAAATTCAGGTTTTTTATCTGTTTTCTTTTTTTTATCTTGCATAAACATGTAAAGTCCCATAAATAGCTGTATCCACTGTTTATTATAGCATATAAATTATTTGTTGCCATCGATGATAATTGATGTAAAATAGACTTGTATTTATTAAAAGAGGATAGTTGTAGTTATGGGAATAGAAATTTTAAAAAAGAATAAATTTATTCTTATTTTTGCATTAATAGTAACTTTAATCCATATAGTTTATGCCACAGTTTTTTTAAGGTCAGCATATTTGGATGGAGCAATGCTTATACTTGCACTATTGAATAAATTCAGCAGCGGTCAGTTTTATGTGTATTCCGATTCAGAACATACAAGGTTTTTTATGAATTTTTTCAATCAACTGCCAATGATTATAGGTTACTTCATATTAATGATTAAAAGTAAATATTGGTTATCGGTATTATTTTCCTTGCCATTGTTTTTGTTTCCGCCATTAATATTATGGTGGAATTGGCATCTTTGCAAAAGAACACAAAGATACGATATTTTTGCTATAAGCGTTTTGACATATGGTGCTTTATTGTTGCCATTCACAATCTTTTCCATAGTTGAAATTCCAAATGCAGTTATGCTGCAATTTGTTCTTTTAAATTATCTTGTAGGAAAAATAGATTACACTAAAAAAGACCTGCTTTTGATAGCTCCTCTTTTGGTATTTTTATTCGGAAGCCAGGAATACACAATGTTTATAGGCATTATTTTATTCTTAGGTTCCTTATATTATGCCTTTAAAGAAGAAAAAACGTTTAATAAAATGGTCAAATATATAATAGGTCTGGGCGGCATCAGCTCAAGTATTTATATAATAAACTTCATGGTCAAACATTCAAGTACCCAATCAGAAGCATCAAGATTTATCGGTGAAGCATTTGATTTTTGGAAAAATATTCTAACCTTAAATTCCGTGCTTTCAGTAACTGCTCTTATTATTCTATTTATAATGCTATTTAAGAAAAAAGAGCTTACAAATGTTGGTAAATCAATTATTATATTAACTTTCGGCGCAATATTGACCTATATGTTTTCCAACCTGAACCTTTACTTGTGTCCAATGTGGGAAGGTCATTTCAGGACAATACCTTGTTGGGCTGTTCCTTTAATATTTGTAATTATTGTATTTTCAGACATGATTAAGAAAAAAATGCCGGATTCATTCTATACAAATATGCTTACTATTGCGCTTATATGCACAATTGCGCAAACAATATGGCAAATAAACAATACTTACTGGTTCAATAAAAATATTGATTATATGAAAAAAGAATTACAAGCATCGCCTTCGGCTATTTATGAACCTAAAAAAGGAGATGCTGAAATTTCATCATTCTTTAATCCTCAGCTAAGAAGATATATTTGGAATTTTTCTTACACTGCGACATCTATACTTTTTGCCCCCGACAAGAAGGTAGAAAAAATGCTTATGCCGCCAGTTGAAGATACTGATCAGAATAATTTCATATATAAAGATTGGCTTTATGTTAAAGATGATAAAACATTCTTTATCCCAACAATTGAGTTGAACAGAAAAAATGAATTTTGGGATGCGACAGAAGTTACAAAAGCGATGAATGACTATTCCAAAGCTCATAATTTCAGGTAATTTTATATAGTTTTTTTGTAAAATGCTCCTTATTTATGTATAATAAGTAAATGAGGAGTATTTTTATAAAAATATTCATGGAGACAAATCTATGCAACCAAAATATTGTCAATTTATACAATCAGGAATAAATTTTCATTTAGACTGTATAAAATTTTGTAATCAGATTAATATGGGACCCATCATCTCGGAATACAATGATTATATAACCGCTGATGAGATAGAAAAAATAAGACAAAAATATATAGATGACTTTTCCAAAGGGATTGTTTATCCAAAATGTGTTGGTTGCAGCTTTTTAAAAGATAAGAAACATCTAAGCGAAAAGATTGATTATTTTGAGATTTTTCACTGGCATAACTGCAACTGCGGCTGTATCTACTGTGCAAATCTTGATATCACAAAAGGAAAATTTTCAGACAAAGTAGAACGGGGAAATCCTGTTGTACTAAAACTTTTAAAAGAAATGTATGCCAAGGATATGATTAGTAAAGACAACATCTGGATAGGGTTTGGGGGCGGAGAAGTCACAGTCCTAAAAGAATTCCCTAAATTTATCGACTTGTTTTTAGAAAATCAAGCTAATAATATTTATATTCAAAGCTCAGGAATAACTTACTCTAAAACCATAGAAAAAGCTTTAAAATCAGGAAAAGCCTATCTACAGATTTGCGTAGCTGCAGGCTCCAGAGAAGTATATAAAAAGATAAAAAGAAGAGATAAATATAATCAGGTTGTTAATCACATTAAAAAGTATTTGAAAGCCGCAAAAATAAAAGAAAATGTTATTTCTAAATACATAATTTATGCGCCTTACAATTCATCTGCCGAAGAAATTAAAAAGTGGCTTGACACAGCTCACAATATTGGGGTAAAAAAAGTTGAACTCAGTATGGAGTTTTGCCACTCTCACGCTAAAAAAAGAGGACAAAAAGTAGAACAATATTACTATGACCTATTTGATTATGCTAAAAAATATTCAAAAGAGATTGAAATAGAATTCATCCATAACTATGTTTCAAAAGAACTTATGGAAGCAGGAGTACATTCTTAATCAATTTAAATAACAGGTTGTTTTTTCTCTGATTTGTATGCTTCGTGCAAATTCTTTAAATGCACGGCATCTTCAATATATTCCATTTTGAAATCATTTGTATACTTATTAAAAAAGTCCAGCAACTCATAAATATGTAGAGGAATATTACCTTTATTTTCATTAAACCAGTCATATTCAACAGATATACGTATAGATTTGCAATTGACCTGTTTGCATTTTTCGATGAAAGCACTGCATTCTGCCAGTGTATCGTTATAACCGGGGAATATGATATATTTTAATATTACATAACCCTTATTTGTAGATTCGTCAATATTGGCTTTTTTTATGTAATTTGCGATATTTTTCCATACCTTATCATGGGCATTTACTCTTTTAATTTTTTTGTAAGTTTCTTTTGTTCCGGAGTCAACCGATATTATTATATTTGCAACACTTTTATTTAATGCTGTTTCAACTGCTCGACTGTAGAACATTCCTGATGAATATAAATGCAGCCAGAATTTATTTTCTAAAACAAAATCCAAAATACGTTCCAGTTCTTTATTTTTATATTCGGTGCATTCTCCACCCGCAACCTCTATAGTTGTATCTTTTAACAAGTTTCTTTTTGCCAAATCCTGAAGAACCGGAAAAATCTCATACGTTTTTAAATTATTCCAATATTTTTTGTCATCCGCAAATATGCAATATACACAATTGCAGCTACATTTTGTATGATTATTTAAGCCGACATACCTTACATAATTATCATCATCCCAATCTTTCTCCTGAAGACAAGGACATCCCTGACACTGACAAGGAGGTTGACCTGATCTAAACATATTGCGGTATTTATTTCTGACTTCAAGATATTTATCGACATCTAAAAACTCTCCTTTGTAGTCAGACATAAAAAATATTTCTTTACCCGGTGCACAAGGTTTTACAGCATTATTAAGAAAAACCAGCCCTGATTCTATATTTATACAACTTACATATTTCATAAAAAAATTATAGCACATTATCGACCATAAATTTTGGCGTAAATGCATTTTATAAGACATTTTTATTTACAAACAGTCAATTTTATTTTTCAGGAGCGTTAATTCTTTCAGTTAAATAATTTTATGATAAATATGAAGTGTTCTTTAGTAAATACAAATAGCTGTAATAAAAGCTTATATAACTCTCGAGGGGTAGAATCAAAGGCTGAGTTTAAACAAGATATATCCCCGGCAAAACCTCTTTTTAGTGGTGTTGGAGCTAATTATATTAACTTCAAAGCAAATTTTCATCCTGTATCTTTCGGTAAATACAGAAAAGTAGAAGAAGTATGGCTTATGGATAAAAACACATTAATGCCTGTCATAGCTTCTATTTCAAAAGAAAAAATCGGAGACTCTGTCAGCGCAAAAATATTTGTAAACCGAAAAGAAGTCGGGCATATGGATATGGATTGTCCTGTAAGAGACAGAGACTATAATAATTTTTACAGCGAGCTTAACAGAAAAACATGCGAAGTAAACCGCCTGCGCTCTCTTGGCGGAGACAAGTATAAAGGCATAGGAACCGCTCTTGTAAAATTTGCTATAAAAGAAAGCATAAAATCAGGATGTGAGGGGCGTATATGTTTATTTACCGCCTGGGACTTTGAATACGGTCTTTCTAAATACAGGTCAAAGGAAAGCCCCATACCTTTTTACGATAAACTCGGTTTCGTTGCTATTGATTCTGAAGAAAATAAAAAAATTAAAAAAATCTTAAAAGATGGCAGATTGGAAGATTTGGAAGACACTGCTATGTATTTGTCAGAAAAAGCGGCTTTA
Source organism: Cyanobacteria bacterium OH_CBrB_359 (assembly GCA_023433065.1). Lineage (GTDB taxonomy): Bacteria > Cyanobacteriota > Vampirovibrionia > Gastranaerophilales > Gastranaerophilaceae > JAEZET01. Next base: position 337,007 of record JAEZET010000001.1, read on the forward strand.
AGTCTACTCAAGAAAAAATAAAGACCTGTTAATAACAGGTCTTTTAATATGGTGCCGAAGGCCGGACTCGAACCGGCACGCAGGGTGAGCTGCGGTGGATTTTGAGTCCACTGCGTCTACCGATTTCGCCACTTCGGCATCTGCATAAGGTTTATTCTAACAAAAGAATTTTTAAATTTCCAGTATCTTTATAATTTAATTGCAACAAATTATTTCAATTTATCCAAAAAATAGCAATTTAACGCTTGAGGGTGCTTTATTATATTGTTAATAAATTGGGAAAAATATTGTGCTATCCATAACTCCTATTAACTACAGGAAAACAGTACCTTTTGCAAAAAATGAACCTGATAATAAAGCTCTTGTGAACTCTATTTTATCCTCAACAACTGTTTCAGACTCAAAAAAATATGCGCAACAAGGTGATGAGTTCCTTAAACAAAATGAATTTCAAAAAGCAATACAAGCTTACAAAAAATCTCTGGAACTTCGTCCTGATTATTTGGATACTCATTATGAACTTGCAAAAGCTTATAAATTTTCATCAGACTATAAAAATGCCGTAACATCGTTTGAAAAATACCTTCAGGCAAAGCCGAACCATGCCGAAGCAAATATACTTTTAGGTGAATGTTATACACAGCTTGGGAATTATAATCAGGCAAAAATCCAGTTTACAAAAGGATTAACAATTGAGCCCAATAATGACCTTGCTAAAAGAAACTTAAAAGAGACTGAAAATTATCTTTTGGCTTGTTATTCTCCCCAGCAGGCAAAAGAAGCCAAAAAACAACAATCTGTAGCCAATCTCACTAAGGCAATAAATATGGCAAGAGGATATCTGCCTAACGGTTATATGAATGAATTATCAGACATTACGGTAACTTTTGACAAAACTTCTGAAATGGGCGGCACCGCAAACATAGCACAATATGAACACAATAAAAGAAAAATAACCGTTACTGATAAATATATCTATGCTGCGCCTCAGTTAATATGTTCTTATCTTGTACATGAATTTGTACATGCTAAAGATAATGACCCTTATACTTCAGTTAAAGAAGAGCAGGATGCTTACAGAAAAGCAACCGAGTTCTGGGTAAAAAATTCAAAGGGTGTACAAGATCCTGAAATGGATTATGCAGCAGGCTTATATGAAACATCTCCGGAAACTTTAGACAACAGAGTCGCCGAAATCTATCAATTAAGAGATCCCAAAATATCAAAAACATCACCAAATCACCCGGCCGTCACAGGTCGTGCTGCTTCCAGCCAATTAAATGAAGCTGCTTGCGGGCAACCGATAAGAACGTATGATGTGATTGCATAATAAATTTGTTCAAAATCGCCTAAAGTTATATAATAATTAAAATACACAACGGATTTGAGAGGATAACTTGGTTTCACAAATACTTACAGCAACCGTAATAGGTTTAGATGCTTATAAGATAACCGTCGAAGTTGACATGAATCAATCGATACCTTCCGTTTCTATAGTAGGATTGCCTGATACGGCTATTTCTGAAGCAAGAGAAAGAGTTCGCTCCGCAATAAAAAATTCAGGATTTGATTTCCCAAATAAAAAAATAATTATAAACCTAGCACCTGCCGACATAAAGAAAGAAGGCAGTAACTATGACTTGCCGATTGCAATAGGAATCCTCTCCCAAAGCGGCATAATTAATCATGAAACATTCAAAAACACTGCCTTTATAGGCGAACTCTCGCTTGACGGTTCAATCAGAAACATAAAAGGCATATTACCTATAGTTTCGGGACTTAAAGAACTGAATATAGCAGATATCGTTGTTCCTTTTGAAAACGCCAAAGAAGCAGCTCTTGTCCCTGATGTTAATATATATCCGGCTAAAAAACTCTCTGATGTAGTAAATCACTTTATAGTTGATAATGAACAGCAGGCAAAATTAACCCCTTTTAAAATGGACATAAATGAATATATGATTTCACATAATAATACAGGTGAAGTTGTTTTTGATTTTAAAGATGTAAAAGGTCAGCAAAAAGCCAAAAAAGCTCTCGAAATAGCAGCCGCAGGAGGACATAACATTTTAATGATGGGACCTCCCGGCTCAGGTAAAACTCTTTTATCAAAATGCTTTGCCTCAATTCTGCCCCCGCTTCAGATAGAAGAAGCTATTGAATTAACTAAAATATATAGTGTATCAGGACTTTTGGACTCAAATAAACCGCTGCTGACAAAAAGACCTTTCAGAATGGTCCATCATACAGCTTCGGCAATTGGAATAATAGGCGGAGGAACAAACCCTAAACCAGGTGAAATCACCCTTGCCCACAGAGGTGTTTTATTTTTAGATGAAATTGTTGAATTCCCCAGAAATGTCCTTGAAGTACTAAGGCAACCCATTGAAGACGGCGAAGTCATAATATCAAGGGCTCAGATGAGAGTGAGGTTTCCTGCTGATTTCACCCTTCTTGCGGCGATGAATCCATGCCCTTGCGGCTATTTGGGAGATTATGAAAAAAAATGTATTTGCAATGAATTTCAGATAACCAGATACCGCTCAAAGTTATCAGGACCTCTTTTAGACAGAATTGATATTCAGATTGAAGTTCCAAGACTTAAGGTAGATGACTTACTTAATAAAAATTTTGAAACGGAATCATCAACTCAAATAAGGGAAAGGGTAATAAAAGCAAGAAATATTCAAACTCAAAGATATAGAAATATTAATATATTTACAAACTCTGAACTTACGCCAAAGCTCATTAAAAAATTCTGCCCGCTTGATAATGAATCGGAAGAACTTTTAAAAAGTGCCATCCAAAGATTTAACCTGTCAGGAAGAGCCTATGATCGGCTGATTAAGCTTTCAAGAACAATTGCTGACCTGGAAGGAGCTTTTGATATCACAGCATCACATATTGCACAGTCAATTCAATACAGAAACTTCATTGAACCTTCAATGGCTAGCTTTTAATTGCCTTAATTAATACTACGTTGGATTTTACAGTTATTTCTTTATTAGTAAGACTTATTTTTACTTCATCAATAAACCTTTTTACTTTAGGCTCTTCAAAATAAAGCAAAAAACGCTCTTTCATTGTTTTAGTGCCCGGACTTGGCGGAGATAAAAACCAGCTTTCTACAGCACCTTCATTTACAGTATATTTGGATTCTGTAACCTGTACATCAATATTAGCATCCTTAAAACCTGCGACTTCTATGTTTAATGCCAAAGAATTTTCGTCAAAATTTGTAAGAGGATCGCCCTCGCTTGACATAAATTCTGATTCAGCTTTTTTAAAATCTTCATAATCAGTTAATTCTGATTCGGATAAAAGCTCATAATATCTTGTATTTGACCTTATTACAGGTTCAAATGCAGAGAATATTCCTCCCGGCTTTAATATTCTATATATCTCGTTAATTGCTTTTTGTTTATCTAAGATATGCACCAAGACTGAGCGCATTAGAGCCTTATCAACCGATTCATTTTTTAGATTAATTTCTTCGCAGCCGCTTTGAATAAAATCATAATTACCTTTTATCCCAAGGGTTTTAAGCAGATTTTTACATTCTACCAAACAATCTTCAAATTTGTCTGAAAAAATCACTTTTCCCTTTTCGCCAATTTTTTCCAAAGCTCCGAATGCCAATAATCCTGTACCGGTACCAATGTCAATAATGGTATCAGTGTTTTTAATATCGGCATTTTCCAAAACCGCATCTTTAACCGCTTCAAGCCACTTTATTGTTTGTGATGTCTGAAGTTCATCCATATGAGAAAATCTGGTTTTTTTAAGCCATTCAGACCAATTTTTACAAATATCCGTCGACATACTATCCTCTATTCTAATGAATGCCCGCACTGGGGACATGTTTTAGCTGTTCTTTTTACATTAATACCGCAAAAAGGGCATAGTTTATATACTTCACCCTTATTTGGAGTATAATTTTGCTCCATCTCTTTTTTCTTTAAAGCTATTCTATACATAAGTTGTGATACAAAACTATAAATTAAAGCCGCAAAAATAAAAAATGCTAAAACTATCCACAGTTTTAGTACAATGAATAAAAATATAAAAATAATTAAAAACGGCAGACAACCTTGTATCTGTATTTTGTACATTTATTTTACCTTCGGGATTGAAATTGACGGCGGCTGAATATAAAGAGGCTTCAATTTTGCCCAGTGAAAATCACCTTTATTATCAATTATATTTTTATAAACAAAATAAGCAAGAAATTCACCCAAAGGATAATCTGAAAACTCATAGTTGGTAGAGTTAATATCAAATTGCTTTAGATAATTATGCATAGAAGTATCAGAAATTACAAAAACACTATTATTAAAGTAATCCTTAATATCGTTAAGATCAATTAATTTAGGGGAAATGATTTCTCTACCCTCAGCATCATAACTTGCAAAATAAGCTTTATTTTTCCTGGCATCTGTTATTATAGCGGAGTTCTTATTAGTTTTATTTATTTTTGACAGAATCTGCAATGAGCTTACCCCCACAAGTTTTATATCAAGTTGTTGAGCCATTACTCTTGCTATAGTCGTACAAACTCTTATTCCTGTAAAACTCCCAGGGCCAATATTAGTTCCTATTGCTTCTATATCTTGCATTTTAAGGTTATGCTCTTTTAAAATTTCAACAAGAGTCGGAATCAAATATACACTATGATACTTTTCTTCTGTGCTGTTTATCTCTTTTGAAACTAAGCTCTTATCATTTTCGCAAAGAGTTATATAAGTTTTATCAAGGCTTGTATCAAACGTTAAAAACTTCATTATTCAAGTCCCTTTAATATTTTTTTATTATTTTCTCCATAGGCAACAAACTCAAATTTTCTTGAATTTTCGTCAATATAATCTATTTTAATATCAATTCTGTCGAAAGGAACCTGGTTATCAGAAAATTCTGCCCACTCGACCATAGTAAGTATTCTACCCTCAGAATACTCTTCAAGCTCACTAATAACAGTTTTAACACCTATATCCTCCAACCTGTAAAGGTCAAAATGATAGACAGGTATTTTACCTGAATGGTATTCATTTAATATAACAAAGCTCGGACTGGTAACCTTTTGTTCAACCCCGAGGTACTTGCAAACAAACTTTGTAAATGCAGTTTTACCTGCACCGATATCACCATATAAACATACGAAAGCGCCTGTTTCATTAACCACATCAGCAAATTTTTGCGCAAGCTTTTCCGTTTCGCCAAGATTATCGCATACTTTTGAAAATAGCTCAGGCATTAGAAGAAGTCTCCGACTCCAAACGTAAATGCACCTTTAGAATTACCCTTGCCAACACTCGTTAAAGGATATCCATAATCGATGCTCAATGGTCCTACACCCGGTATAAATACCCTCAAACCGGCACCTATCGCAACACCATTTTCAGGTCTGTTATAGAGTTTGTTTGTAATTGAACCGCTATATAATTGACCTGCATCCATAAACATTGCAAATTTAACATTGTCCAGGAATGGTGCCTTTTTAACCCTATCCAAGAAGAAGAATGGAGTTGTCAACTCGGCTGACCCCATTACAAATCCGTCACCCGTACCTATTGCACTCATCTTGTAACCTCTAACTGAATAAGGTCCGCCTAAACGAAAAGCCATAACTTCGGGCATTTCTCCATGTATTTTTCCACCAGCTCTAGCTAACAAAGAGAATGATGATTTATTCATAACAGGGAAGTATTTTTTAATGCTCGCTGTAACAGTAGCGTGTGTCAAGTCAAAATCTGTCACACTGACATTTTCATTAAGTCTTAAAGTTGCAAATACACCATCTCTCGGGTTTAAGATATTATCTCTTGAATCATATATCAAGCTTGGACCAAGGGTAAGGAAAGTACCGCCTTGAAGCTGCTTAGCCCTCTCTGATATCGGAATTCCGCTCTGGTTGTATAAAGATGAAATCTGAGAAAAATCTCCTTCTTTCATTTTTATATGCTCAACACCAAGCTTAAATGATGCGGAGAGATTTTTGTAATCTTTTAAAGGTTTAGAAAATACGACTTCTGCACCATATCTTTGTTCAATAGAAAGGGGAACCTGATAACTTGCAAAATCCCTGCCGAATGCTTTTACTAAAAGAGATGTGTCCGTTCCTTTGAATCTTGGTTCAAACCAACTGACTTCAGCCTGAAGGTTTGCTCTTCTCAACATAGAACTGTCAGATAAAATAACCCCGGTACCTGACATAAAATTAACTGCAAGTCTTTGTCCAAGACCTCTAAAGTTATTTTCCGCATAACCTAACTGCCCGAATAAACCTGTTGCCGTATCAACACCGCCCCCAAGGGAGATTGTTCCGGTTCTTTGTTCTTCCAGATTTATTGTAATATCATACAACTCCGGATTATCGCATCTTTCAATGGTTCTGTTAACATCTTTAAATGCCTGTGTACCATACAAACGCATCAAATCTTCTCTTATAGTATTATCGTTATAAACAGTACCGGATGTTGAGAGTATATTCCTCTGAACAACAAAATCTTTTGTCTTTTTATTACCTTCAAATTTTATAGAATTAATCTTGCCTTCAGATATAGCAATATTAACAACCCCGTCAGGATCGTCTTTAACATCCACAACTCTTGCAAGAATATAACCTTTTGAAGCATACAACTCTTCTATTCTTGTAACGGCTTCGTTGAGAGAATTAATGTTTTGCGGCTTATTTTCCAAAGGCGAAAGCTGCTCCAGAATCTCTCCCGCTGAAATAACCGTATTACCTTGAACCGTAAAGCCTGTGATCGGAACATTCTCTTCAAGATAGATTTTTAATATAACATTGTCATCGCTGTCAGGAATAGGGATTGCTTTCATTTTTTCAGAAAAATACCCCATGTTATAGATATTTTTTAAATTTTGCTGAACTATGGCTTTGCTGTAGACATCACCTATCTGCATCTGCATATTCTTAATGATGTCTTCTGTTCCTACAAGCTGATTGCCCTCAATTTCTATTTTTGTTATTTTTGCTGCATTATCAGAAATCTTAAGGGAAGATTGGGCTTTTAATTCTGAAGCAAAGCAGCTTTGAGCGCAGCAGATAATCATTACTCCCAAGACTGCCCTTTTTATAAAATTTTCAGTTAAAAACCTTTTGTTTTTCATATCTTCCGTACTGTCAGGCTTTGCCAAAATTATACCATACAAAGTTAATTTATTAAAACATGTAAATACTGTATCAGATGAGTAACAAATTTTTCTTTTATAAGGCTTTATATTTTCAAGTGAGAGGTGTTTTCTAATGATAAATCAAATTGGCATAAAGTTTAATCCTTCATTTAAATCAGTTATTCCAATAAACGTAAGCTTGTATAATAATTCGCAACAGCTGTCTTTAAATCTTCCTGAAGAGAACTCAGAACCGAGAAGAATGACCGAAAAAGAGTTTTTACTAAGGAAAAAAGCCGCACAATCTCTTGTGCGAATACTTACAAAAGCTGAAAAAGAAGACTCCATTGAAGTTGAATCAAGAAACAATATGATAAGAAAATTTCTGTCTGTCTACGATAAAGATTACAAAATCCCCAACGGAAAAATCGAGTCAAAAGACAATAATATCGCACGACTTACATACTCAGGTCATCAAATATATTTGCTGACAGGAAGACAGGCTGAAAATTACGCTAAAGCCGGCAGGAAAATCGGTGAAATGACAGCGTATGATAATGAATTAAATGATCAGGCAAAAGAACAATCTGAAATATGGGGTAATGAAGAACCGTCTGAAGATCACACTTTTGAGAAAAAAAGCAGAAGAAACTGGGGTTATACAAAAGAAGGAATCACAAATTCTGACAGCTACATAAAAACACCGTCCGGACAACCTGCATCCCTTTACATATATGCCGAAGAGACAGAGCACTATAAAAAAGCAACTACCGTTCAAACAACAAGTATAGATTTTAAATTGTCAGGAACCAGACCTAAACAGTTTAGATAACTTTATATTAATTTATTAAATAAAAAGCTTATATTTTTTATTTGCTGTATAATGTATTAAGCTCAAATATAAGTATCTTTAAATATTTATCATCAGGCAAACATATAATTGGAAAAGTAAATGGGAAAAGTAATAATTAACAGGGAGAAATGTAAAGCTTGCTACTTATGCATCAATGTCTGCCCCAAACAAATTCTGGAAGTTGATGGAAATCTTAACAAAAAAGGTTATCATCCTGTTATTTTTTCAGAAGAAAAATCAAAAGACTGTATAGGTTGTGCCATTTGCGCTCAGGTTTGTCCCGATATGGCAATTGAAAAGGTTTATAAATGATTAAAGAAAAACAACTTATAAAAGGAAACCATGCCATAGCGCAAGCAGCAGTAAATGCAGGTTGCCAATGTTATTTTGGTTATCCGATTACACCTCAAAGCGAAATCGGAGAATATCTGAGCCACAAAATGCCTGAATTAGGAAGAGCTTATGTCTGTGCCGAAAGTGAAGTTGCGGCAATTAACATGCTAATAGGAGCAGGTGCTACAGGGGTAAAATGCATGACTTCATCATCTTCCTGCGCAATAGCGCTTATGCAAGAAGGTATATCATATCTGGCAGCAGATGAAGTTCCATGTGTTGTTGTAAGTGTTATGAGAGCAGGTCCCGGGCTCGGATATATATTTCCGTCTCAATCAGATTATACCCAAGCAGTCAAAGGTGGCGGAAACGGTGATTATAGAGTAATTACCCTGGCGCCTTCCACCGTACAAGAATGCGTTGATTTAACATACAAAGCTTTTTATCTTTCACAAAAATACAGAACCCCTGTCTTTTTGCTTGCTGACGGACTATTAGGACAAATGATGGAGCCTGTTAAATTTAACGACTATCCATATACAGAGCTTGACACAACCTCATGGGCTGTTGAAGGAGCAAAAGACAGAAAACCAAGATCAATAAAATCAATAGTAAAAACGCCTGAAGAGCAATTCGTAAGGGTTAATAAGCTTTTTGAAAAATACAAATTAATTGAAGATAACGAAGTTTATTTCGAAAAATTTATGACTGATGACGCAGATTTAGTCATTACCGCATTTGGTAGCACTGCCAGAACAGTTAAAGCTGCTGTTAAAAGATTGAGAGAAAAAGGTTTAAGAGTCGGATTATTCAGACCTATCAGCCTATATCCGTTTCCGGAGAAAGAGCTTAAATATATTGCGCTTAGAGCTAAAACAATCCTTGATATTGAGCTTAATATGGGACAAATGCTCGAAGATGTTAAGGCGGCAATTAACAGCCAAATTCAGGTAAAATTTTATGGAAGACCAGCGGGAAATGTTATGACCGTAGAAGAAATCCAAACACAAATTGAAAAAGCTTATAATGAAATAAATGAAGGTTGAAGATGCTTGTATATCAAACTCCTGAGAGTATAAAAGAAGATTTCGAAATAACATTCTGTCCGGGATGTGACCATGGGGTTGCAATAAAGCTCATTGCACAGGTTATTGATGAATTAAAACTAAAAGAAAATACAATAGCAATAGGCTCAGTCGGATGTTCTGTGTTTCTTGATGACTATCTTGATTTTGATATGGTGGAAGCCCCACATGGTAGAGCTATGGCAGTAGCTACAGGGGTTAAAAGAGCAAAACCGGACAAAACCGTTTTTACTTATCAGGGAGATGGAGACTTTGCATCTATCGGAATAGCAGAATCAATACATGCTACAACAAGAGGTGAAAAAATAACGGCATTCTGCATAAACAACACTACTTATGGAATGACAGGGGGGCAGGCAGGTCCTACTACCCTTTTAGGACAAGTCACAACAACAAGCCCATTCGGAAGAAATGTTGAAAATTACGGCTATCCCATAAAGATATCAGAAATTATGTCTCAAATAGAAGGTGCCGCTTATGTTGCAAGGGTGGCGGTTGACTCCCCCAAAGCTATTATGAATGCAAAAAAATCAATAAAAAAAGCTTTTGAAGTTCAAATGCTGGGACTTGGTACAGGGTTTGTGGAAATTCTGGCAAGTTGCCCGACAAACTGGAAAATGACACCGATTGAAGCCCACAAACATGTTAATGAGGTTTTATATAAAGCTTTTGAACCGAAAGTATTCATAGATAAGACAATTGGAGTAAGTAATGGAATCTAGTTTATTAATATCAGGTTTTGGAGGGCAGGGAATTTTAGTGGCTGGTCAGATTTTGGCCAAAGCAATTATGTTCGAAGGGTTAAATATAACCTGGCTGCCTGCGTACGGTGCAGAAATGAGAGGCGGAACAGTAAATTGTACTCTTGTTTTTTCTGACGATGAAGTTGCATCCGCATACGTTGAATCTCCGGAAAGTGTTATAGCATTAAATCTTCCATCATTTGAAAGGTTTGAAGCAAAGCTTAAAAGCGGAGGAACTATTCTGGTAAACTCTTCTTTAGTCCAATCTAAACCTAAAAGAAGCGATATCTTATATAAATATATTCCGCTCAATGAAATTGCGGACAAAATCGGCGATATGAAAACAGCTAACATTGCAGCAATAGGTGCTTTTTTGGCCCTTATGCCTGTTGTTAAAATTGAGAATGTAAAAAAAGCCATAGCTGAAGTTTTTAAGATCAAAAAAGCACAGATAATTGATAATAATCTTAAAGCACTCCAAAAAGGTTACGAATATATTATGGCAAAAGTAAAATAAAAAAAGCTAATTTAATTCTTCTAAAGATTTTAACTTAACGCTTTCTTTTATGCCTTCTTCAATTTTTACCAGAACCGCACCTTCATTCTCCGGATCTTTTATGGCATTCACTTTTACAAATACAAAACCGTTGCCTTCATAAAAATCTCTAATTGTATTTTTAATGTAATTAAGGTTAATATCTGTAAGTTTTGAACCTATTTTATCTGCTACCAGAACTTGGAGACATTCTTCGTCATAGGATTTATTCATTTCAAAATCTATAGTTTTTATTAATACGGTTTTTTGTACAGGATTGTTCTTCTGACTCATATAGTCATTATATTTTCTTTTGAGCTCCGAAATATTAAACTGCTTCATATGGTCAGGATTTAACAAACCAGGCTGGGAGTAATAAGAAGGGAAAGCGATTGCGGAAAGAGGATTAAAAATAATCAACGAAACAATAACTAAAACTTTCCTCACAGTTAACCCTCCTGATATTATAATTCATTATTATATCACATATTTTAAAAGGTTAAATCGTCAACTAAATTCTGTATTTTTTAAAATTTATTTCATTTTCTTGGATATTTGTTCTATAATGTTGTTTGAAGTGTCTTAATATTTGTCGGATACACTTATGGAATTATTTGATAAAATACAATCAAAATGAAAAGGTGAATATAAATGAGCGTAGAAATAAAAAAACTGGATAACAATGAAGTCCAACTTGATATTCAGGTTGATTCCCAAAAATCATCACTGGAATATGAAAAAGCTTGTAAAAAGCTTGCCAAAAGAGTTAATGTACCCGGGTTTAGAGCCGGTAAAGCCCCAAAAAACATCTTAGAAAAGCATGTGGGCAAAGAATCTATACAAAGGGAAGTGTTAGAAAGTGTTTTGCCGGAAATATTTGCAAAAACAATTAACGAAAATAAATTTGAAATTATTACAGAACCATACGTGGTTTCTTATGAATTTTTAAATGACAATTCCTTTAAAGCGGTTGCCAAATTTGAATTAAAGCCTGAGGTTAAATTGTGTGAATACAAAAACCTTGAAATCGAAATTGAGGAATTTAAACAAGCTGAAAATGCGCTTCAAAAAGAACTTGACGGACTCGCTGAAAGATACTGTGATCTTAAAACCATAGAAGGCAGAAAAACTCTTGCAACTGATATTGTTAATATTGATTTTGAAGGTTCTATTGACGGTGAACTCATAAAAGGAGGCGCTGCAAAAAATTACGTTCTAAATCTGGCTCAAAGTACTTTTATCCCGGGATTTGCAGAACAATTAGTTGATAAAAACACAAAAGAAGAATTTACTATAAATGTTAAATTCCCCGATGAGTACCATGATGATAAAATTAAAGGCAAAAATGCAGAATTTAAAGTCACAATCAACGAAATAAAAGAAAAAATATTACCTGCAATTGACGATGAACTGGCAAAAAAAGTCGGGGCTTTTAAATCTTTAGAAGAACTTAAAAATGATATCCAAAAATATCTCGACAATACTACTAAAGCAGAAAATGAAAAAAGAGTAGCTTTAAAAATTGTTGAAAAGCTCAATGATTCTATAGAAATCAGCATACATGAAGCAATGGTTTCAAGAGAATCACAAGCTCTTCTTACTGAATTTCAACAAAGAGTTGAGGCACAAGGCGGAAATTGGGATGAAGTAGTTGCTCAGGAAGGTCATGAAAAAATCTGGGAACAACTGCAAACAGAAGCAAAAAACCGTATTAAAAATTCATTAATCATATCAAAGATTGCAGAAACAGAGAATATTCAAATCGAAAATAAAGATTTAGAAGAAAAAATTGAAGAAATAGCAAAAATTTATAATACAAACAAGCTTGTTATACTTGAAGAAATCAAGAAAAATCCTAATATTATAAGCTCACTTTCTCAACAGATTATGAGCCAAAAAGTTACACAGTTCTTGATTAATAGTGCCAATATAAAGTATACTTAAACAAAAAATAAAATTAGTAAAATATGAAAGGACCAAATATGAGTTTTGTACCTGTAGTTATAGAACAATCCAGCAGAGGAGAAAGATCATTTGATATTTTTTCAAGACTGCTTAGAGAAAGAATAATATTTTTAGGAACACCGGTTGATGATATGGTGGCAAACCTTATCGTTGCTCAGCTTCTTTTATTAGACAGCGAAAATCCAGAAAAAGATATTATGCTCTATATAAATTCTCCTGGAGGAAGCGTAACAGCAGGTCTTGCAATATTTGACACCATGCAACATATCAGGGCAGATGTTTCAACAATTTGCCTGGGACAAGCAGCTTCTATGGGTGCGTTTTTGCTTGCAGCAGGAACAAAAGGAAAGAGAATGGCTCTTCCTCACTCAAGAGTATTGATTCACCAGCCATTAGGCGGAGCTCAGGGTCAGGCTACGGATATTGAAATTCAGGCTGCTGAAATTGTAAGAATTAAAAAGACATTAAATGAAATTCTTGCCAAAAATACAGGTCAATCAATCAAAAAAATTGAAAAAGACACAGACAGAGACTACATCATGACTCCAGCGGAAGCTCTTGAATACGGTATGATTGACAAAGTTGTTACTATAGACAAAGAACCGAAACCAATCAACTAGGAGAATAGGAATGGTTAAACACGATGATAGCCGTTTAAAATGTTCATTTTGCGGAAAAACACAGGATCAGGTAAAAAAACTTATTGCAGGTCCTGAAGTATATATTTGTGACGAGTGCGTTGAATTATGTAATGAAATATTAGATGAAGAATTCTTTGAGAATAAGGATAAAAAAGAAACCGAAGAACCCAAAGAAGCTGATATAACCAACGTTCCAAAACCACATGAAATTAAACAGTATCTTGATGAATATATTATCGGGCAGGATGATGCCAAGAAAGTTCTTTCTGTTGCCGTATATAACCATTACAAAAGGATTGCGCATAACGCAATCGAGAAAAAAGATTCTGATATTGAAATCCAAAAAAGTAATATTTTGCTTGTAGGACCTACGGGAAGCGGTAAAACTCTTTTAGCACAAACTCTTGCTAAAATGCTTGATGTACCTTTTGCTGTAGCTGATGCCACTACATTAACAGAAGCAGGTTATGTCGGAGATGATGTCGAAAATATCCTTTTAAGATTATATCAAAGTGCTGATTATGATGCAGCCAAGGCAGAAAGAGGAATTATCTATATCGACGAAATAGATAAAATTGCAAGAAAATCCGAAAACCCCAGCATTACAAGAGATGTAAGCGGAGAGGGTGTTCAGCAGGCTCTTCTCAAAATGATAGAAGGAACTGTAGCAAATGTTCCTCCTCAAGGTGGCAGAAAGCATCCCCATCAAGAGTTTATACAAATAGATACCAGCAACATACTATTCGTAGTCGGCGGGGCATTTGTAGGACTTGAGAAAATAGTAGAAAAAAGAGCCGATGACGGAACGTCACTGGGATTCGGAGCTAAAAAACCCAAGAGTCAGGCTGAAAAAGAGCTTGAAGCTGCAAAAATGCTTAAAAAGCTTCAACCTGAGGATTTGTTAAAGTTCGGTTTAATTCCGGAATTTATAGGCAGAGTACCTATTTATGCGGTATTAGACCCTCTTGATGAAGAAACTCTAAAAATGATTCTAACAAAGCCAAAAAATGCATTATTAAAACAATATCAATGTTTATTAAATATGGATGGTGTTGAATTAAAATTCGAACCTGATGCCATTAATATAATTGCATCAGAGGCCATTAAACGTAAGACAGGCGCAAGGGCTCTGCGTTCAATTGTGGAAGAGCTTATGCTTGATATTATGTATGAAATTCCTGCACAGGAAAGTGTAACCGAGTTTGTGGTAACAGCAGAAATGGTTAAAAAACCCGAAAATGTCGCAGAATTAATCAGGCTTCCGCAGAAAAATAAAAACGAGCAAGAAATCGAAAATAAAGAAGACATTGCTTAAAGCAAAATTATTCAATAGTATCTAATATTAATTTTGAGATGCATAAGGAATATTTGCCGTACCAATTTCTTAGTATAAGGTCTGCAGGGCAAAGTCCTTCACTGATAAGCTCGATTAAGGGTTCTAAGTATTTTTGTTCACCTTTACCTTCTTTATTCAGGTAGTTATAAGATATTTTCAATATTTCTTTAGCTATATCCAGTATTTTATACTTGCCAAACCTTGAAAATAATGCCATTTTGGGTACACATTCTCTCGCATAACTAAAATCTTCATAGCTAAAGCTGCTAAATAAATTCATAGTTTCAGCCATCGAGTCTGAATTGTAAAATAAGCCCTTATAAACTGCCGGAATCGCATATTTCATTGCACCTTTTTGGCAGTCATGGTTTCTTATTTCTATATAATTATTTAATCTTGCTTCAGGGAAATAAAGATTGGCATGTAGCTTAAAATCCTCAATCGTGGCGGCATAGTTTTCATAGCCTTCTTTTATAAAAGTCAAAAAATCTATTTTATTATTAATTTCTATCACTTGATTTCCCCTTACAATATAGAGAAGAGGTACATTAAGAAGAATTGTCGCATAATCATTAAATGAAAACTCACGATTATTATCAAAAAGAGCCTTATCTATGAGCCCACATCTTTTGTTGTCCGTAAAAAGCCAACACAGCGCCCTGTAGCTCTTATAACCGGAATCTTTGGCATTATAAACAGGAGAATTTGCGAACATTGCACTTAAAACAGGTGAAAGTTTTAGAGACAAACGAAGCTTTTTCATAGCATCTTCTTCGCTTTCATAATCCATCGAAACTTGAATGCTCGCAGTTTCTTTCATCATGCTTGATAAAAGATCACCCGGAAGCATTTTTGACATTAGAATATACCTTTTCTTTGGGATTAATGGTATTTCGCTATAGTTTGACAAGGGAGAAATTGCATAATTCAAAAATAAAATATTCAGATTTTTTGCAACCGACATAATCTTTTTATCAAGCCTATTTATTTCCTTTTCTATTTCCTGAATAGTTTTTTTAGGAGAAAGACTTATTTCAAATTGTCCACCCGGCTCAAGTGTTATTGTATCAGAACCTTTTTTTAGCCCTGTAACCTGCGAAAAATCAGTCAAGTAGTTCCATTCATATTTAAATGCAATTTGTCTCAATAACCTGTAAAGACCTTCTTCCCCATAGTAAGAAACCGCTCTAAGCGTTTTTTTATTAACCAAAAGTCTCTCGTATTCAATCCCTATTTTAAAATCGTTGCGTTTTTTACAACCTTTTTGAAAATCTCTGATTAAATCGTTTTTGCTTACTATAAGGTTATTATATAAATCAGTCGTACTCATTCTTTTAAATTAGCAGAATTTAAGTATTAAAACATTTAGCTGTTTGTATTATTATTGTTTTACATATGAACTACATCGATAGAGCAAAAAAATTCAGAGCAAAAAAAAGACTGGGTCAAAATTTTTTAATTGACCCTGACGTAATTAATACAATAATCGAAACTGCAAAGATTACTCCAGAGGATACAGTAATTGAGATTGGGGCTGGACTGGGCTTTGTAACAGAAAAACTTGTTAAAGAAGCTAAAAAAGTTATAGCGATTGAGCTCGATGAAGATGCTATAAAAGAGCTTAAGAAAATTGAAGCTGATAATCTTGAAATTATACATCAGGACATTTTAAAAACGGATTTATCAAAATTCGGGACTAACCTAAAAGTAGTTGCAAATATCCCTTACTACATAACTACTCCGATTCTGGCGCATCTGCTGGGCGAAATCGATGATTTAAACAACAAAAACAGAAATACCATCGAAAAAATCATACTTATGGTGCAGTATGAAGTCGCAAGAAGAATTGTGGCGACAGAAACATCTCCTGACAAGGAATACGGATTACTGTCGATTTTATCTCAGTTCTGGGCGAAAACCGAGATTATAAAAAAAATTAATGCAAGTTCTTTTATGCCAAGACCCAAGGTGGATTCTGCTATTTTAAAGTTAACAGTAAGAAATACTCCTTTAATTGAACTCTCAGACTATAAATTCTTTAAACGAGTTTCAAAGGCATGCTTTGCAACAAGAAGAAAAAATATTAAAAACTCGCTTATTAACGGCGGATTTTTAAAAGCAACTGTTGAAAAAACTCTAAAGGATCTGGACATTAAAGAAAATTTAAGAGGTGAAGTTTTATCCATTCAAAAAATTTCACAGATTTCAGAAAAAATGAAAGAAAATTTATGAAAGAAATCAAGGTAAAAACTCCTGCAAAAATAAACCTCACTCTTGAAATTTTAGACAAAAGAAAAGACGGATTTCATAATATACAAAGTATTATGCATGCTATTAGCCTTTATGATTTCTTAACGGTAAAAGTTAAAGACTCAAAGGAAACTTTAATTGAGATTTCAGGAAATTCCAATGAAATCCCATACAACCAAAATAATCTTGTTTACAAAGCAGCATCACTTTTTTTAGAAAATACAGCAATAAATAACAAAAAAATCTCGATTAATATTGAAAAAAATATTCCTATAGCAGCAGGACTAGCAGGCGGAAGCACTGATGCCGCAGGCACTTTTTTGGCTTTAAATAATTTATTTAATAATCCTTTAAATACAAAAGAACTCCATGACTTGTGCTCAAAACTCGGCTCAGACTTAAATTTCTGTTTAAATGGAGGTTGCGCCCTATGTACTTCTAGAGGAGAAATAATTGAGAATTTGCCTGCTACTTCACTTGATATTTCTTTAATTAAACCCAAAAACTTTGGAATATCTGCAAAAGAAGCTTATACAAAATTCTCACTTCTTAAAGATAAATCAAATCCTGATGCCACAACAAAGTTAAAAAAACTTTTATTTGAAGGTAAATTTGATAAAAATCTTCTTTATAACAGCCTTGAAAAAGCTGTAATAAATGATTATAAAGAGCTTCAATATATCAAAAATAAAGTTCCTGATTCAATTATGTCAGGTAGTGGCCCTACATTCTTTGCACTAAAAAATGAAATAAAAGAAAATTTTGATGAAAATGAATTTATAATAATAGAAAATCTTAAAACAATCCCTTCAGGCATTCAAATTATTTAGAAAGTCCTAAAATGGAAGATATCGTAATAACTGAAAAAAGCAACCAAAACACTATAGATATTGATTTGAAAGACTCTTTTGACATAGTCAGGCTTATTAATGAAGAGGATTTAAAAGTAGCTTATGCAGTAAAAGAAATTTTACCAGAAATCGCAAGTGCGGTTGATTTAATAAGCCAAAATTTCTTAAACGGGGGAAGATTATTGTATTTTGGCGCAGGAACAAGCGGCCGTTTGGGAATATTAGATGCCTCAGAATGCCCGCCAACATTTAATACGCCAAAAGATATTGTTAAGGCAACAATTGCAGGAGGAGACGAAGCAATAAAAAACGCTATTGAAGGTGCTGAAGATTCGGTTGAACTTGCAAAAGAAGATTTTAACAATTTAAACATATCTCAAAATGACACTGTAGTATGTATTTCAGCTAGTGGCAATGCAAAGTATGTAGTAGAAATACTAAAACTTGCACAAAATCAAAATATAAAAACTATAGCAATAACTTCAAACTCTAAAGCAAAAATGAAGGATTATTCAACCGTTTATCTATGTATAAACACAGGTGCTGAAGTGATTACCGGCTCAACAAGAATGAAAGCAGGCACCGCTCAAAAAATGGTGCTTAATATGCTTACAACAGCCTCTATGATAAAAACCGGAAAAGTCTATAAAAACTACATGATTGACCTTAACCCATCTAATATAAAGCTAAAAAAAAGAGCTGTAAGAATCATAGCCCAAATTGCAGAAGTAGATGAAGCTAGTGCAGAAAAAGCTTTTTATGAATCAAAAGAAAAAATTAAACATTCCATTCTAAAACTAAAATATAATATCGATTTTGAAACAGCAGAAAAGCTCATAAAAGATAATCAGGGTATTTTAAGGAAAATTTTCAATTCACTTGATAAAAATTAGTCTTCATCAAGATAGGAAACAAGTCTTGCAATATTTTTCTCAAATTTATTAAGCTGCTGTTCGACAGTTTCAATTTTTTGAGCTAAAACCTTGCTGTTCATAGCATTTTCATTTACCGCAATCATTTGAGAAGCTATAAAATCAAGAACTGACTTCATTTCGGAATTTTCATCAATATTGCCCATCTCAACAATCTTTGATTCAAGACTTTCTATTTTTTCTCCCTGCGAATTAAAATTATCAGTCAACTGCTCTAGCATATTGCCAAGCAATTCTGTTTTATCCTGTGAAATAGATTCGATTTTTTGTATAATTTCAACATTCTGCGTTTGGACATTTTCAAGCTGAGCCTGAACATTATCAAAATATTCTTTAACTGTTTGCAAATCAGAACTTGCAGAAGTTGCATAATCTCTGATTTCTTCAATTGCTTCACCTGCAGAATCCACCCACTGAGCCAAATGCATAAAGGCTTCGTTTATGACCTGGTCGGATTTTAAGCTGCTCATTGTTAATTTTTTAATTGCCGCAAGTTTTTTATCCAAAATCTCAACATGCTGAAGAGGATTATAGCTGGATGTTTTACGTCCAAATTCATCAACAATTGTTTTTAATGATTCAACCTGTTGTAAAAACTGCTTATTTGCGATATCTGATGAAACAATAAGTTTGTTTGTCCTTTTGCTTATGCTTGAAATGTCATCTTGGAAAATTTCAAACTGGTTTCTAATAGATTTTAATTCATTATCGGCATTTTTATTGCTCTCATCAAACAGGCAGTGTAATTTGGCAAAATCCGATTCAATATCAAGCAAGCTGTATACATAATCTTTTGGATCACCTTTTGAAGAGCTGGTAATAAGTAAAAAGTCATTTGAAAGGGCTTCGAGTTTAGCCTTAATATCACCTATTTCATTGGACAAACCGTCAATTTTTATTGCCCATTCATTCATAAGTGAGATGTTTTCGTAGATGATATCAACTTTATTTACTGCATCATCAAGTCTGTTTTCTTCATTTAACTCATCATACTTATCATTTAAACCATTGACTAACTTATTCAAATCATCAAGACGTCTTGCCCATTCATTTA
The DNA here is from genome assembly GCA_023433065.1 of Cyanobacteria bacterium OH_CBrB_359. Classification (GTDB taxonomy): domain Bacteria; phylum Cyanobacteriota; class Vampirovibrionia; order Gastranaerophilales; family Gastranaerophilaceae; genus JAEZET01. The sequence goes on from JAEZET010000001.1 coordinate 356,716, forward strand.
CAATAGATGAATTTTCGTACAAAATATCAACTTTTTCCGCAACATCACTTAAATCAATCGAATCTGAAAAATTATCAAGCCATTTTTCCATTTTTGATAAGTTGTCATAAATAATAGAAATTTTATTTAGAGAATCTGTATATTTTGTATTTGTAAAATTACCTTGAATTTCTTTAATTATAATGCTTGTTTGTTCAACAGCATTATTATCAAGAACTTCAAGCTTGTCCTTAATGCCTTTTATTTTTTCAATATATGGCTCATTTTCATTATTAAAAATATTTTCCAATATGACTGAAATCTGTTTTTTTAAATTATCCTGCAAAAAGGAAAGCTGCTCTTTGAGATTTGAAAAACTCTCTTCGGCTGCATTTTTTTGATGTTCCTCAAATTCAGCATTGGTCAAGAGAAGATTTTGTATATTGGTAATATTATCAAGATGATTAACAATTAGTTCTGAGTTATTTTTCAACGTAACAATATTGTTTATCATATCAGTCGAAAGAACACTGTTTTCAGCCGAAATAGCGTCTTTAATATTCTGGATTTGAAAAGCAAGTTCCGTCAAAAACTCTTCCATTTTTGCCGTAGAATATTCATCTTTATTAGAAAGTTTATTTAAAATATCCGTGGATGTAGCAACAAGAGTAGATAAATTTGTACTTAGAAGATTATTATTTTCTTCAATTTCATTAAGCCTATCGCTCAATCTATTAAAATTTTCAATGGTTTGAGAGGAAAGAGAGCTTGTATCAATTTCCCTGACTTTATTCTTAAATTCTAACAAGTCAGCTTCATCCAATGTATTGATGCTATCAATCTTTAGATAAATTTTTTCCAATAAACTGTTAAAATCGTTGTCTTTTGACATTTTGAATGAACTCTCTTGTAAAATCCTATTATGCTAAATCTATTCTATCAGACTCAAAACGCGGTTGCACTGTTTAATCTATAAATAATGTCCTTTATTAACATTATCATTTAAAAAACGCATCATAACTGCATTCTAAGAAAAACTAAATATTACAAATTTTTAAGCTAGCCTATAGCTGCCTTCTTAATTGCCAATAAATCTTTTTTTGTAAGACTCCTTGGAGAATTTTCTTCCAAGGAATGATTCCTTAAAAGATATGACGGGTGAAAAATAACAGTAGCCTTAATATTGTCTAAAATATTAAACCATTTGCCTCTAATCTGTGATATTTTGATATCATCATTTATAAAAGACTTTGCAGCAGTAGAACCGCATAAAACAACTACTTTAGGGCGAACAATATTGATTTGTGCATTTAAGTATTGCTCACACAATTGTTTCTCTTCATCCGTAGGGATACGGTTCTCAGGGGGTCTGCATTTTAATGTATTACAAATATACATGTTTTCTTTTCTGGAAATGCCTGATTCTTCAAGAAGTTCATTAAGAAGTCTTCCTGCTCTTCCAACAAAAGGAATACCTGAAGCATCTTCCTCTGCTCCGGGGGCTTCGCCTATAAGCATTATAGGTGCTGAAGCCATGCCGTCCGAGAAAACAACATTCTTTCTAGTTTTATAAAGGTCACAATCTTTACACTGTAAACAAACCTTCTTAATTTCCTTAACAGAAGCCTCCTTGATATCGCCGGTCATTGCTTCTTCATTAAACTTCAAGTACTGCATGTCAAATACCTCTCCCGATAGATTAATAATAACAAAAAATACAAAAATTAACCACAAAGTATAAGATAAGAAGATAGCACCTAAGTAGAATGATTTTATGTGTCGACTCTAATATTATATTATAGTAAATCCTCAACTCTTCTGATTGCTTATGTTTAGTGCTCATCCCCTTCATCTTGAAGGGGTTTATTTTTTATACAGATATTCTATAGGGCTAAAATAACCTAATAGATTCGCTATTCAAGAGATGTTCAATCAATTAATGTTAATAAAATTTAATATTGATAGCCTAAATTGGCAATAATATATACATTGTATATTTTATATATACATATCACTGCAGATAATAATTATCACTTAGGATATTTCTAATACAGCGAAGCTAACAGTTAAATTAAACCATTATTACTTAAATTCAACATAAGATTTAATAAAAATTTAAAACATATTTAAAGAGAGGAGACATTATGAAAATTGAACCCAGCAAATATGATTCAGAATATCTGGCAGGAGCAAACGACGCATTAAAGTTAACTGACCAAAGAGGTAATGCTGATGGGAGAGTCTCATCTGATGAATTTTTTGCAGATCAAATGCAAACATATAAAAATGTATTTGGTGAAGACACAACAATTTTTGGCCAAGCTACAAAATTAGCACAAGCACAAGAAGATATAGTAAAAGAATATGCCGGCGAAGATGGAATTTTAAGCGCTGAAGAATATGCCGATTGTATAAATTCAGACGAATATGGCAAGACATTAGATCAATATTGGCAACTTAGGTCAGAAATGGAACAAAAACAAGGAGCTGAATTTTTCTTGGGAGCCGTTGATAATAGTGGAAACCAAGACGGCAATGCAGATGCAGAAGAAGTATATTCAAAGCTAGTTGATATATATAGTAATACTTTTGCAGAAGACGCTAAGTTAAAGGCGAAATCTATGGACATAGCAAAAAAGGAATATGAGTTAACTAAAAAATACGCAGGCGAAGATGGTATATTAAATGTAACAGAATACCAACAACTGCTTGCCTCAGATGAATTTATTAAACTTAATGACCAATACTGGGGTCTTAGAGAACAACAAGAATAATCATAATATAAAATCTAAACTTAATAATTATTTTATATTTTTACACTTTGGACTATAATTTATTTATAGTCCTTTTAGTTTTGCAAAGTATCCACACTAGCAAATTTTTTTATATTAGTGTTTTATAGCCTGTAAAGAAGGAGAAGAGTAATGAAGATATCAAATCAAGTTGTTAAGTTTTCACCGGCATTCAAACAAGAAACCGAAAACAAATACCAAAACCCTGTAGATATGAAAGCTGAATATTTAACAGCTTCGATTGGTCCTGTTATAGGCGGCGCAGTGATAGGTACAGGCGCAGGTATTTTAACAAATTATCTGACAAAGCAGGCAAGTAAAGCGGCCACTAAAGTCGGAAATAAAAAATTATCTATCGCGATAGGTGCTGTTGCAGGTATAGCTATAGCTGTATTAACTTTATTGCCAAAACTCTATCACACCAGCATAAGTGGGTTCGTCAAGAAAAAAGAAATGGATGTTTTCGGAAGAACAAAATCCGTAGAAACAAATCTTTCAGAACAGCTTGACCAGCAAGCAAACAATCCGGATGTTCCATTAGAAAAAAATATCGATAACTATTTTAAATTTCAAATGGGCAGAAAAGGTAACGGCATTGTAGTTGCTTCATAGGGTTTGAGTTTATGAGGGTAGTATTAATACCTAAAATCCCAAAAATACCGCTTAATTTTACCTCTTTAAAAAAAGAGGAAAAAAGTGGTGAAAAATATAAAAATCCGATTAACCCAAAAATGGAATATTTGGCTGCGACACTGGCTACAATCTCAGCAGGATTTGGATTTGCTTTATATGTATTAAGTGATATGGCAGACGATGTAGACTTTTCAAATCTTTCAACAAAAGCATGCAAAAAATTTCTCCCGAATGCGCATCCTTTAATAAGAGTATCAGTAGCACTCTTGGCGGCAATTGGGACTTTATCGGCATTGTATTGTGCTGTAAAATTACCTAAAAACCTTTATAAAACTAAAGTTGAAACCTATAAAAAACAAAAGGAAATGGATGTTTACGTAAGAACAAACAACACAGAGAAAAAACTCACTGAAAGAATCGACGAAAATGCCAAAAATGCAAATTCTGATGAAAAACAACAACTTGCCACTGACTACATAAAACTAAAATCAGCTAAAAATAATATTCCTTATTTTATCGACCCAAAAACAATAAGCCAAATTGAAAAAATGAAATCAAAATAATAATCTTAAATAAAACGAAAAAAACCTGCGATTAGCAGGTTTTTTGATTATCTGTTTCTGAAAACTATACAGCGTAAACGCTTACTTGTTTTCTGTCTCTTCTGTGAGGTTCAAACGTAACAACACCGTCTACCAAAGCAAATAATGTATCATCTTTGCCTATTCCGACATTGTTACCGGGATGAATTTTAGTTCCTCTCTGACGCATTATTATATTTCCGGCTTTAACTATTTCTCCGCCGAATTTTTTTACGCCTAATCGCTTACTTTCACTGTCACGTCCGTTTTTGGATGAGCCTACACCCTTCTTATGAGCCATTTTATATTCTCCTTATTAATTTTTATTCTTCTGTAGCTGATTCAGGAGCATCAGATTTTGCCTTCTGAGCCGTTGTTCTGATTTTATTAATCATAACTCTTGTGAAAGACTGTCTGTGTCCTTGTTTTTTTCTGTAGCCTTTTTTGGCTCTTTGTTTATAAACAATGACTTTTTTTGCTCTGTCATGCTTAACAACAAGGCCTTCTACACTTGCATTTGCAACGTACGGCTGACCTACTTTTGATTTTTTACCGTTAACAAGCATTACAATATTTTTGAATACTACCTTGCTTTCAGGTGCATCTTCTAAAAGTTCAACATCAACATAGCGTCCTTCTTCGACTTGATATTGTTTTCCGCCTGTCTCAACTATTGCGTACATTTTATATTCCTTTCGCTTGAAGCAACCGTAGCCCAAAGGGCATTTAAAACGGTTTACCTATCTAATACCGGAGTCTGTCCATTAAAGATTATACTCCACTATATTAAATAGTAACTGCCTGAAAATTCATTGTCAATCACTGACAAAACGCTTGTTAATATAATTTTAACAACATTTGAAATATTAATCCAATGGTCTATAAACTCTAATCTCGGGATTGATACATTAATAAAAATAAGCTTTTACAATTATATTAAGAGTTTAGGAGAAGAGGGAGCCTTCATTTGGCAATCAAATATGAAAGCAAAAATAAAAGCATCGACAATATAATTCATAAAGTCCAAAACCCGCAAAAAGATTTGGCTTATGACTTATTTGTGAAGGCGGATGCCCTTCGCTTAAATGAATATTATAAAGAATCAATTAAACATTACCTTAATTCTTTACTTATAAAAAGAAATAATCCTCGTACTTACTATGGATTGGGAATGTCATATAAGTACATCAAAGAATATGAAAAAGCCATAAGCGCATTTGAAAAAGCCAAAAATCTTTCTCAGTTTGATGCAAAAATTCATTATGAACTTGGAATCTGTTATCTGGTAACGGGATGTTTTTGTAAAGCAATTAAGCATCTTGTAAATTCAATTAAACTTAATCCTGATAACATTGAAGCTCAAATACAGCTGGCAATAACGCATGAAATGATTGAAGAAAATGAACTGGCATTAATGATTTATCAAAAAATAATTGAGACCAATCCTTCTTATATAAGAGCTTATGCCCAAAAAGCCGCATTGTATATGAATCTTGAATGCTTCTTTGAGGCAGCTGAAGTATTCAGAGAAATACTCAAAATTAATCCTGACTACTATAGAGCCTACCTGGGAATAGGAATTTGTTATGACAAATTACTAAAACCGACATCCGCTTTAAGATATTATAAAAAATTCAAAGACCTTAAACCTAACTCTAAGAATAAACATGACGTTAATAACAGAATTGCGAATATTAAAAGAGAATTTTTCGGAAAAAATTCTACATTAAAACTTGTCTGTGTTTAGATACAAAAATTTGACCTAACATTTATTTTCTGTTAATTTATGAACGAGGCACTATACAGGTTATTTATGACTGAAAAATTAGACATTATTACTATCGGAGAAAGCCTTATTGAGCTTTCGAGTGACCAATCTTTGACATATGCGGACAAAATCGACAAATACTATGGCGGTGACACCCTAGCAACAGCAATTGCGGCATTGAGACTGGGCTCTAAGGTTGGATACATAACAAGAGTAGGTATTGACCACTTCAAAGATTTTCTTTTAGATAGTTGGCAGGCAGAAGGTCTTGATATCTCACAAGTTAAACTTGTAGAAGGATTTAACGGTTTATATTTTATAGCAAGGCCTCAAGGCGGCAATAAGGAATTTGCATATTACAGAAAAAAAACCGCCGCTAATAACCTTTCTATCTCGGATATTTCGGAAGATTACATTAAAAATACATCAATTGTTTATTCTACAGGCGTAACGCAATCTTTGTCTCTTTGCACAAAAGAGGCTGTGAAAAAAGCTTTTACAATCGCAAAAGAAAACAAAATTTTAACGGCTTATGACCCTAACTACAGCCCTTTACTCTGGATTAAGGAAGAAGCTAAAGAAGCGTTTGAAGAGATTGAAGAAATGATTGATATTCTGTTCTTAAACTTAAAAAATGACGCTCAAACCCTTCTTGAAATTAATTCAATCGACAAATTGATGAAATATTACTGGGATAAAGGCGTTACAACAATTGTTGTTAAATCATCTGCTGACAGAGGCTATTATACAGGCTATCAGGGAGAGATTTTATTTACCGAATTCACACAGGGAAAAGTCATAGATACAACAAGTGCAGGTGATGCTTTTAACGGCGGATTTTTGCATGCCGTCGCATCAGGACTGAACCCCTTTGAAGCTGTCCATATTGCTGCAATTACTGCAGGGCTTCAATCTCAAAATATAGGTGCTATAAAGTCCATTCCGTTCAAGAAAGAAGTCTATTCACGTTATAAAGGCCAAAATGAGTAAAAAGATTGCTATTTCAGGATATTATGGGTTTGATAACTTCGGGGATGAAGGTATATTAGGCATTCTTGTTAAAAATCTTAAAGACTCAGGCGTTGCTGATGAAATAACCATATTTTCACACAACCCCCAAATAACATCTAAAAGATATGATGTAAAATCAATTAAAACTTTTTCTTTCTTTAAAATAATTGATGCTCTTAGAAGCACTGATATTTTAATTTCGGGTGGAGGAAGTCTTCTTCAGGATGCAACAAGCCTAAAGAGCCTATTTTATTATCTTTGGGTTATTTTATTAGCATTATATTACAAGAAAAAAGTAATAATTTTTGCACAGGGCATAGGTCCTATTAATAACCCTCTTGCGAGACTTATAACCAAAATGATTCTAAAACATTGCAGCTACATTAGCGTCAGAGATGAAAAAAGCTTGTTTTTGCTTAGAGGCTGGGGAATCAGCCCTTATCTTGTAAATGATCCTATGTGGAACATTGAATTGACTCCTAACTTTCCTTCCAACAGAGTCGGCATTCAATTAAGAAAATGGAAAACTTTAACCGAAGAATTTTTATTAGCACTTGCTAAGGCAGTTTCTAACAGTTACTCTGACAAACAAATTAATATTTATTCTTTTCAGGACTCACAGGACTATGATGTATGCAAAAGGTTTGAAGGTTACTTAAAACTCAACAACCCATCTATTAAAACAACTATTCTCCATACAAGGTCAAATAGAGAAATAATAGAATCTTTCAAATATTTAAATGTAGTTATTGCAATGAGATACCATGCCTGCCTGTTAGCTTTAAAATATGGTATCAAAACGCTTCCCCTCAGCTATGACGAGAAGGTTGAAAAACTCGCAGGAGAAATTAGCATTCCTTTTGTGAAACTTAATGAAAAAGATAAAATCCAGCAATATATTGAAAAATTGGATGAAATTGATATAAAAGAACTGCAAAATAAAGTCAAAGAAATGGAATTTGACTTCAACACCATGTTCAACGTCATAAACAGCTGATTACTAAGGACTTAAAATAAACTGGTCAGAAAGTTCCTTTTTAATGCTCGCCACTGATACATGATGCATGGCAGAGTTATTATCTTTCTTAAGATAAACATCTTTTATACCTGATTGAACAATAAAACGTTTGCACAAAATACAAATAAAATCATGCCCGTAAATATACATTGTCGCATCCTTACACCTATCCTGACCTGCCTGAATAATTGCATTTTGTTCGGCATGGATGCTCCTGCAGGTTTCATAACGGGTACCTGATGGAATATTATGCTCTATTCGGTAGCATTTTCCTATTTCTGCGCAGGATATAACCTTCGAGGGAGTGCCATTGTATCCTGTTGCCTTAATCTTTTTATCATCTCCGACAATCACCGCTCCAACCTGCGCTCTTATACAGTTTGAGCGCGAAGCACATGTTTTTGCAATTTCTAGAAAATATTCGTTCCATTCTTTAACCATAATAATATTCTACCCTTAATTATTTAAACTGTGAATAGGAGCAGGAATTCTACCTCCTCTTTTTACAAACCCTGATGCTGAAAGCGGATTAACTTTCATAATAGGAGCTTCACCCAGAAGCCCTCCGTAAACCGCAACGTCACCTATTGTTTTACCTGGAACAGGAATTATTCTTACAGCGGTTGTTTTCTTATTTATTAATCCTATTGCCATTTCATCGGCTATAATACCTGATATGGTATCAACAGGAGTGTCTCCAGGTATTGCAATCATATCAAGCCCGACAGAGCAAACTGATGTCATGGCTTCAAGTTTATCAAATGTAAGATAACCTTTTGATGCCGCCTCTATCATCCCTGCATCTTCAGATACGGGAATAAAAGCTCCCGACAAACCTCCAACGTATGAGCTTGCCATAATACCGCCTTTTTTAACGGCATCATTTAGCATAGCAAGTGCAGCCGTAGTACCATGGGCTCCCACATGCTCTAATCCCATTGCCTGAAAAATTCCCGCAACACTATCTCCTATTGCAGGGGTCGGTGCTAAAGATAAATCAATTACCCCAAAGGTAATATTAAGTTTTTGTGCAAGTTCTCGGCCTACGACTTCACCTGTAGTTGTAATTTTAAATGCTGTTTGCTTGATTTTATTGGCTAATTCTCCAAAGTCCGCATCCTTAGGCAAAGTTTCAACAGCCGCCCTAACAACACCTGGCCCTGAAACCCCTATATTTAATTCGCATTCAGGCTCACCTAAGCCATGAAAAGCACCTGCCATAAAAGGATTATCCCCGGGTGAATTGCAAAAACATACCAGCTTTGCAGCTCCGATTCCGTCCTTATCTGCAGTCAATACTGCTGCCTGTTTAATAATCCCAGCCATTTTATTAACAGCATCCATATTAATCCCTGCTTTTGAGGTTGCCAGGTTGACTGACGAGCATATTTTTTGGGTCACTGAAAGCGCCTCGGGAATACTGTCCATAAGCAAAATATCACCTTTAGTGGCACCCTTTTCAACCAGAGCTCCGAATCCGCCTATAAAATCTACACCTACATCCTGAGCTGCCTTATCCAGTACTTTTGCGAGATAAACATAATCGGGATTCTTGCAAGATTCTCCTATAATTGAAATCGGAGTAACTGCTATTCTTTTATTTACGATAGGAATAGAATATTCATCTTCAATTTCTTCTGCATAAGAACATAAGTTTTTAGCGTATTTAAGTATTTTATTGTAAATTTTATCCCCAACAGCCTTAACATCTTCATGAGCACAATCCCTCAAACTTAAAGAAAGAGTAACTGTCCTTATATCAAGGTTTTGCAGCTTTATCATATTTATAGTTTCTATAACGGAATCCGTATCAAAAAAATTCATTTCTACCGCCTATATCGTATGCATTTTATCAAAAATCTGTTTTTTCTGTACCCAGATTTCCATCCCTAAATCGCTTCCTGTTTTTAAAAGCCCTTCCTTTATTTCTTTAAAAGAAAAATCAGATTTGCCCATATCTCCGAGCAAAAACATTACAAAATAATCCTGCATAATTGTCTGTTTAATATCTTCAATATTTACCTTATATTTAGCAAGCGCTGCCGTAATCTCTGCTACTATACCTATTTTGTCTTGTCCTGAGAGGGTAACTATTATTTTTTGTTCTTTCATTTTTCTTTCCTTTTAGTCCTTAATCACATTTTAGCACAGTATAATTTTATAAAAATATTGTTACGTTTGTTCAAAATAGTAACTGATAACGGATTTTACGGTAAAATAACTAAAGAAGGTTAGGTTGAACTAGGCATGCAAGATAAATTGTCTTCTATCAAGAACGTTAGAGAGCTCAACATAAGCATTACAGCCTATCGGGCTCTGCTTATTTTAAGTTTATTGCTTGAAAAACCTTTAACCAAGGAAGAAATCGTTAATGTTTTAAAAAATGATTTTATAACATCAAACTCTTACTCTCATGACACAATCAGGGTAACATTAAATACCCTAAAAGCAGTTGGTTGTATGATTTCTCGCCCTACATCAAAAAATAATTACAAATATATACTATTATCTCACCCTTTTGGATTTGATTTAACCCCTGAACAAGTAAAATGTCTTTCTCTTATAAGAGAAAATATAGTCAAACTGGGCGATTGGCAGCTTGTTTTGAGCATAAATGACCTTTATCAAAAAATAGCGGCAATTACAAAAAATCCTTGTTATATAGAAATAATTAACAACGCAAAGCCAATGATTGAAATAAACAAGGAAATTTTAAAATCACTCGTTGAATATGCACAAAATAAAAACAGGCTTTTAATTCAATATAAATCAGTTGAACAAGGCATTCAAGAATTAGAAATTATACCTGATAAAATATTTTATGAATCCGACAAACTATATTTATGGTGCTATCTTTATAAATATGACAGCTACAGCTATCTTAGAGTAGACCGTATAAAAGCTATTAAAAAAAGCTCTGACCTCGCCCATATAATTAAAAAAGAAAGTTATAAAGCAGTATATTCAATCAAAGGCGATGCCATTTCAACATTTAAACTTCAGGATAATGAAAAAATTATTGAAACAACCCCCCAATATATCTTAATAGAAGCCGAAGTAGTTAACGAATTTAAGTTTATACAAAGGCTGCTTCTGTTTGGAGCTGATTTCAAACTTCTAAACCCTTCCCGCCTTAAAGAAAAATTAATATCTAAACTCGAATCCGTAAAACAGGGATATTTATTATGAAACAATTAAACAAAAAGAATGATACGGGATTAAGGGTTCTTGAGATTTTAAAAATTCTCATCAAAAAGCCTGTCTCCGCTGATGAACTAATTAAAATAATTGAAAACCGCAACAATATAGAAAATATATACAACAAAGAAACTTTGCTTAAATACTTCAACACACTGGAGCTTGTGGGTTTAAAAATCAGAAAAAGAAAAGAAGATTCTAAATATTCCCTTGAAAATCTGCCTGTTGAAATTAATTTGACAGAAAATGAAATCAAAGTCCTGTGCCTGATTGAAGGATATGTCAGAAAGCTTTATCAAAAAAGGCTTGAAAAAACTTTTGACGAATTTTTGGAAAATCTTGAAAGGTGTTTTTCTAAAGAAACAACATTTATTTATAATTCAATTAAAACAAATAACAAGATGAAAACCGATATAGATTTTTTAAATAATGCTGCTCTCATAAGGCAGTTCGAGCAATATTGTATTGAATCGCAAAAACTTAAGATTGAATACAGTAATAAATCCGATGAGGCCACAGAAATATTTATTGTTGAACCAAAATGCATTGAATACGAAGCAGATAGAGTATATGTGCTTGTTTATAATCCTGCAATCGCACAAAATCAAAAATTACTACTTGATAATATAAAAAATATAACTCAGTTGCCTCAAAAAACAGGGGCATACAATACTCCTAACACTGTTATTTTTGAGCTAAAGGGCAGGCTCGCAAAATCGTATAAACTCAAAACTGATGAAAAAATCATTAACTCTTCCCCTGAATGTATAATTGTTTCAAATTTCTCAGAGGATAAAGATATATTGTTAAAAAGACTTTTAAAATATGGCGAAAACTGTGTAATTTTGCAGCCAAAATCAGCTCAAAAAGAGTTTCTTGAGCTTGTTAGCAAAATTCTAATAAACCTTGAGAAAGAATAAGTAAAATGAAAAAAATTGCGCTCATACCTATAGATAACAGGCCGGTCTGCTATACACTTGTGGAACAGATTGCAAATATTGATAAAAATATAAAACTTTTTATGCCAAATAAAGAGTTACTTGGAGACTTAAATAAAAATGCTGATACAGAAGCAATTTTAAGCTGGCTTTCGAGCCTTAGAGAAATAGATATTCTTGTTATTTCTCTTGATACTATAGCATACGGCGGTTTAATCCCTTCAAGAAGAAGTAATGATACTTTTGAACAAATCAAATCAAGACTTGAGAGACTTAAAAAAATCATACTTGGAAAAAATATTAAAACATATGCATTTTCAAGTATAATGAGGATTTCCAATAACAACATCAATGAGGAAGAAAAAGAGTATTGGTCAAATTACGGGAAAAAGATTTTTGATTATTCTTTTAACCTACATAAATCTGAAATTACGCTAGATTCTGAAAGCGATAGAGCGCAAAGCTGCATTTTACCGACTATTCCCCAAGAGATTCTTGATGATTATTTAGCTACAAGAAAAAGAAATTTTGAGATTAATAAACTTTATCTTGAGTGGGCAAAGGAAAATTTATTTGAAACTCTTGTATTTTCGAAAGATGACTGCGCACAGTACGGGTTCAATGTTAAAGAAGCAAATTCTCTTGCAGAAGAAATTAAGAAAAACGGGCTAAATGCTTTAATAAAAACCGGAGCGGATGAAATTCCATTGAGTTTGTTTGCAAGAGCAATATCTCAAGGTTGTAAATTAAAAATTGCACCTGTTTTTTTAGAATCTTCTTCAACAGATAAAATCTCCAAATACGAAGATATTTCTGTTTTCCAATCAGTTTATTCTCAAATAACTCTATCAGGAGCTGATGTTTGCGCTATTGATGATGCGGATTTGCTTTTATATATTAACAATTTTAAAAATCAGCAGGGCGAAATAGTTATGGGCGTTTTTGAAGAAGGATTCTCCGGTAATTTCCAGCCTTTAGAAAAACCCTACTTTATCGCAGACATCTTAAATGCTAACGGTGCTGATAATAAATTTATTGAGGCTTTTTTCAAAAGCAAAATCCATTTTGAAAATTTTTACGGATATGCAGCATGGAACACAACAGGCAATACTCTTGGAAGCTCTATCGCTGTAGCTGTTACAAGATTTTTAGCAAAAGATTTTAATAATGATGCATTTAAAAAAGTTCAAATGATAAGATTTCTCGATGATTGGGCATATCAGGCAAATGTAAGGCAGCTGATTAAAAAGGATTATTTCTCTCCCGATACAAAAGCGGCAAAAAATTACATGAATTATTATGAAAAAAAATTAAATAATATTTTGGGAACAAATTTTCAAAATATTGACTATTGCTTTCCTTGGGGCAGGTTTTTTGAAATCGAAGTTATAATATAGCTCATACTACTTGACTGTGTAACTTGATTGAGTTAGATTATATTTACCAAGCAATTTACGCTGTTCAATATCTAATAGCGATGCATAGACTGGAACAAAGTATAATTATTCAGATTAGAATTCGCAGGGTACATAAAAAACCTAATATTACAAAATACAAGCGAGTGGCGCATCCTGAAATGAACTGTAAGTATTCAGATTAGCCGATTCCGCAGGACAAATTGAAAATTAAATACTATAATACCACGGGCCTGTGGCGAAATTGGTAGACGCACTAGACTTAGGATCTAGCGCCTTCGGTGTGAGAGTTCGAGTCTCTCCGGGCCCACCATTTAAACAAAAAAGAGTCGAAAGGCTCTTTTTTAGTACCTTTACCCGTTTGGAGCTTGGCGATACTATATTTAATTACTTTGGAATTAAAAATTAAAATCTAGGTATAGTAAGGGTTTAAGGCGTATTGAAAAGTTCTAACTTTTTATCATTTTTCGACGTTTTTTAGATTTTTTTGATATCATCAAAAAACCTTTCAACATAGTTTTCGAAATCTTTTCGAGGCAAAAGTTTTGCTTTTTGAGTCGTGTAACAAGAATTATTTATTTGTTCTTCAATTGAGAGTTTACAAAGTACTCGTATTAGGTCAATAAATGCCTTATCACATTCTTCTTTTGTGGGCGTACCTTTCTCAAATGTGTAGATAAAATTGGGTTTTTTAATTGTCATGATTATATCCTTTCTTTTAATGTAACCAACTAAAAGAAAATTGAAAGAAAGAGTGATGCTGCTTTTAAGCATGTTATAATCACTCAGAGAACTCAAAATTTAAGAGGTATAAGAAATTTTTATAAATATTGATTTTTGGACCAAATTGACAAAAAAATGGAGACAAAAAAAGAACTTATCGTATTGTATTTATTTAGAAACATCTGCCGTAAACTACCTTGTCAATACATTTGAAACAAACGAACTTATTGCCATAAAAAAATTAATAAAAGAGGATAAAAATGCTAGCTTTTTTGTTTCATCAACAACAATAGCCGAAATATTATCGACCCAAGACGAGTTACGCAAAGAACGTTTGATTTATTGCACACAAAATATTTGTAGCCAAAATTTACTAAATTCTCCATCAGAATTTATAATCAATTATATTAATGCAGGAATGCCTAATGTGGAATCCAAGTATGATTTCTATTCAAAACACCAATTAGCTAATACATGGAGAGACCTGTGCAATTGTGTAGATAAAACTTTTATTTATAACCCAAATGAGCTAAAAACAAGAATAAAAGGGTTACAAAAAGAATTTTCTGAAATTACTAAAGATTTATTTACAGAAAATACACATCTGCAACAAAGCATAGAATATGCAATAAATAAAAATGAAAAATTTAATAATTTAAATGAATATGAAATAACAATAAAAAAAATCTCATGGGTATTAATTTTTCTTATATTATGTTGCGGTGTTGATTTAATAGACAATATCGCTATTGAAAAATATTGGAATAGGCTAAAATTAGAATCAACAATGGACAGACTTTTATTTTCGATAGAAAATTTAGAACGATTAACAGAAATAGGTCCAATAGTTATGATGGCTAGAATGTGGTATAGTCAAAGCGGAAGTAAACATAATCGTGGAACTTTATTGGATATGTTGCACAGCATATATTTGATTTATTGTGACACTTTTTTAACTAACGACAAACACTTTTTATCCTTCAAAGATAGTGATGACCATATTAATTTCCGAAAAATTCAATATATTCCAGAAAATTTATTTTTTAAACAATTAAAAAATATTCTTAGTACGGCAAAAAATATTTAAATAAAATCAAGCAACCTTTGATAAATACGCAAATCTATCAATTGCGTGAATTATAGAAACCATCTCTGGGGACTTCAATTCTTCTACAAATTCGTTTATTAAAAGTTCTAACTGCGCCGCTTTTAGTCCACCATAAAAGACATCGATTTAATCGGTGTCTTTTTTTCATGCTATTGCTGGATTTCCGCGCCCTGTAAGTTCGAACAGTATCTTGCATTTTGAGGTGATTTCTAAAAGGTCAATAATAGCAAGGTTTTCAGAAGTTCGAGTTTCTTTTGGTATCAAAAGTTTAGTCTTTATCTTTATTTTTAGGTTTTTTACGTTTTTTGCTTTCTTTAAGCCCTGCTAAAATTGTATCGAAATATTCATCAAATACATCATAAATTTCTTTTTGCTCTTTTATCGCATCTACGATGATTTCTGCTTTTTCTTCTTTTACAATGTCTTTTGATTCTTGAATTTGTCTTAGTTGAATTCTTTGTAGTACTTTAAAAAAGTCAAGATAGGCTTGTTTTGTTTCTTCGGGAGTGTATTTTACTCCGTCAAATTTAATTTCATATTTAGGAGGTTTATTCATGGAATATAATTTAATAATTAATATTGATATGTCAATCTTCCTTAATGACTTTTAATATTAAGTAAAATATATAAATCTTTATAATAAAATATGTTTATGAATGAACAAAAAAAGACTTGCCCAATATGTGATTTCGATTTACCTTCTGATTTTTATGTAAGAAGTGCTATTGTTTCAACCGAAACCCCTAGATGGGTTGATAAAACAGAACCAGTAGAGGTTTGTTGTCCAGCATGTGGGGATTTTTATATTTCGATTCAAATGATTGATTACCATTTTAGTGTTGAAGAAAAAGTAAAACTTAAGTATTACTATGCAACATTGAGTGGTGATGATAAAATGAGAAGATTTGATAACTATATCAAAGACCCTGCGGATAAAGATAAAATTCTATCATCAATTAATGCGCCAAAAACTTTATTAGAAAAAATACATTATACATTGTTATATATTGGTAAACATACAACTTTTTATGGGGATACTGTCGAATTTATTGGAAATGAATTACATTACAGATTATTATTTTGTAAAAATTACAGAGAACTATTTTCAATTTTAAGTTGCCTTAAAGATAATGATTATATTTCATCTGATACTATTGACTCTATATATGTTTATGAAAGTGGCAAGAATATTTCTAGGCGCGATAAAGTTATTTTAACATTAAAAGGTTTAGAAAAAATTGAAAAACTTGAAAATAGAATCGATTCAAAACAGTGCTTTGTCGCAATGTGGTTTAATAACCAAACTAAATCGCTTTATAATAAAATTGAAGCTGCAGTTGAAGGCGATTCAAATGTCAATAAATCAAGCGAGGCATATGGTGCAGGATACAAGTGTTTTAAAATTGATGATAAATTGCACGCTAACTACATACCTCCTGAAATCATTGCAGAAATTAAACGTAGTAAATTTGTAATAGCTGATTTAACGGGTTATCGTGGTGGAGTGTATTACGAAGCTGGATTTGCAGAAGGTCTAGGAATCCCAGTGATTTATACATGTAACAAAGATTGGTTTGAAGATAAGAAAATAAAAAGAAGTGGTAAAGAAAAAATTACACAGAACGGTGTTCACTTTGATTTAAAACAAAAGAATATAATAATCTGGGAAGACGACAAACTCGAGGAATTTCAAAGAACGCTAGTTTCTACAATTGGTGCAATTGTGGGTTTTAATAATTAAGCAACATTTTGTTTCCTCAAATAATGATTTATTTCAAAAAATGCCGTATTTGCTTTAGGAGTCTTGAATTTGGCGATTAAATTACTTACTAAAAGTTCGAGTTTCGCCTCTTTTGCTCCACCATTTATAAAAAGAAGCTATTTCGACGAACGGTTGAAATAGCTCTTTTAATTTTATAGAAAGATAGTTCTAACATAGTTAGTTACTTTATAACTTTTTTATTTTCTGCTTTCATCTCAAAAAGTTATGCTTAGATATTTAAAAACATAAGTGTTTTTGTCTTGCTAATACTGCTATATAGGATTATTGATTTATTATAAGCGTAATCTCTTTTTCATATCTTAATTTATTGACATATTATTATTTGTAAATAATAATTAAGGCAAAATAAGTTAAATGGTTATTATTTTTTTGTTTAAACTTAAATATATTGTCTAATCTCAATTTTATAAATAACAAGGTTTCTTAATGATACAATATCTGCAATCCATTGATAAGTCTAATTATTTAAGTAAAAATAGCTATCTTGTAAGTTTTGGAAAGAATTCAAGAAGTAACAGTTATGTCTGTGATAAAAATCCAAAAGATATAAACAAGATTAAATATCATACGGCACAAGCTTTACTATTGACCCTTACACTTTTAGCTGCACAAAATGCTTTGCCGAGTAATAATAATACGCAGAAGTCATCCTTTAAAACGCAGTACTATAGTGAGGCAGATTTAGATATCGATGATGATTCTTTAAGTACATATCCAATTTCATTCGACTCACCAAAAAATTATTTTAATGAAAAAGAATTCAACTTAGTTGCCCATAGAGGCTACACTGCAACAGCCCCTGAGAATACTATTCCTGCATATATCGAAGCTGCAAAAATGGGTTATAGCAGGGTTGAAGCTGATATATCTTGGACAAAAGACTCAATACCTGTCTTATTACATGATGAAACCATTAATAGAACTGCCAGATATGGTAATGGCTGGAAGCTATTATTGGCAAGAAAATGTTCCGATTTAACATATGATGATTTACTAAACTATGATTTTGGAATCTGGAAAAATGACAAATATCAAGGAACAAAGATTCCGACATTATCAGATTTTCTTGACTGCTGCAAAAATTACAACTTACAACCATATATAGAAATAAAACCAACTTCTGACTTTGACGCTGAAAAAGCCAAAATACTTGTAGATAGTGTCAAAGAAGCCGGCATGGAAGATTCTGTCACTTGGATAAGTTTTAATGCTGACTATTTAAAATTAATCAGTGACGAAATGCCAAATTGTAGATTGGGATATTTAAGTAAAGAGTTTTCTCCCGAAAAAACAATACAAACACTGCAAAACCTGAAAACAGAATCAAACGATGTATTTTTGGATATTAAAGCAAAAGCTATTAACGACGAAATGAAAAGTCAATTGTCAGATGCAGGGTTTTATTTCGAAGCTTGGACTGTAGATAACACGGATGAGCTCATTAATTTGCTCACGATAAACTGTAATGGCATAACAACAGACTTGTTGACCAACAACTATATACAGGGACTATTTTTAGATATGGATGTTAACTAATTTCAAACGAAATCATATGAGTGATTAAAATCCATATAAAATCCTAATATGGTCTTTGTTGCTCCTCTAAAAAGCAAAGCCTTATTAGTAGGTCTGTTTTTTGATACTTAAATTTATATTTAAACAATAGTTAAATGCATAAAATATTATTCTATTAAAAGTCTTTCAATTTTATCTTAAAACAAGTAAAGCTCAAAGAATTCAAAGAGTTATACGTACAAAAAGAAAAATATGTAATCCTAAAACTATTTTTTAAAAATCAGTTTAAGCGTATTTAAGATTGTTGAAAAAAATTTCATATTAGAAGGTTCTAATTTATTTGAATAATTTAAAGTAATAGGAACCTCTTTAATAACCGGATTAAATTTTTTGGCTTTTTTCAATAATTCAGCAACCGCAGTGAAGCCCTGCTCAGAAATGAATTCTGTTCCATATTCATTTACAAGACGCTTAATAATTTCAACCTTATAGGCTCTATAGTTAGTCGTATAATCCTTTACACCTTCAATTCGCCAGACAGAAGAATACAATAATCTGGCTCCTAAGCTTAATATTTTTCTGAACAAAGACAGCCCTATAATTTTTGCGTCTTTGCAATATCTAGAAGCAATAACAATATCTGCACCTTGGTCAATTTCTATAAGCATTTGCGCTATTATAGAAGGATTGTGTGTGTTATCACCATCCATCGTAACGACAACATCAATATCCTCAGTATCAAGCGCCAAAGAATACAACTCATCCCTTAAAATGCCATGAAGACCTTTATTAGATTCATTTTTTTTATAATTTATTTTTAATTTCGGGAAATCTCTAATTGCAGCAAAAATAAATTTTTCTGTTTCATCAGAACTGTTGTCATTAACAACAATAATTGTAAAATTCAAAGAATGATTCAGCGCACCAAAACGTAAGTATTCGGCAAGCAAATTATAAATACTTTCTCCCTCGTTATATACAGGTAATAATATACTCGTTTTAGTCACAATTTATGATTCTCTCATTGTTGAATATTTTATAATATAATTAATTAATATGTAAAAATATGAAGAATAGTTTATGAAAAGTTTGCACGTAAAAAAAGAATATATGATTGTTTTTCTGCTTTTCTTGCTTCTCTGGTCAGCTCTTTCAATATTTACCCACACAATACATTCCGGGTTTCAGCTGACAGATGATTATATTATTCTTCAAATAAAAAACAGCATAGATAAAAACGGCTTACTAAACACTCTAATAACTTACATAACGCCTGAATTTTCACAAAGATTAAGACCTTTATATACTCCGTTTAAAATTTTAAGAACAGTTGTTTTCGGGGATAACTATTCTTTATGGTCGCTGCATCTTCTCATTTCGGCGGTCATTTCATCTTTTTTATTCTATTTATTTGCAAGACTAATAAATTTTTCCATTTTTGAATCCGCATTATTCTCAATATTTTCATTGATGGGATATCAGGCTATAATCTGGTTTCATCTATGCTATGACGAAACCCTTGGTGTAATTTTCCTGTCTTTTGCTCTCTTTTTCCTTGCTATGAGCGTATATAAGGAACGGCATCAAAGACTTTTTACCAGTTTATTTACTCTATTTACAGTTCTAATGGCAATGTGTAAAGAACCTTTTATCTTGCTTATACCT
Organism: Cyanobacteria bacterium OH_CBrB_359; assembly: GCA_023433065.1. Classification (GTDB taxonomy): domain Bacteria; phylum Cyanobacteriota; class Vampirovibrionia; order Gastranaerophilales; family Gastranaerophilaceae; genus JAEZET01. The sequence continues at coordinate 376,843 of JAEZET010000001.1, forward strand.
GCTATGATTTATCTAAAACACCAAATAATTTCACAAAAACTAAATATACCTATACTCAAATCCTTGAAAACAGACTACCAGTCTTTTGCCCTTTTTTTGATATTCTTTATAAGCATAATATATTTAAAATTTGGCATAAAAACCATTGATTTTGGCTATTGTGGACTGTCAGGTTTTGACCCTATAGGATATATCAAGTCATTTTTAAGTCTTTCATCGCTCTCCCATGGTATGAATTACATCGTATTAACAATAGCATTATTTTGTTGTTTACCGAAAAAACATTCAATAATGGTTAAATTTTTCAGAGAAAATGCGCATATTTTTACGATATTTTTATTAATCATACTGCCGCAATGCATAATTTATACAAAAAGCGGTTTTTATGCCAGATACCTGACACCTGCTTTAATCGGCTATTCTTATTTAACTGTTAACCTGCTAAGATTTTTCAGAACAAATATCAGGTCAAAAGTTATGTTTTTTATTGTTTATTTTTTGGTAATTTTATCTGTTATTTCAATATCAATAGAAACAATAAAAACAACAAAATATTATGCAAGTAAAGGAATAGCAGCTCAAAGTGTTTTAAATTTAATCAATAGCAAAGTGGAATCCGACAAAAAAATCCTTATAGCAGGTGATATAACAATGAATTTTGAGCAAACGCAAGCTTTTAAAAATTATTTAGAACTGCAAAAAAATAAAAAAACAAATATTTATTTCTATCCCCTGATTCTCAATAATCCTTCAAAATTATCTCCTTTTGAAACAAAACTGATTTCTCAATTTAAAAATAGCTATAACGATAAAATCCAAAATAATATTGATAAAAACATATCAGTAATTATCGTATTTAAAAATGTATACGAAAATTTCTTGTTTAAAAATAAAAAATATTTAAATGATTTTACGCTTTATGATTATAACAATTTTAAAGTTTATATAAAAAATTGAAATACTCACAAGCAATTTTAAGCTGTTTTTTTGATTATTAATACATAAAAAAGTGATTTATATTGGTAAATATTAATCCAAATAAAATAGCAAAAGCTGCAAAGCTATCTAAATTAGTAAAACAGGAAATCGTAGAAAATGCGGGCTATGACTTCTATGGATTGCGAAGAGTGGTGAAAGAATCAGGGATTGTTCTAGGAGCTATTTCCACCCTTCATTTATTAAAAATATCGGCAAAAGCAGCCTTTCCGGAGAAGAAATCGCAGACAAGTTAAGGTGAACAACCTCCCTTGGAGATATAAGAAAAATTAAAAAAAGAATAAAAATTGATAGAGAAATAAGAAGCGGCTATCAACTCTCTCAGGTTGATTTAAAAAAACTCGATGATCTTATAAAAAAAGACTCTGGGTTTTATGTTCCACCGGGAGGTGTTGGAGGAGCGTCTATTGAAAATCGCTATGAAAAATTTATCGAATTTTTAAATAGCCCTTCATATATTAGGCCTGCGGAAATATATCTTGAAGAAGTAAAATTAATAAAAGGCAATTCTTTTGTAAGAGCTAGCGTGGACAACGGAAGACACAGAATGGCTGTATTCAGAGATATGGGCATAGAAGGACTCCCCGTATCTATGTCTAAAGAATCACTGGAAGTAGCAAAAAAATATAATCTTTTAAGTGATTCTCTTTATTAATTCATAATTATTCTATAATTTCAGATATGCCTTCTAAAATGCCCTGCGCACCATTTTTGGTTGCAGTAAATAAAGAATTTGTAAACTTCTTCAACGAAACGGATAAGTTTTTTAGCATATCAGAAGAATTATTCAGGCAAATGAAATACGCGCCTTTTTTTGAAAGTTCCGCCATGGAAGTATCATTATTATCATTACCTGCCATTAAAATTTCATTATAAGGAACATTTAGTTTTTCTTTCAAATATTTAATTCCGTCGGCTTTATCTGCAGGACACAAAAATAAAGCAGTCATTCCGCCATCTTGATGCCTTCTTAAAGGATTAGACTGCAATAATATGCTTTCTTTACATGCATCCATAATCTGTTTCGAATATTGATTTTCTATAAACTTTGTTTTTATACCTGAATCCATAAGAGTTTCTTTAATATCTTTTTTAAGTGATTTTAAATGAACATCCGAAGACACAAAATATTCACTCATAAATTCTGAAGGGTTCCATTCATAATAAGAAATCTTTGATTTATAAAAATCAGGGTCATTTGCTTTTATTTCCTGATAATCAGGTAGCTTATTAAGGGCAGAGAGTTGCTCTTCCGAAAATAAATATTTATCAGAATTTGCAAGCTTATGCATTACTTTCAAAACTTTTTCGCTGTCAAAATTGGTCTTGGCTCTTAAAAGCTCTTCATAATGAGTATCTTTAACCAAAATGCCGTCAATATTTTCATACACAAATTGTCCGTTAGCACAAACCAGATAGTCCGGGGTTGGGAGAGTAATACCTTTTTTTGCCAGTTTTTGCTGTAATTTTTCCACTTCTTGCAAATTTCTTCCTGTTGCATAAATCAAATCAGCATTTCTTTGCTTTGTTGTTTTAATAATCAGGTTAATCTCATCAGCTGTTCCATTTGCCAAAGTGCCGTCCAAATCAAACACAAACATACACTTTAATGAGGGATCCTTAATCCCGGAAAAATTTATCTCATTATTTTTTTTAGAGTTATTGATATACAAGGGTCTATTTATATAAATGTCAGATCCTACTCTCAATCTTCATTCCTTTTACAACTTCTGTAAATAAAAAAAAACAAGCAAAAATAAATTTGTTATTAACCTTAGTGTTTGTTTTTTATATATGGCTTAAAACCGAAAAATATAAGCAAAAAACCTATTAAGACATTAAGAACGGTAATAATATCATTATTAATAAATATCTTTGTAAAATGACCAACGACCGAAATCAAAGATAAAAAAGCAAAGGTAGAAGCAACAGACCCGATACCAAAAAGTGTTAATTCCCTAAAGCTCATATTATCGCTTGCCGTTTTCGAATCAAAGACTCCTGTCCAGAATATTATTGTCAGAGGATTTGAGATAGTCAATAAACTTGCACTTATAAAGGGGTTTATTTTTGAAATATCAGCAGTGATGAAAGATAAATCATAAGAGCTGCTTAAAGCTGAAACAGTAATATATAACCCGAAAATTATCAATACAAAAGAGCCAAGGTATTTTAAAATCTTTTCAACATTTTTATTTTTTTCGATTAATTTACCTATACCCAAAACAGCCAAAAGAATGTATAAAGCATCGACCAGACTAACACCTAACGTACCTGATAATGCAGGTAATATTCCATTTACAACCGAAATTTGAAAGATAAAAAAGCAAACAGGCCCGACAGCTATCTGCAACATTATTCCGAATTTAAATCCGTCAAAAAATCTTTTCATACTAAAAGAAGTATACTATAAAGGATTCTTCAACTTATATACTTTTATATTGAACTTGAACCTTCCTGTAAGCTCATCTTTATATTCATAACCTTTTTCAGGATATGTTTTTATATAATCATAGTTATCCATAATAAAACTATAGGTTTTAACCATATATTTATCACCGAATTCATTTGGACCATACTGCATATTAGGCACATTGTTAATAAAAATATAATCAGGTTTGTTTTTATTTAAATCAACTAAAACATTATCCTCTCCAAATGCCTCCGTCATATTAGGAATCAATGAGTAATATTTATTATTGGTCGCAACATTGGTAATCAAGCTTAAAATTGGACCCTCAGGCAACATAAGTATTGTCTGGGAAGGTTTTATATTTTTCTTAATATACTGGGTAGTACTATCAATAATATAACCAATGTCTGAGGGCACATACCAGCTGCCATTTAAACCCTGTAGCTTATAAGGATGTTTTTTAAATTCATTATAAGAAATAGTTAAATAACAAACTGACATAATTAGAAAAAATACCGCAATACCCTTCTTAAAAGAATTGATATTAGCTCCTGAAAACCATTTTAAAAGAACCGAAGGCAAAATTTCCATTAAATAAATAATAATAACCGTAAAATATAAAATGAGAGAATAATTGGCAACAAATCCCGTAAATACCAAAAAGAAAGTTCTATGCATTGATAACAAAGCTATTATTGTAATCAAAATAAATGTTTTGCTCTCATGGGAAATTGTTTTATACGTTTTTTTATTAACAAAAAATTCCGTTGCTATATGCAAAAACAAAATGAATAAAATCAAGTATGAAAACCAGGCAAAATCATAATAATATCTGTATTCTTCATAAATATTGAAAGACAAATATTTTAAAACGGGAAAAAGAAAAAGCAGCAATATAGCAGAAAACAGTAATTTAGCTAAAGAATTTTTAGCTGTTTTAAATCCTAAAACAATAAATGAAGCTATTGCCAAGAATGACAGATAATACAAAGAATAAGACAAAAAATTTGTTATACAAAATTTTATATTACCAACCGTCGGATACAGCCCGATGATTACTGTATTGAAAAATTTAACACTCGGCGCCTGCAAAAAATTTATACCAAAAAATATTAATTCTTGAATATCAGAAAATCTTACCCCCTGAAAGAAAAGTAAAGACCAGCAAATAACAGAAGGTAGCAGCATCAGAAGAATATTTATAAACTTATCTGAAAATTTTATTTTCTTACTAAAAATTAACAATCCTACTATTATCAGCGCAAAAAATGCATAATCCAGCTTTGATGCGATTGAAATGCCGATTACAAATGATGAAATGTACAAATAAAGAATGTTTTTATTTTTAAAATAATAAATAAAAAACAATAATGATAACAATAAAGCACTAAAAGCATAAACCAATCCAAATGAATAAGGGAGAAAATACCCTGAAACACTAAGATATTTAAACCTGAATACAAGTATACACATAGGAGTCAAAGTTGCTATAAAACTCGTAAAAGGTGAAGCTATTGTCCTTGAAATAAGATAAATAGAAGCAAGAATTAATAAAGTATTTATAACTCCTGCAAAATATAATACATTTATACTTGTACCAAATAAAGCATATAAAACAGCATTAACCTGATATGACAAAGGTCCGTACATGTTAAAAATATCTTTATACAAGACCTTTCCACCAAGAATAAGCTTGGGGATATATAACTCTCTTGCACTGTCAACAATAGGATCACCCCAATGACCCCATACTATAGCCAAAAATATAATAAACAGAATAAAAAGCACAACAACAGAAATTATATCGCCTTTATTAATTTGTTTTACATTCACTTTTAAAAATCTTCCCATGCAAAAACTCGATTTCCCTTATTTTAACTTATTTAAATATAAATTTGCAAAATAATCGAAGAAGACTCTAATAAACTTCTACTTGTTATGAAAGTTTAGGGCTTGACAAATTTATGCAAAAATTCCATTGTAAATATAAGAATACATAAAAAGACACATCAATATGCTTTTAGTACAGTTATTAGAATTATTAGTTAAGGACCCTATTCAATTTATTGTTGCAATTACAATGCTGATTGTACCGTTATTTTTGAGTATTACATTTCATGAATGGGCACATGGTTATGTTGCTTACAAATTCGGGGATTTAACACCTAAAATGTATGGACGTTTGACTCTTAACCCCTTTGCACACCTTGACCCTCTAGGAACTTTAATGCTTTTTATGGTTGGTATCGGCTGGGCAAAACCAGTACCTATAAATCCTCTCAATATACCCGATAGAACCAAACAAATGCTTGTAGCGCTTGCAGGTCCTTTAAGCAATATTTTGTTGGCTGTAATTTTTGCTATAATTCTTGTTACTCTTGATTTATTCTACAAAACAGGCCCAAGCAATATTCTCCAAATAATAAAAGTAACTATGAACATTGTAATAAAAATAAATCTTATTCTTGCAATATTTAACATGCTTCCTGTGCCTCCATTAGATGGTTCATCAGTCATAGCTAGAATATTGCCTGAAAGATATACCGAAAAATATTATGAAATACAGCCATATGGAATTCCTCTTCTTTTAATAATTATGTTTACCGTCGGGTTTAAATTTATTTTTCTTGCCGCCGATTTTATTCAACTAAAATTAATGCATATAATCAGATTTATGATTAACAGTCATATTTCGTAATCAAAGACAAAATTTAGCTTTAAAACAGTTTAAAAATATAATAAAATGGAAATAAGATAAGGAATACAGTATGAAAAAGTTTTTTGCAATGGTTTACATTATAACAATCCTAATGTCCTGTTTTATTAAAGCAGAAGGTCTAACGGTTCAGCAGGGTAATAAAACCACGACTTACAACGAAAAAGGAGAAATTGAAGGTTCGACAAGCTTTTTCGGAAATAAAACAACATCATTTGATGCCCAGGGGAATATAAAAGGCTGGACAGTCAACCAAGGAAACAAAACTACTAACTTTGACAAAGAAGGTAAAGTTGAAAGTTCAACCGTATGGTTCGGCAATAAAACAATGAACTACGATAAAGATAACCAACTGAAAGACTACAGCGTTCAATTCGGCAACAAAACAAAATATTTTGATAATAAAGACCAGCTGCAAGGTTCAATGGAATTTTACGGAAACAAAACCACAACATATGACTCTGAAGGTAAAGTAAAAGACCGGACACTTCAGGGATTAAATAAAATCTTGAACTATGACAGCGAAAATAATCTTATTGATTCTACTCAAAACTATGGCAATGAATCAGTAAATACCAAATATAAAAAATAATATGATTTTATAATTAATCTTAAAAAAGAATAACCCGATTCACTTTGGTTATTCTTTTTTTATTTATAATAAAATTAAATTGAAAGAGGTATTTATGAGTGTCGAAACGGTAAAAAATTTTTTAAAGGAAAATAGTCTTATTAATGATTATCTTGAATTTTCAACTTCGAGTGCAACCGTAGAACTTGCAGCACAGGCAATAGGATGTGAAGAAAGCCAAATAGCAAAATCATTAGCTCTTAAAACATCATCAGGTCCGATTGTTATTGTGGTAATGGGCTCTGCAAGAATTGATAATAAAAAATTTAAAGAAATTTTCAATGAAAAAGCTAAATTTCTTCAAGGAGAAGAAGTATTAAACCATACAGGACATCCAATCGGAGGGGTTTGCCCGTTCGGGCTTAAAAAGGATGTTAAGCTCTATCTGGATGAAAGCCTTAAAGCCTATGATATAATCTACCCTGCAGCAGGAGCCTGTAATAATGCTGTCAAAATAAGTATTAACGATTTAGAAAAGATAACAAATGCAGACTGGGTGGATGTCTGTAAGTAACCAATGTCATTTCACTTTTGTAAACTAATATTAAGATTCTAACCTAAAAACTAAAGCTTAATTTAAAAATGCCGATAGTTAAAATACAGGTTAAAAGGATATGTGAAATGATAAAAAAAATAAAGGCTCCTACTAGTAATATATCAGAAGGTGTTGAATTCATTTTAAGAGGAGCTAAAAAAAGAAGAGCCATGGCATTAGCCAGTGCAAAAATGATAAATTCAGACATGGGCATTAATTCAAGACTAGTAGCTATTAAATAAGAACGAGAAAGTTTCTAATAAAAAACCCGGTATTGTAATGATTACCGGGTTTTATTCTTTGTTTTAAAAACTGTTTTTTTCTCGGGAGCAGCAGGTTCATTGCGATTGATTATTACTAATACCTCATCTTCGCTTGCCATTTTTAAATTATTTCTTGCTATTGCCTCTATACTTTTAGAAGAATTAATATTTTCAATCTCCGATTTTAACCTTTTGTTTTCTACTAAAGCTTCATTTCTAAGCTGATTCATTTTTTTAATCTTGCCGTTGTAATTTATGCTTTTTGTTATAATCATAAATGCGCTTACTCCTATTTGGGCAAGACAAATAAGCAAAATTAAAGTCGAAAAAGAATATTTTATCCGTATTTCTTTTTTACGCTTCTGATTCTTTACTTGAATTTTCTCTTTTAGATTAGGAGTACTCATCAATATTCCTTTATTGCTATTTCCATTTAATAAAAATTATAACCTATAACCAAAATTTAGACAAAAATCGTAAATCTCCATGGTATTAAAACACACATTTATATATTTAACAAGAAAGTTAATTACCCCCTGCTAAATGCAATCACCTTGTTTCTTCCTCTATGCTTGGCTTCATATAATACTTTGTCAGCATTATGGTAGAGTTCTTGTGCTGTTTCATCAGGCTTGTAGTCTGAAACTCCAATGCTCACAGTAACATTTATATAATCAACATTAGGGACTTTCGCTTCTCTTATGTCCATAGGTGTATCTTCAACAGTTTTCCTAAGCCTCTGAGCAACAAAACAGGCTTCTTCTATTTTTGTTTGGGGAAGCAATATAAAAAATTCCTCTCCTCCATAGCGAGATGCAATATCATATTCTCTGAGCTCTGAGAGTATTATTTTTGCAATGTTTTTCAATACACAATCGCCAGCTGCATGCCCATATGTATCATTTACCCTTTTAAAATAATCAACATCAAGCATCATACAGCACAAATCCGTCTTCTTTCTTTTTGCGGTTGCGATTTCTTGATTAAGACGCATTTCAAATTGCCTTCTGTTATTTAAGCCGGTTAAAGCATCCATCGTAGCATGCTTTAATATTTCAGCATAAACATTAGCTCTTTGGATTGTAGTCCCCGCTTGTTTGCTTAGCTGCAACAGATAGTCAATTTCTTGCTCCATTAAACAATCAATATTGCTGTACGCAACAATAGCTCCAAGAATTGTATTTTCATTAATAAGAGGGAAAATTCCAATTTTTTTATTATCGGATAAAATATAATCTGTCTTAAGAGTAATTTTTTCGACCAGATTTAAAACATCCTTGTCATTACAATTGTTTGGCCATAAAAGTTCATATTTATGCTCTTTGTTTCGTATAAAAATATAAATCAGATGCGCAGATATAAATCTGTCTATCATTTCACCTATAAGAGGAATTATATATGTAAGTTCATACTGACTTTCGATTATTTTTGCTATATTTTTCATTGCCTCATAAAAATTGAGGCTAGTTTCCATTTGTTCTTGCAAAATATAGCTCATAATCACACCTGAAATTTCAGTCAAAGCCAATACTATAAGGTCAAAAAAGACGCTTCCGCCAAGTAAATACTCATCTAAAGGACCAAATTCAATTTCAATAATTCCAAACAACTTACCGCTGAAAAGCAAAGGGAAATAAAACGTATTAGCTTCATCAGAGAGAAGAGATGTTAACTTACAATAATTTTTGTTGTCCAAACTAAATTCAAATAAATTTTCTTTAAAATAAAATCTGTTATTGTTCTTGTTAAATGACTTCCACAATGAATTCAGGTTGTTCTGATAAAAACTGTTATCAACGATAAGCCAATCTTGTGAAAATTCTCTCAATCTCAGGGCATTTACATCCCATATCATAAATTTTACGCTTTTAGTATTAAAATATGCTTGGAAAACATCATTTAACTTGGAAACCAGTCTTTTTGGCTCTGTTTCATTTCTTAAAATCTCTGAAATTTCTATTAAAAATTTTAATTCGTTTCTTATTTTATCTTTATTAGGCATTATTTTTTCCTACATCTCTTCAAAATATTTTTTTGACGGGCAGCTCTTTAAATTTTTTAAAAGTGCTTTATCTGCATTTTCTCCCACTACTATTTTACCGTCTTTGTAATCAAGCTGGTCTTCTGATGAGGCTGTTGCATCTATTCTTTTTAATAAAAATTCATAATCGCCTTGACTGATTATTCTTTGCTTAACATCGCTTAAAATCCCGTATATATATTTAGTTTTGTTGGAATCTCCTTCTATATCAAGGATCATTCCTGCTTTTTCAAATTCAATCAAAGACTCTTTATAAAGTTTCATTGTTCTTAGAAGTAATGCCAGATTATAATGTGCTTCATAATTTAGAGGTTTTATATCAATTGCCCTGCAATATTCAAGCCCCGCATCCCTATAATTGCCAAGAAGATGATTCGTGAGCCCTAAATTGTAATGAGTATCATAATCTTTTTTAAGGATATCCCTGGCGGCTTCATAGGCTCCCTTTGCCATATTTAAATATTGATTGGATGCTAGGGTTTTTTCTCCCATATAAAGAGATTTTCCTCTATAAGCAAGCCCCATGTTATAGTATGCAATACCTTTATTTGCTTTAACGCTGTTTACGTTATTGTAGACAAGAGGCAAATGTATAAGTATAGGTTTTGAATCTATAACCTTGCCATATTCCTGAATAGCATAGTCATAATCTGCAAGCTTTTCAGACAGTATAATGCCTAAATCCATTCTGCAAATTATAAAATTAGGGCTGTATCTGAGAGCATCCTCATATTCATCAGCCGCTGCATAGTAATTTTCATAAGCTACATAAATATTTCCCAAGTTACATCTGGCCTTTGAGTGTTCAGGATATCTTTTTAACCCTTCCTGATAATAATTAATCGCCTTTTGATACTTTAGTGATTTATATGCCTTATCACCTTTATAAACGTAATAGTAACCCCACAATTTATTGTATTGTTTTTCATACCATCCCCAGAAGAAAAACAAAGACAACAGGAATAACAGTACCAATATTGATAAAACAACCTTGGTTACCGTTTTTTTAAAGAAATTTACTATAGCGTTCACTACTATTCCTCAAACTATATTTTAAGAAAGTATTACAACCACACCGTTATGTATCAATATTTGTGGCATATACAGCGTTAGCTTCTATAAAATCCCTTCTGGGTTCTACTTTATCACCCATAAGAATGTCAAAAAGCTGGTCGCAAAGCATTGCATCTTCAACATTTACTTTGAGAAGTGTTCTGTTTGAAGGGTCCATTGTTGTTTCCCACAACTGCTGAGGCATCATTTCTCCCAAACCTTTGAACCTTTGAAGTGTAAGACCTTTTTTACCTCTTTCTTCAACTATTCTTTGAAGTTCAGTAAACGATGATATCTGCTGCTCTTCTGCTCCCGTATTTAATATCAGGTATTTTTCTTCTTCAAACAAGAAGTTTCTTATCAAAGGATAATTTGCCTTAATTCTTTTAAATTCCGTAGATTTAACAAGATTCATTGTAACTAAAACAGGTTCAATATCTTCTCCTAAGTCTATTTGAATTCTGAACTTATTTGCTTCCGGATTGTATTTAACCGACGTGGTGTAATTCTTAGCTTCAGCTATTCCATAGTTTTCAGCATGGTCTTTAATGTAATGCTGAAGATAATTATTAATCTCATCCATTTTAGCATTGTCATCAAATGATTCAATTTCAATTCCCGAACGAATAAGACCTCTTACAACAACTGAAGGAATGGTATTAATTATGGGGCTGTTAAATGAATTATAATATCCTGACATATTACCCAAAAGTGTCACTAAATCTTCACTCTGACAAATTTTTTGCCCTGTTTTATCAGTAAGGGTGAGCCCTTTGATACCTCTTTCCCTTAAGGTTTTGTCTAAAGCCCTGTCATCATATAAATACTCGGATGACTTGCCTACAGTAACTTTGTACAAAGGAGGCTGAGCAATGAATATATGACCTTTCTCGACAAGAGGTTTTGCGTATCTGAAGAAAAATGTCAAAAGCAAAGTCCTTATATGAGCGCCGTCAACATCAGCATCTGTCATTATGATAATTTTATGATAACGAAGCTTCTCTATATCAACATCATCTTCATTTTTGCTTATATTGATACCAAGCGCCTGAATCATAGCCTGAATTTCATTATTTCCGTAAATTTTATCAAGTCTTGCTCTTTCAACATTCAAAATCTTACCTCTTAAAGGCAAAATAGCCTGAAACATACGGTTTCTGCCCTGTTTAGCTGAACCACCCGCAGAATCACCCTCTACGATGTATAATTCACATTTTTCAGGTTCTCTGCTGGAACAGTCCGCTAATTTTCCAGGCAATGTTGAATTTTCAAGAACAGATTTTCTTCTTGTTAATTCTCTTGCTTTTCTTGCGGCTTCTCTTGCTCTTTGAGCTTGAAGTGTTTTTTCTATAATAATTTTTGCGTACTTGGGATTAAATTCAAGCCATTCCTGGAATTTATCCCTTACAACATCGTTCACTGCTCCCAGCGCTTCGGCATTTCCCAATTTTTCTTTCGTCTGTCCTTCAAATTGAGGATCGGGAAGCTTCACACTGACAATTGCCGTTAAGCCTTCTCTTACATCGTCGCCTGAAAGATTTGCATCAGCATCTTTTAATATATTATTTTTTCTGGCATAGTCATTTAATACACGTGTTATCGCATTTCTAAAACCTGTAAGGTGAGTTCCGCCGTGATGAGTATTTATGTTGTTGGCAAAACTCAAAACAGATTCGTTATAAGCATCTGTATATTGAAGCGCAATCTCAACCTGCATGCCGTCAACACTTTTATCAATATAGACGGGAGGCTCAAACATAACTGTTTTATTCTTGTTCAAAAATTCAACATAGCTCCCGATTCCGCCTTCATAGTGGTAAAGCTGCTCGGAATTGTTTTTTACATCTATAAATAATATTCTAAGCCCCTTATTCAAAAATGCCATTTCTCTTAATCGGTTTGAAATAACTTCTCTATCTATTTGAGTTGTTTCGGTGAATATTTCAGGATCAGGCCAAAATGTTGTTCTGGTACCTGCTTTATCTGTAGGGCGGACTTTTTCGACAGATGTTACGGGTTCACCCCTTAAATATTCCTGCCTATGAACAAATCCGTCACGTGAAACTTCTACTATCATCTTTTCAGATAATGCATTAACTACAGAAGCCCCTACTCCGTGTAACCCGCCTGATACTTTATATCCGCCGTCACCGAACTTTCCTCCGGCATGGAGCACTGTATGTACAATTTCCAAAGCGGACTTCCCTGTTTCAGGTTTAATATCTACAGGAATTCCTCTTCCGTCATCTTCAACCGTTATACTTTCATCAGGATTAATTATTACTTTAATCTGTTTACAATATCCTGCCAAAGATTCATCAATTGAATTGTCAACTATTTCATAAATGCAGTGGTGAAGACCTCTTTGGCTGGTTGAGCCAATATACATACCGGGTCTTAATCTTACTGCTTCTAAACCCTCTAAAACCCTTATATTACTTGCATCATAATTTGTATTTGCTGTCATATGTAAAAACCCCAAGTTCTGTCTATATACAATATTTTAATATAAACATAACATTAAATCTAATATTTAAAGGCTTTGTAACACAATCTAACGCATTTTATACTATAAATATAAAAAATTTAAAATTATCTAAAAATCAAAGATAATCCTGCTTTAATGTAATTCGTAAGCTCAGCAAAAGACGATATTCCTAAAAGTTTTTTTATTATGTAAGACGGCCTTAAATAAAATCTTTTCATAGCAAGTTTGTGAAATTCCATAACTCTTTCTCTTGAAAGGTAATGAGTATTTACACTCGGATAGTAGTATGCGCTTTTATAAGTCGATTCATCATCCAAATCACCAAGTTTATTTTCTATTACATAATCAAAAAATCTTGAACCAGGCAGAACCGTTGCTGTATAAAAGCTTACAAAGTCACTGTCAAGCTCAATTGCAAAATCTATTGTCTTTTTAATATCTTCTTCAGTTTCCCAAGGCAGCCCCAATACAAAATAATTATAAATTTTTATTTTGGCTTTTTTAAATATTTGAACAGTCTCTTTTGCCTGCGAAAGGGTAATTTTTTTGCCCATTTTATTTAAAATATCCTGAGAACCACTCTCAACACCTATGGAAACAAGCCTGCATCCGGCCTTATACATAAGTTTTGCAAGTTCAAAATCCGCAGTATCCGCCCTTGTGTTAGAGCTCCAGATAACCTTTAAGCCTGAATCTATTATGGTATTACATAAATCAACAACCCACTGCCTGTTTAAATTAAAAATATCCGACCAAAAAATAAAGTTATTGATTTTATATTTCTCAACACACTCTCTCATCTCTGCAACAATGTTTTCAGGGCTTCTAAGCCTTACTTTTTTACCTGAAACGGGAGTCGCCAGGCAGAAAAAACAATGGAAAGGACAACCTCTTGCAACTTTGATTATTGCCTGCATTTTGTTGTTATCCGGTCTTTTGAATAAAGTGTTATCAACTAAATCTCTTGCAGGAAAAAGCAGTTCGTCCAGATTATCGATAAAAGGTCTGTCATCATTATTTACAGGTATATTCTCAGCTCTATACGTTAGACCCAAAATATCTTTATATTCTTTGCCTTCTAATATTTCTTTAAATGTATATTCACTTTCGCCCCTTATAATCAAATCAATATAAGAATGCTTTTCCAGAATTTCTTTATTATAAGTTAAGAAGTAAGCCCCTATCACAACGGTTATAATATCAGGATTAACTTCCTTGGCTGTTTGAACTGCCTTTAAATCATTTTTCAAACTGGGTGTGGCAACGTTAAGCAAAATATAATCAGGCTCAAATTCTTCTAAATCTTTCCTTAAGTCGTCAAGAGATTCATTTTTAATGCTGTAGTCTTTAATCTTGCACTCAAACCCCAGCTTTTTTGCTATAGCCCCAAGGTACATTAACTCCGTTGGCGGCAAAGGAGGAATTACCATAAGCTCTTTGACTGGCTGCTGGCATCTGCCCTCTCTATTCATGACCTCAGAAGGAGGATAAACTAAAAATACTTTCTTCATACTAATAATTTTATTATAAAACCTCTCCACTATAAAATATTAATTAAAATTAAGTTTTATTACTGATTGTAAACACGAATTTTGTCATATACAGCAAGGATTTTAGCGATATTAAAAAAATATTTTGTCAATTTCTGCCGCTAAAAACTCTTTATTAAAATAACAAAATAAAATTACTCAAAACCCAATCCAGATAAGGGTTTAGAGACAGGCGAAAGTGAAAGTTAGTTGTGGAAAGGTAGGTCTAGTATGACAGGAATTGGAGCATGCGCATTAGCATCAAGTCAAGGTGTATATCAAGATGCACGCAAACAGGTATTGGCGAAAAAAATTTATCCGGGACCAAATTACCCCGGACCATATTATCCCAGACCATTTTATCCTGGGCTATTTTACCCGGGATTAGTTTCTCCTCTATTATTATGGGCATTAACACTTAAAAAAAATAAACAGCCCGTTGAGAATAATGATGTATTAATCCAAAAAGAAACAGAAAAAGCTAAAAATGATTTAGCTCACGGAATCTTAGGCGCAGGTGTTGTAGCCGGGTTAGCTAAAAGTAAAGTATTTAAAAAAGCTCCTTTTGATTTAATAAAAGAAAGCCCGAAACAATTAAAAGAAATGGCTGAATCTGCTATCAAAAATATTGAAGCAAAAGGATCAACCGTTTCATTCAAACAAGCTGGCGATGCCGTTAAAAATGCTGGCAAACAGATAAAAGAAGCTGTTACAGGTCCAAATATTAAGAAATTAGTTGATAAAATTAAAGATGCAATTAAACCTCTTGCAGAAAAAGTAGCGAACGCAACTAAAAAAGTTATTAATCCTGAAGTAATCGAAAAAATTACAAGAGCTGTCAAAAATAATAAATCTTTAATTATCAAAGTAGGCGGCGGTGCTCTTCTGGCAATTATCGCTATACATCACGCATTTAAAGCAGGTAAAATCGAACAGAAATACGAACAAGCGTAACTATAATAGACCATTCTAAATTGAGTCATAATTCCTCAGGGACAAACAATTGTTATAATTGTTGTCCCATTTTTATTAAAAATCCTGTTATAATACTAAAATGAGATACAAAAGCATATTCAACAGAAAATGTAAAATAACATTTATAAGACACGGTTCAACTATCTACAGCGAAGAAAACAGACTTCTTGATGGTGAAAATTATCCGCCACTGAATGAAAACGGCAGAATGGAAATGGAAAAAATTTCCAACTGGGTTGTACAAAAAGGTCTTAAAATTGATAAAATTTATGCAAGTCCCGCTTTAAGAAGCATTCAAAGCGCAAGAATTTTGTCAAAAGCTTGCAAGCAGGATTTTGAAATTATTGACGCTTTAAAAAGTAAAAAAGCAGGAAAATGGAGCGGGCTGACATTTGAGCAAATTGAAACTAAATACCCCGAAATGCTTGAACAATATCGAAAAGATCCTGAAAACTACTGGGCAAGTGAAGGCGAAACAACCAGTGAATTAAATAAAAGAACAGCGGAAACCATTGAAAATATAATAAAAGAAAATATTGGAAACAGATTGATAATATTGACTCACGGGGAAATAATACAAGCCGCAATTAAAAATGCACTCGAGATTCCCGGCAAAAATCAATTTAAAGTTTATATTCCTACAGGAAGTGCGACCCAGATAAGTTACTATTCAGACTGGGCAAGCCTGATATATTCTGCTTATCTTCCTCTTTAATTAATTTGAAGGCTTAATTTATAAATCTTATTTTTATTCAAAGAAAATAAAGATGAAACTATCTTTGAAATATCCTTGTCAGAAAAACCTTCTGATTTGAGTGTTTTAATTTTTTGCAAAATTTCAGAATCCTCAATAGAAGATTCCTCTTGAGCATAAATCATAGCAACAATTTCGCCTTTTAATGAGTGTGTTTCATAGTATTTTATTATGTTGTAGACGCTATCAATTTTAATTTCTTCATAAATTTTTGTAAGTTCTCTCCCTATACAAACCATTGCATTTTCGCCAAAAAATTCCTGAATGTTATTTAACGTTGAAATGAGCCTGTTTGCGGACTCATAGAAAACTGTGTTTTGCATTTTAAATTTGTTAAATAATTTTTCCTGCTCAGCTTTTGTCCTCGGTATAAAACCGACAAAACTGAAAATTTCAGTTTTTCTCGGAACAGCAGCCAAAAATGTACTTATAGCACTAGGACCGGGAATAGAATTAATTTTTACACTGTTTTTATTAAGTTCATTAATCAAAATCCCACCAGGGTCTGATATTCCCGGAGTTCCGGCATCAGATACAAGAGCTACTGATTTGCCTGATTTTAAAAGAGTAATTACTTTTTCACATCTTTGTTTTTCATTGAATTTATGGTAATCAAACAAGTTTGCAGAAATTTCATACTTGTCCAAAAGCTTCTTTGTGACTCTTGTGTCTTCACAGGCAATATAGTCGACCAAAGATAAAACTTTAATCGCCCTGTAGGTTATATCCTCAAGATTACCTATAGGTGTTGCCACAATGTAGAAATCGCCGTTTTTCATCAGTTTAATTTTAACCTTTTTGAAATAAAAATAGGATTCGTCATTAAATTAGAAAAAGTCTTATATAAACCTGTGACTTCAAGCATTTGCAGAATTTCAGGCTTAGCGTTTTCTATTCTGAATTTTTTATTATTAAGTAGAGCAATTTTTTGCAAATCAAGAAGGGTTTTTATATCTTTTAGTTCAATATAGTCAATATTCATAAAATCAATGACGACCTCTTCGCCCGAGTCATTAATGAAATTATCAGGAAATCTACTATCCTTAAACAGTTTAAGTGCCTTAATTTTATGCACTTTTGCCTCCTATACTCCACAAATACATTATACAACAATTTGTTGCACAACATATCCTATATTAATATTAAATAGGATTTATGACAAGTACCTTATCGTATAAATTATTAAGAATATAAGAACATTCAAAAAATATGATGCTTAATATATAAATAGTAATGACCGTCAGAACTCAAACCCCAGATTTTTTGCATCTTCTGTTACTTGCGATTTTATAATCTGCTGTGTATTAGCAAGCCGTTCCTGCTCTTCGGGGTTCAATTGCTCACCCATAAGATATCTCTCAACCAAATCAGCAGAATCCGAATAAAGCCCCATAATGGCATTTGACATTTCATTTAGTCCGGCATATAACATTGTGCCATCAGCTTTGCCTGCTTCATTGTCAAGGCCGTCTGCCATATAATTTATAAAAGCTTCTTCTTCTTTTGAAATAAATCCGTCACCATCAAAATCCATGCTCTTTGCAAGAAGTTCATTCATTCGCTGTGAAATTTGTTTTTCTTCGTCTGAAAGCTTACCATATGCAAGTTCCGTATTTTTAACAGTAATGTCGTCTATAGCTTTTGTGTATTCTTCGATGGATGTTTGGCCGTCACCGTTTCCGTATTCTTTGTCATATATTTTTAAAGTCTCATCAGCATATGCGGTTGCAGCATTTTTTATTTTTTGCTCCTTACAAAAAAGATAAGACGAAGAAGAATATTTAACAGGCTTTTTTATTGCATCCGGATCCGATTTCAAGTCTTCTATTGAACTTTTTGCTGCATTTCTGGCTTTACCCAGATAATTAAAATTGAATATATCCCCAAAACTAGTCATTATAATCCCCCAAAATATTCCTTTTAAAAAGTGTTATATCTATATAAAAAATATTTCGCAAATAAAATTGACTTTTACATTAAGTTTTTATTCACAAAATAAAAAGCGATGTTTAAAACATCGCAATAATATGTTGAGTATCGTCTAACTTTTTATCTTGTATATTGAACTTTTTTTATGTTAGATTTCAGCTCATTTGCAAGGTCTTCTCTACCGTTTCTTTCATAAATCTGAGCCATAGACTCTAAAAATTTCATGCCATCAATATTTTTTACAGCTCCTCTTGAAGAAGGTGCAGCAGTTCTTGCCTGTTGAGATGTAGGAATCGGTGCTTTTTTAGGAGCTATCGGCCTTGAAATCATATTGCTGTTTGCTGCCATATTATTTGGGGGTCTTTTGGCAATAATATTTTTATTGTGAACAGCCGAAGCCTGAGAAATTCTTTTCATCGGCAGACCGCTTATTTGAGATGTATAAGGATTTCTCTGACTGTTTTGATACGATTTTATTCCATAGTTTATTGACGGTACGGATTTTTCTGATACAGGAAGTTTTCTGTTTTCTAAAGCTGTCAAACTATTATTAAGACTAAGTTCATCTCTCATCTCAAGCTCTTTTTCTTTTAAGCTTTGAGATAATCCCACTTTGATTTCATTGTCTTTTGAAGGCTGCATAGCTTTTAGACCTAATAAGATTATCAAAAAGAACATGGAGCCGAATGCAAGATATTTTTTATCTAACCTAAGGATATATTTTATAATTTTTTTAACCAGAGGAAGAGAATCTCTTGCGGCTGAAACTGCAAGTGTTCCGGCTGTTTTAAACATGCTTTCAGGTTCGTTATCTTCGTAAACGTCACTTCTATCATAAACAGGAGCATAAGTTTGAACAGGAGCGTTTAAATCAATTTGCTCTTTAGGTGTTGTATCTGCCTGAAGAGCTGTATCCGTATTTAGCGGAGTTAAAGGTTCAAAGCTTACATTGCTGGCTGCTATATTTCGACCTTGCATTAAAATTCTTGTAGAATTATCACCTAAAGGCTGTATTATAACACTTCCTACTTCAGGTACATCGTTATAAACAGTTCCGACTGATTCAGATGGAATCATTCCCTCAAGATCTAAATAAATCTCATCTTGCGATTCGACAACTTTTCTAACTTGTGCGGCTTTATCACTTTTTAATACAATCGAATAACCGTTATCCGAACTTTTGATTTCAACATTTGATAAAACAGCACTGTTTGGATTAACTTCCGCATGTGAAATTAAAGCTGTAAAACAAAACACAAAAATTAATGTTGTCATTTTTTTAGCTATAGCGGCAATACTCACTTTTTTTCTCATATACCTCTTACCCCACGGGACTCACTCAACTTATAGGTAAAGCATAATTCTTTTGCTAAACAAATACATCAACCGTTAGGTTTAACATTCGATATAGACCATATGGTCTATATAATTTCATCTTTTTCTAAAACAAAGTTAATATTGTCTTCCAAGATTTTGGCAGAAATGCTAGAATAGGGTATAATTCTAAGCCAACAGGAGAGAGTAATGTTTCGTTTCATCAAAAAACCCGCATCAAAACAAGACCAAAAAATAAATTTACACTACAAAAAATTAAAAGAATTGTATAAGTATAAAGAGCTTTCTGAAGAGAGAAAAGAGTTTTTAAAGGAAAAAATTACAAAATACGGTTACCTGCCATACCCACACATAAAAGCTCTTGAGGAATTATCTCCTGCTGAAGTTTTATACGGGCTTGAGATAAAATGGAGCTTAAATAACACATTTCATAATAACTATTTTAAGTTTGACAACGACAAAATAAGCCCGGTCGTAAGGGCTGGTTATACAAATTCCAACTGGATAAAAAGAGAACAGCACGATATTAAACTTATAAACCTTGCGGCACTAGGTGATGGTAACAAGTCCCATGACATAAGCAGATTTATTGATTGGCTTAAACAATTATTAATTCTCCCTTCAGGAAACAAACAAAAAAATATTTTATCAACAACAATATATCTGGTGCCTTTTCATCCAAGAGAATTTGGCTGTGCCTACCTCCCAACAAGCACAGGAGTAAGTGCAAACCTCGAAGATAAAGAGATTAAAGAAACACTGGGTATTGATGTAAAAGAACAGGTAAAATTATTCTCAACTCTCGCCCAACTTGCGGGTCATCCGGTAATGTATGATGTTCTTCCTCAAACAGGACGATACTCCAAACTTATTTTATCAAATCCTCAGGTGGCGAGATGGTTTGATATAAAACATCTCATAAAAGAAATTGAAAGCCTAACCGACTCAATAGCACCTAAATTAAATGATGAATTTGACCCTGAGGATGTTGAAATAATAAAAACCATATATAAAAATACTTTAAAAAGCGGTTCAAATGATTTAAGCGAATTCTATAGGACCATTTATAACCGGTTTGATGAAGAGCTTCTTGAAAGAAAGAAAAATCTCTCAAATCAAATGATGACAAGAGCAGAACAAAATAAAATTCATAAAAGAGTCAAAGATATTATTACTCAAACTCATAATATTAAGTCAAATAAAATATTAACAGAAGATGACATAACCCAGCCCGGAGCAACTATCCAAAACCTTATTAAAAACGGACTTTGGCCGGCACCCGGAGGAGCTTGGTGCTCTGCAGGGGTTCCCGTTTTTGATAAAATGTCAGAATGCGGCAGTTATCCAATATTTAAGCACTTTGATTTTGAAGGGAATGACGTCACTCATTTTGCCAATCTTGATTGCCAGACACCATTTTATTATGTATTTCTTGAAACCGGAGAATACAACTCTCAAGTTATCGATCTTTGGATTGAGACTTTAAGAGATTTACAGCAAACATATAACTTCGACGGCATAAGAGTCGATCACATAGACCATGTTGTAGATGAACTTTCTGAAAGAGATAAAACTCCCATAAGCTATAGAGCTCCAAGAGTAGTTCTTTCCAAATCAAATAAAGCATTAAAAAACAAGACAAAACATTTTGCAGCACTTGCAGAATATATGCTGGGCGGACATTATTACAAAGAATATCATAAGGATATGCTCTTTGATATTCTCTGGGGAGATGACATAATTGCGCAGTACACAAAAACTCCTCTCGAAATTGTAAGCAACAATCAGGATTTACAAGATTATAATGAGTCAAATCCTAATTCAGAACCGCTTTCAATAATAAAAGCCTACAATAATCAGGATGGTGAATTCAGGGCAATAGACCAATATCCTGGGCAACTCGGAGAAAAAGGAGCTTTATTTAAGTGGTTTAAATATAAATTCCTTCCGGGCGGAAAAAATGCTCAAAGACCTTCTCTATACATAGATGGGGATGAGTCCTTCACTCAAAAGGGGATTGAAGGTACTATAGGTGCTGAAATTTCACTTATGAGAGAAAAAAATTATGATTTCTTTAATAAATTTGATGCCATAAGAAGATTTGCATTAAATTGCGAGCTTACCACAGACGGTGAAGCCCAAATTATAATACAAGAAGATGACGGTTTTGTAAGCTGGATGATATCAAAAAATCCGATTAAAGAATCTTTGCTTGTAGTCGCAAATTTCATATATCCTACAGAAAAAGTCTCAATTCAAAAAGAAGACGGAACTATGGATTGCACCACTAAAAAAGGAAAGGCCGTAAAAGATAAAACAATACAGGTTCCGGGAGATTACAAAATAACCTCCGAATATGTATATGACGATGAAAAAACTGAATTTGTCGAAATACCAATAGAAAACGAAGACGGTAGCTTACACTTTGAAAAACTTACCCCGGGTGAGTTCAAAATATACAAACTGTTAAGATAGCGCAAAAAAAATCATGTTTTAGCCTTATAAACAATAAATCAGTTAAGAGGAGACATCCTGTTGAATGTACTACCAACAGCAATCACTCCATATTTTAAGGCATATAGCTCTTCTCCTGCCGATAATTTCAAAAATAGCTACCAACTTAGTTATTTAAAAGAATTACAGGCAGATACTTTCGTTTCTTTTAAGAAAAAAGAAAGCACGCCTGATGCAAAGCCAATACAATCAGCTATTGGAAAATTTGAAAAACCTATAATGGTTGTCTTTTCTGATATAGACGGAACTATAAGTAACTCTGAGCATAAAATCAGCAATAGCGATTTAAAAGCAATAAAGGAATGTACATTAAATGGTTTGCCAATAATACTTTCAACCGGTAGAAGATATGCGCATTCAAAAACACTGTATGACAAACTGGGAGCAAAATCAGGATACTTCATCACTGAACAGGGGGCTGTTATAACAGATGCGAATGGAAAGATAATTAAAAAATATGCAATATCTCCTAAAGATTCAGAACAAATAGTTGAAGCTTATAAAAAATACAAAGAATCTAACCCTAATATCCCCACAACCATGCTGGTATTTAAAAATGGGGATATATTTACTGAAAAAGGCTCACAAATAGAAGATTCCTGGGGTCCTGTAAAGATAATTAGTTCTTTCGATACACTTTTTGAAGATAACGAAATGCCCACAAAATTTATTTTTTATCAATTTAAAGATGAAGATAATGATAACTTAACTGCATTTTTAAGAAAAAATTTGTCAACAAATCTTCAAATTTCACAAACAGCAAATAAACACTGTGAAATAACAAGCCCTGAGGCTACAAAAGGCAATGCCGTAAAAGCAATTTTAGAGTTAATGGGAGTAAAGCCTTGTAATGCTGCTGTCATCGGGGATGCTGAAAACGATATTCCTATGATCAAATTCATAAAAGAAAACGGAGGGCTGTCAATAGCAATGGGAAATGGTTTTGAGAGTGTTAAAGACTTAGCTGAGTATAAAACAAAAAGTGTAAATGACGGCGGATTTGCCCTTGCGATGAATGTAATTATGGAAAATAACCATAAAATATATGATTCTATAACTTAATCAAAATATTTTTGCTTTTATATTAAAGAATGTAAAAACTTCTGGAATTAGAAAAAAATTTCCTGTATACTTATTTAAGTATTTATATGTGCCAACAAATTTTAAAAATTACCTAGAGGTCAAAAGAGAGAACAATGTTAAATATTACCCCTTTACATATATTAAGCCTAAAGCAGGTAAAAAATAAACACGGAAATCAGATGAGTTCAGAGAATCAATCACATAAATCCGATAATGGATTAGCTGAACTTAAGTCTTTACCTGCAGGTTACAGACCTTCTCAAATAACTGTTAAAAGCCATCAATAGTTACTGGGCGGAGTCCTCTGAACCTTCGGCATCATCAGATGCTGTAGGGGTTTTAATTTCAACGCCCATAGCCTGAAGCTCTCTAATAGCCTTTGGCGCCAGTGCTGTATCTGCAAAATTTTCTAAAATCACTTGATAACATTCAATTGCGTCATTTTTAAACTCTCTGGCTTTAAATAAATTGCCAAGTTTATAATACAAAGGCGCATATGAAGGATCTGCAGCGATAAGCATCTGATCATCGAGCTGCATTTTAATCTGCCCTAATTGAGCAGTCTCTTGAGGAGAAAACAAAGACATAGCATAGACTTTTTTGTTTAAATTATCAATGGTAGTGACTATTGTAGTCATCTGTTCTTCTGTAATTCCTGTATTTTTTTTACTCTTTTTAGCAGCCTGAACACTATCTGTATTAGCCATACAAAATATAAATACAAATAACAATAATAAAGCTGCAATTTTCCTCATGACACTTCCCCAATATCTTTTTTGTTCAATATTAGAATACTACAAGATTTTGACTTTTGAACTCAATTAAATGTATGATTATTTTATGAAAATTCAAGAAATTATTAACAGTCTTACACTGAAACAAAAGCTGAATCAACTCTTTATATCAGGATTCGAGGGGGATAGCCCCGAAAAATGTCATCTTTTTAAAAAAATCCTAGAAGAAGGACTCGGGGGGGTAATCTTTTTTACTCAAAATATAAAAACTGAAGAACAATTTAAAAATATAATTAATGAAATTAAAAAAAATTCTCTGATTCCACCGTTTTTGAGCTTAGACCAGGAGGGCGGCAGAGTAGAGAGAACAGAAAATATACATGGAGGTAAAAAATACCTTAGTGCGAAAGACTCTGCATTAAAAGGAGAATTATTCGCCAAAGAGCAAACCGAAATAATTGCGAATGAACTCAAAAGTTACGGAATAAATATGAATTTTGCGCCTGTTTTAGATGTAAATACAAACTCTGATAATCCAGTAATCGGAAATAGGGCGTTTTCAAACAATACGGATGAAGTCATCAGATACTCAACTATTGCAATAAATAGCTACCTAGGTAAAAAAATCATACCTGTAGCAAAGCATTTTCCGGGACATGGGGCAGCTTCTGTAGATTCTCATCTTGATATGCCCGTAATTGATATTGCGTTTGAAGAACTAGAGAACATCCATATAAAACCTTTTAAAGAAGCTATTGAAAATAAAATTCCCGCAATAATGATAGCTCATGTCCATTATCCTGCATTTGATAAAGAAAAAATTCCATCTTCAGTTTCAAAAAATATCATAAATACATATCTGATTAAAAAGCTAGGTTTTAAAGGACTAATCATAACTGATGATATGGTTATGGGCGGCATCAAAGAATTTTCATCATTAGAAGCCTGCATAAGAGCTATTAACGCAGGTATTAACATGTTCATTTTTAGAGATACAGACAAAAATCTTATTAATTTAATTGAAAAACTTGAAAATGCCGCAAAAAATAATATCATAGACATTAGGTTAATTGATAACAGTTTAAATAAAATATTAACTTTGAAAAAAGAATTTAATATTTTGTAAAACTGGCATCACAAATACAAATATAAACGTATTTGTTATATAATTCATTAGAAACAAGGAATTTAATTTTGATTACCACAGATAAAACAAGCGAAATAAAAGAAATAGTAGAACAAACAAATCTTAAACATATAGCAATTATTATGGATGGAAACCGCCGCTGGGCAAAAGAGAAATTTATGCCATCAGCAATCGGCCATCAAAAGGGTGTTGAATCTTTAAAAACTATACTTAAAGCCTGCCATAGTTTTACTGTTGAATATTTAACAGTCTATGCATTTTCAACAGAAAACTGGAACAGACCTCAGGATGAAGTCAATTTTCTTATGAATCTGCTTGCAAATACCATTAAAAATGAACTCAACGAGCTCCATGAAAATCAGGTCCGAATTAAGTTCATCGGTGATTTAAGCGCCTTAAATGATAATTTAAGGAAAATATTGCTGGACGCTGAAGATTACACAAGAAACAACAAAGGTGTAAAACTTCAAATAGCTTTCAATTACGGGTCTAAAATGGAAATTGTAAATGCTGTTAAAAATATAGCCCAAAAGATTGTTGACGGTGAAATGTCAATTGAGGAAATAACTGAAAATTCAATTTCTGATAACCTTTATACAGCACAAATTCCTAACCCGGATTTATTAATAAGAACAGGCGGCGAAATGAGAATCAGCAACTACCTTTTATGGCAGCTTGCATATTCTGAATTATACATCACAGAACAATACTGGCCTGATTTTAACCAGCAGTCTTTAGCAAATGCAATTATCGAATTTCAAAACAGAAATAGAAGATTTGGAAAATAGAATTAAAAAAAAGATAATACTTGCAACCTCAAATCCTCATAAATTAGAGGAAATTAATGAAATTAATACTTTTAGCGATATAGAATTCCAAACGGTTCAAGGAAATTTTAATCCTGACGAAACAGGTTCTAGCTATCTTGAAAATGCATATATAAAAGCATTTGAGGCTGCAAAAAAAATGAATGAAATAGCGCTTGCGGATGATTCCGGGTTAAATGTAGATGCCCTAGAGGGAGCCCCGGGCATACATTCTGCAAGATACGCCGACTCTCCGATTGCAAGAATTAAAAAACTTTTAAAAAATCTTGAAGGAATTGAGAGAGAAAAAAGAACAGCACATTTTACATGCGCCATGGCACTTGTATGTCCTGAAGGCAAAATCCTTTACCAATGTGAAGGAAAGGTTTGCGGGATAATCATTGATGAAATAAAAGGAAAAAATGGCTTCGGCTATGACCCTGTTTTCTACTTGCCTGAATATAAAAAGACTATGGCTCAAATCGAACCTGATATAAAAAATAAAATCTCTCACAGAGCAAATGCTCTTGGACCAATGCTTGAGTGGATTCATAAAAATTTAGTATAACTTGATTAAACACTTCTCTAATTGTAAGTATGTATTTTTGAATTAATCTAAAAAATATCATAGGGGAGATTAAATATCATGGATAAAAACGAATTAATACAAAAAGCAAAAGAACTTATCGAATGCTGTGATTATGTGTATATGAGCACGTATAACAAAGAATTCGATTCAGGAGAAACGAGGGCTATGGCAAATATACGCTCTAAAAACTATTATCCCAGTAATCTTGAACTCTTTACAGAAGAAGATTTATCAAACTTCATAATAACAGCCCTTTCCTCCGATAAAATACAACAAATAAAAGAAAATAAACATATTTCGCTTTATTATTACTGCCCGAAATTGAAAAAGTCACTAACTCTCTTCGGAAAAACAGAAATAATTTATGATGAAAGTATAAAAAGCAGACTTTGGGTAGATGAATGGTTTGAATATTTTAAACTTGGACAGCAAGACCCGGAGTATGCAGTAATTAAATTTATACCAAAAATCGCAAAATATTTCACAAATGAATACACAAAATTAATTATTGAACTTTAAAATTATAGAGGGCGAAAATCATAATGATTTTCGTCCTCTCTCTAATTATTTTTTTTAACCTCTTCTACCCCGGGGAACTGATCCTTACCTGTTCTCTTTTTTGTAATCATATATTGAACCTTAGGGATAATTGTTGAAAGGAATAAAGCTGATACAATAAAGCCGGCTCCTAATTGAAGTACTGTTCTTTTTAGGTTTTTATTGTTGACTTCTTTGAGTACATCAAAGTCTATAGATTTTTTGCCTGTATCTTTTGCATATTGGATTACTGTATTTACATAATCATCAATATTTCCCCTGAATTTATTTATATCTTTCATAGCTATAAACTTATTCGGATCAGTTAGATTGTTTATAAATTTCCCTTTTTTAACACTTCCAAATTTTTGAGAATATATATCTGTAAGGAACTTAGGATTATTGATAACCCCACCCGAGAGCACGTCTTCGACTTGTCTTCTTGTGAGCATTTTAACAGAAGTCTTAGCCGGTTGCAGCCCAGACATTGCCTCGGCAAGTTTATATTTAGATTTTGGAATAGCTTTTTTCACATCATCGAGTGATGCAACATTATCTTTAAAATTAATTTTTTCAAGGATTTTTGCAGATTTTAAACTCAAATTATTTTTTACTCCCAATACCTGTGATTCAAAATCATTAACACTTACAGCGCCACCTGCTTTTGCTAAATATGAGACAAGCTCATTATGAACATTCAGTGCAGATGTAGGGTCAAGCTTAGAAACATTGCCATAATTGCCAAGTTTTTGAAGCCCTTTTACAACTAAAGGAGTTGAAAAATAGTAGAAAAAGCTTGAAGCAGAATCCCTGAATATAATTTCTACTCTCTCATCATTATTTCTTGCATTTGATGCCCTGCCTGAAACTATACCCACATCTGTTGCCATAAGTTTATAAACAGCATGATTTTCAAGGTTATGAGCTGCTTTCGAGAAAAATTCAGCAGCAGGAAGAGCAGAACCGAACGAAGGTCTATTTGAAGGATCTGCAACTTTATTTTTGAATAAATCTAAAGAAAGTCCCTGAATCGTGCTGTTAGTTTGAGCTTGTTTTACAGGCTGATTTTTGTCCCCATCGCTGTTTTTATCAAGCATTTTTTTTGTAATTGATTGATTTATTTTAGGCAAAACAATTCCTATAAATCCAACCGCTGCAAGAACACTTAAAATTATTTTTCTAAATTTACCGATTGCCAATTTCTTTTTGAAACCGTCAGATACATCCCCCAAAGATTGTGCAAGATTATCTAAAGGAGTTCTTAAAGCATCCTTTCCGGCATCGAATTCAGCAACATTAGATTTAAAAATATTCTTTCCGATCCAATCACCTATTTTATTAAAAAGGGTAACCCCAAATAACCAAAAGCCCGCAGAAATTGTATCTTCAAATAACCTTTCTCTGGATTCTGTATAGCCCCCTCTTTTATTTGCCTGAATAGCTCTTCCGGCAGTAACTGTGGCCTCTAACATAATTATAGGCAAAAGCACATCACTTTTGCCGAACTTAGTCAAAAATTTTCTAAGATTGGACGGCTTAACTGAATGCTCGGCTATATTTTTCGTTACAGACGATATATTATTTGTAATTCTGGATACGTTCATGAATAAAAATTATTGCTCAATTATTATTAGAATTATCTCACACATTATATCCTAAGCCGCCTGAATATATTTTTTTGCGCATGAGAAGACAAATTGTAAATTATGTTACAAATAATCATCTTAGAACAAAATTTAGCAACTTATAATATTTACAATATTTTTTTAAAGATTATAATAAATTTACTCACCATCCTCTATGCAGATTAAGGAGGCTCGTGTTTAACATATAGCCCCCTGTCATTAAAATCTAGCATTAGAAAGGAAAAAACAATGGCAAATATTAAATCGGCTAAAAAAAGAATTTTAACAGCAGAAAGAAATAGAGAAAAAAACGTTGCATTTAAATCTTCTATTAAAACTGCAATAAAAAAAGCTCTTGTTTTAGCTCAAGCCAAAGATCAAGAAGCACTAAACCCAGCTCTAAGCAATGTTTATAAACTTTGTGACAAAGCAGTTTCAAAAGGTGTTTTACACAAAAACACAGCTTCAAGAAGAAAATCAAGATTGACAAAAGCAATAAATAAATTGTTAGCTCAATAATGATTTAAAAAATAAAAAGCCTTTGATTAAATTCAAAGGCTTTTTTATATTGTCTTTTAAAATTATATTATCCTACAAGTCTGCTTTCATCAGCTTCAGAAGCTTTAACCATAATTGCATGCTCAACGGGATTTTCTTTTTTGATAACGCTGTCAAATCCAAACTCTTCATAAGCAAATTCGTCTTTTAATCTTTTGGATTGATTTTCATCAACAAGTTTTTTAGCTAGCTCTGCTATTTCATACACAAGCTGATAACGATTTTCTGTATTTTCGTTAAGATCCCATGCAATTTTTATAATTTGATTCATAAATTTCTCCTGATATTCTT
This sequence comes from Cyanobacteria bacterium OH_CBrB_359, assembly GCA_023433065.1. Classification (GTDB taxonomy): domain Bacteria; phylum Cyanobacteriota; class Vampirovibrionia; order Gastranaerophilales; family Gastranaerophilaceae; genus JAEZET01. The sequence continues at coordinate 406,385 of JAEZET010000001.1, forward strand.
ATACAATAACTATACAATGCTGATAGTTTTATATCAATATCATAAAACACAAAAGTAAACTTAGTTTAATATTTCATCTCCAGCCCCTTAAGCATAAGCTTAAGTTGATCCAAAGCATCTTTATCCGCAAGAGATTCTATAGCTCGATCTATAAACTCAAGTTTTCTTTCATCATTTCTAAATGAATCAAGCTGTTTGATTATTGACTGGAAGATACTTTCTCTTTTTTTCATCTCTACAATATCAACAATTTCATAACTGCTGTCAGGATAGAAAATTCGCATATCTTCTTTTGCTTTTTTATCTGAAAATTCAACCACAATAGGCTTATTTAATTCTTTTGCAACATCAGAAAAAGTCTTATATGCAAGGTTTGCATCTATTTTTTTGAGCTTATCATAGCCTTCAAAAAAATTATTAGAAACCAAATGCACACTATAGTTATCATTTTTTTTGATAGCTTTTAAGTTTACACAATCCTCATTGTTAACAGGAGCAGCAAAAGTATTATCTTGAATGAACATATCCCCGACATCAGTTAAAAGCCAATTCAAATTGACATTATAACTAAGCGCTACTTTCGAGAGAATTTCCACTCCGGGTTTTATAATTCCTTGTTCGTACTTGCTGATTGTAGACAATGGAATAGATAAAGTTTCTGACATTTCTCTCAGTGTTAACCCCAATGCTTTCCTCAATTGGCGTATTCTTGTACTAAATTGACTCATAATCACCTCAATAAATTAGTCTAATAAAGATAAGATATATTGACAATTATCCATTTCGAGCTAAAATAATAGATAGTTGTTTATTATACGATGGCAAAATTATACTAGATAGTATTAAATTTGACATCACTTTTAAAGAAATTTTTCTTTAAAAGTTTTTTTTATCACTCTCATAGTATAGATATAAGTAGAAAAAGGCTTAAACCCAAATTTTCATCAAATATACACACTACTACTATATTATATCACTGAAAAGGAACATTACCATATTAGGAATGTCCTTTTTTTTTTAATTATCAGAAATTTTATTAGCTACATCCGGAATAACCGCAATTAAGACATATAAAACAGCCTTCTCCAAATTCAACTGAAGTACCGCACTCAGGGCATATATGTTTTTTTACTTCAACTGAAATTTCTTCTTCTATAATCTCAATTTGAATTTTTTCTTCTTTCTTAGCTTCAAGGTTCATCGGTTGAAAAGTTCTTGAGTTATTTCTGTAAACCGTAATACCTTTAAGGTTATTATCAAATGCTAATATATAAGATTTTGCTATATCTTCTTTAGTTGCGTTTTCTTCAAAGTTAATTGTTTTAGAAACAGCATTATCCGTATGAAGCTGAAATGCCGCCTGCATTCTTACATGCCACTCTGGTGAAACATCATGAGCTGTAACAAATATTTTTTTAGCATCTATAGGGGCAAATTTCACATGTGCAATTGAACCTGTAGTTGAAATTTCTTTCAACAATTCTTGGGAATAAAAGCCTTTTTCTTTCGCATATTTTTCGAAAATCGGATTAATTTCAAATAACTGGGTTCCATCCATAACGTTTCTTTCAAAAACAAGTCCGAATAAAGGCTCTATACCACCTGAAGCATTCGCTATCATGCTTATTGTTCCCGTAGGAGCAATACAGGTAGTAGTTGAATTTCTTATTCCGCTTGCGACAATTTTTTCATCCAGATCAATCCATTGTCTGTCAGAAATTTTGCCTGCTGATTTGCCTGAATATTTTTTTGTTAAGAAATTTTGATTATCATAAATACTTCCTTCAAAATTATTGAATCTGCCTCTGGTCTTTGAAAGTTCAACCGATTCAAGTTTTGAATGATAATCAATAAATTCCATGATTTGAGCGCCTAAATCTGTTCCTTCTTCAGAGTTATAAGGAATTTCAAGCTTCATTAATAAATCAGCCCAGCCCATAACTCCAAGACCGATTTTTCTGTTGTTTTCGACCATTTGAGCTATCATTGGAAGCGGATAGTTATTAACAGTAATTACATTGTCGAGAAAATGAATAGCAAGCCTTGTAACATAAGCAAGTTTATCCCAATCAACTTCAACTCCTGAAGCTGTTTCTTTGGTCAACAACCCAAGATTGATAGAACCTAAATTACAAGCCTCATATGGAAGAAGAGGTACTTCTCCGCAAGGATTAGTAGATTCTATATCTCCAACAAGAGGCGTCGGGTTATCGGCATTCATCTTGTCAATAAATACAATTCCCGGCTCACCGTTTTTCCAGGCATGCTCGACTATAATATCAAATACCTTTTTGGCATTTAACCTGCCGACTACCGCCTTGGAGTTCGGATGAAGCAAATCATAATCTTCGCCTTTTGAAAGAGCATCCATAAACTTATCTGTAACAGCAACTGAAATATTAAAATTATTCAGTTTATTGTTATCAAATTTGCAATCAATAAAATCCAAAATATCAGGGTGGTCTATTCTCAAAATACCCATATTTGCACCGCGTCTTGTACCGCCTTGTTTAACGGCTTCCGTTGCAGCATTGAATACTTCCATAAAAGATACAGGACCTGAAGAAACACCCATTGTTGATTTAACAACATCATTTTTAGGTCTTAACCTTGAAAAAGAAAAGCCGGTTCCACCACCACTTTTGTGAATAAGAGCAGTATTTTTAACTGTTTCAAAAATTCCTTCAAGTGAATCTTCAACCGGAAGAACAAAACAAGCGGAAAGCTGTCCTAGTTCTCTTCCAGCATTCATCAATGTAGGGCTGTTTGGCATAAAGTATTTTTTAGTTATGAAGTCATAGAATTTCTTTGTAGTTTCATTCACTGTATCCGCTGAAGCGCCATACTGCGTATCTGCATATGCAATAGTAGATGCGACTCTATAAAACATATCCTGAGGAGTTTCAATCGGATTCCCATTATTGTCTCTTTTCAAATATCTTTTTTCTAAAACTTTTACGGCATTCTCCGATAAATCAATTTTATCTTCCAGATTCAAACTCACTTTTACCTCCGTTACCCCTATACCTTAATTCTTTACTGTCTTTCTATTGTATACCAAAATGAAGCTCTATAAAAGTATTATTTTTCTTTAAAAACACATTTGACAAATAACTCGCATTTATACCAATAACGCTTTTACCAAGGGCATGGGTTACAAATTGAAATAAATTTAAGAACAAATATTAACAAATTTTAACTCCATGGAAACCCATGCCATGCATGCCTTTTGGCCTGTTTTCATTGAATCATGAAGGATTTTATTAATAATTGTAAATATAAATTTAAACTCATGAAAATGCATGTGGGGCATGGATTTCCATGATTTTGCATGAAGGCTGTCAGCAAAGTATTGTAGCCCTCATTAGAAGTAAAATTTTATTATAAAAATTGTTAAGATTTACTTGGGGAAAGACATGCATAGTAATTGCATATATAAAAAACAAACACATTCAAATGTTATAAATATTGAATCAGAAAAATTGTTCAGGGAAGCCGAGGATTGCTTTTTATACTTTAATCAAATAAGAAAAGCAACATTAAAATTGAATAAAGCTCTAAAAATATCGCCCAATCACTATAAAAGTTTGATTCTGAGAGGCGATATTTATTTTATTAACGGAAAAATTAAAGAAGCACTATCAGCTTATAAAAAAGCCGGAACAATTTGCCCTAAAAATATTAAAATTGCAGGCTCAATTGCATCATGTCTTGAGATTCAGAATAATTACCAGGAAGCATTATTTTATTGCAACAAAGCTTTTTCCTTAATTGACAGGGAAAACCAACAGATTTACGCATCATTATATGAACTTAAAACAAATATTTTAGTTAAGTTAAGAAAATATGAAGAAGCAAGAAATCTTATTAGCAATGCAAAATATCATTTGTTATTTGAAGATATTAAGACTTTAAAATTAAACTGCCAAAAAATAATTAATGAAAAATTGAAAATTCAAAACAAACTAAAAATGCTCAATCTCACGCTGGTATAAGTAAATCATCCTTATGTCTTTAATTAACCATGTATTTAATAATTTTTTTTAATAAATGGACTTTAATTAATTTAATGGTTAACTTATAATGTTTTGGTTGTAGAGAAAAAGGAATTCAAACAAAGTGAAAGCCGTTGTATTTGATGAAACATTAAGATTAGAAAAAGATTATAAAAAACCGACCCCAAAAGCAAGTGAAGCTTTAATTAAAGTAACTCTTGCAGGTATATGTAATACGGATTATGAAATAACCAAAGGGTATATGGGATATAAAGGGGTTTTAGGACACGAGTTCACAGGGATAGTGGAAGAGATAAATTCAAAAGATAAAACTCTTCTGGGAAAAAGGGTAGTAGGCGAAATAAATCTCGGATGCGAAGAATGTGAATGGTGCAAAAAAGCCCTGCAAAGACACTGCCCAAACAGAAGCACTTTAGGAATATGGCAAAAAGAAGGCTGCTTTTCAGAATATCTTACAATGCCTCTTTTAAATCTTATAGAAATCCCTGATAATGTATCTGATGAGGAAGCGGTTTTTATAGAACCTTTGGCTGCAGCACTTGAAATTCTTGAGCAGATTCATATAAAACCTTTTGAAAAAGTACTTGTCTTAGGTGACGGGAAATTGGGTCTTACAACAGCAATTGCGCTAAATTCCTCAGGAATAGATGTAACTCTCATAGGGAAACATGAAAACAAGCTTAAAATAGCAAAAGACCAAAAAGTCAAAACAAAATTATTAAGTGAAACAGAAATAAAAAAAGAATATGATGTTGTGGTTGAAGCAACAGGGTCATTAAGCGGTTTTGAAACCTCATTGTCATCAGTGAAGCCAAGAGGTACACTTGTTTTAAAAAGTACAATAGCAGCTTCAAAAGAGCTCAATCTTGCACCTATCGTAATAGATGAGATTACAATAGTAGGTTCAAGATGCGGACAATTTAAACCTGCATTGAGATATCTTGAACAAAAGAAAATAGACTTTTCTTCTTTTATATCAGGTATTTATCAAATTGATGATGCCATAGAAGCATTTGAAAAAAATAAAGATAAAAATACAATAAAAATTCTCTTAAAAATGAGCAAATAGAAAAGTATGAAAATTAACAAAAAAAATATAATTGCAATATTAATCAGTATTATTTTTATAGTCATAATATTTCATAATATTGATTTTGCAAGGTTAGTAAATACATTTAAACTTTTTAATTATAAAATTATTTTACTTATCGTTCCTCTATTTTTCATTGCAATGTTGTTAAGAGGGCTCAGATGGAAATACATTCTGCACAATGACAAAACCTACTCGGCTCAAGAATTAACTGAAGTTTATATTCTTGGGGCTGCCCTAAACATATACCTGCCGGCCAGGGCAGGAGATTTTTTCAGAGCCTATTTCTTAGGAAAAAAACACAATAAAAGTAAATTAAAACTATTTGCTTCGATTGTACTTGAAAGAGTATTCGACGGGCTTGCAACATTATCTATTCTTATCTTGGCTGTATCTTTATATCACAAAACAAGATTCGGATTAAACTTAAGCATAATAAGCGGAACAATATTTGTTGGAGCAATCATTGCTCTTTACTTGCTATATAAATTTAATAAAACAGATAAAATTTGCTCCAGCCTTAAAAACTTCTCCTCGAAATTTTCATCTAAGATAGCAAGTATGGCTTGCACATTGATTGAAAAGATTAATACATGTTTTAATTCTTTTATTGAAGGTCTTGAATCACTCGCCCAAATCAAAACGACACTTTATATCTGCGGATTAAGCGCAGTAATCTGGAGCATCGAATGTTTAATGACTTATCTTGTCATAATTAATTTCGGATATGATGTAAGCTTTTCTATATCATTATTTGTAATAAGTTTTATAGCTTTTGCAACCGTGATACCATCCACTTCTATTTTTATTGGTCCTTATCAATACGCATTTATACTTGCGCTTGCAATTTACAAAATAGACAAATCACAGGCGCTCGCAATAGCCTTTACACAGCAAATTATCACTCTTTTAATAATAACAACCGTTTCGTTCTTAATTGTCATGAAAAACAATATGCAAGACAGGGATATAATTATTGAAGAAATTAAAGAAGCTCAAAACGCACACGATAATGAAGAGTAAAATAATTAAAAAAGGGTATGAATATGAAAATATTTGCAATTAACGGCAGTCCAAGAAAAGATTGGAATACTGCAACAATATTAAACAAAGTCCTAGAAGGCGCCGCTTCAAAAGGAGCTCAAACAGAGATACTTCACCTTTATGATATTAACTACAAAGGCTGTGTAAGCTGTTTCGGGTGCAAACTGAAAAATGGTAAAAGCTACGGGAAATGCGCTTATAAAGACGAATTAACCCCCCTTCTTGAAAAACTTGAAAACGCTGATGCGGTAATACTTGGCTCTCCGGTATATTTTGGAAATATGACAGGAGAAATGAAATCTTTTATCGAAAGATTCGCATATCCTTATCTGGTATATGATGAAAATTATTCATCTTTATACCCTAAAAAAATTAATATTGGATTAATATACACAATGAATGTTGACGAAAACAGAATGAAAATGATGGGATACGAACACTCATTCAATCTTACTGAAATGTTTATGAAAAGAACATTCGGAGAAGCTGAAACACTACTTGTAAAAGATACCTATCAATTTAATGATTACTCTAACTATGTATGCAGCGCTTTTGACCCTGTAAAAAAAGCTGAAATAAATAAAAAACAATTCCCTATTGATTGCCAAAAAGCTTTTGATATGGGAGTAAAATTTGCTACAAAAAATTAAAGGCTGTTTTAATCCAGCCTTTAAAAAACGTTTAATATTATTGTTTTAAATATTCATCAATCGCTTTAGCTGCTCTTTTACCTGCGCCCATAGCGTTAATGGCGTTTGATTCACCTGACGGTGCTACATCGCCTCCTGCATAAACACCTTCTATTGAGGTTTTACCTGTTTCAGGTTCAATTATAATGTAGCCCCATTTGTTTGTTTGCAAGTCGAGGCTTTCTGCTGTGGCAGAATTTTGAATTATAGGATTTGGTCCTGTTCCTAAAGCAACAATTACAGTATCAACGTTCATGTCAACAATCTCACCTGTCGAAACAGGTTTTCTTCTTCCTGACTCATCGGGTTCACCGAGTTCCATAACTTCAAGCTTCATTCCAGTCACAGAGCCATTTTCACCTATAATTTCAACGGGATTATGTAAGAATTTAAACACTACGCCTTCTTCTTTAGCATGTCTGATTTCTTCAAGCCTTGCGGGCAACTCTGCTTCTGTTCTTCTGTAAACAATGGTAACTTCTTCAAATCCGATTCTTACAGCAACTCTGGCGGAATCCATAGCAACATTGCCGCCTCCAATTACAGCTGCTTTTTTACCTATTTTCAAAGGAGTTGGCGTTTCTTCACTGTGAGCTTGCATAAGATTGATTCTGGTTAAAAATTCATTTGCGGAATACACACCGTTAAGGTTTTCACCTTTAACACCAAGCATCTTGGGAAGCCCTGCACCAGAAGATATAAATATAGCATCAAAATTGTCTTCTTTTAACTGTTTTATTGTAATGGATTTACCCACAACTACATTCGTTTCGAACTTAACTCCGATTTCTTTAAGAGCTTCTATCTCTCTGTTTAAAACATCTCTTGGAAGTCTAAATGCAGGAATACCATATCTTAGAACACCTCCAAGCTTATGCAATGCTTCAAAAACCGTAACATCGTAACCCATTCTTCTTAAATCAGCTGCAGCGGTTATGCCTGCACAACCTGAACCTACTATTGCAACTTTTTTACCCTTAGGCACAATATCGGCTGTTTTCATTTCACTGAGGTCACCAACATATCTTTCTAAAGCTCCTATTGCAACAGGCTCATTCTTAATACCGAGAACGCATTTACCTTCGCATTGCCTTTCCTGTGGGCAAACTCTTCCGCATACAGAAGGCAGCATATTGGTCTGCCTTATAATTTCTCCGGCTTTAACCAGATCATTATTTTTTATGGCTTCAATAAACTTAGGTATATTAACATTAACAGGACAGCCTGCTATACATCTTGCATTTTTACAGTTTAAACAACGTCCGGCCTCTTTTTTAGCCTGCTCTGCAGTTAAATTGTATTCAACTGTCTCAAAATTTTTTCTTCTCTCAAATTTATCTTGTTCTTTAGCATGCTGCCTTTGTGCTTTTTCCATTTATATATTACCTTTCCTAATTATTATAATATATTTTACAACAAAGATTTTATAGTCTTACCCAAATCCGCAGGATTCTTGCATACAATTACATTTGCGGCTGTCAATGATTTAATTTTACTTTCGGCAGTTCCTTTCCCGCCAGAAATAATTGCTCCAGCATGTCCCATTCTTTTGCCTTCAGGTGCGCTTAGCCCTGCAATGAAACTTACAACAGGCTTTGTGACATATTTTTTAATGAATTCTGCAGCTTCTTCTTCTGCGCTACCGCCAATTTCTCCAATCATACAAATCGCATACGTCTCAGGATCATCTTGAAAAGCTTTTAAACAATCAATAAAAGTTGTTCCTATAATAGGGTCTCCGCCTATACCGATACAGGTAGATTGACCTACGCCAAGCTGTGTGAGCTGATAAACAGCTTCATAAGTCAATGTCCCGCTTCTTGAGACTACTCCCACATTGCCTTTTTTATGTATTGAAGAAGGCATAATACCTATTTTACAACCATCAGGACTTATTATCCCGGGGCAATTAGGGCCGATAAGTCTCACTCCCTTTTCTTTAACTGCTTTTTTGACTTTCATCATATCTAAAACAGGGATACCTTCTGTTATACAAATTATAATCTTAATCCCCGCTTCAGCCGCTTCTATTATTGCATTTGCAGCAAATTTAGGTGGCACAAAAATCATTGTTGCATCAGGGTTTAAAGCATCTTTAGCTTCTTGTACGGTATTAAAAACGGGCAGGTCAAAAATTGTCGTACCGCCCTTATTAGGAGTAACTCCACCTACAATTTTAGTTCCGTATTCAAGGCACTTTTCTGTATGAAAAGAACCTTCTTTCCCTGTAATACCCTGGACTATAACCCTTGTCTGTTGATTTACGAATATAGCCATTATAGACCTTCCCTGCTTACTGCGGATATTTTTTTGATAGCTTCTATTGCTTGGTTCAAATCACTTACGACAGAAAATTCAAGTCCTGACTCTTGTAAAATCTGTGCGCCAAGCTCTTTATTTGTACCCTCAAGCCTTACTATAACAGGTATGCTCAGATTCAGAGTGTTCACTGCATTTTTAATACCTTCAGCCAGAATATCACATCTTAAAATCCCGCCAAATATATTTATGAATACAGCTTTTACATTTTCATCAGAAACAAGAATTTTGAAAGCTTTTTCTATTTTTTCGCTGCCAGCTCCGCCTCCAACATCAAGGAAGTTAGCGGCATCATTTTCTGCAAGTCTTATCACATCCATTGTTGCCATGGCGAGCCCTGCACCGTTTACCATGCAGCCTATTGTTCCATCGAGTTTTATATAATTCAAATCAAATTTTTGCGCCTCAAGCTCCAGAGGATTTTCTTCAAGCTCATCTTTCAATTCAACAATTTCAGGATGCCTGAACAGCGCATTGTCATCAAAATTTATCTTGGCATCAATTGCTATAACCTTTTTTTGTTTTGTCACGACAAGAGGGTTAATCTCAACCAATGTTGCATCTTTTTCAATACATAGTTTGTATAATTTTTTAATTACATCTTCAATTTGAGACGAAATCTGTTCATCAAACCCCATTTTTTTGACAATTGTTTCTACCTCAAAGTCCTCTCCTGCATTTATCAATTTTGTCAAAATAGCCTGAGGATTTACCTTCGCTACTTCTTCAATGTCCATGCCGCCTTCTTTAGATAAAATTAAAGCTATACATTCGTTTTGCCTGTCAAAAGTAAGACTTAAATATAATTCTTTATCAATATCAACAGCTTCTTCAATCAAAATTTTATGGACGGTTTTGCTCCCTGCCTGAGAAGATTTAAGTTCCATACCCAAAATATCATTCGCAAATTGAATAGCATCTTCTTTTGTTTTGGCAACTTTAACCCCGCCCGCTTTTCCTCTTGCTCCCGAGTGAACCTGCGCCTTTATAACGCAAGATGTTTTAAAGTTTGCAATTTTGTCGCTGATTTCTTCTTTTTTTTCACAAACAACAGAATCGGGAACATTTATTCCATAATCTTTAAATATTTTTTTTGCCTGATATTCGTGGATTTTCATATTGTTTTCTCATCCATTGTTACCATTGTAACCGTTATCGCTACCATAATCCAGTATAAAAGCTGAATTTGCGGTCTAAAATATATTGTATCAAATATACCATGTACCATAACAGCTATTACGCTCGATATACAGCTGAACAAAATTACTTTATATCTGAGATTTTTAGCTGATATAAATGCTTTTACAGCACTTATAATCAAAATATACAGGAAAATAAGATAAGAAATAAGAGCAAAAATACCGCTTTCGACAAGTATTTCAAGAAAAACCGAATAACAACTCAAAGCATCATAACCTGATAACATATATAAGCCATAAATTTCTCTAAATGTTTTATTTCCTGTACCAATGCCCAAAATCCAGTTGTCACAAAACATTTGAAAAGAAGAATGATAAACGTTCATCCTGAATGAAGTTGAAGAATCTTCCCTTAAGATAAATATTGATAAAATTCTTTTTAACACACTTGGGGTTATTAATATAAAAAATACCCCTAATCCAAAAGCCCATGCAACAACTTGCTTCCATAGTTTCTGCAAATTTTCATTCACAAAATCTTTATTAACAACATGCCATGATGCCGCCAGGAACATTAAGCCTATTGAAAACAAAGCAATATATGCTCCTCTGCATCCTGTTAAAACTATTGTAACAACACATGCCAAAAGCGAAATCAAAGATATAACAAAAGCTTTCATATTCTTTTTTTCAAAAGCAAGAAACACTGCAGCAATAATAGAGCTGAAAGAAACAATCAGATATGCGGCAAACAAATTCGGATTATAAGGCTGCAAGGTCCCGTAAACCCTTGATAAAACATCTTCTGGATTAACATAGCTTGTATCCTGCCAGGTTGATATATTTGAAAGACCTAAAGTGTTTTGAAAAATTCCGTAAAAACTTTCTATAGAACATAAAAGGGCAATAAATAACAAAAGAGGAATTATTTTATCTTTATTAAATCTTAAGTATTGTATTACGGAAAAATAAAACCCAAAATATATAAGTGTCTTTGAAAATCCGTATAAGCTCTGGTGAAACAATGTAGAATTAACTACACTTATAAAAGAAATTATAAGGAAGATAATTAAAACCAAATTGCAGCTTATAAGGCTTAGATTCTGTCCTTTATGGAGCAGCAACTTTAGGACAACAAGCGTAATCACCACGCAAGCTGATATCCCTATCAATTCCGTAGGTAAAAACAGTGATGTAACTAAGGAAAAACATATAAGTCCAAAAATTATATTATCAAGATTTTTTACAATAAAACTGTTTTCTGCAAGAAACTGTAATTTATCTTGCAGAAATGCCAAAGAACGGTTAATTGAATCTATTAATACACTCTCTAAAACTTTCATCTCTGATTATTTTTTATCTTGCTCGCCGGCTATAATTTTATCGTCATCAACAACCTGAATATCAGATATTACACCATTCAGCTTATAACTTTTACCTTCTAAGACAATGGGAACACCGATTTTAAGTTTATTTCCACCCACAACAGCACCATCATCAGTAATTTTAGCCTTATCAGTTAACGAAACCAAGAAATCATACTGAAAAGGTGAAGAAAAATCATCCACTAGCATAAATTTTTCTTTTGTATTTACGGGCACAACAACTTTTCTTCTGTCATACTTTACATCCGCGATTTTTAATTTTGTATAAGGCACATTCCTTATTGTTATAAATGAATCTTCCCCGATAACAAACGGGCTGTTTTGCGATGTTATTGTAATACCTCTGAAAAATGTTTGGAAAACGACCGTTTTTTCTGATTCTATGGGAAGTTTTGAAATTTTAGATTTACTAAAAAAGAAAAATACAACTGCCGCTATAAGAGCCAAAAAAACTAATATAATTATTACATAATCTGTTTTTTTCAAATTTTTAAACATTTCAAATCTCTCCTATATTTTGGCAGTTATGTTATTAAAATTGAGCTTGTTAACTGCAGTTACCAGCTCATCAATGTTTGTAGTTGCACAACCAAATCGTCTTATTACAATGCTTGCGGCCAAATTACCTATAATAGCAGCCATAGCAGGTTTAAGACCTGCCGCAAGCGCCAGTGTGAAGGATGCTACAACAGTATCACCTGCACCTGTAACATCAAAAACATCTGTTTTATTAAAAACAGGAATTTCAGATACCTTACCGTTTTTTTCAAAAACAGCCATACCATCTCCGCCCCTTGTAATAAGCACCATATCACAATCCGTCTTATTAAGCATATCTTTTCCTGCTTTATAAAGGGTATTTTCATCTTTTATGAAATATCCGACAAATTTTTCTGTATCCGGCTGATTTGGGGTCATGGCAGTTGCGCCTTTATACCTGTCCAAATCCTTTTGTGCATCAACTGTTACAATCTTACCGTATTTTTTTGCAAGTCTGATTGTCTCATTTATGACTCTTTGAGTCATAATTCCGATATTGTAGTCAGAAAGTATTACACAATCATGTTCGGGTATTGCTTTTTCGATATTTGCAATCAGTTTATTTTCAATTTCAGTAGAGACAAATTCTGTTGTTTCTCTGTCTATCCTCACAATCTGCTGAGTAACAGATTGAGAACATGAACCAGAGACTCTTGTCTTGACTGTTGTGACTCTGGATTCATCCATAACCATATAGTCTGTATTAATATTTGCCTGTTTCAAAGCTTCTAACAATACAGGGCCATAATAATCATCACCATATAAACCGACAACCGAAACTTTCCCGCCATTTAAGGCAGAAATATTATGAGCAGCGTTTGAAGCCCCGCCTAAAATAATCTTCGTATTATAATGACGCAAAATTAAAACAGGAGCTTCCCTTGAGATTCTTTCAGTATTTCCGTAAATCATCTCATCTATTGCAAGATCTCCTACCACCAAGACTTTGGGCTTTGCTATTTTATATAAGCTATCTTTCAGTTCTTCTCTGTTAAATGAAAACAATGTAAATCTCCGTTATTTATTTGATTGAAATCTTTACATATACTATAATAATATTATATCATCATAAAATAATTGCAATTGAGGATAAATATGGATAATATTCCGGAAGAAAACACTCCTAAAGAATCAAAAGATTCAGGTTCTAATGAAATCAACAGTAAACCTGTGGAGCCCTCTCATTCCGAAGAAGAAAAACTAGCAGGACAGTTCGTAAATATTATAAGAACAGATGATATTGAAGATACAAACGGATTCATATCAGAAGAAACCCCTGCTGAAGCTTCTGCTGAAAACGAACATAAAAGAACTAAAAAATTTGTTATCCACGTTGATAAAGAAAATATAAACTATTTCGAAAATCTTGAACCTGCTGAACGTTCAAAAATAATTAATGAATTCTTAATACAAAAGATTGAAAACCTCTCAACTGATAGAAAAAAAAGAATTATAGCAAGAACTATTAAACATATCTGCATAGTTCTTATAACAATTGTTTTGGGCTTTCCTCTAATCTTTTATATAGTAAATAAATCTATAGTAAGCTCGCTTAACAGCTACAAGTATATGCAGGTTAATTTTGAAAGACTTTATCAACAAAAAGCCATTAAAGAGTCAATCAGGTAAATAAAAGATAATAAAAGTGTTTAAGCAAAATTTAATTCCTAATATCAATAAACAGGAAAAATATTCTTTTGTCGGTATAGCATTGGCAGCAAATAGTACAAGTGAGTCTGCTGCTGCGATACTAGATAGAAATGCAAAAATCATCAAGCTTGATAAACTTTTCACTAACCAGGATTTAGAGTTCTTTATTAATGAACTTCCAGGTAAAAAAAATTCTTTAATAATGGTTTCAATCCCTGAAAATGAAGCAATGATTAACAGCAAGTGGAAATATAATTCCAGGAATTATCACCCTGTTAATCTTAATTCAAAAATAAAAAACACCGATGACTGGACAACCCGTTTTTCAAACAGAAGCTCTGACTATTTTTTATCTTTAAAAGAAAAAGAAATAGATATTTTTAGATACGATATTATGAACTTAAAAAAAGCTATAGGTTTCTGTGAACCCTTCAAAGACAGAACTCCTTTAAATTGCAAATCGCTTCAAAATACACTAAAAATTAACCTGAATATGAGAGAACTTCCCTCAAACATGCTTCCTGCAGCTCAATTAGAGGCCATTTTAGGTGCTTATTTCGCATATTGTCTAGCAACAAATAATGAAAATTATTCATATAAAACCCTATATCAATTTAATGAAATTGATGTTTTAGGTTTTTAACAAAAGTTTGCAAAAACTAAAAATCACTATTATATAGCATTTCCGCCATATAAATTTTTTTTTGTTCCTCAATTATTGGAAATAAATTTAAACGCATGAAATAATTTTATTGATGTCTCTTTTACTAATTTTACTTCTTCCTTAAAAAAAATTTAAGGAAGTTTTTTTATGAATTTTATGATCTTAAAAAGAATGACGATAGTTCTTTTAAAGCAATCTTGTGAGAAATAGGTCTTCCATGAGGGCAGGTATAAGGATTTTTGGTCATACGCCATTTTCTTATTAACTCTTCCATTTGCCAGACATTAAGCTTCTGTCCTGCCTTAACAGCAGCTTTACATGAGGTTGTTACAATTATTTTTTCTTCCAGAGAATCAAGGCTTCCGTTAATATTCTCCAGAAGCTCTGTTATTATGTTCTGAGGTTCTACATGAGAGAGTATTTGCGGAATTTTTCTTAAAATCACCTGACTCTTTGAAATAGCTTCTACCTGATAACCAAACTGACTTAATTTATCTTTAGCTTTTATTAAAATATCTACTTCCGAGGGTTCAATTTCAATTACATCAGATATTATAAGGAGCTGGGAAGCACATTCTTTATTTTTAGAAAGTTTTTCATAGATATATCTTTCATCTGCAATATGCTGGTCGACTATTTCAAGATTATCATCATTTTCAATAAGAATGTAAGTGTTGTTATACTGCCCGATTATATTAATTTGCTCTAATTTAGATTCTGTCTTATCAAAATCTATTAATATCTTTTGTCCTTCTTTGTCTTCATCAGTTTTTACCGAGAATACAGGTGAATAAGCCTCTTTTTTAATATATTCAGCTACATAAACCGCATCATCCTCGGCTGCTGCCAAATTGTTTTGAGGGGCATATGCAAAAACCTTTTCTTCGGCTCTCTCAGGTGCTAAAACCGTATTCTGAGGATAATATAAATTAGATAAAGCCATATCAATTGCGCTTCTTACAAAATTAAATATTTGATTTGGGTTTTTATACCTTATCTCCATTTTTGTCGGATGAGCATTTACATCAATATCTTCAGGGTTAATCTCAAGATTCAATACTACAAAAGGATATTTCCCTGATGGCAACATATTTTTATATGCCATATCTATAGTTTTTATAAGAAGAGGACACTTTACAATCCTTGAATTTACAAATGTATGAATTGATTTTCTGCTTGAACGGCTATATGAAGGCACGCTTACATAGCCTGAGAGTCTTAATTTTGAAATATCATCGGTCTTTTCTACTAATTTAAGTTCATTTACAAAAGAAGATGAATATACCTCGCTTATTCTTGTTAATAAATCAGAAGATACTGATGTTTTAACAACTTCAGAGTTATTATTTTTCATAACAATAGCAACATTAGGATTTGAAAGCGCAATAGAATTTATTATTTCCTGAATATATGCAAATTCTGTTTTTTCACTTTTTAAAAACTTTAGCCTTGCCGGCTGATTAAAAAATAAATCCTCAACTTCCATAACTGTCCCAATATCGCAGCCTGTTTTGGATTTTTTAACTTCTGAATTTGAAGATTCAACTCTTGTACCGTATTCAAATTCCTTTGTTCTTGTCGTGCAGGTTACCTTTGCAACAGAGATTACACTGGCAAGGGCTTCTCCTCTAAAGCCGAGTGTTGAAATATTCCATAAATCGCCTTCCTCAAGAATTTTGCTTGTGGCATGCTTTGAAAATGCAAGCTCTATATCATCAGGATGAATCCCCGAGCCGTTATCCGCAACCCTTATGTTTCTGCATTCGTTCGAGATAGAAATTTCAACCTTAGAAGCCCCTGCATCAATAGAGTTTTCCACAAGCTCTTTTACAACAGAAGCAGGTCTTTCAATAACCTCACCCGCAGCAATCTGATTTACCAGATTTTTAGATAACTGTTTTATCCTTTTCATACAACTCATTTTAATATAAAATCTTATATTATGGATAGTTTAGAAAAAGATTATATTAAGAATCAGAAACTTTATAGAGAGATTTTCTTAAAAGCTCAAGAATCAATCAATCAAAAAATTTCGGATATAAAAAAATTGTTTTTATGTAACAACTGTCTTGATGTTTGCGAATATAAAAAACAATCGCCCTCTCTATTTATTAAATACCCTGATAAATGCACATACACAAAATGGCAAAAAGAGTGTTTTAATAAATTAAAAAATGAAATTTCAAAAGATGTTTATGAAAAAATACAAGAAACTATTTTGTATAAAAATAATTTTTCCTGCGCAAGATGCGCCATGTGTTGCAAATTTGCATGTAGTGAATTTTCGCCCGAAGAACTAAAAATTAAAGCCCAAAACAATGATAAATTTGCAAAAGAATTCACAAGCATATTCATTCCTTATGAAAACCGAAACGAAGCCGCTAAAATCTACCCTGAATACCTAGAATTACTAAAAGCAAAATATGGAGATGCTGAAGAAATATACTTTTATCATTGTCCAAAACTGTCAAAAGACGAGCTTTGTACTGACTATGAAAACAGACCCTCAATATGCAAAGATTTTCCGAACAATGCTCTTGCGATTCTGCCTAAAGAATGCGGATTTAACAAGTGGAAGGATGATGTGGGAATTTTATCTTTAACGCTCCATGCCTTATGCGAAATTATAGATTTTTACTGCGAAAAACTTAAAAAATTATAAAATAAAAACCCGCCTAAAAAAGCGGGTCTGTCGGGGTTGGCAGAATAAAATTAATAATCGATAACTCTTGTAAAGAAATATGCTTTAGGGTGCTTGCAAACAGGGCACAGCTCAATAGCTTTTTCGCTCTCTATCTGGTGACCGCAGTTTCCGCATTCCCAAAGGACTTTGCTATCTTTTTCAAAAACTTTGTTATCTTCAATATTTTTAAGCAATTTAGTGTATCTTGCATCGTGATGTTTTTCAATATCAGCAACTTTTTCAAATAAAAATGCTATATCACTGAAGCCTTCTTCTTTGGCTACTTTAGCAAAATCGGCATACATATGAGTCCATTCATAATGTTCGCCTTCGGCTGCGTCTTTAAGGTTTGTAAGAGTATCTGCTACAGCTCCGCCATGCAAAAGTTTAAACCAAATTTTTGCGTGTTCCTTTTCGTTATTTGCAGTTTCTTCAAAAATCCTTGAAATTTGTACATATCCATCATTTTTTGCCTTAGAAGCATAGTAAGTATATTTGTTTCTTGCCATTGATTCTCCGGCAAAAGCTTCCATTAAGTTTTTTTCTGTCTGTGAACCTTTTAATTCCATTGCTCTTCTCCTTTTACTTTACATTCTATACAAACACCCTTAAACGTTACTTCATGTGATTTAATTATATGCCCTGAAAAATCTTGCACTTTCGAACAAATTTCAGGAGCTATTTCATCAGGTATATCGTAAATCTTCTCACATTTTTGACATATAAAATGGTAATGCTTGTGGATATTATGATCAAAATGGTCGGCATTATCCAAGCCTACTATTTTTTTGATTTCACCATTCTCAGCAAGCTGGTTTAAATTTCTGTAAACTGTAGCAATGCTGATATGCGGAAGTTTTTCTCTGATTATTTTGTATATATAATCAGCACTGGGATGAACCACATTCTCTTTTAACGTCTGGAGTATTAATTCTCTTTGTTTTGAATAATTCATTTTAAAACCTAAATCAAAAGTAATAACTATTATCATTTTAATATTTAAATATTTATTTGTCAAGCAAATATTTAATCTTAAAAATTTTGGATTAGAGCAAAATTGATATATAATTAATTAATAATGTCATATGTTTATAAGGGGTATAAAAGTTTATGGAAAAGAATGTTCTTTTATTTTTGGAAAGCAGAACAGAAGATTTAGAAAATAATATTGCACTCGGAATGAAATCACATATAGGCTGGAAAGAACTTACATTCAAAGGAGTAGGAATTTTATCAAGACGGCTTGCTTCTTATTTAATAGATATAGGTATTGACAAAGGAGACAACGTTGCAATTCTTTCTGAATCCATGCCCGAATGGGGAGCTGCATTATTTTCCTCAATTCTTGCAGGTTCAACGACAGTACCTCTTGACATAAAATTAACGATTTACGAACTCACATCTATTCTAAGTGACTGTAAACCAAAGGTTTTGCTGGTTTCTAGCGCATTTTTATCCATGGCGATTGAGCTTCAGTCAAAAATAAAATCCATTGAACACATAATTCTGATTGATGACAATGGTGCTAATAAACACTACCCCAGTATTTATACACTAGAAGACAAACCTGACAGGAAATGGCGTCATAGAAATGCTAACAAAACTGCCTTTGTAATATATACTTCAGGCACAACAGGAAGCCCTAAAGGTGTTGAAATAAGCTTTAAAAACGTTTTTGCCCAGGTCGAAGCCATAGGAAAATGTTTTAATCTGGGACCAAATGACAGATTACTTTCAATTTTGCCGATGAACCACCTGTTTGAATTAACAGTAGGATTTTTATCGTTTTTAAATATGGGAACATCAATCTATTATTCAAAAAGTTTAAAGCCAAAAGATTTATTTGCGCTTATTCTTGAAAGAAGAATAACTTTTATGGTAGTGGTTCCTGCCTTTTTAAAGCTTTTAAAAGCAAGTATAGAAGGTGAAATTAACCAGCTGCCGCCATTTAAAAAATCGTTTTTCAAAACCCTTTATAAACTCTCAAGCTTTGTCGAAAATTATCCTATAAGAAGATTTCTATTCAAAAATATTCACAAAAAATTCGGTAACGAATTTAAAGGATTTATTTCGGGCGGCGCACCTTTAGACATAAATGTAGGAAGATTCTTTGAAGTAATTGGAATGAAGGTCTATGAAGGCTACGGTTTATCGGAAGCAAGTCCTGTTGTTTGTGTTAATACAGATAAAGCCCACCGTTTAGGTTCTGTGGGGCAGCCTTTATTTAATGTTCAGGCCAAAATTGATCCGGAAACAGGCGAACTGCTTGTCAAAGGCGATAATGTTATGAAAGGCTATTTTAACAAACCGGAATTAACATCAGAAGTAATAAGCGAAGACGGCTGGCTTAAAACAGGCGATATAGCAAAAATCGATAAAGACGGATTCATCTGGATAACAGGAAGAATTAAAAATATGATTGTACTCTCCGGCGGCAAAAAAGTATTTCCGGAAGAAGTTGAATCCGTCCTTGAAAAAAGTCCTATGTTTGCGGAACTATGCGTATTCGGGGCTAAACGTCTTTCAGGACAAAAAGAAGGCAGTGAAGACATTTGTGTGAGAATAGTTCCTACACAAAAAATTCTTGAAGAATACTCAGATGATAAAGAACTTTATAATGCTGTTAAAAGCGAAGTCAAAAGATTAGCAGAGCAGCTTTCAAGCTTTAAACGTCCGACAAACATAATAATATCAAAAGAGCCTCTGCCAAGAACCGCAACAAATAAAATTAAACGCAAAGAAATAGCTCAATTAGTATAAATATATAATAAAAAATTATAAATTATTTTCCATAAATAAGTTTTTATTCACTTGCTTGAAAAATTCCTCATAAATTTCAGGTTCATAATGTCTTATAACTTTACGGGGAGAAGATTTTACTGTAGTATAGCCATCCGCATTTTCCAAAACTTTTTCTATAACAGCAAATCGAACTTTCACCCTATTGCCAACAGGTTCAATTATTACATTAGAATCAAAAATTACTGTATGAGGAGCAATTTCATTTTTTATTCTGATTGTTTCTTCATACATTCCATACACAGCAGAGGGATTTAAACCAAAAGATAGTGCTAAAGCTGTTGTATAATAAGCAAAACCTGTTGAATAGAGTGCAACTCTGCCTTTTTCAGTTCTTTTTAATTTGACCTCTTTTTTTGCCCTTATGTAACCTAATTCGTCTTCAATGTTTTGAATTATAAAACCATTATCTTGCAAGGTATCAACTACTGATTTTGTAATCTTTTTAACACTAGTTGTCTCATGATAGCAAGTTTGAATATTTCTTATTTCAAGCATAGTCTTGGATGGAACTCGCCTAACAGCAAGTGCAGGCGAATTAACCATAATAATTAAAGAAACACTTAAAAATATACTTGCAAACTTTTTCATATTATATTTTTTGTTTCTGAATAAAAATGGCTTTATCTACATGTGAAAAGAAATTTTGATAATATTTTTCATCTGTAATTTCTTCAATATTCATGGCATTACCATATACATTAAGAAATTTTCTTTTAAAGTTAACCCGAACACGAATTTCTTGTCCGTATTCTGAAACATTCGCAGTTGCCTCCACTACTGCAACCGAGCAACCATAAATTCTTTTAGCTCCAAACTCTTTTTCAAAGTCAATTGTTTTATCTTTTGTACTAAACTCTTTCACCCCTGAAATAAAGCCAAGCAAAGGATTTGCATTATTTACAATAAAACCTTCATCTTGCAATACATTTAACATTGCTTTCATTAATGAAGATTTATCTATATTATTATACTGCCTCGTTTGATACTGACGTTTTTGCAATTGCGTTTGTGAAGTTATAACTTCATTAGGATTCTTCTTTGCAAATGCAGGATTCATATACCCTACAATAAATGTAAATAGAAATATAACAATTATTTTTCTCATACCTTCTCCTAGAAACTACTCATATGATATTTAAATGATGAGACTTTTTTATCTGTAAATTTAAGAACTATTGTTAAAGTTTTTTGAGAAGATTGTGCGTTACTTTTCCCTTTACCATAATTTACAAGAATGATTCCCGTATTAAAACCACTACTATTATAGGAAGTTATTGATGAAACTTTGTCATAAATCCATGTTTCTTTACCATCAGCATCTGTAGTAACAATATTTGGCGAACCCATAGCTGATGCTACTTCGTCTTGAGATGTTCCAATTTTAATATTTCTTTGGGCAACACCTAAAGTCATATCAGAATTTTGAACCGGAGCACAAATTTCCGGATGTTTTAAACATTTTAATTCTTGTTTTCGTTTGATTTTATTTAATTTTTGTTGATATTCTATTTCTGCTTTTTGAACTTTTTGTGACTCTATAATCGCAAATGCAGGAGATGCAATTATCATCATAATAACTAAAAATAAAATCTTTTTCATTGTCTTCAACTCCAAATTAATAAAATATTTATTTTTATTATAGATATAAAAACAAATGCAGTAAAGCAATCATTAATGTATGAAGTAAAATTTTTTCTAAAATTAGTTTATTAAGAGCATAAACATAATAACCCTCATAATTCTCTCAAACCTAAAATATTAGAGATAGTAAATAAGAAAAAAATATTATATACATCTTTGGTAAATATTTACAAAACTATTTTTGTAGTATCATGACCTCGAGGGAGTGGAGGCTAAATGTCTACAACAATATTTAATCATACTTTTCATATCGAATATCTGGCACGTAAAGCAATGGAGCACATTTCATTCAGTTTTGACCCGATAGCTTCAACTACTGCCGTTCTAATCGTTTTAATCGCTTTTCTGCAATGGAGATCGTCAAGAAAACAGTATAAACAAAACCTATTTAAAATGAGATTGGAACATTATACAAAAGTAAAAGCATTCTTAAATGTTTTGGTTGATTTTCAGGCTATTCAAAATATATTGCTAAATCAGAACAATGAAAATACAGATGAATTTGACAAAGTTATCAAAAAAATAAAGGAAACCGTTAATAAAGCCTTGATAGAAACAGGCGAACTCAATTTTCTCTTTGGACGAAAAACCGGCGCTATGTGGACAGCATTTTTTAATTCTGTTTACATGCTTGCAAACACAATATCATTAAAAACTCCTGCTGAAAATATAAATAAAGAGTTAGATGAATTAAATAAACAACAAATAAAAATATTTAATTCATTCAACAAAAAATTAAATTTATAAAATACAAATCCAATTTTTTAATATATAGCAAGACGCCTAAGTAAGAATTTCATCTCTAGAGTTCATTTCATTCATTCAGATTTGAGAACATGAGCTAAAATTGCCTCACTTATCTTTTATAACCTTCACTTATCAGTTTAGTCTCTTGCTCAATGCCATTAAAAAAGAGCCCATAAGGACTCTTTTTTAATGGCGGGACCGCCAAGTAGGGACTTCATCTCTAGAACTCATTTCATTCGTTCAGAGCTGAGGTCAACGAGGCTCAATTTGTCTCGCTTATCTTTTAAAACCTTCACTTATTAGTTTAGTCTCTTGCTCAATGCCATTAAAAAAGAGCCCATAAGGACTCTTTTTTAATGGCGGGACCGACGAGGCTCGAACTCGCGACCTCCTGCGTGACAGGCAGGCACTCTAACCAACTGAGCTACGATCCCAAATGTTATTCAATTTTCAAGTTTTGTCTCAGTTGTTTAGAGTGTTTTAATCTAAACTTCGCAAGCTATCTGCTTGCTGGGCCAACTGAGCTACGATCCCAAATGTTA
>JAEZET010000006.1 GCA_023433065.1 Cyanobacteria bacterium OH_CBrB_359
ACTGAGCTACGATCCCAAATGTTATTCAATTTTCAAGTTTTGTCTCAGTTGTTTAGAGTGTTTTAATCTAAACTTCGCAAGCTATCTGCTTGCTGGGCCAACTGAGCTACGATCCCAAATGTTATTCGATTTTCAAGTTTTGTCTCAGTTGTTTAGAGTGTTTTAATCTAAACTTCGCAAGCTATCTGCTTGCTGGGTCAACTGAGCCACGACCCCAAATTAGACTAGGACAATTATAAACTAAGCAAAAAAATTTTGCAATATAACTATTTGGAGCCTGTTTTTATTAGCATAATTAATATTTTTAAAGCATTTACTATTAACCTTTTTAAAATATAATTGTTTTATAAGAGATTTTGTTTTAAGAGGCGATTATGAACAAATACCTGCTGGAAATAGGAACGGAAGAACTCCCCTACAAGTTTATCCCTTGTGCAATTGAACAGTTAAAAGAAGAGATTAAAAAACATCTTGAAGAAAACAAAATAACATTCTCCGAGATTAAAACCTATGCAACTCCAAGAAGATTGGCATTAATAATTGAAAATTTGCCCGTAAAACAAGAGGATTCGGAAAAAATCCTTAAAGGACCAATCTCGACAATTGCTTATGATGAAAAAGGTGAATTAACCAAAGCAGCGCTCGGATTTGCCGCAAAAAACAACGTAAATCCCAAAGACCTGTTTAAAGAAAATAACTACCTTTGGGCAAAAGTTTCCCAAAGAGGTAAAGAAACAAAAGAAGTCCTAAAACAAATAATCCCTCAAATAGTTTTAAGTCTTAAAGGCTCTCATTTTATGAGATGGGGGGATTTGGAAGTAAAATTTCAACGTCCGATAAGATGGATTGTATCTTTATTTAATGATGAAATCGTCGAAATTGAAATTGCAAATGTAAAATCATCAAACATTTCAAGGGGACACCGCTTCAGCACAAGTAAAATAAAAATTTCTAATCCTGATGAATACGAAAGTAAATTATATCAGGCAAAAGTAATAGCAGATGCCGATAAAAGAAAAAAGACAATAAAAGAATCCGCCTTAAAAACAGCAGAAGCAATTAACGCCCAAATAAAAATTGATGAAAATCTTTTGGATGAAGTAACATATCTTACTGAATGGCCTGTTGCACTTCTTTGCAATTTTGAAGAAAAATATCTTCAAATTCCTGAAAAAGTTATTGTAACTGTTATGGCAACACATCAGAGATATTTCCCCGTTTACAAGAACGAAAAATTATTAAATAAATTTATTACAATTACAAACTATATTGCAGACACTTTTGATAATATTAAAGCAGGTAATGAAAGAGTAGTAAAAGCAAGACTTGAAGATGCATCATTCTTTGTCAAGGAAGATACTAAAAAACCGTTAATAGAATACCTTGAGGATTTAAAAGGAATAACTTTCCAAAAGGGTCTAGGTTCAATGTTTGATAAGACACAAAGAATTATTGAACTTTCAAAATATATTTCAAAAGAGCTTTCTGTAGAATCATCATATATCGAAAGAACTGCTCTGCTTGCAAAAACAGACCTTGCAACGTCTTTGGTATTTGAATTCACAGAATTACAAGGATTTATAGGAAGCGATTATGCACTTCTTTCCAATGAAAGCCCTATAACAGCATTGGGAATAAAAGAACACTACTTCCCATTAAATGCTGATTCTGAAACTGCCTCAGGTATTGAAGGGCAGATAGTGGGTATAGCTGACAAAATCGATACTATATGCGCAATTTTTGCGGAGGGCAAAAAAGTAACAGGCTCCCAAGATCCTCTAGGAGTAAGAAGAGCAACTCTGGGTATCCTCAAGACTATTATTTCAAAAGATTTAAATCTTGATATATCAAAATTAATTAAAAAATCGATTGAAATTTTACCTTTGAATATTGAAAATAAAGAAAAATTATATAAAGACATTAAAGAATTCTTTGAACAAAGACTTATAATATTTTATTCCGATAAATATTCTCATGATGTCATTGAAGCTTGTATAAGCAATAAAAATATCCTCTCTGATCTTAAAGATTTTAATGAGAGATTAGAAATCGTTAAAAATCTTGTTCAAGGACCAGAATATGACAAATTCCACGAAGCAATTAACAGAATAATAAGGTTAATCAAAAATGATAGCCCATGTCAATTGCCCGACAATTCATTATTTAATAACCCTTTTGAAAGTGCTCTTTGGAGTTGCGTAAGTAATATCCAACCTGATAAACTGAATTATATAGAACTAAAAACAGAATTAATAAACTCAGTGGATGCCATAACCGACTTTTTCGATAAAGTCCTCGTTATGGATAAAAATGAAAAAATCAAACAAAATAGAATAAATCTTCTTTCCTGTACTAAAGAAAAGTTTGATAAAATTGCTGATTTTAGCAAAATAGTTCACTAATTTTTCCTTGCCACATACAATTTGTGCCCCGAATCGGGGAACTTTTGTAACTATTGTAAACTATAAAGGTTAGAATGGATAATTTCAAGTTAGTCATAATATCTTTAATGATTTTATGTGCGATAGGCTTTAAAGACTCATTAGACAATAAAGCCATAATCAACGGACATGAAATCATAAGTTTTGATAAAAACTACGAAAAACTCTTCAGTTATGACAACATTAATAAATATAATTTTTTTAAAATTAAAAATAGCCTTGATAAAAAACTGATAATTGATCCCAATCAAGAGAAAAATGACTTTATAATTTGTTTTGCTAAAAAAAAGAGTAAAATATCAAATATATCAAGCCATTAAATCGAGTTTAAAACATAAGCAGGCTTAAACTTATAAAAGCCATGCCGGAAATAATCCCTAGCATTACATGGTGATTGTCCCCATACTCCCTTGCAAGCGGCAAAAGAGTATCGAGAGAAATGTATACCATAATTCCGGCAACTGCGCCAAACATTATGCCTATTACTGTTTGAGAGAAAAGTACTTGTGCAAAGACTAAACCTATTAAAGCTCCAATCGGACCTGCTAAAGCTGCAATAAAAGAATAAAATATTGCAATCCGTTTTTTACCTGTTGAATGGTATACAGGTAAAGCAATAGCAATACCCTCGGGCAGATTATGAATAGCGATTGCTATTGCAAATGGAATCCCAAGCTTCAAATCAGAACTTGCAACAAGAAACGTAGCCAATCCTTCAGGAAATCTGTGAATAGAAATTGCGATAGCCGTCAAAATTCCCGCTCTTTGAACTTTCGGATCAGCAGGTGGCTTATCCCGATAGTCAGGCTGCATTAAGGAAGTTCCTATATGGGCAGGCAGGAAAAAATCAACTAAACAAGCTACTGCAATGCCTGCAAAAAAAGATAAAAACGTAGCCAGTTGAGCCGTTTGAGGAAAAGAAATCTGTAAAAAATCCTTTGACTCTTGCATAATTGCATATAGGGCAATAAAAATCATGACTCCTGCTGAAAAACCAAGTCCCACAGACAACGCATGCAAATTATCCTTTTTAATAAAAAAAGTTAATCCGCCGCCAAGAACAGTCGCCATTCCGGCTAATGCAGTTATAAGAAAAGCAACTAAATAATTATGCTCCACTTGTACTCCAATAATTTTCAATAATAGCTTTAATATTTACATCTTTCAGATTATTAAGAATGCTATCTTTGTCTAATTCAGATAGTTTGTTTAATTCTCTCAATGTTGAAACAGCCTCACAAACGATAATTTCATTTTCATTTTCAAGAAGTTTTTTCACTGCAGAAAAAGCAGATGTAATCTTATATTCTTTAACCACATCAAGAGCCGCTAAAATCCTATGGTTACAATGTTCAAGTTCTTTCAATACTGATTGTTTCTGTTCAATCCAAAAATCTTGCGGTTGTTTTTCAAGCAAAGCAAGTATTTCCTGAAGTTCCTGTTTTGTATTTTTATCTTCATCGAAAATATATTCATCGTTAGAACAAAGCATTTTTATTTTAGCCAATGCTTTTAAAAGTATCTGCGAAATCTTGCTTTGATAATGATTTGGAGTTTTATTAATCTCTATCAACTCATTCAAAAGTTCAAAAAGCTCAAACTGAAAAACTTGAGACAAAGGTAAAATCTCGCCAAGACCTGATAAAATATTATCAATAGTTATTAAGACATATTTTCTATAGTCAGTATTTATAAGCGATACAAGACTTACAATATAAGGAATTTCGCCTGCGATATTCTCAGGCATTGAAGACGACATTAAAGCTTCAAATATTTTTTCTAAAGGATGATTCTGAGCATATGCCGCAAAGAATTTTACCGCTCTGAGTTTATCAAAGTCATCATCGCTTTCAAGCTCTTTTAGGGCATTATCATATGATTTTGAATCATGCATTTTCCCAAGTGCCTGTGCACAGTTGTAGCTTAAAGACTCCCAATCAGAAGAAAGATTCTTTGTTAATGCATCAACTGCAACCGTATCGGGGATATAAGAAAAATATTTTGCCGCATAAGTTTTCTGAGCCAAAGAACCGTTTTCCAGAAATTCAAAAATTTCATCCGTAAGATTTTCGTCCGCATACTTTGCAAGCAAAGATGCAAATAAGTCATCAAATTCGGGAGAATAATAATCAAAAAAACTTAATAAGTTTTTATAATTTTTATTATTAACAACCGTTTCAATTCGTTTACGCAAATTATTTTTTATAAAGTCAAATAAAAAATCGACTTTTCCAACCAACAGCTTAAACATCTCAACATCTGAGTTATTAATCATATGTGAAGCAGCTGCAATTGCTTTATTCTCATCTTTGGCAGTTATATCATTTAAATATTTTTCTATAAGGCTCATTTCGTTATTATAGAATACAAGTTTTCAAAATAAAAGCACTTTAAGATTTAATTTATATATTTAATCAAATTTATATCAATTAAGACTGATAACGACCTGTAATAATATAATCAAAAAGTTTTTTAACAGGCGAACGTCTTCTTCTTGCTTCTTCTGCCTCTTTCTGATGTACAAGAAGCTCGCTGCCTACAGCATCATAGAGGAATTTTACTGCATCTTGGCTTTTTTCTTCCAGAGAATTATATTCATCCCTCATAGCCTGAAGCTCTGAATTGTCAAGGAATTTACCTCCGCAGGAGTAACATTCATCAATCTGAAACTTCCTCTTAACGCTTGCAAAATTTTTAACCATTTTAGCACCGCAAGAAGGGCATATCCTTAATTCTGACTGATTAACAGGTTTAAACTTTTTCCCTTCAAGAGAATCCAGTATTAAAGAAATGTCTTCTTCTTTTTCGTCAAAATGCTCTATTTCTCTGTTATCAAAATATATGCCGCCGCATCCGTCCAGGCATATATCAAGATTTATACCTTCATCTTTAGCAAAAACCTTTGCCATTTTACTGCCGCAAGCAGGACATATTAAATCATTTTTTGTATCAGTCATAACGCCCCCTGAATCTTAATAAAATAATAGTAATTATCTAAAAGGGTGTCAAGAAAAATTCCCAAAAAATAAGTTTAAATAATTATTTGAAGAAAGCACAAAAAAATAGCACAGGTCAGATTCGAACTGACGACCTCACGGGTATGAGCCGTACGCTCTCACCAGCTGAGCTACTGTGCCATGTATTCAATTATTAACCGAATAATAAAAAAATTCAAGCTTTTTATTCACTTAGAGGACAATTTTCCTGCCCGAATAATTTAGAGTATAATGTTAGCTACAGCACAAGGGGGAATTTTATAATTATTATGAAAAAACTTTTTATAACATTAGCAATCATATTTATCGGGCTTTCAAGTTCTGCTCAGGACTTTTCAATATTTAAATTAAACGACGGCCAAACGGTAATAATAAAAGAAGTAAGAGAAAATCCGATAGTTATCATTGATACATGGATTAAAACCGGTTCAATAAATGAAACCGACCAAAATACAGGAGTGGCGCATTTCCTTGAACATTTATTTTTTAAAGGTACAGAAAAGCATCCGGCATCCGAATTTGATAGAATTTTAGAATCAAAAGGTGCCGTGACAAATGCTGCAACAAGTAAAGACTATACCCACTATTATATAGAAATTCCATCAAAAGATTTTGATACAGCAATCGAGCTCCATGCAGACATGTTATTAAATCCCTTGATACCAAGGAAAGAACTTGAAAAAGAAAGGAAAGTGGTTCTTGAAGAAATTTCAAAAAATAATGATGATCCCTCTACCACTTTATACAAACAATTAAATTCTACTTTATATAAAGAACATCCTTATAAAAGAGAAGTTATAGGCAAAAAAGAAGTTATAGAAACAATTCCAAGAGAAAAAATACTCGAATTTTATAACAAATGGTATACCCCACAGAATATGATAACAGTGATAGTCGGAGATGTACAAACAGACAAAGCTCTTGCTGCTGTTCAAAAACATTTCACTGTCAAAAACTGTACAGCCAAGGCTGCTAAAGTAAATTATAAAATGGACAAAAGACCCATCGGGCAGATCGAAATTTCAACCCCTCAAGATATCCAAACAGCATATATGATAATGGGGTTCAAAGGTTGTCAAAACCCATCCTGCAAAGATTCTTATACTCTTGATTTGCTATCTACAATTCTCGGAGACGGAAAATCCTCAAGATTATATAAGAACCTGAAAGAAGAAAGGCAGCTTGTATATTCCGTAGAAGCAGGGCACTCTTCTTTAAAAGAAGATTCTTTGTTCTATGTATATTCAGATTATTCACAAGAAAACACTGAAAAAGTTAAAGCAGAAGTGTTTAAAGAAATTAATAAATTAAAAACACAAAAAATAACCGATAATGAAATACAAAAAGCCAAGAACATAATCGAAAGAGATACTTTCTATTCAAGAGAGTCCATCTCCAATATAGCAAATGAAATCGGCTACTCCACTCTTCTTACGGACAATCCGAAATATTATATCGATTATGTAAAAAATATAAATAAAGTTACGGCACAAGACCTTCAAAATGCAGCTATAAAATATCTTAATCCAAATGCCTGTGCAATCTCAATAATTGTGCCTAAAAACCAAAAAATTACACAAAAAGAAGAAGTAAAAGAAAAGAAAAACTATCAGGCAAGTTTGATCTCACAAAACAAAACAATAAAAAAATACCTCATGCCAAACAAATCTACTCTTTTAATCAACAAAAATGATTCTAATGATATAATTGCCGTCGATATTGAAATTAAGGGCGGGAATTTCACTGAAAGAACTCCTGGAACAGCAACAGTAACCGCGGAATCTTTATTAAAAGGAACAAAAAAATACCCTGAACAACTGTTCATTGAAACTCTTGAAGAAACAGGTATAAAAATATCTCCGCAAACAAAAACAGAAGTTTTCTCAATAGCACTCAAATTCACAAAAAAAGATATTGAACTTGCAATGGATTTACTGAATGAAATAGTTAACAATGCTACTTTGGACAGCTATAAAATAGAAAAAATTAAAACCGACAAGCTTAATTCAATAAAAAAAATGAAAGACAGCCCGCAAACTATTGCCTTTGAAGAATTTAAGACTGCAATGTGGGAAAATACTCCTTATGGAAATACAAGTAAAATACTTGAAAAAACAATCCCCAGAATTGAAAGAAAAGATGTTCTGGACTATTACAATAATCTATTTTCACCTGAAAACATGGTAATTTCTGTAAATGGTAACATTGATGAGCAAAAAATTATAAATTATTTCGGAGAAATATTTGAAAACAAAAAAAATGCAGGAAAAATTGATATAAGAGAATTTAAGCCTGATTTTATCAGACCTGAAACAAATAAAATAATTAAAACATCACAAGATACAGAAACCTCTTGGATTATAATGGGCTGGATGACAGACGGGGTTTTAAACCAAAAAGACTGGGCGACTCTGCAGGTAATGGATTCAATCCTTGGCGGTGGAATGAGCTCAAGACTGTTTGCCGACCTCAGGGATAAACAAGGACTTGCCTATCAGATAGGTTCAACATACAGTTCAAATATCAATAAAGGAGCATTTGCGATTTATATTGGTACAAATCCAAAAACAGCATTATTTTCAAGAGATGAACTTCTAAGAGAAATCAACAGGCTCAAAAAAGAATTTATTTCTGAAAAAGAACTTTCAATGGCAAAAGATAAACTTATAGGAAACTTTATCTTGTCACAAGAAACAAATATGGAAAAAGCTTCAACGGTAGGATGGCTCGAAATATCTTCTAGAGGCTACGACTTTATAGACAAATACCCGGAAATAATCCAATCCGTAAGCGCTCAAGATATAATAACAGTAGCAAACAAATATTTTTCATCACCGTATGTATTAAGTGTAATCGGACCTCAAAAAGATATACAAAATTTCTAAGAAACACATAAAATATAACTAAAGGCATTAACCATCTGGTCAATGCCTTTTTGTTTATTTCAATCAAAAGGTGGATGATATCAATCCTCTATATATAGTAATTTATACATGAGGAAAAATATAAACTCAAAATGGTAAGAAACTTGGGGAAATAAAATTGTCAATGGAGCTGACAGGTTTAGATATTGCAATAAGAAGAATGCAGTCAATTGAACGGCAATTTCAGTCATTGGCTAGCTTAGCCTCTTCGCCTGCTCCTGACAAAGATTTTCAAAGTATACTTGAAGCCAATATGACAGAAAAATCACAAACCGAAACTCCAAATGAAACCCAAGCTTTAGCAAATAATTTTAGAGAAATCTCCCCAAAAGGTGCCTCTAGAGAGGAATTAGAGAATTTAATCGAAAAATACGCCGACAAAAACAATCTTGATTCAGACTTCGTAAAAGCTGTAATCAAGCAAGAATCAGGCTTTAAAGCCAATGCAAAATCACATTGCGGGGCAATGGGTCTAATGCAGCTTATGCCTGCAACAGCTATGTCTCTTGGCGTCAATAACGCCTATGACCCCGAACAAAACATTGCAGGGGGTACAAAATACCTTAAAGGACTTATGGATAGATTCGGGGGCGACAAAGAATTGGCACTTGCTGCTTACAATGCAGGTCCCGGAGCAGTAAACAAATACGGAGGAATCCCTCCATATAAAGAAACCAGAAATTATGTAAAAAATATAATGAGCAGTTATCAAAACCTTAAAAACGGAGGCGGAGTATGATATCAAGAGGTATGGAAATAGCTTCAAAAGGAATGATGTCTCTGCTTGATATGAATGATACGGTAGCAAACAATCTTGCAAACGTAAATACGGCAGGTTTCAAGAAATCAAACCTGACCTTCAGAAGCATATATGACACAAGAGTGGAACAAGCCACATCAAATGATATTAAAACAGCTGATTACAGACATGTTGGTGACATTTCAATGGGTTCTCAAACAGACCGCTCTATATTAGCTTTTACGCAAGGGATTTTAGAAAAAACAGATACTCCACTTGACGTTGCAATTGAAGGAGACGGCTTCTTTAAGGTTAAAGACGATAAAGGTGATATTTATTACACAAGAAACGGACAGCTAAGAATTAACAGTAAAAATATCCTGACCACTTCAGACGGTGATCAGGTATTAGATACAAAAGGAAAGCCGATAATTATAGATTTAAATGCAACCAGAGCAACACTAAATGACATCGTAATAAGAGAAAAAGGCGAGCTGTCAATCAATTCTCCTACCGCACCTCAAATGCTTCAAACAATAGGTATATATGATTTTTCCAATAAAGCTGACATCGAATCAGTCGGCAATTCAAAATTTAAAGTGACTAACTCCGAACAGAATCCGGAACTTAAAGCAGATAAGTTTGTACTGCAGCAAGGAATGAGAGAACTTTCAAATTCAAGCGTAATAACAGAAATGCTCAATTCAATAAACGTATCCAGAAATTATGAATCTCTGAGCAAATTTATAAAAGAAAGCGGAACACTTATGGATACGGCAATAAATATAGGCAGGGTTAGATAAATTAATTTTTAAGAGGAGAAGGTAAAAATGCTAAGATCATTAACAACAGCCGCAACTGGTATGATAGCACAACAAAACAACCTTGATATAGTTGCAAACAACATAGCAAACGTAAATACTACAGGATTTAAAAAATCAAGAGCAGAATTTCAAGATCTTTTATCATCTGCGGTAAGGACTCCCGGTGCAATGATAAATCAGGGCACATTCCAGCCCGTAGGTATAGAAGTCGGTCTTGGTGTAAAAACAGCTGCTACAACAAGAATATTTACAGGTGGAATCCAACAATCAACAGGAAATCCTTATGATTTATCTATTGAAGGTCAAGGATTTTTCCAAATTGTACAATCTGACGGCTCATTAGCATATACAAGAGACGGTTCATTCAAAGTTGACGGTATGGGTCAGTTGTGTACCTCTGACGGTTACCTTATCCAACCTCAGATAACTGTTCCCCAAAATGCCTCAGAAGTCAATGTTACACCTGACGGAAACGTGTCTGTAAGAATAGGTACAGATACAAACCAAAACATAGTGGGGCAGATACAGCTTGTAAAATTCCAAAACCCCTCAGGTCTGTTATCTATAGGGCACAATATGTATATTGAAACTCCAAGTTCTGGAACTCCAATTCAGGGTGTTCCGGGTCAAGATGGATATGGCTCTATACAGCAAGGATTTTTGGAAGGTTCTAACGTACAGATTGTTGATGAGCTTATAAATCTTATCAAGGCAGAACGTGCATTTGAATCAAATTCTAAAATTATTACCGCCTCATCAGACATACTAAGACAGACAAACCAATTAATATAAGGATTTAAAATGAAAAAACTACTTTCAATCTTCTTTATATTTTTAATTACGGGAATAAGTTCCAAAGCTCATTCTCAAGTTCTTTTTGCGCAAAAACTATCAGAACTTGTAAAACAAGAGCAGCAAAAAGAGCTTATTGAAAAAGATTATAAGGATTTTGAAGTAAATGTGTTGAATATTCCTTTTGAAAAAGTTGTTGTTCCTGACGGCGAAATCAGCATAAAACTGAATTCAAATTCAGCAGAACTTACCTCAAAAGAGTATAAAAAAGTTGATATTTATATAAATTCAAAGTATGAGCGTTCAGTAGGCGTTCCTGTAGAAATTAAAATTTATAAAACAATTTTAACTGCAAAAGAACAGATTCAAAGAGATTGTGAGTTAAACAAAAATAATACCGTACTAAAAAAATATGACATTTTAACGGTAATGCAGGTTAGTCTCGATGAAAAAGATATAGAATCTAACCTGATAAGCCTTAGAATGTACAGACCGGGTGAAATTATCGATAAAAGATTCACAAAGTTAAAACCCGATATCTCTAAAAATTCAGTTGTAACAGTTGTCTTTAAATCGGATAACAACATGAACGTTACGATTGATGCTGTTGCCCTTTCTGATGGCAAGATAGGAAATCTTATCAGCGTACAAAACAAAATATACAAAAAAATATACACAGGCAGAGTAGTCGGCCCAAACAAAATATTAGTGGAGATTTAACATGAAAACTATAGGAGTAAAATTCTTAATAATAATTTCAATATTTCTTACGGCTGCTCAAGTTACAAAAGCCGAATCACTTTTTTTAATGGGCACATCGCAGTCATATTACGCTGAACCAAAATCACTATATAGTGGCGTAAGAGCAAGAACAGTGGGCGATTTGGTTACAATACTTATGAATGAGCAAATAACACTTGCGGATAACCTGCAATATGCTTCCTCAAGAAGCTCCTCAACAACCGACAATTTTACGGGATTATTAAACACTGTTCTTCCCGGCAAACCATTAAATAATAAATTCAACAACTTTGGCGGAGAAAATGAAGTCGACAGCAAATCCCAGTCTAGCAGGGCACTCACATTGCAGGATTCTGTAACCGTTCAGGTTGTCCAGCTTTTACCTAACGGTAATCTTATGCTTCAAGGCAAAAAAACTCTTGTTAATGCAAATGAAAGAGTAGATTTACTTGTAAGCGGAATCGTTGACCCAAGATGGATTAACGATATGGGTCAAGTCAGCTCAAGAAACATTGCAAATCTTCAGTTTGCAGTTAACGGAAAAGGATCAACTTCAAGAAGCGGTAACGAAGGCATAATTAACAGAGCCGTAAGGTACCTGTTCTAGAACTAGAGAGAAAAAATATGAAAAAGAAAATTCTAAGTTTAATGCTAATAAGTTTAATGATTTTAACAGGAATACCTCTTAAATCAGACTCTGCGAGCGTCAGAATCAAAGATATCGCTCATGTAAAAGGCGTAAGAGATAACCAGTTAGTGGGGTACGGTATTGTCGTAGGTTTGAAGATGACCGGTGACAACTCCCGTTCAACACAAATAACAAACCAACTTATGTTACAAAATTTAGGAACAGTAATTCAACAGGCTAACTACATCCAAAAAGGTTCTTCAGCGGCAGTAATGGTAACAGCTACAGTTCCGCCATTTGCTAAAAACGGTGACAGAATAGATGTTACGGTATCAACAATGGCAGATGCAAAAAGCCTTCAAGGAGGGGTTTTGGTTTTAACACCTTTGCGTGCGCCTAACGGAGAGATAATAGCAACTGCGCAAGGACCATTATCCGTAGGAGGGGCATCTGCTGAATCTAACGGAAGCAGTAAAAGTACCACAATAACAACAACAGGAAGGGTACCTGGCGGCGCAATCATTGAAAGAGATATTGTAACTCAGGTGGGAGATGAAGACAGTATAACCCTTTCTCTTGATAAAACAGACTACACTCTTGTTGCAAGAATAGCTCAAACAATATCACAAACGGTTGCTCAAGCAAAAGCTGTGGATGGAAGCAGCGTAAAAGTCTTTATCCCTGCAAATTTTCAAAATGACAGAATCGCTTTTCTTTCAATCCTCGAAAACCTTAACGTAAGTGTTACAAAAGATAAAGCCAAAGTTATAGTAAATGAGAGAACAGGAACTATAGTAATCGGAAGTGAAGTAAAACTTCTCCCTGCAGCTGTTGCCCACGGTAATATTACGGTAACGGTTTCAACAAAAAATGAAGTATCTCAGCCTGAAGCTTCATTCAGTTCAGGGTCGACTATGGGATTTTCAAACAGTGAAATTGACATTACAAAACAACAGGGAAGTCTTATTAATATACCCGAAAATAATACACTGAACGATCTTATAAGGGCGCTAAATGCAATAGGTGTAACACCTATAGATTTAATATCGATACTTCAGGCGCTAAAAGAAGCCGGCAGTCTACAAGCCGAATTGCAAATAATATAAGGAATCAAAAATGTTAACTCCATTAAATACAGTAAATCTTGAAACAGAAGGCATAAACTCCGAAATCCAGGTTTTTAACAAGATTAAACAGGGAACTTCAAAACAGCAGCTTAAAAAAGCAGCTCAGGAATTTGAAGGCGTTTTTATAACAAAAATGCTTTCGCTTATGGATAAAACTGTTGATAAGGAAGACAGTGTTTTTGGCAAAGAGGGAAACTTCCTCAAAAATTTCAAATCACTAATGTATACACAAATGGGAAGAGATATGGCAAAAAACCCGACAACAACATTCGGTTTTGCGGCACAAATATATAAACAAATGGAAAAGAGTATTCAAGGATAGTTAAAAATGGTAAATTCAATCAACCCAAATATAAGTTCAATACAATTTTTTAATGCAACAAACGCATTTAAAAACGTAAGCAATATTAAACCTGTTGAAGCTCCAATTCAAACAGAGCCTATGCAGGAGGAAAAAACTTTTGTTAACGATAATGATATTTTAAGCAGCATTAACGTTGATGAAAT
Organism: Cyanobacteria bacterium OH_CBrB_359; assembly: GCA_023433065.1. GTDB lineage: Bacteria > Cyanobacteriota > Vampirovibrionia > Gastranaerophilales > Gastranaerophilaceae > JAEZET01. The sequence continues at coordinate 13,720 of JAEZET010000006.1, forward strand.
CAAGCAATATGGGGCGAAAATAGGTGAAAACAACATAAACGAAGACGATATAAAATACGGATTAACTTACGGAAGAAGCGTTTTAGCTGACTGGGTAGTTTAATACAAAGAGGAAACAATGAAAGAAGATTTTAATCTGCTTGAAGAAATAATAGATAAGGAAATAACAGCTTATTCACAGCTGCATGAATTATGCATCATCAAACAAGAGACCCTTGTCAAAAACAAAGCAAAAGAGTTAATTGAGATAGATTCAAAAATTATAAATAAAATCCAAACAATAAAACCTCTTGTCCAAGAAAGAAAGAAATTATCAAAAAAAATATCAAATGAAGAATTAAATCTCAGTCAAATAATAGAAAAAACAGCAAAAATTAACCCCGACCTGTCAAAAAAATTTGCAACCAAAAAAGAAAAAATTAATGAATTATTAAAAGAAATTAAAAGAACAGAATCAATAAACTCAAATCTTATAAAACATGGAATTAAGCTGGTAGAAAAGACCGCACAGATAATTTTCAGCAGCATAATACCAAATTCCGATAAATATAATAATCAAGGCAAACTGGATAATCCATTGCAAATTCCGCTCTCATCAGTGAATGAAGAAATTTAACGAGGTAACGGATGTCAATAAACGCAAGTTTCAACATAGCACAAAAAGCTTTAGCTCTAAACCAGGCAGGTTTGGGAGTCGTCAGTAACAATATAGCAAATATGAACACTCCGGGTTACTCAAAACAAAGACTTGACCAGGAAACCAGCGGCTACATGAATATAATGACAGGTGACAACCAGTCTTATACGATTTCAGCAGGTGCTCAAATATCTTCAATAGTAAGATACAGACAAGAGTATCTTGACACTGCCTATAGAGAACAAAACTCCGATACCAGCTTTTATTATCAGCTGCAACAAATGGCAACAAGTATTGAAAGTTCATTGAATGAGCTCGGTGATACAGGACTTTTAGATGCTTTATCGCAATTTTATGATTCCGTCAACACATTAAATACAAATCCTGCCGATTCGACTGCCAGAACAAACTTTGTACAAAAAGCCCAAATTTTATGTACACAGTTCAATCAAACAGCCCAAAATATTAAGGAAACTCAAATACGTGCCGTCGGAGATTTATCAGATCCAAACACTCTTTATACTTCAACAGTTTATGCGGAAGTTGAAACAATTAACAGCAAACTTGAACAACTTGCGACAATAAATAAAACAATAGTCGATTCTTCAACTCTGGGAAATATTCCAAATGATCTTATGGATAAAAGAGATTTAATCTTAGATGAAATCTCCCAATATATGCCGATAACTACTTCCACAAACTCAAATGGCGGGATAAATCTATATGTAAACGGCTTGAAACTTGTTGAAGGAACAAAAGTAAATAAACTTGATATTATTCAAACAACAGACCCTGATTATCCTTTACAAATACAATATAAAGACTCCAATGGAGACCTTATCTCATCAAACATCAACAGCAAGTTTGACACGGGAGAGCTCGCCGCCTACCTGCAAATGGCACAAAATGAAACAGGAAAATTGAGTTTTCCTTCAATACTTAATCAGTTAGACAAACTGGCAAATTCTGTTGCAACAACAATAAACGACATTCAGACATATTCAAACGGCAACGTAAAAGCTATGGCAATAGATTTTGATGCTGACGGAAAAAAATTCTTAAGTGATTATTCGACACCTCCAAATACAGGTTTGCCGACTATATTTTCAGCCAAAGACTCAAGCTCAACCATAAGTGCCTTAAATATAACCGTCGACCCTGAAATATCTGCAAATTATTGGAAAATAGCAGCTGCTAGAGTAGATACAACCGATCCTGATTGGAATCAGGCTGCGGTGGGAAATGCAGACAACTCTCAACTTTTTGCAAAAACAAGAGTAAACCCTATCGACTCTTTAGCTTCAATGAACCCTGAAAACTATCTGACTAACATCGTTACCGATATGGCAGCAAAAATTGAAACAATTGAATTTAATTATGATACTGAAAGTACCGCTTTTAAAGCGTTACAAACTCAAAGACAATCTCAAACAGGTGTAAATTTAGACGAAGAGCTTGTAGACTTAGTAAAATATCAAAGAGCTTACGAAGCATCAGCAAGGGTCTTCAGCGTAACGGCAGAAATATTAAAAACACTTGTAAATCTTGGTACATAAAGAGGGAATAACTATGTATATAAGAACTTCAAATCTCGGAACATCAACACAAATGCTTAATCAGGTAATGAGCAACCAGAGCAGTCTGGTTGATTCTCAACTACAGCTCTCCACTCAAAAGAGAATTAACAAACCATCTGACAGCGCAATAGATTCAGGGCAAATTATTCAATATAATAAGCAGATTAATAAAATAAAAACATACTTAAATAACATTACAAATGTAAGAGCCTATACAGAAACAATTGATTACTCCCTAGCAAGCGCAATAGAATCTGTACAAAGGGCAAATGAACTTTCTGTAAGAGCTGCTAACGGGACATTTACAAATGACCAGATTTCCTCAATGAGAACAGAAATAGACCAGATCAAAGAATCACTTGTAAATTTTGCCAATACACAATATAACGGTCAGTATATTTATTCCGGAAATAATGTTGGTACTGCACCATACTCTCTTGAAGATGACGGCTCAGTTCTGTACCACGGGTCTGATGGGACAGTGGATTCAGAACGTTCAATTGAAGTAATGGATGACACATTTGTTAACTTAAATCAGGTCGGTTTAGATATTTTTGGATATTATCAGGAAGAAATTCCGGCAAGCGGTTCTGACCCCGCTGTACCTGCAGAAGGAAGCGGGATTTTTCAAACTTTGTCACAGATAAGCAATGCCCTTAATCAAGATCCTCCGGATCAAGCAACAGTGAGCGGGCTTTTAGGATCTTTACAAAATGGACTTGTTGATATCACCAACGCCAGAACAGATGCAGGTGCTTATATTGCAAAAAGACTTGATATGAGTGAAGGTTACCTTAATGACTTAAATATAACTTTAGTTGAACAAAAATCCACATTGGAAGATATTGATATTGCACAGGCAATAACTGAATACACAAGTAAAACATTTGCATATCAGGCATCGTTGCAAACAACTGCCCAAAGCATAAATTTTTCACTGTTAAATTACTTGTAATAAAATTATAACCGATTAAATAACTTACCATTTTTAGAGGCTTTTAGGCCTCTTTTTATTCTAACGGGTGCATTTACAAATTGAAAGAAATCCGATTCTAAAATATAATTTAAAAATGTTCTTAAAAAATATAAATGCAATAGAAAAAACAAATTCACATTTAGCTGAAAAATTGTCAAATATCAGCCTTGAAGAGGCCAGGCAGGATATAAATGTTTATAATGCCACATCAGGTGACCTTATTATTAGCTATAAAGAAAAATTATTGGATGATGCCGATAACCCCATTGAACAAACAAAACAAAACTGGATTGCAAATACTAATGATAACCTCTCTAAAAATGATATTGTTATAGTTTTCGGACTTGGATTGGGATATCTTTTTAAAAGAGCTTATATTTCTTCTAACTCCAAAATATTAATATATGAACCAAATACGAATATTTTGAGATTTGTGCTTGAATATGTAGATTTTTCAAACGAGCTCTCGGATAAAAGAGTTTTTCTTGCCAATGATGAAAAACAGTTCGAAAATTTCTTTAAACACAATTATCTTTCTAAAGACAAACTTGAATTTATTTATCCTAAAGGATATCTAGAGCTCAATTCCAAGGAATTAATTTCTATAAGTGACAAAATAATTGAAATATCAAATGCAAAAAATGCAGACCTTAATACAACAAAAAAATTTGCAAAATTATGGGTCGAAAACAATATAAAAAATCTCTCTGTCACAGAAAATTCAAGACCTTTAAATATTATTAAAGACAAATTCAAAGGAACGACGGCCCTTATCACCGCTGCCGGCCCATCCTTAAATTCAAATATAGAAACAATCAAAAAAAACCGGGATAAATTTATAATTTTTACGGTAAATAAATCTCTTGATTTTCTTCTTAAAAACGGAATTATTCCTGATTTTCTACTTGTTGCTGACGCTCAATATGTGAGTTATACCATTGAAAATTTAAAAGATTTTTCCAGAAATATTAATCTTATTTCGACAACAAGAGTTGACAGCTGCATCTATAATCAAGATTTCAATGCAATTTTCAACTACTATCTTAAAAACGATACATTTAATGAAGCCTTGGCAAATCTTCTGCCTGACAAAATACAACTAAATGAAACAGAAGGTACAACTGTTTCTCAGGCATATTACAGTGCAAAAATAATGGGATGCAAAAATATCATATTTTCGGGACTAGATTTGGCTCTTAAGGATGAAGAAGCTTATGCTAACGGCGAAAAAATAAAAATGTACAGAGACGGTCTTGCGATTTTTCATCAGGATGTAAAAAAATTAATTCAGGTTAAATCTGCAAAAGGTGGATATGTAACAACCAGAGATGACTATGAGGTTTTTATACACCAGTTTGAATCTTTATTTACCAATAACAATTCTTTAAACATATATAATACCAGTGACTTTGGCGCTTATATAAAAGGAATGATTTATGAACCGATTAGTAAAATATTGGAAGTAATTGAGCCAGTTAACTTTAATATAAACGAAGAAATACAAAAAATTTGTGCTGAAACCAAAGAATCACAGGAATTAATATTTAAAACACAAAAAAATCTTGTTGAAAAACAAAAAAAAGAAATAATTAACATTCAATCAGACATAAAATCTTTTCTTCAAAAAAATAAAGTCCAAATTGAAAATTCAGCTTTCGAAAAATTAAATGAAAATATTTTTTATAAACTAAATGAAATTAAAAAAACTGAATTATCAATAATCTCTTCAATTTTAGACAATGTAATTTTAAACCAGTATTTTCAGATTGAAATTCTTGATTATTCAAAACTAAATAAAGAAGATGAACCTGAAAAAATGGTTGAAGCAAGAAAAAAATCAATAATTATATTTGAACAGTTTTTAGAAAAAATTGATCTTCTTCTGGAAAAAATCTCCCAAAAATAAAAAACAGATGAGGATCTCATCTGTAAAAAAACAAGTAATAAATGGATAGTTAGGCAAATATATTTAATGCGTCAACACTTTCAGCATCTTGCTTATTGGCCGCAGGTTGGTGGTAGGAGAAAGGATTTGAACCTTTCTTATCTTTGTTTGTGTTTTGAGATTCAATAACTTGAGCTGCTGCTGGAAGGGCAAATACTTCTTTTAAGCTTTGTTGAGCACCTTCTACTGTAGGAAGAGCAATTTTTCCTTCAACTTGTTTTGCAACATTTTGATGGGTAGAAACTGCTGCTTGAGTATTAAGGTACTGAACATTAGCAATCAAGTTTTGATTTAAATTAACATCAAGACCTGCATTTCTTAAAGCAATTTGAGTTGCTTTTTGAGCATCTGTTCTTGAGCTGTATAAATCAACCCCTAAGTCAGCTCTTTTGAATTTAGAAAGATTTAATGAGTCTAAATCAACAGTCTTTTTAGCTTCAGCGTTAAGGATTTGATTAGTGATATCTTTAACGGCGCCGTTGTCGATGAAAGATGGATTTATTCTAGCTGCATAATTTGCTATATTAAGACTCATTTGCCATATCCCATTATTACTTATACTTTTTACTTCGGAATATTTTTATGAATCTTTAGGAAAAAGACTTTATCTTGTTACATTAATTTACAAAAAATTATGCCTTATTAAAAAAATAAGGCTAATATCAAGTAACATAAGCTTTTAAGGATATTTGCATAAATTTAAATATTTTTAAATCTCAAACTAAAGTATAAACTTTTGTAAAAAACATCAAAGTTTCAATTCGTATATGCCGATAAGTTGAAAAGGAAATATAAATCATTAAGAGAAAACAATTTAGGAAGGCACATGAAAGAAGAAAAACTTGAAAAAGGGATATCCTTATTCGGCAGAAGTGCTGATTTAATAGACTCTGATCCTTTAGAAGAGATATTTGCGCTCAACTTGGGTGATTTTATGCTTGAACATCTTATATCAGATGATCTTGCAGAAAAAATCAGCCACAATTCGGTTGATAAAGTACAAAGCCTTAAAAACCAGCTTAAAGAATTGATTTCGATATATTCTATTGACAATACACTGAGCGTTCTGGGATTCAATAATAAAGAAGATTATATTATCTATAATTCAATAGCTAAGACAATTAAACAAATGCTTGATATAGACGCCTGTCATGTGTTTTTAACAAAAGAAAACGCAAAAGGACTTGATAAAACAACAAATGATTTGATTCTCGTAGGAAGCTCTTTAACATTCGATGATGACATATATGCCCATAATATCGGCTATAATTTATCAGAAGAAAATGCGCTTGTTAATTGTTATAAGAAAAGAAGAAGCATACAAATCCAAAACTATAATGAGTGCACAAATACACCTTTAATAAAAAAATTGAATGAAGATAAAGTTAAGTATTATTTGGCAATACCAATGCATAATAACCTTGAAAATGTTGGTGTAATTGTAATTCAAAATTACAGTAATAAAGTACTCAATAGTGAATTTATTGAATTGATTGAAATCACTTCAAAACTTTTTGCAACTTCTCTAACACTTCAAAAACTTACTGAAGAAACCTCAAATATACTTAAAAATGAAGAAATCAGCATAATAGAACTCCAAAATCACAGGGCGGAATTAACCGCAATAATCGGTGATCTGGGAGATGAACAGCAGGACTTTGTAGAAAATCTTGCAAAAGCCGTAGATGCTAAGAGCAATTTTAAAAGCAACCATTCGCATGAAGTTGCTGACCTTGCAAAAGAAATAAGTAGTTATCTTGAATTAAACGAAAAAACCAAAGATTTAATATACTATGCAGCGCTTTTAAGGAATATAGGCAAAATTACTATTCCTAAAGAGCTATTCAATAAAAAAGAAAAGCTCTCAAAAGAAGACTGGGAAAAATTACAAAATCACCCAAATGTAGGCGTAAACCTTCTTATGAGTATAAATTTCTTATCAGAAGTTATACCCTATATTCATTACCATAAAGAAAGATGGGACGGAAAGGGTGAACCCGAAGGATTAAAAGGCTATAGTATACCTTTAGGCTCTAGAATAATAGCAATAGCGGATGCTTTTTGCGCTATGACTTCAAACAGAACCTACCGGAAGGCCCTTTCAAAGCTAGAAGCATTAGAGGTAATTAAAGAAGAATCCAAAATCAAATGGGATCCGATACTTGTTGATGCTATTGCTAAACTAAAAAGAAATTCAATTTAATCAAGAAGAGAGATATCAAATAAACACAGGAAATAATTATGAAAAAATTTATAATACTAGTACTGGTAGTTATACTTACCGGAAATCTTGCATTTGCAGCAACAAAAAAAGAAAAATCCGTTCTTGACATAAGTTATGAAACAAAAGACAAATTCCTGATAAAGGCAAAACTCAGCTTGCCATTTGAAAAAAGAGAACGTTACCCTATGGTTGTATTGATGCACTCAATAGGGTATTCAAGTGAATACTGGCTTGATTTGCCCACCAAATTGAGACAAGCAGGGTTTGCCGTATTAGAAGTCGATTTCAGAGGACATGGCAAAAGCATATATGACGCAAATTTAAAGAAAATCAACTGGTACTATCTTTCAGCAAAAGCCTACGGTAAATTTCCTCAAGACGTCCTGGGGTTATTGCTTTATATAAATCAGAATTATAAAAAAATATCCGTATCAAATCTTGTTTTTGTAGGTGCTGACATAGGAGCTAATACAGCCATTCTGTCAGCAAGCCAGTTAAAGACCAAGCCGGTTCTTATGGTATTAATATCACCTTCAAGACAATTTAAAGGATTATATACTCCGATTGCTCTTACAGATATTAAATGCCCTATTCTTGTTATCTACAGCCAGAAGGACACCCGTTCAAAAATTGAGGCCGCAAATCTTGCAAAATTTGCCCAAAATTCATACTCAATAAAAACATACCCTAACGGTGGTCCGGGAATGTTAATGCTTAAAGTAAATAAAAATATGGATACAGACATTGCTAATTGGATAACTCAAAAATTAAATATTGCAGCAAATAAAAAAATCAAAAAGTAAAATTCATCTATTCTATTGATTTAAATATCACCACAATAAAATATACTAAACAAATAGATATAATATTTAATTGAGAGATATGGCAAAAACCGGTAGTAAGAGAGTTCAAGAGAGTTATTCCCAACCGCAGTTAAAAGTGGTTGAGAAACCTAATGTTGTTACAAAACCATATAATGATATAAACTTAAATAGCTGGAAAGATTACGCACACGTAAAAACAGATACTTGGTGGGAATTTGCATCAAGAGACAAAACAAAAGGGCATTCAAACGAATACCATGGCAATTATATCCCTCAAATAGCACAGCAGCTATACGAAAGATTTACGAAAAAAGGTGATATAGTTCTGGATTTATTCCTGGGTTCTGGCACTTCGGCAATAGAAGCCATAAATATGGGCAGAAAATGCATTGGAGTCGAGCTTAAGAAAGAATTGGCAGAACATGTGAAAGAAAAATTCTCTCAGAAAGAACTTGTTACCGATATAAATATTATTTGTGCAGACAGCACAACTGAAGATGCAAAAGAGAAAATTCAGGCAAGACTTGATATCCTTGGCGAAAAAAAAGCACAATTTCTTATGCTTCACCCGCCTTATGACGATATAATCAAATTTTCTGATTTAAAACAAGATTTATCAAACTGCTCAAACACTGAAGAATTTTATGAATTATTTCAAAAGGTGGCCAAAAACGGTTATGATCTTCTTGAAAAGAAAAGATACGCAGCATTAATTATTGGTGATAAATATGCAAATTCACAAATTTATCCGCTAGGTTCAGAATGTGCAAAAAAAATGAATGAACTCGGATTTATTACAAAAGCAATAATTGTTAAAAATATAGAAGGCAATGAAAAAGCAAAAGGAAAAACCGCAAACCTCTGGCGTTACAGAGCTTTGAACGGCGGTTTTTATATTTTTAAGCACGAGTATATATATATATTTCAAAAAATTTAATATTTTTTATTGGACTTTTTCTTGTGTTTATACGATAGTTTTATAGTACAACAAATTTTGAAAAGAGTTATTTATGAATCAAAAAAATTACACAGACCAACAAATCGAATGTCTTGACTGTGGTCAAAGCTTCACATTCTCAGCTGAGGATCAAGAATTTTACGAACAAAAGGGTTATTCAACTCCAAAAAGATGCCCTGAATGCAGAGCTCAAAGAAAAGCTGCATCATCTAGAGGCAATAATCGCTCAAGAGGCGGATATGGTAACAAACCTCAATACAAAGTAATTTGTAGCGCTTGCGGTTGTGAAACAACAGTTCCTTTTGAACCAAGAAATGATAGACCAGTATATTGTTCAAATTGTTACAAAAACAGTTAGGAGCAAAAGTTGGCTAAAAATAATCAAAAAAAAGAAAAAGCAATGCGAAACAAAGAAAATGCTAACAAGTATAAAAAAAGAACAACTAGCAAGTTTGGCAGAAGAAATAATCAAAATTAATTAATTAAAAATTATTTAAAAAGACCGGTTTATTAAACCGGTCTTTATTTAGTTTAATCTTCCAAGATTACTTTAAATCTCTATAAGAATCTTTGAATCTGTCTTCATATGTTGTATGAAGCATCTCGTGGGCTTTATGAGAATTAGGTTTTTCAAAATATTCATCATATAGTCTTTTAATCATTGGATTTTCATGGGATTTTCTGATTTTACACTTAGTATCATCAGTATATAGGCCTTGGGCTCTTCTTGCCTTAATTCTGCCGTCATTAAAGCTTAATGGTTGTCCGCCGCCATTAATACATCCGCCGGGGCATGCCATCACTTCAAGCATTTGATAGTCGGCTTTACCCTCTTTAACTTCTTGAATGCACTTTTCGGCTTCTTTTAAAGTACTTACAACTTTAACTTTCACTTTAGTTCCCTTAAGGTCAAGTTCAATTGTTTTAGAGGTTTCCATACCTCTAACTTGTTTAATGTCAACATCTTTAAGGGTTTCACCTGTTGTAAGTTCATAAGCTGTTCTGATAGCAGCTTCTGCAACACCGCCTGAAGCACCGAATATTGTACCTGCACCTGAGAACTCACCAAACGGAGTATCCAGTTCTTCAGGTTGAAGATGATTAAAATCAATACCTGCAGATTTAATCATCTTACCAAGTTCTTGAGTAGTAATTATATAATCAACATCATATCTTCCGTTTGTCATAAGCTGCGGTCTTTTTGCTTCAACCTTTTTAGCTGTACAAGGCATTATAGAAACGCTTACGATATTATCAAGATTGAAGCCTTCATAGTATCTTGGGACAAATTCTTTTATAACAGAAGCAAGCATGCCTTGCGGAGACTTACATGTTGAAAGATGTCTAATCATATCAGGATGAGACTGTTCGATATATTTTACCCAGGCTTGGCAGCAAGAAGTAAATAAAGGCAAATCTCTATTTTCATTTAATCTTGCTAAAAACTCCGTAGCTTCTTCCATAATTGTAAGGTCAGCTGCAAAGTTTGTATCAAATACCAAATCAAAGCCTATTGCTCTTAAAGCAGAAGCGATTAATTTAATAGTATTTTCTCCAGGTGGAAGCCCGAACATCTCTCCTAATGCAACTCTTACAGAAGGTGCGATTTGAGCGATAACTTTTTTCTTAGGATTTGTAATTTCATCCCAAACTTTTAAAACATCAGATTTAATTGTCAAAGCGCCTGTAGGACATACTGCAGCGCACTGACCGCAATAAACACAATCGACTTCGCCAAGGTTTTTTCCTGCCATTGGTTGAACCAATGTTTTAGAGCCTCTGTTTGCGAATCCCAATATACTATGTCCTTGATGCTCTGTACAAGCTCTTACACAAGCCCCGCAAAGGATACACTTATTAGGATCTCTGACTATTGAAGGGTTAGAATCATCAATAGGCAATAACTCTTCTTTTTTGGCATATTTTATGTCAGTTATGCCGTATTCTTCAGAATATTTTTGAAGTTCACAAGTTCCGGAGCGCTCACATGTTGTGCATTCTCTGTCGTGATTTGCAAGAATAAGCTCTAATACTGTTCTTCTTATTCTTCTTGTTCTTTCTGTATTGGTATGTATAACCAGACCTGGCTCCGGAGGCATTGTACAGGAGGATTGGATACCTCTTCCTTCAATCTCCACAACGCACATTCTGCAAGCACCAAACGGTGTCAAATCAGGTCTATAGCAAAATGTAGGAACATTCATCCCTGCTTTTCTAATTACTTCCAAAATATTCTGTTCGTTAGTATATTCTACTTCTTTACCATTTATCGTTAATGTACTCATACTTATTTTCCCTCTTCTCTACAGCTGCTTAATCGCTTTAAACGGGCAAGAATTCAAGCAGGCTCCGCACTTAATACATTTATCCTGATTAATTATAAACGGAGACTTAATTTCACCTGAAATTGCACCTACAGGACAAGTTCTGGCACATTTTGAACAGCCTTTGCATAAAGATTCGTCAATAACAATTTTCTTCATTGCGCTGCAAACGCCGGCAGGACATTTTTTATCCTGAATATGTGCAATGTACTCATCACGAAAATATTTTAAAGTAGATAAAACAGGGTTAGGAGCTGTTTTACCCAAACCGCATAAAGAACCGTCTTTAACTGCAATTGCAAGCTCTTCCAATATTTCCAAATCCTTCATTTCACCGTTACCTTTAACGATTTTCTCAAGGATTTTAAGCATATTTTTTGTGCCTTCTCTGCAAGGAACGCATTTACCGCAAGATTCGTTCTGTGTAAAATTCATAAAGAACCTTGCCACCTCAACAATACAGGTGTCTTCATTCATAACAACAAGACCGCCGGATCCGACCATTGCTCCTGCTTTGATTAAAGAATCATAATCCATAGACAAATCCAAATGTTCTTCTGTTAAGCATCCGCCTGAAGGGCCGCCTATTTGTACAGCTTTAAATTTTTTGCCGTTTCTAATGCCGCCGCCTATATCAAATACAATTTCTCTCAATGTGGTTCCCATAGGAACTTCAATCAGACCCGTGTTATTAACCTCGCCTGTTAAAGCGAATGTTTTTGTGCCTTTTGAATTTTCTGTTCCCAAAGAACTAAACCACTCTGCACCTTTTCTTATTATAACGGGAATGTTAGCTAAAGTTTCAACGTTATTAATCAAAGTCGGTTTTCCGAATAAACCTTTATTCGCCGGAAACGGAGGTTTCGGTCTTGGCATACCTCTTTCGCCTTCAATAGAAGCAATAAGAGCAGTTTCCTCACCGCAAACAAAAGCTCCAGCACCTTCTTTGATATGAATATCAAAGTTAAAAGAGCTTCCCATAATATTTTTACCCAAATATCCAACTTTTTCCGCAGATTCAATTGCGATTCTTAAACGTTTAATTGCAAGAGGATACTCGGCTCTCACATATATATAAGCTTCATCAGCGCCTATTGCAAAACCTGCAATTGCCATGCCTTCTAAAAGTTTATGAGGATCGCCTTCCATAATACTTCTATCCATAAAAGCACCCGGGTCACCTTCATCGCCGTTGCATACGACATATTTTTTATCGCTCTGGGCATTAGCGGTGAAACGCCATTTTCTGCCTGTAGGAAATCCGCCGCCGCCTCTTCCTCTTAAGCCTGATTTTTCTATTGTTTCTATAACTGATTCAGGATTATTTTCCTCAAGAACTTTGGCTAGAGCTTCATATCCGTTAACGGAAACAGCTTCTTCAATACTTTCAGCATTAATATGGCCACAATTAGCAAGAGCTGTTCTTGTTTGCTTAGCATAGAAATTTATATCTTCGCTTTTAAATATATGTTTATTTGTTTTAGGATCAACGTATAATAACCTTTCAACAGGTTTTCCGTTTTTAATATGACTTTCAACTATCTCTTCAACATCGCCCAATCTTACTTTTACATAAGTGACGTCCAAATCAGGTATTATAACCAAAACTCCCTGTTCACAAAAACCATGACATCCCGTAGGAATAACCATAACTTTGTCATGAGCAGTTGCAACAGATACATTTGCACCTAATTCTTTAAATTTTTGGATAACTGCAATTGAACCGTTAGCAACGCAACCTGTTCCTGCACATACAAGGACTCTTAAACCTTGCGCTGCAATATGTTCATGTGCTTTTTTCTGTTCATTTGATATATCGACATTAAGCGTATTTACCATTTTAGCCCTCATTTTCTTCTTTGATAATTGTATCCAAAACCACTTTCATAGCATCAGCAGTCATTTGAGGATAGACCTTATCATTTATAACAACAACAGGCGCTAAACCGCATGCCCCAAGGCAACTTACTGTTTCACAAGAAAATAATCCGTCTTTTGTTGTTAACTGTCCTTCTTCAAGATTCAATTTAGCCCTAATAGCTCTCAATACCGGCATTGAACCTCTAACATGGCATGCAGTGCCATCACACACTTTAACTTCAAATTTCCCTTTAGGGTTTAAACTAAACTGTGCGTAAAAAGTTGCAACGCCATAAACAGTAGCAGGTGACAACCCTTCAATTTTAGTACCGATGTATGTTAAAACATCTAAAGGAAGATATTTATATACTTCCTGAACCTTTTGCAACATTGCAATCAGGTAAGATTTTTTGGCTGAATACGAATTAATAATATCATCAATCTTCGCATAGTCAATTTTGGTTTGACTTTCAGTCATCGCACTCTCCTTTTGTAAACATTCTGTTTCCATAATTTCTCCGACTTGTAACGTTATTGTGAAAAATATCACAATATAATTATCCTATATGAAGAAATAAAATCAAGTCTAAAAAAGGGCAAAAAACTAATCATATATTATTATCTACATAAGATTCAAATTTCTTTTCAATAATATATTTTTTAAAAAATAATTTCTAATTTTCATTACCAATAAAACTGTTCAAACATTATGATTGCATAAAATTTTGAATTTAGATTTAAAAAAAGTAAAACATTCGTCAGTATAATAAATTACAACATTTTTAACGCAAGTCTGATAGCGTTAGCCATACTTTTTTCTGAGGCAATATTTTTCCCGGCAATATCGAACGCAGTACCATGTGCAGGAGAGGTTCTTACAACATCAAGACCTATTGTTGTATTCACCGTACAATCCATCCCGAGCAACTTTACAGGGATGAGACCCTGATCATGGTAACTCGCCACATAACAATCATAATAAGGCTTTTCTCCATGCTGTAAAGATTTAGATAAATTCATAAACAAACCGTCGGAAGGAAATGGACCATCTATTAAAATTCCGCTATTCTCAAGTTCTTTTATTGCGGGATAATATTCTTTTATCTCTTCATCGCCAAACATTCCATTTTCTCCTGCATGAGGGTTTAAAGAACATAATGCAAGTTTAGGTTTTTTAACTTTAAAATGTTTTTTAAGCGACCCGTTAAGATTTTTAATCTCAGAAATAATTAAATCTTTGTTTATGGAATCTGCCACTTTTCTAAGAGCAATATGCCTTGTCAAAAGTAGTACTCTAATATCTCCCATTACAAAAAGCATCTGGGCTTTTTGATTCGGTCTACCAATGTATTTTTCAACAATCTCAGTTTGTCCTGAATACAAGTGTCCTGCAAGTTTGAGAGCATATTTTGATATTGGAGCGGTCACTATTGAATGCACATACCCGTTTTTTACCAAGTCACATGCTTTTTTTATTGCACTAAAAGCAAATTCTCCTGCCTCTTTGGTTTCCTGAGAAGGCTTAATGTCTGAATCTTTGTATTCAATTTCAACAATTTCATAATCCTTATCAAGACATAAATCAAAATGTTTTTTATAATAATCAAAAACAGCCCTATTGCCTATTAAAACAAATCGATTAGAATCCAAAGACAATGAGTTAAGGGATTTAATGACAATCTCCGGAGAAATACTGTTGGGATCTCCAAGAGTTATTGCTATTTTTTTTGACGAACTCGTGGACATTATTTATGCTGCTCAAAATATTTTATAACATCAATCAGTGTATTAGGAGTACCCAGATTTCCTGACTTTGTGACAATCCACTGTGCTTTATGGTCTATGCAAAGAGGAATTGCAGGCGCAACAGCATCTATAAGCTGAATGTTCTGGCTATCTATTGCTTTGCAGCATTTATAAGATGTTTCTCCGCCAACTGTTATTAATATTACCTCTTTTTCATCAATAATTTGTTTTGTAATTTTAGCAAGGTAATCACCTATCATTGAAGTAAACCTGTTTTTGGTGAGTTCATTTTCAAAAAGAACCTGAGAAAGATCTTCATCTTTACCTATCAGATTAGAAGAATGAATCACAACGATATTATCCTTAACCAAATTGCAAACTGCTCTTTCAACAATTTCATTTGTTCTGCTCTGAAATATATCGCTTAGTTTAAGATCAATAAAATATGTATTATCTAAATCTTCATCCTCGGAGAGTTTTCTGAGCTGAGTAGCTGTAAGCTCAGTGGAGCTTCCTGAAATAATGAGTTTTGGAAGTTCAGGAATTGTTTTAGTTATATGATGGTATTTCATCTCCGGTAACCATATGTTACCCAGAGACTGTGCTGCACCTGCAGAACCACAAGGAAGAATTTTATGATTGCTTTTTTCTGTTGCCAGAATAATCTGGTCAATATCAACTGTTGATACAGCATCTGCTACTATCAGTTTTTTCCCTCCGGCAATCAACTCATTAAGTTTCATCAGAATAGGGCCTGCACCTTTCATAACGGTTTTCAATTCCAAAAGCCCGACTAAATGCTGCTTTTCTTCACTGAGTTGTTTTTTTAATATTGAAGGAATGTCAGATTCATAAATAGGTGACTGCGGATCTCTTGCAAGCTCAGTCCTTTCAATAGGTATACCTTTGAGAAGATGATATCCTCCCACAGTTATTCTTCCTTCATTAGGAAAAGCAGGTAAAATAACTGCTGCATCCCATTTTAAGACATCAAGCATACTTAAAATTTCAGGTGCAATATTACCCCTTATTGTAGAATCAATTTTTTTATAGAAATACTCGATATTAAAATTTTTGATAAGGTTTTCTGTAGCAGCCTTAACTTTTTCCTTAGCAGTTTCAGCATCAATGTTTCTGCTCTCAGTAGAAACAGCCCATGCCTGTGTGTGAGTAATTCCGTCAGGATGAGATTTATAATCAAGCAATATCTGAGTATTGCAACCTCTCATATGAAACTGCAAAGCTGTATCATTTGCGCCTGTTAAATCATCAGCTATAATACCTATTGAACTTGCTATAAACATAAATTTGCCTTAAATTAATTTTCGCTTCTACCCAAAAGTCTTAAGTTGTTAGCTCTAATTAAAAATCTTTCTTTTTGAACCCCGTCAGGTCCTGACCATTTGCTGCTTGCCAATCTCCCGTCAATAGCGACCATACGTCCTTTTTTAACATATTCTCCTGCTATCTCGGCTGATTTATCCCAAAGTTCAACATTGAACCAGTCAGTAACTTCGGATTTGGATTTTGTATCCCATCTTGAAACCGCTATAGAAAAAGTTGTTTTCACTTTTCCGGATTCAAAATATTTCATCTCGGGGTCCTGTCCGGCACGTCCGACTAATACAACTGAATTCATATTATTTCCTCTTTTACTTTCAATTTCAAAATTATATTAAATAATTATATCATTTACAAACTATGTTAATAATTAATATTAAGTTTTACTACTTATTGCGGTTTTGCATAATACTTCTGGCCCTATCGTAAAGCTCGAAATTCAAGCCGTTTTCTTGAGCCTTTTCTCTGGCAAAATCAATAAGTTCATACATAAATTTGGGAACATGCATAAAATTATAAGAAAACCAGATGCCCTCAATCTCTATTATAATTGCCTTAACCCCTATTTGTTTATTCTTATTCATAAACTTTTCAATCTCTTTTTTATTGTCGTTAATCCCGGGAAGAATAATATATTTAGCTTTAACAAGATCATTTCTTACTTGGGCAGAGGCATACTTTTCAAGATTTTTCCAAACATGATTATAAGTTTCAACCTGTTTTATTCTCTTGTGGATTTTTTCTGTTGCACAATCAGGAGAAATGATTATTTTTAAAGAGCCTGCATTAAGACCTTTTTCGATTGATTTACTGTATTGAACTCCGGAAGAGTGAATAAGAATAGGAGCAGAATTGTCACAATAAGGAAGAAAAAGATTTAAAAGTTCATCAAATTCTTTTAGAAGAGTGACCTCACCGCCTCCAAAGTTGACATGGTCAAGCCTTGTAAATATTCCCTTATCAAGCATATCTTTAATAACTGGGAATATATCATAAATCTTCTCACCGTTATAAAATTCTTTGTCTTCCATTGTGTAACAGTAGATACATCTTGAATTACACTTTGACCAGTGATCGATGTTAATTGTGTCAATATGGTCTCCAAATTCCGGCCATTCTTTTTCCTGAAGGAATACGCACCCCTCACATTTGTAAAAAGTACCGCCTTGTTTGTGAAGCTCTTTGATTCTGTTTTTAAGTTTAAAAAATCTTTCCCAATCTATTAGCTCTCCCTTGTAATCTGTTAAGATATCGGGATTTCCCATTCTTCTGGGCAAAGATACGCAACAAGCTTTGACTGCATCTTTAGAAAAAGTTATTCCCCTTTCGAGCCAAACACAACTTTTATACTTCAAAACAAAATCCTCTAACTTCTATAATTAATATTATAATTAATTTGTTAACAATAGTATATAATATAATATAAATATATTTGTATTTAATATAAAGGATTCAAAATGACTGTCTATAAAAGCTGCCCCTGGATTGAACACGGGATTGTATTTGACCACTGTAATATTGTAAGGCAATGTGCCCACTTTAATCCGGTACATGGCGGACGCCCTATTATTTATAACAACTACCACGGGGAGAAATTCAACTGGAGAAAATTCTGGGATGCTAAAAAGAAATTAAGAGAAGATGCCAAAAAAGGCATATATTTACCAGAATGCAAAGACTGCATGTGTCTTGGAGAAAGAGATTGGGAAAAAGAAAATTATATAGACAGAATACTTCTTACACCTTGGATAGCCTGTAATTCAAGATGCGTATATTGCAATGCGCCGGTTGAAACAGAAGTGCTCGAAAATACAACAAGTTATAAAATCCTGCCTGTTATGAAAGATTTTATAAAAAGAAAAATATTTTCTGCTGATGCAAATATAGATTTTGCAGGCGGAGAACCTACTATTTATCCTGAATTTGAAGACTTAATCGATTTATTTATTAAAAATAACATTAACGATATTGTTGTTCATACAAATGCGATTAAATACAGCGAAAAAATCGAAGAAGCCATAAAAAAAGGAATCATGAGAATTTTAATATCAGTGGATTCAGCGACACCTGAAATGCACAAAACAATAAAACAAGTCGACACTTATGAAAAAGTGTGGAAAAGCATTGAAAAATACTCAAAAGCCCAGGAAGAAGGCGCAAGATCCGTAAGACTCAAATATATAATAGTTCCCGGAATAAACGATAATAAAGAAGAATTAACCAAATGGCTCTTAAAAAGCAAAGCTCTGGGCATAAATTATGTTGCACTTAACGTCGATTTTAACTGGCTTATGGCAAACGTTAATAACCTTTCAAGGCATATTTATGATTTAACTATGTATGTTTTAGACAAAGCTGAAGAACTCCAAATGGAAGTAGAGCTCTACCCTCAGCTTACTGAAACAAAAAACAGGTTAGAAAGAGAATTTGCAAAAGAATCTATTAATTCAAATTAATCTTCTTTTTTATGACATTTTTTTAGCGAACAGTGAAGCGCAAGCGCAGGGAATAAGAAGAATTGGAAAAGTATTATCTTCCATACACCCATGAGAAGTACAATATTTTCTAAAAGTCCTTCTTCATCTATAGGATAAATTTTGCTTACATAACTGTAAGTGAAATCAAAATAAAGGTTATAAGTAAAGCACGCAACAATCAATAATATAAAACCGATAATAAAGGCTTTAAATAAAACTACCTTAACGAGATTTGCCGTTTCCATAAGATGCTCCTTTTACCAAAATAATCCAATCAAACAATATTATTTTTATTAAACATTGTCAACAGCTAGTTGTTTAATAAACTCTATAGCCTCATCTTTTGAATTAACATCACCTGAAATTTGGGCTTCTTTGAGCTGGTTAATTAGATACCCCAGTTGTATTGAAGCTTCAACTCCCGTTATTTGCATTATTTCATGACCGTCAAGCAGTTTTTCTAAAGGTTTAATCGAATCTCTTGTATTTAAATATTTTAATAGAAGTTCATTTAAAGAATTAATATTTTTAAATATAGTTTCAGGTTCAATATCAGGACCTAGAGCCGAAAGTCTGTCAGCAACAGCAAGAATGATAATATCAATCGTATCATCTCCCATTTTTCTGAACAATCTCATCTGCGCTTTTTCACTGACTTCTTCCTGACTTACGATACTCGATGGATATATGTGATATTTAATCATTTTTTGGATATAAGAAATCTGTTTTTTTGAAAACTTTAATTCTTTTAAAATACTTACAGCAATCTTAGAGCCTATATCATCATGCTTTATAAATCTGTGCTTTAACGTGTCTTCTTCAATAGTCCAGGTAGAAGGTTTCCCTATATCATGCAAAAAAGCTGCAAGCTTCAAATAAGCAATTTTTGAACAATTCCCAAATAATTTGTCTTGAAGATGCAATTTTACCTCATCTGATGCATTTTCAAAGTATTTCTGAATCTGCCTTACTGTTTCAATACTATGCTCAAATAAGTCTAAGTGATGGTGCAGATTCGGCGGCACTTTTTTTAATTCGTTTACGATATCAAAAATATTTTCCAATAAACCTGCATTGTCCATTTTAATAAGAGCCTGATGAGCATATCCTCCCTCGAACAACTTCATAATCTCGACATTAATCCTCTCTTTTGCAGGATATTTGATTTTGTCGGCATTTTCTTTTGTAAAGTCCAAGAGCTTAGACTCAATTTCAAATCCGAGTCTTGAAAAAAACCTGAAGATTCTTAAAAATCTCAATGAATCATCAATAAAGTTCTGATTACTTATTCCTCTTATAACTTTGTTTTCAAGGTCTTTTATTCCTCCTGCGGGATCAATAAATTCAGAATTCTTAAAGTCATATACCACAGCATTTATCGTCAAATCCCGCCTTAAAATATCTGTATTTAAATCATTTTCCAGCGGACTTGAAATATCAACATAATTTTTTTTATCCTGAAGAACTATTCTATATATTTTATTTTCACAATCAAGCTCAATGAAATACCCTTTAATTTCTTTCGCTAATTTCTCGCTAAAATCTCTGACATCTATATCCTCAATAATCAAGTCTCTGTCGAAAGAATCATGCACCAAAAACAAATCTCTTATAAAACCACCGACCAAATAAGCCTTATAACCTTTTATATAAGGCTTTATAAGACTTATAACACTGTCATTTTCAATTTTATCTTTTAAATACTGTTTCAAGAATTACTAACCTCATAAATCAAATTCGAAAGTGCCACAACTGCAGCGGTATCCGCTCTGTATATTAAATTACCGAGGGTAATTTTTTTAATATTATGTCTTTCAAAAAAATCAAATTCTCTATCTGAAAATCCGCCCTCAGGACCAATTATAGCAAGAATTGTCTTATTTTTAACATCTATTGTTTTAAAATATTCTTTTAAAGTGCCTTCTGCATCCCTCTCAACGAATGCAACGATAATATCAAATTTTTTATTCAATGTAATTTCATCAAGATTAGAAAGGGGAAAAACCTTTGGGATATCAGCTCTTTCGCATTGTTTAACCGATTCAAAAACAATCTTCTGCCACTTGTCAATTTTAGACTTAATAAAGTTCTCTTTTAAAGTACAATTGTCTGTATACAAAGGTATAATGCCTTTGACTCCAAGCTCTGTAGCCTTTTGCAATATACTGAACTGTGCATCTGTTTTAAGCACACCTTGCGCTAAATAAAGCTCTATATAAAGTTTTCTCTCAGATTTATAAGAATCTACAACTTTAGTATAGATTTTATCGGAAGTGATATTTTCTACCTCTGTGACATACTGAATCTCATTTTCATCAATAAATATAACCTTTTCACCCTGTTTAGCCCTTAAAACTTTGGCGATATGCTTATAAAGTTCTTTGTCCGCAACCACTATCTTTCCAGCATTTACTATAGCTGAATTTATAATAAAATGAGGCATTTTAGACCAATTTCTACTCCAAATGGAGGATATTTCATACTTTAGTATAATACACTCAAATCCTTTATATAGCAAGTGTTTTAACTATTTTTTACACAAAAAAGCAATCGAACCTACAACTAAAGTATAAAAAAAACAAACCGATAACCTGATTGTGATAAGAGAAGGAGAGAAAACATGGCAATCACCGTTAACACAAACGTATCGGCTTTAATAGCCCAGAACAACTTACTGAAGAGTAATACTTCATTAAACAGTACCCTACAACAGTTATCAACCGGCCTTAGAATTAACAGCGCAAAAGATGACGCAGCCGGATTAGCAATTTCGATTGGTATGAGCAACCAGATTAAGGGTAACGCAAAAGCTCAAGATAACATCCAGGACGGATTAAACTTGATGCAAACCGCAGAAAGCGGTATGGAAGTTGCAACAGAACACCTTTCACGTATCAGAGAACTATGTGTTCAAGCAGCAAACGAAATTTACAACACAGAAAACAAAACAGCAATATTAAACGAAATTAAACAAAGAATCGAAGATATCGACGTTCAGGCAAGATCGTTTAAATTCAACGAAATTACATTGTTGGATGGAAGCAAAGATTCATTAAGACTCCAATTCGGTGCAGGAACAGACCCTGAATTGAACTCAATAGATATCGGCTCTGCTTTAACAAATATGAGAGTATCCGCAGGTGCCTTGGATGTCCAAATAAAGGTTACAACAAATCTTACACCAGAAGCTCAGGCTGAAGGCTATATAGCAATTGAAGACTGGGATCCGGATGAAGTAATGGATTATATGGATAAGCTTGACAGCGCAATTTCCCAAATTACAAGTGACAGATCTATGTTAGGTGCTTATTCAAACAGGTTACAAGCTAACTATGACAACCTTGTAAGCGCAAACGAAAACATAGAAAATTCAAAATCAAGAGTATTAGATGTAGATATAGCAAAAGCAAGTACCGATATGGTCAAATACCAAATCTTACAACAATCTTCAGTAAGCGTTTTGGCTCAAGCAAACTCAATCCCACAAATCGCCTTAAGCTTGCTACAAGGATAAAATTACTGAAACTTATCAGTCTCTCCTCACCGACCTTAATTATAAGGTCGGTGTCTCTTATTTACAATTTTTTTTACTTTACATTTAATTTACAAAATTTTATTATTATAAAATGATAAAAATTAATACCGATTTAATTAAAGAAGCAGTATATAAATTATGTCTTGAAGCTAATACAAGGCTTGACAAAAAAAGCTATGAAAAAATCTTAAATGCATATAAGACAACCTCTGACGAAAATCTTAAAACAACATTCAAGTATATCTTAAAAAACGCCAAAAAAGCCTTTGAAAACAAAACCGCTCTATGCCAGGATACCGGGCAGGTTATAGTTTTTTTGACAATAGGACAAAATGTATTTATTGAAGGCGAAGATTTGTATAACACAATAAATTCAGCAGTTGAAAAGTCATACAGAGAAAATTTTTTCAGAAAGTCAACAGTAAAAGATGCACTCTGTGACAGGACCAATACAAATACAAACACTCCTGTGATAATCCACACAGAAATTATATCCGGCGATGAAGTTAGAATCGAAATCCTCATAAAAGGCGCAGGGTCAGAAAATAAATCAAAATCAAAAATGTTACTACCGACTGCCTCAAAAGAAGATATTAAACAATTCGTGGCAAAATCGGTTATTGAATCAGGATTAAGTTCCTGTCCTCCACTATTTGTGGGCATAGGAATAGGAGGAACAGCAGACAAATCAGCTTACCTTGCCAAAAAAGCTCTTTTAAAAGGCGATGAAAAAGAAGAAATAAAAGTATTTGCAGAAAATATTAAAGAATTCATAAATAAAAATTCGCCTGCAGATTTCCCTGAAAATTATGTTCTTGAAGTGAATATAATATCATCACCAACTCACATAGCCTGCCTTCCGATATCAGTTTCAATTAACTGCCATTCATCAAGAAAAGCCGGTTGCATTATAAAAGAGGGCAAAATTTTTTATGACATTGAGGACTATGCCTTTATTGACCCCAAAATCAATAATGATAATAATTCAAAACAACTAAACACTTCACAAACAGAAGAAATACAAAATCTTAAAGAAGGTGATAACATTCTCCTCTCAGGAGAACTTTACATAGCAAGAGATGCTGCACACAAAAGGATTATCGAGTTAATTGAAAAAAAACAAAAACTTCCGATTGAAATAAAAGACAAAATAATTTTCTACGCAGGCCCATGCCCTGCTAAACCAGGAACTATAATCGGTCCTGTTGGACCAACAACAGCATCAAGAATGGATAATTATGCTGAAATTTTATACAAAAGAGGCCTGCTTGCAACTATAGGCAAAGGTGAGAGAAGCGAAAATTTAAAAAATATTATTAGAAAAAATAACGGTATATATTTCACTCTAACAGGAGGAATCGCAAGCCTTATTTCGGAAAAAATCACGAAATGTAATACAATAGCCTTTGAAGAACTGGGTGCTGAAGCAATATACAAAATTCAAGTTAAAAATTTCCCTCTTAAAGTTGAAGTTTCGAAAACAAAGAATTTATAGCGCTACCAATTCCTTAGCCTGATTCTGTTTGACATAATTCTTTAAAGAATCAAGTATTGCAGGATTAATTTTGCCATCTTGAGCGTATTTTTCAAGAATTTTCAATGATTGTTCGGGAGTCAGTTCGTCTTTATATGCTCTTTTTGATGTCAAGGCAGAATAAATATCAGCAATTGTAACAATCTGAGATCTTAAGTCTTCTTGTCTGTAAAAAGGCTTATGGTGGTCTCTTATTATTACAAGAGATCTTTCATCAAGACCTGTTGGGCCTAAAAGCTCATAACCCAACTGTGAATGAAGATTTATTATCTGTCTTTCATTTGGTGTCAATTGACATTTTTTGTTAATTACGTGCTTTGGAATCAATACTTTGCCAAAATCATGGAGCAAAGCACCTCTTGAAATTATTTCTTTGTCAGTTTTATCAAGACCTATATCATCTGCCATACCTAAAGATGCCTCTACTATTGATTGCAGATGATTGTCTTTGAGCTCTGCTACATTTTCAGGGTTCACTGTAAGTTTAATATCTTTTGAAGCTAACATCTGTTTTACTCTTGGATTAGCCTGAACCATCTTATGGATAGCTTCAGCTTGAAGATAATTATTCAAAAGTATCTGGGGAGCGAATAATTCAAGAAATTTGTTAGACAATAGCTCAGGGGTTGTAAATCTCGCAGGATAACCCTTTTCAAAATAATCTGATCTTTCCGTAATAACAGGTTTTTTGCCGTCATTTGGCATAAAAATAGGCTTAGAAGTAAACGTTTGCCTGCTATTTCGTACCGAACCTATTGCTAAATTATTGTCTACACTGAAATTCAACTACTTTTACCTAAAAAACTATTACATAACCTTCACTTATATATAAAGTTTTTTTTTGGGCTAAAATTTCTTTGGTAAAAAGTGATTGAAACACTTTGTTACAAATTTTTTACAACGCAGTTAATTTTTCACATAAAACCTTGGGCAAATTTATTGCTACTTGACAGAGTCTGAGACAAAAACAACATTTTACGAATATTTCAGCTTCAAAGCTACAATCCAGTTAGTGAATTTCACTCTATTTCTTGGATTTTCCCAACATTCACACAAGTTAAAAGGGATTCAATAATTATTGGCATAATAAATTTATAATAATTTACTATTTTAATAAAATATTATACTAATACAAATTAAATATTTTAAAAAGCCAAATAACGGCTGCTACTATTCTTCAGCCATTTCGTCATTAAAATAAGAGTCAATAGCATCATTAGTAATGGATGTATGATATTTTCTTATCATTAAAATCCCCGTTTCACTATATAAACAATAAACGCATTTAAAATAAAAAAAGCAGAAACTAAAAAAGAGGCTGAATACCTCTTAAAATAAATGGTGCGTCCACTGCGATTCGAACGCAGGACCTATCCCTTAAAAGGGGAGTGCTCTACCTGCTGAGCTATGGACGCACACTTTATATTCGACTGTTATTTTAAAATACCAAGAACAAAAATAAACGTCAATTACTTTTTTGGATTCACTTTTCTAAAGGATTCTCTAAAATAATTGTCTGATCTCTGTCAGGGCCAACACTAATAATTGTAACAGGTATCCCTACAAGCTCTTCAAGCCTTTTTAGATATTTTCTTGCATTAATCGGTAAATCTTCCAATGATTTTGCCGCAGAAATATCGCTCTTCCAACCTTTAAAAGTTTCATAGACAGGCTCAATATATTTATGCATATAAATATTAGTAGGATAATCCTCATAAATTTGCCCGTCACGCTTGTCTTTATATGCGACACAAACTTTTAATTCATCAAAATCATTAAATACATCAAGTTTTGTAATAGCCATAGCCGTTAAACCTCCAACCAGTGAGGCATATCTGGACAAAACAGCATCAAACCAGCCGCAGCGCCTTGGTCTCCCTGTAGTTGTCCCAAACTCGGCTCCAATAGTCCTTATATTATCTCCAATTTCATCCAAAAGTTCTGTAATAAAAGGACCTTCTCCCACTCTTGTAATATAGGCTTTGGCAACACCTATAACATTATTTATATAAGCAGGTCCGATGCCGCTTCCTGTAGCTGCTCCGCCGCCTATAGGATTGGAACTTGTAACATAAGGATATGTACCGTAATCAATGTCAAGCATAACCCCCTGGGCACCTTCGAAAAGTACTGATTTATCAGATTTTATTGCATTATTTAATTTTGATATCCAATCATTGCAAACAAAAGGTCTAAATACTTCTGCATATTGAGCACAAAGCTTAAATACTTCATCTTTTGAATAAGTTTTTAACCCGTATACCTCTTTTAAAATTTTATTTTTAAGAGGCAATATAGCATCAAGCCTTTTGTCCAAAGATTCCAAGTCATATAAATCTTGAATTTTTAAACCATATCTGCCGACCTTGTCAGAATATGTAGGACCTATACCCTTTTTAGTTGTTCCGATTTTATACTTTTCCGATGACGCTTCACTAATGCCGTCTATATCAATATGATAAGGCATGGTAACACTTGCCAGGGGACTTATTTTAAGGTTTTCAAGAGATATCCCCTTACTCTTTAAATCATCAATCTCTTTTTTGAAAGTTTCAGGGTGAACCACAGTACCTGCCCCAATCAGGCAGAATTTATCACCATACAAGATTCCTGAAGGTATCAAGTGAAATTTATGGGTAACACCATCAACAACAACCGTATGACCAGCATTACATCCCCCTTGATAACGAATTATCACATCAGCATGCCCTGCAAGTAAGTCAGTAATTTTGGCTTTACCCTCATCACCCCACTGCGCACCAACAACAACAGTATTTTTCACTTTAACACCTCAACATTCTGTCCGTAAATAAGTATAAAATAAATAAAAATAATGTCCAAATCTAATTAAAATTGTAAAGTTGACACTTTTTATTATTATTTAAGCCAAAATGACATTTTTTTTAACAAAAATGCAGAAAAAATAACAAATAAAACTTATTTACTAAAAAAATTTTGCAAAAAGTGCAAAAATAATAATAAAAAAAAGCCACTCGATAGAGTGGTTTATTTCTGCATCCTAATGGTCTCTTCTTTGTGTTTATTATTTAGGAGTTTATATGTGTTCGGGGTTATAATGTTTCTTTTTGTTATTTAGTGTTTCGGCTACACTTAAATCTCATATAAGTATTATGACATAATATAAAAATAAGTCAATCCTTCAATTGGGTATTTGTAAACTTTTATGTCACAAGTCTTTTATATTCTTGTTCTAAAGCTTTTTTATCATTGTGAAGATTTATAAAGTTCCAAACAAGATTTGAATTCAAATCTATATTATCAAGTGCAAAACTATCAGAAGGAGGGAGTTTCCCTGCTTTTTGCATATTCTTGTAAACATTTTTGAAAGCGCCGATATTTGAGCCTTGTTTATAAACCTCAATTGCATATTCTGCCAATCTTCTGTCTCCTCTTGAAAAAACAGCCTGATAATAGTCCCATTTAACGCTTGAACAGCGAATTTTTATACCTGATTTATGAAATTCCTTTTTGAGATAAGAATATTTCTTCTCAAGTGACTTGGTATCCTCTCTTGAGGCATATTGAAAAGGGGTTTGGGCCTTGGGAACAAAAGTTGAAAAACTAAACGTCAAATCAAACTTTTTATATTCTTTTTTGATTCTTCTTGCAAGTTCAACAATCTGGTCCAAATCTTCATATGTTTCTGTCGGGAGTCCTATCATAGCATACACTTTAAAACCTTTAAGACCGTTTTCATAAGCAACTTTAACAGCATTTAAAATTTGTTTTTCTGTCAAATTTTTATTGATAACTTTCCTAAGCCTTTCACTGCCTGCCTCAAGCGCAACGGTAGCATGCTTTTGTCCGCCTTTAACAAGCATTTCAACAGCTTTAGGGGTAATATGGTTAAGTCTTATTGAAGATATGCTTAATTCAATATTTACACAGCTATCAATTTTATTTATCACATAATCGCAAATCCTCTCAAAATCAGGATGAGCAGAAATTAATGCTCCCAAAAAAGCAATCTTGTTGGTATATTTTAAGACATTTTCTATTTTTTCGGTTATTTCTTCATAACTGCAAAATCTTGCAGGGAGGTTGAGATAAGAGGCATTGCAAAAACCGCACCTGTTATTACAGCCTCTTGCGATTTCAATTACAAAAGTATTTGAAAAATAGCTCTTCTCCGTTAAAATCGGGGTTGAAATACATCTTGAAAGATAAAATGTATTTTTTTCAATGCTAAAAGGCTTTTTATCAATAGTTAATAACTTATTTTCAAGGTCAAATTCCGTAAAAGACGGGACATATATTGACGGAATTTTAGAAAGCTCAATAAGCACTTCTTTTTTAGGACAATTTTTATGCTTAATAATAGTTTGCGCAACTTTTTCAATTACATTTTCAGCATCACCGACCATAATAAAATCAAAAAACGGACTAAAAGGTTCAGGATTAGAAGATAAAACCGGCCCGCCTCCGCAAATAAGAGGCATGGATTCATCCCTTTCAGAGCTTAGAAACGGAATATTATGCTGCTCCATAAGCTGAAAAATACCTATAAAGTCGAATTCAAAAGAAAATGAAAAACTTATTGCATCGACGTCAGAAATGTTAATTTCTGTTTTTTTAGTATCTGAAAAAATCCTCTCGGCTTTGACGTTATCCATTTTATCCAGTGTCTCGAATATGGATAAAAAGCCTAAAGACGCCATGCCAAAAGAATATATAGCAGGAAAAGCAAGCCAAAAATTTAAGTCTGCTTTTTTTGAAAGGTTTCTTTCATACAAAAATTTTTCAGTCATTATAAAATCTCGTCGCGGTCTTTATTAATTGTTTTTACATATAATTCATCAAACAATGTAGTAAAAGTAGCAGCAAGCGCAGGAGCCAGGATTACACCCCAAACACCCAAAAACTGAGCAGCCACTAGAAAGGCAAATATTATGAGCATTGGATGTAAATCTAAAAATTTACCAAAAACCAAAGGTCTTACAAGATTATTTGAAAGCCACTGGGCAATAAGGTAAATAATAACTGTAGGTATTACAAGAAGCCAGCCTCCTGAAGAAACTGCAGCCGTAATTCCTAGAAATAAAGCTATAGTAGGTCCTATAACAGGGATTATATCCAAAACTCCGGCTATTAAACCTAAGAGCACCGCATATTTTACATGAAATATTGCAAGTCCTATAGCAGTGAAAACAGCAACTGTTGACATTGATAATAATTGGGCTATGATATATCCTCCGACTTTCACCTCAATGGAATCCATTATAAATTCTGCTCTTTTTCTTATTTTAGGAGGGAAAAGCCTTAAAGTACTCACTCTGAGTGCAGTATGTTCATAAGTAACATAAAACACAATCATAGCAAGAGAAATAGCAACCGTAAAAGCACCAATTATTCCTACGGTTATATCAATAGATTTGTTAAAAATACTGCTTGCAACCTGTGATGTATGAGAGATTATTGTCTCCATATTAATCAAATCGATTGCGCTTTGTCCCATTATCTTAAATTTGCTTATTGCGAGAATCAGGCTGTCAAGCCTTGAAGGCAAATCATTAATAAGAATAATAATTTCCTTGTAGGATATTATAAAAATAGGTAAAAATACTATTGTAATCAACGTTATTGAACATAAAAGAGCAATGCTGGCAGCAACGGCTCTATGCATATATTTAGAAAGCCAGTTTACGGAAGGATTTAGAGAACATGCCAGTACATATGCCCCAAAAAATAAAAGTGCAATTTCTTTAATTGCAAATACAAACCATAATGAAAGCAATATCAGAATCAAAAATAATGTATTTTTTAGCGTAAATCTTTCTTTAAAAAGCATAGAAAAAGCTCCAATAATGAACAACGCCATTATATAACAAAATTTATATAAATAGTAGGGTGGAAAATTATTTAAAATAGTGAAATAAATTAGATAAAAGGATTATGAGTTGAAGAAATCATGCCCTTTAAATTTTCGCCATGCTGCTGAATTTCTGAATTTATGGTAGGCTTTGACAACATATCAATTATTTGGCTTTTATTCCCCACTGCAATATGGGTTGAAACGCTCTTACTTCCACGACTTCCAATCAGCTTTAGCACCCTTCCCTGCGGATCACCACTAGCAGCCGAGCTCGAATAAATTAATGTAAGCTTGGATAAAGAACCTGAAGTAGGAAATTCAATAAATTTCGTAGGTATCTTCGCATCCTCTCCTGACAATTCCTTTACAAAAAACAACATTTTGTTTACTGCATCTTCCAGTGATTTGGCCCTTAATGCAGGTACCTTATATATTTTGGATAAATTTTGATTTATCGGTTGTACTCTCATTTTTTTTACTTTCTATATTATTATTATAAATTAACTAAGATTTTTTTGTTTGATAGCTCTGTGATGCAGGGTACAAAAGAGAATTTTGCCCCACAATTGTTACAAGTTTAGTTTTCGGAATATTTTTCAACCATGCCGCTTGACTCCTGATACTTGCCAGATTGTCAATGTTTAAAATATCCATAATTGACGTCATAGAATTTTTTATCTGCTGTACAGTATCGGTATTTTTATGTTTTACCAGCCTTGAAGGATTAGCAAAATATTCATATATGGAAGGGATATTACCGACTGCTGAATCAAGTTCTGAATTTCTCTGGTATTCGTATAATGCTGTAAGGTATTTGTTATAAGATTCATAACCTCTGGCTCTTAGTTTTTTTACTGCCTGCTCAACAGGAGTATATAATTTCTTTAAAAGGTCATTATTTAAAGAGATATCTTTGCCTTCTCTCAAGTCATAAGGTATATGCTCTACAGATGCAACCTTATGAACCTTAGCACCTCTTAACTGAAACTCGCCAAGAGTACCGTTAGAGAATTTAAAATTGAACTGCCCTGTTGTATAACCTGATTTTTTAAGTGCATTACCTTTATAGATATTAACAGGACTGCCGGAATATATAGAGGCAGCTTCAGCCAAGATGTCAGCATTATAATCATTAAGATAAGGCTCAACGCCTGCTCCATTATAATTGTCAATCTTGAATATTCTTATTTTTTTGTTTTTCATTCCCGAAACTAAAGAATCAACAACTGTAGACACTTGAGCATCATCAGCCTTATCAAGCTTCAAGCAAAAACCAACTAAATCCTGTATTAAAGCTCTTGCATCATCAACACTTTCGATTTTAATTTTATCAGATTTATTTTCAGTAAGTTTCCTAATAAGCTTATCCTTTATTGAAGAAACGGATTTTACCCTAAAATGTATTTTCTCAACATGTTCTTCGGGGAAAATATCTAAAAACTGTCTTACAAGACTTTTATCACTATATGGGTTATTTACTGCATTATAAGGTTTATTAGGCTCAATTGTTGAATAAACCTGTTTTATTGTTTCGTTATGTATTATTTCACTGTATTCTTTTAATTTCTTGAGTTTTTCGGGACCATAACCCGCTTTTTGCAAGCGCTGTATATCTTTAGCATCACTATAAGAATACGGTTTTATAAATTTGCTTTTTAAATTAATCCAAGCAGTACCGTTTTTAGCCATTTGAAAAGATCTGGTAAAGCCATGCGGAATTTCTTTAAAACATCTTAAAACAGCCTGAAAAATATTCAAATTAGCTGCATCTTCAACTCCTGCAGCTTTTAGAGAGCTTTTCGCACCGATTGTAGAAGTAATCAATGTAAAGCTTCCTTCACCGATTTTTTCGTATGCTTTTTCTGCCTGAGAATCGGCTTTCGCTTTTACGGCATCTTTAACACCTTTTGCTGTTTGTAAAACTCCTGTCAGAACACCAAAAGCAACAAGTGCAGGCAAAACAGGAGGGAAAAGGCTTGTTAAAGCAGCACCTGCGGCAATAATTCCAATACCGGTAATTATACTTTTAGGATCTTTGAAAAGCATCTTAATAGGGGAAATAAATCCCTTTCCAAAATGTTTAAATGACTCTTTAATGCTTATTTTACCGTCATCAGCGCCATCTTTAGAGACAAATACGGCATGAGAAACCTGTCCATCACTCTTAAAAGGGTATTTTAGGGATTTGGTTTTGGGAAGAGAATATTTATAAGGCTGTTTTAGTGAATCGATTATCAACATTTTTTCCTTATGCGCAACCTTTCAATAATAATATTTAAAGGTCATAAATGTCAAAATTTGCTAACTATTTTACTTGTAGTTAATATTTATTTAAAATAATAAAATATAAAAACATAATAAAGGATATGAACATAAAGGCTAAAAAATACGTCCTGATTGCATCATATCCATAAATAAAGCTTGAGGGTCTATGGATAAATTGTTTAATTTTGTAAAAACACATAAAGTAAAAATTGTAATATTTTTAATAATTGTAGCCGGAATTTTATTACGTTTAATATCAATAGATAAACAAGGCGGTATGTGGTTTGACGAAATGTATTGCTATTACATTGCATCACAGGAAAATATTTTAAAAATACTGGACAAACTCTACAATGAAGACTTCCATGCCCCGCTATATTTCATAATCCTTCATTATTGGATGAAATTTTTTGGCGATTCCGATTTAATATTAAGGTTATTTTCTTTATTATGTTCAGTTGCCACAATTCCGGTCTTTTATAAAATAGGTAAAAAAATTAATTCAGAGAATTTCGGACTTATATGTGCAGCTATAGCTGCTTTAAATTCAATCCTTATATATTATTCACAGGAAGTTAAGTTTTATTCAATGTTGTTTTTATTAAGTTCAATATTAATGTTGTATTTATTGAAATACAAAGAAGAGCAAAGCAAGCTAAATTCAACCGTAATAGGAATAACCTCTATAACAATTTTATATACTTATACACTGGGATTGGCATATCTTGCATTTCTTGGGGTTATGTTAAGCATTTACTTTTTTAGGACGAATAAAGATATTTTCAAACATTTCTTAAAGCTTCAATTAGTTGTTGCTATAGTATATCTGCCATATTTATTTATGGTGCTGCACCATTCTATATTACTGAACAATTTTTATTTAAGCCTTGTGGATGTTTTTCCCTTCAGCCTTGCAAATATACTTACAACTGTGCAAATGATGTTTTCACCTGTTGTTTTAAATCTATCAAACGGAGTTCCTGTCGCTCTTGGTCCTGAATATATATTAACGATTCATTTCTTTTCATTTGCTGTAATTCCTACTTTTATATGCTTATATGGTTTATTCAGGTCTTTAAAAACAAATGACTTTAAGACCTTTATTCTTACAATTAATTTAGCATTTATAATTTTGGCGTTTATTTTGACTCTCTTAAGACAGTTTATATTCATACCAAGATATATATTGATTGCTTTTCCGGCGATATTAATATTCGCAATGTACGGATTATATACTATTCCTAATAAAAAATCAGCCAAAATACTTATTACTCTTTATATCGCAATTAATTTTATCTATTTAAGCCTCGCCCCGTACTCCGCACCAAGACTGGACAGACTCGAAAAGTATGGTTCTGCGGCAAATATGTTAAAAAATGAAAAAATAACAAAACAAGATTTAGTCTGCATGCCTTTCAGCGGAAATCTTTTGACAAAATATGCAGATGTAAATGTAGTTGATATAGATTTTGGAAAAATATATCTGAGAAATACAGATAACTCTTTAGAGATGATATTTGATAAAAATCTTACAAAAAAACTTAATAAAAAGAATGCGCCAGAAGAACTTAAAACCTATGTATATTCGACTCAAATTCCCAAAAAATTCGAGAAATACCTTGATACCCATATCTCCAAAAAACTTAAAAGAGGCTCAAAATTTGTTATAGTAGTAAACTCAACCTACTATATCCCTAATATTATTATACAGCAGTATAAAAACCAAGATGATAAACTACATAAACGATTTGCAATGTTTTACATTTTATATTCCAAAATGGTAAACCATATAGTCAACTATGCATTTGAAAATTTTAAAATGATAAAAATTATTAAATCAGAAGACGACATCTGGGTGTTATACCTATTTGAAAAAAAGTAGCTTTTTAGGAAGCGATTATAAGCCTGCTGCTTCTTTTGCTTTATCAAGAACCATTTGAGCCTCTAGTCTTGCATGTTTTTTGCCTTCATTAAGAATATCTTTTACTAAATCAAAATTTGAAGCATATTCAAAACGTTTTTCTCTAATCGGGGCAAATTTGTGATTAATTATGCCGGCAAGCTGCCTTTTACAGTCGGCACAACCCCTTTTGCCTTTTTTGCATTCCAATTTGACCTGTTCTATGATATCTTCATCCGCGAAGATTTTGTAATATTCAAAAGCGACCTCGCATTTATCAGGATGCCCGGGATCATCTTTCCTGACTCTGCTTCTATCTGTAATTGCCTTCATAACTTTATCTTGAGTAGTTTTTTCGTCATCAGAAATTTTTATATCATTATTAAAAGATTTTCCCATTTTTTGCCCATCGACACCTTTCATCAAAGGTATTTTAGTCAATCTTGCAGCGGGTTCGTTAAACAAATCAGTTTTATAAATATGATTAAATCTTCGTGCAATATCCCTTGTAATCTCTAAATGTGACATCTGGTCTATTCCGACAGGCACAACATCAGCATTAAACATAAGAATATCAGAAGCCATAAGCACAGGATAACCCAAAAGCCCATAGCTGATATCCGAGCAATTTGCATCGGAAGGTTTATTAATTTCTTTACATTTGAGTGCTTTAACCATGTCTTTAAGTGTAGGATCTCTTTCCACCCAGTTTTTAGGTGTAATCATACTTAAAAGCACATGCAATTCAGCGATTTGCGGAATATCAGACTGGATATAAATAGTTGACTTTTTAGGGTCAATTCCGCAAGCAAGCCAGTCCAAAACAACATCAAGCCTGTCTTGTCTTAAATTTTCGGTTTTATCAAATTTAGTTGTCAATGCATGCCAATCTGCAACAAAATAAAAAGACTCAAATTCATCTTGAAGATTTACCCAATTAGCTAAAACCCCTTCATAATGACCTAAATGAAGTCTGCCTGTAGGACGCATACCTGATACTATTCTTTTTTTACCCATAATAAAACCTTTAAAATTTATTCCTCTGTGCCTTAATTTATTATACATAAAATTTTTAAACGGATAAATTTTAATGAGAATTCCTTTTAAGGAAAGAAAGCTTAAAAACGGTTTTGTTTTAACTAGATATCAAAAATAAACAATTAACGTAAACAATCCTTATATATCATTACTTGACGTTAATGATTAACTCATGTAAAAAAATATTTAAAATTTTTTGTTTTTATGCGAAAATTTATGTAGTACCTTAAAATTTTAAGGTATTTTCAGTAAGTATTTCGGCAAAAAGTGTTTAAAGCATTAAATCCGAGAAAACAACTTACAAAGACAATAGTAGTATAAAGATAAAAGGAAAAAGACAATGGCAAGACAGACTCCATTAGAGAGAATACGTAACATCGGTATTGCAGCGCACATTGACGCAGGTAAAACGACCACAACAGAGCGTATTTTATTCTATACAGGTAAAATTCACAAAATCGGTGAAGTGCATGACGGTGCAGCGGTTACAGACTGGATGGATCAGGAAAGAGAAAGAGGTATTACAATAACCTCAGCGGCTGTTACATCATTCTGGGAAAATCATCAGATTAACATAATAGATACTCCCGGCCACGTTGACTTTACAATCGAAGTTGAACGTTCTTTGCGTGTATTAGACGGTGTTGTAGCTGTATTTTGTGCGGTAGGCGGTGTCCAATCACAATCTGAAACAGTTTGGAGACAGGCTAACAGATACGAAGTTCCAAGAATGGTATTTGTTAACAAAATGGACAGAATCGGCGCTAACTTTTACAGAGTAGTTGACCAAGTTAAAAACAGACTTGGCGCAAACGCTCACCCTATACAGCTTCCAATTGGTGCTGAAGATCAGATGAAAGGTATTATTGACCTAATCGAAATGAAAGCCCATATGTATAAAAATGACCTTGGAACTGATATAGAAATCACTGATATTCCCGAAGATATGAAGGCAAAGGCTGATGAATACAAATCAGAGCTCGTTGAAGCCATTTCTGAATTCGATGATGATTTGATGATGAAGTTTATGGAAGGTGAAGAACCAACCGTCGAAGAACTTAAAAAAGTATTAAGAAAAGCGGTTTGTGACAACAAAATAGTTCCCGTAACTTGCGGTACAGCTTTCAAAAACAAAGGTGTACAAATGCTTTTAGATGCAGTTGTTGACTATATGCCATCACCGTTAGACGTTAAAGCCATAGAAGGCGAACTTGAAGATGGTACAAAAGTCACAAAACATTCATCAGATGAAGAACCTTTTGCAGCTTTGGCATTCAAAATAATGACAGACCCTTATGTAGGCAGATTAACCTTCTTAAGAGTTTATTCAGGTGTATTAAAATCAGGATCCTACGTCATAAATGCTACAAACGGCAAAAAAGAACGTATTTCAAGACTTGTACAAATGCAAGCCGACGACAGAAACGAAATTTCTGAAGTTTATGCAGGTGATATCTGTGCAGCTGTTGGGTTAAAAGATACAACAACAGGCGATACTCTTTGTGACGAAAAAAATCCTGTTATATTAGAAAAAATGACATTCCCAACACCTGTAATCAGTGTTGCAATCGAGCCTAAAACAAAAGCTGATCAAGATAAAATGGGCATTGCTCTTCAAAAACTTGCTGAAGAAGATCCTTCATTCCAAGTTAAAACAGATACAGAAACAGGTCAGACAATCATCTCCGGTATGGGAGAGCTTCACCTTGAAATTATCGTTGACAGGCTATTGAGAGAATTTAAAGTTGACGCTAACGTAGGTAAGCCACAGGTTGCATACAGAGAAACAATCAGAGGTACTGCGGATCAAGAATCTAAGTTCATCAGGCAATCAGGTGGACGTGGTCAATACGGACACGTTAAGGTTAAAATCGAGCCGGCTGAAGAAAATGCAGGTTTTGTATTCGAAAACAAAATCGTCGGTGGTGCTATTCCGAAGGAATATATCGAACCTTCAAGAAAAGGTATGGAAGAAGCACTTGAGGGCGGTATCCTTGCAGGATTCCCGGTTATTGACGTTAAGGTTACATTGTACGATGGAACTTATCACGATGTTGACTCTTCTGAAATGGCATTTAAAATCGCAGGTTCTATGGCGATGAAAGAAGGTGTCAAAAAAGCAAGACCTTGTATACTTGAACCTATGATGAAAGTTGAAATCGAAGTTCCCGAAGAAAATACAGGGGACATCATCGGTGACATCTCTTCAAGAAGAGGAAGAATCGAAGGCATGGAAATGATTGAAGGAACAGGTATCCAAAAAGTTAACGCTATCGTTCCTCTTGCAGAAATGTTCGGTTATGCTACTGATATAAGAAGTAAAACTCAAGGTAGAGGAACTTTCTCAATGGAATTCCTTAAGTATGAACAAGTTCCTGCAAACGTTGAAACTGAAATCATCGCTAAATCAGGCGCTTCAGCTTAAACGTAAAAATAAAAACTATAAAAGGCGAAGATTAAAATCTTCGCCTTTTGTTTTACTACGCTTCAAAATCTAGTATGCCAGCCGAACCCTCAGGTGGTGGTGGAGGTGGCGGAGCTTTATGAGTTTTTTGGGCTTCCATTTTTTCTTGTTGCATTTTTTCTAATTTTGCTTTTTCCTCAGGTGTCAGCTCTTTTTGTCCTATAACTGGAACTTGTCCTAAAGCACGGCCAGCACCATTAATTGAGTCAACCATTTTATTTCCTCCAAAAATTTAAAAAGATTATTAACTTACCTCTATATAAAGTTTTTTTTTAAAAAAAAAGTGCTAAAATGTAACATTTGTAAAAAAATGGATTTTTAACCCTATCATTTTATAATTAAAAAATGAGAATTATGGGAATAGACCCGGGAATGGCAATTGTCGGGTATTGTATAATAGATATAGAAAATGACGAAAATATTTTAGTCGCTTCGGGCTCGATTCAAACCTGCAAAACCAAAAGTGA
This sequence comes from Cyanobacteria bacterium OH_CBrB_359, assembly GCA_023433065.1. Taxonomy (GTDB): domain Bacteria; phylum Cyanobacteriota; class Vampirovibrionia; order Gastranaerophilales; family Gastranaerophilaceae; genus JAEZET01. The sequence goes on from JAEZET010000006.1 coordinate 51,645, forward strand.
ACCTGCCAGACTTCTTGAAATAAACAGTGATATTTTAACTTTAATAGAAAAATTTAAGCCTGATGTTGCAAGTATAGAAAAACTTTTTTTCTTTAAAAACGCAAAAACAGTTATGCCTGTAGCTCAAGCACGAGGTGTAATTTTGCTTGCTTTGGAGAAAAATAATATCCCAACTTATGAATATACTCCAATGGTTGTAAAACAAACAATAACAGGCTATGGACGAGCATCAAAGGAAGAAATAGGAAATATGGTCGAACATTTAATCAAGTACGAAAGATTACCCAAACTTGATGATACTTTAGACGCAATAGCTATTGCCCTTTGCCATGCAAGAAGTATACTTAATATATGTAGTGTTTAATCTGTTATTTAAGGAGAAAATATGAACCAACTTTTAATAAAGCAAACATGTGTATTGTCCCTTATATTAGGTGCAATGCTTGGCGTAATAACGATTATCCCTTTCATTGGAGCATTTTCCTTTCTTACACTTATGTTTGTGGCATCAAGTATTGTTCTGATATATATGAAAAAAAATAACATGATTGGTAAATTAATCCCTAAAGATGGAGCATTATTGGGTTCAATCATAGGATTTACTTCTTTTATCGGTTTTTCAATCAGTTTTATTCCCCTGGCTACAATAATAGGATTATTTTATAAAGGTTCATATTACCTTGGAATAAGCATGCTTTTTAGAATCGGTTTTTTTGTTATGATTATGATGGTAGTATTTGTAGCAATGTTAAGTGCACTTATGAATGCATTTTCAGGATTGGCAACTGTTTATATTTATTCTCAAATGCTTAATACAGAAGAAAGTAATGCAACATTCACAATAGATAACTAAGTAAGGTAAAAATGACTTTTGAATCAAAAATCAAAACTATAGAATGGGTAGATAATCACTCAAGGATGATAGACCAGACTGTTCTTCCTTATGAGTTTAAAACGGTTGATATTAAAACTGCAGAAGAAATGTATGCCGCAATCAAAAATATGATTATAAGAGGAGCACCTGCAATAGGTATAGCAGGCGCCCATGGGGTTGCCCTTGCTGCAATTGAACTGTCAAACATAATAACAAACAGAGAAGAATTTAATAAAAAGTTAAAAGAAAAAGCCGAGTACCTCAAAAGTTCAAGACCAACTGCAGTAAACCTTCAATGGGCGGTGGATAAACTTATGCAAAAGGCGATTGAGAACAATGATTTATCAACAAAACAAACTGCGGAAATACTCAAAAATTATGCAATTCAATTAGAAAACGAAGATATTGAAATTAATAAAAAAATCGGTGAATTCGGCTCCAAAGTTGTAAAAAAAGGAGCAACTATCCTGACTCATTGTAATGCGGGAGCATTAGCAACTGTAGGATATGGAACAGCTCTTGGAGTTGTCCGCTCTGCTTTTGAAAAAGACCCTTCAATAAAAGTTTTCGCGGATGAAACAAGACCAAGACAGCAAGGCGCAAGACTCACAACCTTTGAACTTACTATGGATAATATCCCTACAACTCTCATAACAGATGGCATGTGCTCATACTTTATGGAAAAAGGATTGATTGACATGGTAGTGGTAGGAGCAGACAGAATTGCCTCAAATGGCGATACAGCAAATAAAATAGGCACTTATACTGTCGCTATAGCAGCTAAATACCATAATATCCCGTTTTATATAGCTGCCCCTCTTTCAACCATCGATGTTAACATCCAATCAGGAAAAGAAATACCCATAGAAGAGCGCTCGCATGATGAAGTAACACAAATTAACGGGGATTGGATTTGTGCTAAAGAAGTAAACATAATAAATCCCGGGTTTGATGTTACACCAAATGAGCTTATAACAGGTATTATAACCGAAAAAGGCATCTTATATCCTGACTACCAAAATTCGATAAAAGCTGCTTTTGGTATTATTTAAGGATATTTTTGCCATCATTTGAATACATTTTAGCTCTCTGATAGCTAATAGAAGATATAAATTCTTTATAATTTTTATCTTGCAGGTCATTTAAGGATTCAAACAGCTTATCACAAGCTATAGCAATGTTTTTTCCATTATAACTCATCATATCAGCAGCTAACTGGGTATTTGTCATTGCAAGTCTTGTCATGTCACGAAATCCGCTCGATGCAAGCTTAAGCGCCAAATCATTATCCTTAACTGCGTTATAAAGACCCTGCGCAACTAACATCGGCATGTGGCTTATCATTGCGACAGCCAAATCATGTTCTTTAGCTTGCGTAATAAGAGTCTCAGCACCTGTCAAATTAATAACCGAAATTAATTGCTTAATATCATTTTTATTTGTATTTTCAAAAGGAGTCAAAACCCATTTTGCACCTATGAAAAGTTCTTTGAATGAGGCATCAAAGCCTTCGTTTTCAGTGCCTGCCATTGGATGAGAACCTATAAATGAATAGGGGCGTTTCTTTTGCATAACAAATTCTTTTACACTCGCAACATCGCTCACTATGCAATTTTCAGAAACAATGTTTTCTAATTCATCAAGTATTTCAAGTGTTTTAGATATAGGAACACAAACAAAAACCAAATCACAGTTGCTTAAAATTGTCATTTGATTTGAAACAAAACCTGCATATATCTTAGCTTTTTTGATAGTATCAGAGTTAGAACTCACTACAAAAAGTTCATGTCCTTTTCCTGACAAGACTTTCAAAAGAGAGCCGCCTATTAATCCAAGTCCTATTATTCCGATTTTCATTTGAATTCTTTTTCCCTTGTTATCTAATTTTAGCAACCTAAAGACCTTTTGTAAAAAAGTATTAACAAATATTCATAAATTTGCGTAGTATACAAATTTATGTAATAATCAAATCAGATTAATAGTCTAACCATTCCTTTCTTGACTTATGCGGTTTCAAACCGCATTTTATTTTATCTGTTTTATTTATAAGCTTTCATTAAAATGTTATAAATATCACCTAGGTTAAGCTTAACTTCCATAAAGTCAAATAAAAAGCCCATTGTATCAATTGTATTTTGAGCAATGTCAAAGAGCTGCTCTTTTACAAATCCGTATTTAGAAAGAGTTTCACCTGCAAGATTTGCTTCAAAAATTAGCCTTTTAAATTCTTTCACAAAATCATAATGGCTTTGAGAATGGGGATTCATAGCTATTGCCAGATTATAAAAGCGTGTTGGGTTAGAATCAATTATATATTCAAAAAATGCAGGTCCTATTATAGCAAGACCAACACCATGAGGGAGTTTGTCGTTATAAGCACTCAGGGCATGCTCAATAGAATGGTTGCCTATACAGCAGGAATAAGTCTCACAAAGCCCGGCTGCTGTGCTTGCCCAGGCAAGTTTTTCCCTTGCTTTTATATCATGCGGCTTATTTATTGCTGTTGCAAGATTTGCGGAAATATATTTTACCGCTTCCAATGCAAGCATATCACTTATTGGCTGTGCTATATTCGCAAGATAAGCCTCCACAGCATGCGAAAATGCATCTATACCGGTATAAGCAGTGACATAAGGAGGAACGGATGTCATAAGTTCAGGGTCAACGATTGAAACACAAGGGAAAGTGTCTTCTATACCAAATCCGATTTTTTCATGGGTATCCGGTTTTGTTATAACCGTCCAAGGGTCAGCCTCTGTCCCTGTCCCCGCTGTTGTAGGAATCGCTATTATCGAAAGCGGTTTATTTTCAACCTGTTTTTTGCCGCCTGAACCCGAGAGCATATAATCCCAGTAATTTCCTTCATTAGTAGCCATAATGGCTATGCTCTTTGCAGCATCTATTGAACTGCCTCCGCCAAGACCAATCACAAAATCACAACTGTGTTCTTTTGCAAATGCAGCACCTTCCATAACTGTATCTAACACAGGATTGGACTGAATCTTGTCAAAAACGGCACTTTCTGCTCCCTGTTTATTCAATAAAGATATAACCCTTTCCAAATAGCCGTTCTTTCGCATTGAATTGCCGGAGCTTATGACTATTAAAGCTTTTTTACCGGGAAGCTCAATATTCCCCAGTTGTTTTAATTCTCCTGACCCAAAATAAATTTTTGTAGGCATATAAATTTGAAACTTCATTAAAAACTCCTTTCCAACCTTTAAATTAATATTATTTCCAAAATAGCAAATGTCAATTAAGCCAAAAGGCAATAATCTAGGGCAAAGCCTTTATAATTTCAACACAGGTGTCAGCAATCTGCCTTTCAAATTTTATATCTTTTGCTGACCAAAAAAATTTTTTAGACCACCAAAAATGTTTATACAACTTTGAAGGATACGCCAATTTTAATACTATAATATTTTTATTATCAGATTTAATGATACCGTCAGGGTCAATCACCAGTAGCCTAAAAGTCTTATCCCCTCTAAATTTTGTAAGTTCTTTATAAACATTTTCAATATCTTCACAATCTCCTACAAGCTGCACAAATAGTATAGGAGTTTTGTCTTCAATACATTTTTTGAAATTTTCTATTCGCCTTGAATAAATTGTTATTAGTTTTGATTTATCATTTTTGCCAAGTGACTTTTCATGCACAAACTTAATCAAATCAGGCGATTTATACCAGAATTTTTTTCTCCATGGTAAAAATTTATTGCTATAAAATTCCAGATTCTCAAAAAAACTACCAAATTGTTCTTCCAAGCATTTTGTTATCTCAAATGTTTCATAAACAGCAAAATCAAAAGGCATAGAGAGCTCTCCCTGAGCTTTTGAAGGCTTTAATCCCCATCTTGTAAGAATTGTTCTTGGAAAACAATTAAAACCCAAAGAAACAATCTTATAGTCTTTATCTTTTATTTCAGAAAGTCTTTCATACTGCATTATTTAATAATAGAAAAATTTGTTAAAATAATCAATGTTATAAATCTAATTAACAAAAAAACCGGACTGGTCGACCGGTTTTTTAAAAATATTTATTCAGCAGGATTATTCGACAACATATTTTTCATATTCCTGATATTGTGCTGCTGTTGAAGCATAATTTTCTGCTTTTTGCTTTTCAAGATAAGTCTGACCGTTTCTGACAATCTGCTGAAGCTGATTTAAATCGACATCAAGATTGTTTAAGATTTGTTCAGCGTAGTTTTCAGCACCTTCTTTTATTTTAGCGGCTTCCTGAAGAGCTTGAAGCTTAATTTCTTCAGCTTCCTTGCTTGCCTGATTTTTAATTTCGTCACAGTCATTGATAACCTGTTCTCTTATTTTAGAAGCTTCTTGTTGAACAGCTCTTAAAAGCTCGGACTCGCTTAAAACCCTCGCGGCTTCATTTTGAGAATCGTTTATAATTCTTTCTGCCCTGTTTTGAGCTTCTGTAAATATTTCATCACGTCTTCTTAAAATCAATTCCGCTTCTTTTATATCTTCAGGGATTGAAGCATCAATTCTATCGAGCAAAGCTTCCATCTCAGCACTTCTTATAACAACGAATCCCGCCAGAATATGAAGACCGTTCTCTAATAAGAAATTTGCTTTTCCTAATAGTTCTTTTATGCGAAGCTGTGTCATAATTCTATACCTTTCCTTATAATTTTTCTTTTAAATATTCTGCTACCGGAGGAGGAACAAACTTTGATACATCGCCGTTCATCTTTGCAATTTCTTTTATTGTGCTTGATGATATAAAGTTATACTTTGGCTTTGTAATCAGGAAGACTGTATTAATATCGGGGTCTAAGGCATGATTTGTTTGAGAAAGCTGCATTTCATATTCAAAATCAGATACCGCTCTTAATCCTCTTATTAATATATTTGCTCCTTTTTTTCTTGCATATTCGATTGTTAAGCCGTCAAAACTGTCTACCTCAACATTCGGAATATCATGACAGGATTTTTCGATAAGCATTAACCTGTCTTCAATCGGCAAAAATGATTTCTTGGCATTATTTACAAGGACTGCAATTATTACCTTGTCGAATATACCTGCTGCTCTTTTTAGAACATCCAGGTGCCCTTTCGTAATTGGGTCAAAGCTTCCCGGGTATATTGCGATTTTCAACTTTTTTGCCTTCTTGAACTAAGTACATGTTATCACAATATAATTATATTTTAACCTGATTAAAAAAATTATTGCGAAATTGTAAATAATCACAAATGTTTACATAAATTTGTTTTTTAAAAGCAACGAAAATGCGATCGTGTTGACTATTGAGAGGATTTTTTGATTTTTTTCTTCTTTTTTTATAAAATCCGTTTTCTTATTAATTTCTTCCAATATTTTTCTATATTGTGCAAATGAAGCAGCTATTGTATATTTTTCGCCTGAAATAATTTCATTAATCAATACAATTTTATTATCCAGTTTAATTATAAAAAATATTATCCAGGAGGCAATTAAAATTTCTATTAATATCAATAATACTGTAACTAGAACAAACATAATGCTTTTAACTCTTAACCTTTTATTTATTATAATCTACCTTTAACTTTTCTTGAATAGGTCCGATGCAGTATTATTTATGAACAAAATAAAATTTTTTACAGCAATTATAACGGCTAATTTGTTGGTATTATTCATTAGATTACTGAATAAGTCCGGCTCAACGGCATTGCCGGGACTTATCGCATTAAAGATTTGCCCTGATTTTATTAAATTTGCTTCTAAATACTGTAATAAAGACATAATAACAATCACGGGTACAAACGGCAAAACTACGACTGCAGGCATATTGGCACATATATTAAGAGAAAACGGCAATAAAATACTTCATAATGAAAAGGGCGCAAATATGCTATCCGGGATTGTGAGTGAGCTCGTGAAAAATATCGGAATTTGCAATAAAAAGGATTATTTCGTATTTGAATCGGATGAAGCTTATCTAAAAAAACTCTATGAACAGCTCGACTCTAACTATCTTTTGATAACAAACATCTTCAGGGATCAACTGGACAGATACGGTGAAATCGACAATACTTTCAGAAAAATACAAGATGCAATAGATAAAAATCCTAACCTAAAGCTCATTTTAAATGCAAACGACCCTATAGTTTCTATGTTTAAAAGCAACTCAGATAACATTTATTTTGGTTTTAATGATATCGAAATGATGTATGACTCAGCTGAAGTCAAAAGTCCTTTTGACGCAATTAACTGCCCTTATTGCGGTGATAATATGTTTTATACAAAAAAATATTATTCACATATAGGAAAATACAATTGCAGCTGCGGTTACGGGATAATACCTCTTAAGTATAATGCAGAAGCAAAAATATTCCCGGAATACTCTCTTATTAACTTACAATACAGAAATAAAACCATAAATTTTAAGATTAATTTACCGGGATTATATAATGCCTATAATGCTCTAGGTGCAATCTGCTGCGCATTGGAGCTTAACTATCCTCTAGATGTCATTCAAACAGCAGTTAAATCTTACAAGTCAATTTTCGGGCGCTCCGAAAACATCCTCATAAACGGCAAAAAAGCACTTGTTCAGCTTATTAAAAATCCTGTAGGCGCAACTGAAGTTTTAAGGCTTGTTACCGATTATAAAAACGCAAAAATTCTCATAATCTTAAATGATAATCCTGCTGACGGAAAAGATGTATCATGGATTTGGGATGCAAATTTTGAAGTGCTTAAAAACTTTAAGGAAAAGATTTTTATTTCAGGAACAAGAGCATCTGATATGGCTTTAAGACTCAAATACGCAGGAATAGAAAAAAAACAAATCCATATTGAAAAAAATATACAAAAAGCAATGGTAAAATCTTTAGCTTCTATATCAAAAAATGAGACTCTGCTTATATTACCGACATATACTGCTCTTTTAAACTTAGAAAAAATAATAAAACATAACAAGATTAAAAACTTTGTAAAAGCATAAAAAAACGGCACCATAAGATCTAAAAATCTTTTGGTGCCTTCAGCTAAAGACTAGTTTAGATAATCTTTTAAATGCCGGCATTCCATATTATGTCTTAATTTTTTTATTGCGGCACTCTCAATCTGCCTGATTCTTTCCTTTGAGAATCCAAGCATTTTCCCCAGCTCTTCCAGTGTTTTTGGTGTTTTTCCCATTATACCGAATCGATTAACTAGAATTATTCTCTCTTTTTCACTCAGCTTATCAAGCAATTTCAAAACGTCATACGACAAAAAATTCTTTTGTACTTTCGACTCAGGAGATTTATAGCTTTCATCCGGGACGTAATCTTCAAGTATAAGATTATCCGCTATAGGCATATCAAGACTTATCGGCTCTTTTTGCATGGCATTCATTATTGTAATAAGCTTTTTTACCGGAAGATTCATTTTTTTTGCAAGTTCTTCTTCATTAGGCTCACGACCCAGCTTGCATGAAAGTTCAATCATAATTTTTCTCAGCATTCTTATTTTATCTGCCATATGAACCGGAATCCTTATAGTTTTTGAGTTATTAGCTATTGCTCTTACTATAGTCTGTTTAATCCACCATGTAGCATAGGTGCTGAATTTAAAGCCTTTTGAGTAATCAAACCTCTCAGCTGCTCTTATCAAGCCCAAAGAACCTTCCTGCACTAAATCCATAAATAAAATACCCTGACCTACATATTTTTTAGCAATACTCACTACAAGCCTCAGGTTAGCCTGAACAAGCTTTTTCTTGGCAATTAAGGCCTCTTTTTTCTTTCCTTCTTTAATCTCCTGCCCAAGCTGTCTTTCTTCTGCCGTTTTCAATAATTTAACTTTTCCTATATCCTTTAAATACATTTGCAAAAGGTCATCTTTAAATGCAATTGTTGAAAAACAAGTCTCTTCTGCTACTTTTTCATCTTTCTCATGATCATCATTTTCAAGAATATAATCCGAATAATTAACTGATGCACAAGGATCTAAATATTCTTGCGAAATATTTTCTATACTCATAATATTATCTCTCAATCTCCTAACATTTTTTTTGACGAAGACGAGAACAAATTGTTTCTTAAATATTAAGTTTAGTTAAGCACCTTGTATATTAATTCGCTTTTTAAAGGCATGTCTTCAGATAAGCTAAAAGCTTCTTTAACAAGAGCTTCAGCTTCTTTTACACTCTCTTGCTGATTAGATAAAATAATTGCATAAACTTCATCAATCTCGACATATTCTCCTGATTTTTTATTCAGATAAATTCCAACCGAATAATCAATTGAGTCCGTTTTCTTTTCTCTGCCTGCACCTAATAATTTGCATGCTTTTGCAATTTTAAGGGCATCTATATTAACTACATAACCTTTCTTATCAGATCTTAGCGCATATTTAATATCTGCTTTCGGCAGTTTTGAATAATCATCAATAACTTCTGCACTGGCACCTTGTGCAATTATAATTTCTTTAAATTTATCTAATGCTTTTTTTGAATATATCAACTCATCAATGTATTTTTTGGCTTCATCAAGATTATTGAATCTCTCAAGTTCAATAAGCGCAAGGGCTGCAAGTTCGTACGTCAAATTCCTTAAGTCATCAGGCATATTCCCTTTTAAAAACTCTATAGTTTCTATAACTTCAAGAGAATTTCCTACGGCTCTACCTAAAGGCTCTTCCATGTTGCTTATTACCGCACTTATTTTTCTGCCTAATTTTTCTCCGACTTTTACCATTACTCCTGCTAATTCAAGAGCTTTTTCAGGTGTCTTTATAAAAGCGCCCGAACCGTATTTAACATCAAGTATTATGTGATTTGCCCCTGCTGCGATTTTTTTTGAAACCACTGATGAAGCAATAAGAGGAATTATATCCACTGTCGCTGTTACATCCCTTAGTGCATAAAGTTTACCGTCGGCAGGTGCAAGCGAAAGTGTTTGTGAAGCTATTGCCGCTCCTGTTGTTCTAATTTTTTCTTTAAATTCCTCAATTGAAAGATTCGTCTTAAAACCCGGGATAGATTCCAATTTATCAATAGTGCCGCCTGTATGCCCCAAGCCTCTTCCTGAGAGCTTTGCCACCGGGATATTGGCAGCAGCCAGAATAGGCATTAACATAAGTGTAATCTTATCCCCTACGCCGCCTGTTGAATGTTTGTCTACAATATTGGGAGCAATATCGTATAAATCAAGTAATTCGCCTGATTCTACCATATATTTTGTAAGCCAGGTGGTTTCATCTATATTCATGCCTTTAAAATATATAGCCATAAGCATTGCGCTTGTCTGATAATCTTCAGTACTACCATCCATAATCGAATTTATAAAAAATTCAATCTCGTTTTCAGTTAAATTCAGTCCGTTTTTTTTCTTTTCAATTAAATCGATTATTTTCATAAGAGCCCCCTTTGAACGCAGAAGAGAAGCCCGATTAAGCTTCTCTTTCAGTATCTAACTTATTATACTATTTAGTAGCAGCATTTAAATATTGAATAATTTCATCCGAAATATCAACGCCACCTGTAAATACTACCCTGTAGTCCAAAACTATGCTGTAATTTTTACTTGCAGCAACAGCTTTTGTAGCGTCCATAATATTTTTGTAGATTTCATCTTCTTTTTGTAATTTTAGTTTTAAGACTGTATCTTCTTTTGCTTTATATTCTTTCTGGATTTTTTCTTCAAAGTTTTTCTTTTGGATTGGAGATTCAATAGCTTTAAATTGTTTATCTTTATCAATAACGTATTGTTGAAGTTCTAAAACTTTATTATCTATTTCTTTGTAGGAAGTTTTTGCATAAATATATTCCGATTCAATTTTTTTGAAGTTTGCATAGGCTATAGTATCGGCAAAAGCACCTAAACTTGATGCAAATACTAAGCAAAACACTAATATTATCAATTTAAAACTTTTCATTAATTTTCCTCCAAATCTTGTCTAGTTAATTTTATCAGGTAAAGTCCATAAACACAAGTTTTTTTGATAAAATTAACCTGTTGGAATATCTATGTCTATGTTAGTATAATGATTAAAAAGGAAGATGAAAAATGCTTATAATAATGCGCCCCGGAGCGGAAAAAGAACAAGTTGAAAAGGTCGTTGGCTTTATTAAACGTAAAGGATTTGACGCACATATCTCGGAAGGTGAAGTCCACACAGTTATAGGTGCTGTCGGAGGTAAAATTATTGACCCCAGAGACATTGAACTTTTAGAAGGTGTTAAAGAGGTTATAAGAATAACATCAAGCTACAAGCTTGTAAGCAGGGTATTTCAAAAAAACGACACAATAATTGAAGTCAATGGCACTAAATTCGGCGGTGAATATGCAGGAATAATTGCCGGACCGTGTAGTGTTGAAAGCTATGTTCAGATGGATGCCGCCGCAAAAAAATTGAAAAGTTACGGCATAAATATTTTAAGAGGCGGCGCTTTTAAACCCAGAACATCCCCTTATGCCTTTCAGGGACTGGGGGAAGATGGGCTCAAAATTTTAAGAGATGTAGCTGACAAATATAATTTAGCAATAACATCAGAAGTTATGGAAATATCGCAAATCCCACTATTCCTTGAATACGTGGATATACTCCAGGTCGGCGCAAGAAATATGCAAAATTTTAACCTTTTGAGAGAACTTGGGAATGTAAATAAACCCGTAATTGTTAAAAGAGGAATGAGCGCAACCATAGAAGAATGGCTAATGGCTGCAGAATACGTAATGTCTGGTGGAAATAGAGAAGTAATCCTTTGTGAAAGGGGAATAAGAACATTTGAAAGAGCGACAAGAAATACTCTTGATATTTCAGCTATTCCCGTTGTCAAAAAAATAAGCCACCTTCCAGTAATCATAGACCCGAGCCATGGAACAGGACTAAGAGATAAAGTTTCACCTATGTCTAAAGCTTCTGTAGCAGCAGGCTGCGACGGACTTATAATAGAAGTGCATGATGACCCTGAAAACGCTCTTTGTGACGGAGCACAGTCTTTGAGACCTGAAGAATTCAACGTACTTTTTGAAGAAGTTAAACAAATTGCACAAGTTGTTAAAAAAATATTGTAAAAAAATTATTAAATAAAAAAGCTGCCACTTTCGCGGCAGCTTATATAATTGTAATTACTATTTTTTAGCGTATTCTTTAGAATTTACAATGTCTTTGAATTTTTTACCTGCTGAGAATACAGGAGCTGTTTTAGCAGCAATTTTGATTGGTTTTCCTGTTTGAGGATTGCGTCCTGTTCTAGCAGCTCTTTTTCTTGATTCAAATGTTCCAAATCCAACTAAAGTTACTTTTTTGCCTTTTGCAACTGTTTTCTGAACTGTATCCATAAAACTATTTATGATTTCAGCAGCTTCTTTTTGTGTAACTTTAGCTTTTTTTGACACCTCTTGTACTAATTCTTCTTTGTTCATAGTAATAAACCCCTTTCATCAAATGTACAATTATTATTATATTGAATTTTCAAAAATACGCAAGAGTTTTTTATATCAAATGTAGACTTATTGCTATATTATTTATGTTTCATTGTCGGAAATGCAATTACATCACGTATTGTAGGAGAGTCAGTAAGCAGCATTACAATCCTGTCAATACCTACACCCAGTCCGCCCGCAGGAGGCATTGCATATTCCAAAGCACTTATAAAATCTTCATCAATGTCCTGAGCTTCTTCGTCTCCCATGGCTTTTGCCTTTGCTTGAGTTTCAAATCTGTTTCTTTGGTCAATAGGGTCAGTTAACTCAGAAAATGCGTTACAAACTTCCCAGCCGTTTATCCTTGACTCAAAACGTTCTGTCAGGCGAGGATTATCTCGATGGACTTTGGCCAAAGGCGATATATCTCTTGGATAATCAATAATATGTATCGGCTGAATCAAGTGCGGTTCAACTTTCTCTTCAAAAATCTTATCTAAAATTTTACCCCAGTTATCACCTTCTTCAACTTCAATACCAAGTTCTTTCGCCTTTTCTGCAGTTTCATCTGCTGTATAATAATCATTAAAGTCAATCCCTGTATACTCTTTAATTGCACCGAGCATGGTCTTCCTGTCCCAAGGTGGGGTAAGATCCAGTTCTTTATCACCAAATTTTATCTTCATAGTGCCTAAAACATCTTGAGCAATGGAAGATACCATATTTTCAACAAGCGCCATCATTTCGTTATAATCAACATAAGCCTGATAAAGCTCAAGCATCGTGAATTCAGGATTGTGTCTGGGTGAAAGGCCTTCATTTCTGAAATTTCTGTTGATTTCAAAAATCTTTTCGCTTAATCCGCCCACTAAAAGTCTTTTTAAATGCAATTCGGGTGCTATTCTTAAATACATTTCCAAATCAAGAGCATTATGGTGAGTAACAAAAGGTTTCGCAGAAGCCCCCCCTGACAATGTCTGAAGCATGGGGGTTTCAACTTCCAAAAATCCTAAGTTACAAAGATATTCTCTGACTTTTTGTATTATGAGACTTCTTTTTCTGAATGTATCTCTTACGTTTTCGTTCATAATCAAATCAACATAACGCTGACGATATCTGGTTTCGACGTCGGTTAATCCGTGGAATTTTTCGGGTAGAGGTCTCAATGATTTTGATAAGAGCTTAAAATCTCTTACTTTTATGCTCAATTCTCCCCTGGGGGTTCTTCTTACGGTACCGTAAAAACCTGCAATATCACCAATATCCATCAGTTTTAGAATTTTCATTTTTTCTTCATCAAGATTTTCTTTATGGCAGAATATCTGGATTTTCCCGCTATCATCCATCAAATCAATAAACATGCCTGAATTTCTCATCGCCATGATTCTTCCTGCAACTGCATAATAATCATTTGTTTCCTGAGAGCTCTCTAAATTCGCATATTTTTCCTGCAATACTTTTGCGCTTATGTTCTTGTCAAATGAATAAGGATAAGGATTAATTCCTTTATCTGCTAAATCGGCCAGTTTTTGAATCCTTGTAGCCCTTATATTGTCCTGCGATGAATTAACTTCTTGCATTTTACCTCCAAAAATTTCCATTCCTGATAAAATTTTATCATCAAAATAGATTATTGTTAAAAATTTTTAATTGTTATCCTGATTTTAAAATGACTACTGTATTTATTAAAAACAATATGACATAATTATTTTTATGAAAGAAAAAGATTCAATATTAATCCCTGAAACTCTTGCCATAAAAGCACCTGATAAGAAGCTGTTAGAGCTTGTCAATAACAAAAAATTTAATGATAAGATCTTATACGAAAAAAATTCTGCTTTTCATAATATAAAAGTAGTCGAAAATGAAGTTGGAAGATTTTTGCACTATAAAGATACTTATCAGGCAGGATTTATTGATACCGCTTTCTATAAGGGAAATCTGCCTTATATAAACTATTTTTTAATCCCTTATCTTATTAATCCTGAAATTAAAAAAATTCTTATTATCGGGCTGGGCACGGGTAAATTAGTCAGTGATTTTAATAAGCTTTTTAAAACCTTAAAAAAAATTGACGTAGTAGATATTGAAGAAAATTCTCTTGAAATCGCCAAAAACTATTTCGGATTCGTTGAACCTGAAAATTTCAGATTTTACCTTCAGGACGGAATTGTTTTTTTAAAGCAAAATAAATCAAAATATGACCTTATCATAACCGACGTTGCAAATAATGACGGAATTGACGGCAGATTCTTAACTGCTGAATATTTAAAAGAAATTAAAAAATCATTGAAAAAAAACGGGATTTTTGTCTCGAATTTATGTTCGAGCGCAGAATTTGACAACCCCGGGAATAAATTTTTACCGTCAATTTTAAAAAAATATTTAAGTGTATTTAAAAATGTTAACTTATACAAAGGTAATTACTCTGATAAAGTATATTACAAGTCATTCTTCGATATTGAAGAAAGAGTCATTGATATAACGAATCTTATAATAATCTCATCCGATAAATATAATGCATCAGCAATAAAAATATCTGTTAATAAAAATCAAATACTGGCATTTAATGAGCTGAGAATTGATATTGAAAATTATATAAACGATATTCATATACTTTAAGCAAAGATTTTACTTGTGCTAATCGCCAAATATAATATATAATTTGCATAATCGGAATGTATTTAATAATTGGTGTGTGAAATTTAAATTAATTATATGATTTAAAAGTACGTCATTTATTATTTAATATAAATGATAATGCTGTAAAGGAGTAACGATGGATATAGCTGCGATAATCGGGTCAATAATGGGAGTGGCATTCATTCTTGTAGGTCAGGCTATGGAAGGCGGAAATATAGGCCAGTTACTTCAGATAACAGCTGCTTTTATTGTTTTGGGGGGTTCGGCGGGAGCAGTTGTAATGAGTTTCCCTGTGAACGTAATGGCCACTGCAATAGCACTTTTAAAAGACGTTTTCGGATCCTGTGAAGTTAATTTCGACGAACTGATTGCAGAAATAATAAAATTTGCCCAAAAGGCAAGAAAAGAAGGTATTATCTCTCTTGAAAAAGAAATAAAATCAGCATCAGACCCTCTTCTTATAACAGGGATGGAGGCCGTAAGCGACGGCATAGACCCTGTTCTGGTAAGAGAAATGATGGAAAACCAAATAGCACAGTTTGAAGCAAAAATCGCAGGCGGTGCAAAATTTTGGGAATCTTTCGGCGGATATACTCCGACTTTAGGGATTGTAGGAGCGGTTCTCGGTCTGATTCAGGTAATGCAAAACCTTAACGACCCTTCTAAACTTGGGGCAGGTATTGCTGTTGCCTTTGTTGCAACAATATATGGTCTTATTGCCGCAAACCTTTTCTTTATCCCATTTTCTTCAAGAATTAAATTTAAATATCAAAAAATATTCATTAAAAAAGAGATGATAGTAGAAGGTGTTCTTGCCATACAATCAGGTGAAAGCCCCACATTAATTGAACGTAAATTAAAATCATTTTTGATAGATGTTAAGACAACAAGCGAAGAAAGCTAATGGCAAAAAAACAAAAACATGAAGAACATGAAAACCTTGAGAGATGGCTTGTATCATATGCTGACTTTATGACTTTGCTGTTTGCTACTTTTGTAGTTCTATATGCACTAGCACAAACCAATGTTACACAGTTTACATCACTTGGCGAGTCTTTAAAATCAGCTTTTACTTCCTCTGTATTTGATGGCAAAGAAGGCGTTATGGATAAAGACGGCAGTAAAGTCGTAGGCGAAGCCCAGACAGAAAGCATGATCAGCGCCCTTTTAATGGAATATTTGAGTCCTAAATATGAAGAAGAATCTTTCCAGCAAATCCAAAATGAAATTAAAACACTTGTTAAAGATAAAGACCTTGATAATGTTGACGTAAAAGTAACAGAAAGAGGTCTTACAATAAGCCTGATTGATAAAGGACTTCTCTTTAAGCCCGGTTCGGCTGAACTTTATCCTGAAGCCAAAATTAAGCTTGATAAAATCGGCGGAATTATCGGAAGAAAATTTATTTTACACTTAATAAGAGTTGAAGGAAATACCGACAACCTCCCGTTTTCAAATGCACAATATCCTTCCAACTGGGAACTTTCATCTGCAAGAGCCTGTTCCATAGTCAGGTATTTGATAAAAAGATTTCAATTTATGCCTGAGCTATTTACCCCTGTAGGTTTTTCTGACACCAGACCCGTCGCGCCCAATGATACTAATGAGAACAGAAGCAAAAATAGGCGTGTTGATATCGTTATATTGAGAAATTCATATAAAAAAGGTGAGGATGCCAGAGATTCCTTAATTAAACTCGATAGAAAAGCTCAGGAAGAATTAAAACAAAAACAAACAGAAACCATAAACAGCATATTAGGATTGAGTGACGCTGCAAAAGAGCTCACCGAAAGCACCCCTGCCAGCCAGGAAAAACTTATCATAATTGATAACAAGAAAAAACATTACTAATATTGTTTAAAACTTAGACTGTTTATATTAGAATTGATTTTATACTTCAAAGGGTATTAAATATGACAAATAAGCCAATAATAGCAGTTGTCGGGCGGCCTAACGTAGGGAAATCAACATTTGTAAACAGACTTGTAGGCGCAAGACAATCCATCGTAGATGATACGGCAGGTGTCACAAGAGACAGGATTTATTTTGATGTCGAGTGGCAGGACAAAGAATTTACAGTAATAGATACAGGCGGAATAATCCCCGGCGATGAAGATGAAATTATGCTCAATATTTTCACTCAGGCAAAAGTCGCCTGTGAAGAAGCCGATAGCATAATATTTCTCGTTGACGGAAAAGAGGGTATAAATCCGATTGATTATGACATTGCCAATATTTTGAGAAAAAGCGGAAAAAAGATTTATCTTACGGTCAACAAAATTGATTCCCCTGAAAAAATGCCCATGGTTGCTGACTTCTATTCTCTTTCATTAGGAGAACCCATGGCAATATCAGCTCTTCATGGTTCAGGCTCTGTCGGTGACCTTTTAGATGAAATTACAAAAGATATTACCGTTGAAAAAGAAGAACCAAAGTCAGATATAATAAGAATTGCAATAGTGGGTAAGCCAAATGCGGGTAAATCATCTATTGTAAATGCTCTTTTAAATAAAGAAAGAGTAATAGTTTCAGAAGTCTCAGGCACAACCAGAGACAGTATAAATTCTAAAGTTAAATATGAAAATGAAGAATTTATACTTATAGATACTGCAGGAATAAGGAAAAAAGCAAAGGTTGACTGGGGTGTAGAAAAATTTGCCGTAGATAGAGCTATAAGAGCAATCAAAGATTGTGACATAGCCGTTTTAGTGGTTGATGCGACAGACGGTATTACCGATCAGGATAAAAAAATATCACAAATTATTACCGAATCAGGCAAAGGTATGATTCTCGCAGTTAACAAGTGGGACTTAGTCGAAAATAAGCAATCAAATGCTACAAATAAATTTGAAAAAGAAATAGAAAAAGAAGCTCCGTTTTTAAACTATGTTCCAAAAATATTTATAAGCGCAAAGACAAAACAAAGACTTGTAAATATTTATAAAAAATCTAAAGAAGTTTATGAATATTGCCAAAAAAGAGTTTCTACAAGTATACTTAATAAAGTTATTGCAGATGCTATAGCTATGAACCCTCCATCATCCGTAAGGGGCAAAAGACTCAAAGTATTATATACAACCCAGATTAAAACGGCGCCGCCCACTTTTGTTTTGTTTATAAATGACGAGAAGCTGTTAAAAGACCACTACAAAAGATATATTGAAAATAAACTAAGAGAAGCATTCGGATTTATCGGAACACCTATCAGAATAAGTGCAAGAGAAAGACAGGAGAAATAATTATGCAGGGAGTTAATTATAATGATTTACTGGAGCTTTTAAAAATAGCCTTAATTGCATATTTAATAGGTTCAATCCCGACAGGATATATTGTTGTAAAACTCTTTAAAGGACAAGACATAAGAGAAGTAGGCTCAGGCTCAACCGGTGCTACAAATGTCAAAAGGGTTATGGGAAAATACTGGTTTTTTGCAGTTATGCTTTTAGATGCTTTTAAGGGATTTGCACCTGTTTTTATTACAAAAAATGTATCCTATGCTTACATAGACTGGGGTTTAGCACCTGTAATTGCGGCTCTTTTTGTTTTAATAGGGCACAGCAAGCCAATATTCCTTGGTTTTAAAGGCGGAAAATCAGTTGCTTCGGGGGTCGGAACAATTTTTGCACTTAACTGGCAGATTGGGGCAATTATTGCTGCCATCTGGGGCATTATTACTTATTTAAGCAAGTATGTTTCTCTGGGTTCTATAATTGCACTCGGATTGTCGCCTGTTTTAATGATTTTGTTCAATCAACCTGTTTTCTATACAGCATATTGTGCTATAAGTGCAGCATATGTTATTTATTTGCATAGAGAAAATATTATAAGGTTGTTGGAAGGAAAGGAAAATAAAGTCAGAGACTAATTATGGGGATTTTTAAGGGTATAAGGGTAGTTCCAAAAGTTAAGGTTCAGGATAAACATTCATTAGCACTGGTTTATACTCCAGGAGTTGCGGCTTCTTGCCTTAAAATAAAAGATAATGAAGAAGCATCATTTGATTACACAAACCGTGAAAACTCAGTTGCAGTTATATCATTTGATTATCAAAAATCACTCGATAGAGCAATTTTCTTAAAAAGTACTCTCGGAATTGATGCTTATCCTTTTGAAATAAGTTCGGGTAAAGCTGAAGATATTAAATTTGTAATAGAAAATATTGAACCTAATTTTTGCGCTTTTGATTTAACATTAATTTCTGAAGATGTACAAAAAATTGACTTTGATATAACAGTACCACTATTAAGAGGCACTGTTTCCAACCTGAAAGAATTTTTCTTATGCATTTCAAAAAATTTATTTCTATTTGATTTCAATAAACTTCAAGGAACGACTGAAGAGCAATCTTTAGCTTTAAGGAAAATGGCGGGCGGTGTAGTCGAGACAGAGCTTATTGAAAATGAACACATAAAGCCTGTTGCTATTTTATCCGACGGTTCAGCCGTTTTAGGTCTGGGTAATATAGGCGCTCTTGGAGCAATACCCGTTATGGAAGGAAAGGCAGTTCTGTTTCAGTCGCTCGGAGGAGTGAGTGCTATGTCTTTATGTGTAAAAACCCAGATGGCTGAAGAGATTGTAAAACTTGCATTGTTGATTGAAAATTCTTTCAGCGCAATAAATCTCGAAGATATTTGCGCCCCAAATTGTTTTATAATTGAAAATCAACTGATTGAAAAAGCAAATATCCCGATTTTTCATGATGACCAGCATGGGACGGCAATAGTTGTCCTTGCAGGACTTTTAAATGCTTTGATTTTGACTGACAAAAAAATTGAGAACGTAAAAATAGCAATATCAGGAGCAGGTGCCGCCGCAATTGCCGTTACAAAGCTACTTCTTTCAGCAGGGGCGGAGAATATTACTCTTTCAGATCGAAAAGGAACAATTTACAAAGGAAGAGAACAGAATAACTCTGCGCAGGAAGAGATAGCCAAATTAACAAATAAATCTAATTTAACAGGTACACTTAAAGATTCCATTAAAAATGCAGATATATTCATAGGGCTTTCTGCGCCTGATTTATTGACAGAAGATATGGTTAAATCCATGAGCAAAAATCCGATAATATTTGCTCTTGCAAACCCCGTACCCGAGATTATGCCCAATGTAGCCAGAAAAGCCGGCGCTTTTATTGTTGCATCAGGCAGGAGTGATTTTGAAAATCAAATCAATAACTCCCTTGCTTTCCCCGGGTTATTTAAGGGTCTTTTAGAACATAATGTCAAAAAAATCACCCAGCAAATAAAATTAAATTGCGCTTTTGCAATTGCCTCTTTAATAAAAGATTCTGAGCTCTCTGTTAATTACATAATTCCTGATGCACTTGATATATCTGTTGCGGATACTGTTGCTCAAAATGTTATTTAAATGCCCATAAGCGAAGAAAAGTTTTTGTACGTATACAAACTTATGACACCTCTCTTATTTTTTTGCTAAAAAATACAAAATAAATTATCTACACAATGCTTTTTTTCATTCTTTCCGCTCTGTTGCTGGTAAGAATGTTCCTCAATTTCATAATCGCTTGTGCATGCAACTGACATACTCTTGACTCTGAAACTTCTATTGCTTCCCCTATTTCTTTAAGAGTCATATTCTCATGGTAATAAAGTACCATTATCATTCTTTCTCTCTCGGGAAGGCTCTTTAATGCTCTTTGAAGCTCATTTTTTGCATCTTTTTCCTCTAATTTTTCAAGAGGGTTGATAGAACTTGTATCCTCAATTGTATCAATAATTTCAATACTTTCTTCAGATGTGCCTTTTTTATCATAAAGAGATGCTATTGTTGTATCTTCTGCCAGAATGGCATCAACTTTTTCTTTTTCTATACCGAGGCTCTCTCCGATTTCCTGAGATGTCGGCGTTCTGCCAAGTTGTTGTCTTAAAATCTCTGCTGCCTGTTTGACATCTTTAATTTTCTTTCTTGCGCTCCTTGGAAGCCAATCCTGCGCTCTTACTTTATCGATAATTGTGCCTCTGATACGCATTATTGCATAGGTTTCAAATCTGGCCCCCTTTTCAGGTGAAAATTTTTCTATAGCATCAATTAAACCTTCAACTCCGTAACTTGCAATATCTTCAAGTGTATAAGACGGCGGAAGATTAAGTTTTACTCGACCTATGACATACCTTGTTAAGTATATATACTGCACAATCAAGCTGTCTCTGATTTTTTTATCGGAACGATCCTTTAAATACGCTTTCCAAAGCGCTGTCAACTCCTCATCAGACAGTCTTTTTATTTTATTATATGAGTTATATTGTGTGTCTTCACTCATCTAATACCCCAAGTCGGCACAAATATATTAGCCTAATTATAATTCTAGTTATTAATGGCTATTTTCAATCGTGTATATAGATGAGTTTGTACTCTAAATTAAAAAAGATTAGCCCATGGATTAATCTTTTTTAGACCAGTTGGTTTAAAAAATCTACTCTTTTTCTTGAACTTTTTTACGTTTTCTTCTTCTCATCAAATCAACAAATGCCTCAAGTCTTGTTATATAACCTGCCCTGCCTGACTGTTCATCCATAATCAGGGTTAAAATCGGGATTTCACAATTTTCTCTCATACTTGGAAAAATATTCTGAGACATTATCTCCGGCATACATGTAAAAGGACTTATGTGTATAATCCCATCTATTTTTCTCTCGTTTGCATATGCAACATCACTTACAGATTCCAAAGCATCACCACCGATATCTCTCATCAGATAAGGTCTTGCCAGTCTAAATGCCCTCTCTAAATGAGTTTCGGTTTTTTTAAAGATTTTTGGAATTATTGCATCTTTTAAAAAGCTTGAAATAGTAAGACTTCTTCTTACCTGAACTCCCATTTTACCGAGTTCTCTTTCAATGTATTGATTCGAAAAAACATCCTGAACAAGAAAAATCTCACCGGTTAAATCAACATTTAAAATCTCTCTTTTTTCATCAATCGGAGTTTTTTTAAGCTCATCAATAGCTTCTTTTTCAGCTTTTTTCAGCGCTTTGATAGTATCAGCTTCCATAACAAGCTTTAGCGCATTATTATACAATTTCTCGGCACTGTCCTGCTTTATTTCTCTCGCCCTGTAGTATGAAAAAGTATTTTCAATCCTATCCAAAACAAAAACTTTTCTTATAGCAATATTTATGGCAGGAATAAGAAAAAATGGATTTTTAGAACCTGTAACCTCGGTCAAAAAGCGATACATCCCCTTAAAACCGTCATAGAGTTCAAGTTCAATATAATTTGCATTGTAATTTAAATCTTGTAATACATTTTTTATGCTCTGTCCGTATTCCCCTAATCTACAAATACCCGGAGAAGAAATCATAGCAACATAATCGGCTCCGCCCTCCAATGCTTCAATAAAATTACCTAAAATAAGCTTGTATGGAAGACAAATTGCTTCAGGACTGTACTTTGTCCCTAAAGATAGAGTTTTTTTATTTGTGTACGGAGGAATGTAAGGCTCAATGCCTATTCTTTTGAGTGCTGCAGCCCATACAATATACACACTTCCCATATGGGGAAATGACAACTTAATCTTTTCTTTTTTTTTCATTTTTAAAATTAGACTTTTAAGACGTAACCGCCATTGTCGGCATTATAAAGAACATCTTCATTAAGTTTACTTCTTAAGTTCTTAATATATTTATACACGTAATCTCTCGGTAATTCAAGAATTCTTGCCAAATCTTTTGCGTAAACTATTGAATTCTTGTTTGCCAAAAAATAATCAAAAATAACCTGTTCTCTGCTTGTAAGACTTTTTTTGAATGATAAATTCAAATCATCTTTAGCACTGTCTATTGCTTCAAGAGCAGCTTCAATTTTTGTTTCTATTTCTTTTTTAACCACCTGTTTTTTAATCACAGGAGCAGATTTTGGAGCTGATTTAGCAACCATAATTTCTTTTTCTTTTTCGAACGACTTCATTGCTATGGTTTCAATTTTTTCGTTTTTAATAACATAATTATCTGAAGAAATAGTACTCAATGACCTTGTCATCACTTTATCTACTATATCGTTTGTTTGTTTTTCCCCTTGAATAACCTTACCAAGCCTTGCAGCATATTCTTCTAATGTAATACGTTCTAATGAGCTTCTCCATTGACGAATTTCTTCTTTGCTCAAGTATTCTGGCATACCTAAATCTCCTTGACTCAAAACTGTTTTATTAATCAACCATCCGGTTAATTATAAATTTACCATAAAACCATAAAGAAAATCTCAAAATATTTAGTAATTTAAATA
Organism: Cyanobacteria bacterium OH_CBrB_359; assembly: GCA_023433065.1. Taxonomy (GTDB): domain Bacteria; phylum Cyanobacteriota; class Vampirovibrionia; order Gastranaerophilales; family Gastranaerophilaceae; genus JAEZET01. Next base: position 74,767 of record JAEZET010000006.1, read on the forward strand.
AAATTTTAAAAAGATTTACAAAAGGAAAATTATTTCTTAAGAAAAGAAATGACCTCTTTTTGAATTAAGAGTAATTTTGTCAAAAGAATAAAGTCTTGCAGGACGCTTTGAACCTGATTTTGTATATTCGTTATGTTCCTTTAAGATACTTCCGGCAAGAACTTTCTTTCTGAAGTTTCTTTTATCAAGTTTTTTAGCCCAGATAAGTTCATAAGACTGCTGCAATTCTGTAAGGGTAAATTTTTCAGGTAACAACTGGAATGCAATCGGACAAAATTCCAAACGTTCTCTCATTCTTTTTAATGAATATTCAATAATTTCTTTGTGGTCAAACGCCAATGGAGGAAGTTGGTATACTCCATGCCATTGAACTTCTGTAATCTCAGATGTATCTTCAAAAGATAGCTCTATATCATCTGAGCGGATAAGCGCAAAGTAAGCACAAGTAATAACCCTTGCATTCGGGTAACGAAGAGGATCGCCGAATGTATAAAGTTGCTCAAGATAGATATTTTGAACGTTTGTTTTTTCTTTCAAAATTCTAAGTGCAGCTTCATCAAGGTTTTCCGACAAACGAATAAAACCGCCCGGAATTGCCCACTTTGCCTTAAAAGGTTCATGTGCACGCTTTACAAGTAAAACAGAAAGTTTATTCTTCTTAATGGTAAATATAACAACGTCGGCTGTTACCTCGTGAGTTTTAATTTCATTAAACATATAATTCTTAACCCTATCTCATATAATTTTATTTCAAACATGGGAATATTATTATAGTTTATTAAGAAAAATAAATTTAAAAGGGATTGCTCTTCACAATCCCTTTTAACAAACTATATCGCCTGAGTTAACATAAAATTATCCAGGAAATTGTCCTGTTGTAACACTAAAGGTTCATATCTCTTTATCTCAGTTGCATTTGAAACATGCTTATCAGATTTCGGGGCTGTTTTATATTTCTTTAAAACAGGGTCAGGATTAACTTTTTGGTAATTGTACTCATTCATTATCCCTGATATAAATCTTTTCGTTTCTGAAAAAGGAGGAACTCCTTTATACTTTTTAACGTTACCGGGGCCTGCATTATAAGCTGCAAGTGCAAGCTCTGTAGAGCCAAACATCTTGTACATCATCTTGTAATACATTAATCCGCCTCTGATATTTTCGTTTAGATGATATGGATTGTAGCCCAATCTTTTTGCCGTTCCCGGCATCAACTGAAACACACCTACTGCTCCATAGGAGCTTCTCTTCTCGTGGCAAAAGCCTGATTCTTGCTTAGCAATGCTCAATCCTAATGCGGGGTCTATCCCCATTTCGATTGAGTGCTTAATGATTGCTTCTTTAATTGTGACTACTTTTTGTGCGGCATTCGCCTGGTTGGAAGAAATTGAGATGGAACTCAGAATCATTATTAGTGTTAGCGTTAGTAACCTTCTAACCATATAAATCCTCTTTGTTGTACATTGAAAAAAGAATTAAATGAAATCCTCGTTTTTATTTTCTATCAACATATTATTACAAAAAAACGAAAAATCAACCCCAACAAGCAAACTAGCCCTAAAGTCAAATATAACCATAAAAAAATATAAACTTTTTTATTTACATTGCTGGATTTACTTGCAATAACTTACTTTCAGCAATTGCAAAATCTTCAATCGTATCTATATCAATAGATTGAGACTGCAGGTAAATTTTAGGATTCTCCCCAATAAAATCTTCAACTTTGTGAAAAATATCTGTTCTGATTATATAAATTGAACCTGTTTCAACGTAAAGATTATAATGCCTGTGTAAATCCTGTCTTCTTGGTCTTGTACGATAATCATATAAAGCTTCATAAGAGCCGTCATGGTGCTCTTTCCATAATGAATGAGAAATCCCCGTTTTCTTTGCGGCAAACACAGAATCACAGTCGGAATTGAAATATAACTCCAAGGCTTCATCAATCTCTTTTTCTGTTCTCAAGGGACAGGTAGCCTGTAAAAGCACCACAATATCAGGCTCATAACCTTGCTCTTTAAGTTGATTTACAGCATGCACCATAACAGGTGCTGTCATTGTCTCATCCTGAGCCAGTTCAATTGGTCGGTCTATAACTTCGGCACCATATTTTAGGGCAACATCTTTGATTCTTTCATCTTCTGTTGAAAGAACCATTCTGGTAATGTATTTTGACTTTAAAGAAGCTTCAATTGTATAAGCAATAAGAGGTTTCCCTGCAAGCTCTTTTATGTTTTTTCCGGGTATCCCCTTTGAACCGCCTCTTGCAGGTATTATCGCAAGAATTTCCACTAATCAAGGACCTCATCTAAAATTCTTGCATTAGCCTCAGCTTTATACATATTTGGCATTGAATTACGTTTTATATAAGCTCTTAAAGCCTCTCTTACAAGTTCGCTTCTTGTTCTTTGCTCATTACCTGCAATTTTATCAATAGTGGTTAAAAATTCATCAGGCATGGAAACCAAAATTCTTGCCATTTATTACTCCTTCTCATTAAAGTCGTTATTTGAATTATTTTTATAAAATGTTATATATACAGTATACATCAAAATCCCAAAATGTTGATGTTTATTAATAAATATTATAAATTATTTTTACAAAGAATATGGATTTATTTCTAAAAATTAACTATAATTTAGTTTTAGTAAACTGATAAAACTTTTTAAAGAAATTGTAAATGAGCAAAAAAAATATGGAAGAAAAGAAAAAATTTTTAGGAATTATGTTCAAATGCTGTAATGTTTACGGCAGAATATACGTAAATAAACAAGGCGATGCATACACCGGAAGATGCCCCAAATGCCTCAGAACCATAAAGGTCAAAATAGGTGAAGGCGGTACTGATTCCAGATTTTTTGAGGCACTTTAATATGTCAATTGATAAATTAAAAAAAGATTACGAACTTATAAATATTTTTTGTACACTGGCGGAAATCCCTTCCCCATCTTTAAAGGAAGATAAAGTTGCAGATAAAATAATCAATATACTGCAAAAAAATTCAATTCAAGCTAAAAAAGACCACTTTGGGAATGTTATAGGAAAAATCTCCGCAACGGATAATTCTAAAAAAACCATTTTATTAAGTGCGCATATGGACGTTGTAGGAGACGATTCACCCGTATTAATGAAATTAAACGGTAATTATATAGAAACAGACAAAAAAAGGACTCTGGGCGCTGATGATAAGGCTGGTGTTGCCGCTGCCATACTCTTGGCTTCTGAAATAAAAAAAGACAGCACTATGAAACATGGAGGCATTGAGCTCGTCTTCACAAGAGATGAAGAACATTCAATGTCAGGTATCAGTAATGTTAACATGAAGAATTTAGAGTCAGAATACATACTTGTGCTTGATGCCGACAAAAAGGGCGATATTCTTATATCAGGTGCAAGTTACACAAAAGTTATACTTGAGGTAAATGCCTTTAAGGGAGGGCATTCAGGAATTGATATTGCTGATAAAACAAGATTAAACGCTGTAAAACTCATAAGCGAAATTGTAAATGATATTCCTCAGGGAGTTTACGCACAAAATGAACTTGGAGTCATAACTTCAATTAACCTTGGGGCAATCATAGGCGGAGGAATAAATTCCGCTTTTGACAAGCTTTGTGAAAATATCGATGCTAAAGAAAATTATCAGGATATTATTCTTAATAGTTCAATGACAAATATTATCAACACAAAAGCAGGTGCAATTTATTCTTTGAGGAGCTCTGCTAAAGATTCCGAAAATAAACTTATAGAAGAAATCCAAGGAATAATACACAAATTTAATGATAAATATCATGGGCTCGCCCAGGCAAAAATTACCGTAAAAACGCATCTTATGCCTTTTGAAAAAAGCGAGGATGAAACCATTATAAAAACAGCCAAAATTGCATCTGAACAAACAAATACAAACATAAAAATATCATCATTCCACGCAGGTGCAGAAACCCACATTTATGCAAATAATACTAACAAATACGGAAAGCTTTTTAAGCCCTGCTTAATTGGAGTTGCTAATATTTATAATATGCATTCTGCCGATGAAAAAATCGATTATAAATCATATTTGGAAGGCTATGAATTTTTAAAAGAAATTTTTAAGGTTTATAATTCCTGATTTATTTTGAGCCTTCATCTTTGTAAGAAATTCTGCTTGGAATTGAAACTGTAAACGCATTGCTTATTGCAGCGCCGCCTTTGATTGAGGGATGATTTACAATATTTCCTTTGACATACATAACACTTGAACCGCCACCATCAAGATTCATTGCGTTGTAACAGTCAATTGACTTCATAAATTTTGCCAAATCATATATAGTCATTCCTACAGAACTTTCTTCTCTGCCGTCTATGGTAACAAGAATCAAATCATTATCTTTTGTGTAGCCTATAGCTGTTCTGGGGTTTTTCCCGCCTATTGATTTTAATTTCTGCTCATTAATATCAACATATACTTGAGAATCTTTAACAAGATATGGACCGCCTGAAATTATATGGTTAACATCCTGCCAATTAGGTTCTGTATTAATGTTAACTTCTACACTTATTGCATTAAAAAACGGCTCTAGTTTTTGTATTGGTCCGGATATAACATATCCATCTTTTGGTATTTCTATTGAGCCGTTTGATATTTTGATTATTTTATTGTTCTCTACCGCTATTTGAACTCCATACTTCGGCGGCGGCGGAGATAGCTGACCCCAGTCCCTCGTGTAGGCAATCACATAAGTCGCAAGCATTCGAGGCTGGTTTATATTATCAAGATTCACCGTATAATTATTTGTTTTTATGGAGCCTCTCATCTCCAAACGTGCCATTTTAAAATCTGTTTTTGATATACCCATAGCTACTCTGTTATAGATGGGTCCTGTCAACATTTTTCTGTCAATCATTAATGTTCCTAGGGGAACTCCGGTTTGCGGCTTGAAAAATGTTCCATTGACTGCTACTATCGAATTATTTTTTTGAGCAATTGTTCTTATAGTTGCTTTTTTAGCGAGATGTTCAGATGCAAGTGTTGGTGCTAATTCTATGTTAGGATTAATTTTTCGGTTAATTTCAACGACATTTATTCTAATCGGTTGAGAGTTGATGTATTTTGTAAGTTTTACATGCATAATACCCGGCTCAACCGCCATCACTTTTGCATTCCTGTATTTTTTCTTTATATAAGCCTCCCATTTTGTCTTTTCGGCTAAATAATTTATCTGCTCCTGAGATTTAATCTGCACTTTTTCAATCTGAACATCAGGCGTTAAATACGCCATTTTTATAACATCCGCCTCTGACGCAAGTAAAGAGTTATTAAAGAACAAACCTTGCCCTGAAAAAATAGCTAGTGCCAAACTGAAATAAAAAGAGTTAACGGCTATTTTTTCCAAACGTTTTTGTTGTTCCAATAACAGCGCGTTCATGATGTTTATCCTTATACTACAATTGTAACATACTTTGAAACTCTTTTCAAGTGGTAAACAAAGGTTTTTTTATAAAAACAATAGCTTTTTTGTAATTTTAAATAATTTGTAATATCATATTAAATATTAATATTTGAAAGAGGAATCAAAGAATTATGCCAAGACCGATGAACATAACAGAAAAGATTTTAGCTATACACGCAGGACTTGAGGAAGTAAAGCCCGGTGACTTAATTACAGCAAAAGTTGATATTACTCTGGCCAATGATATTACGGGACCTGTTGCAATTAAAGAATTTAAAAAAATCGGTGTAGACAAGGTTTTTGACAAAAAAAGAGTAGTTTTCGTCCCTGACCATTTTGTACCTAATAAAGACATCAAGTCAGCTGAACAGGTAAAAATGATTAGAGAGTTTGCCAGAGAGCAGGATTTGGAAAACTTTTTCGAAGTCGGGAGAATGGGAATCGAGCATACTTTGCTGCCTGACAAAGGTATTGTAACAGCAGGAGATTTGGTGATAGGTGCGGATTCACATACATGTACTTACGGCGCTTTGGGGGCTTTTTCAACAGGCGTTGGGTCAACTGACTTAGCTTGCGCAATGGCTTCGGGTGAAACTTGGTTTAAAGTTCCTTCTACAATTAAGGTTGAGTTTAACGGAAAATTAAACAAATGGGTTAGTGCAAAAGATTTGGTGCTTCACCTGATTGGAGACATTGGAGTTGATGGCGCTCTTTATAAATCACTTGAAGTAGGCGGAAACGTCATAGAAGAAATGGACATGGACGGACGTTTCACCTTCTGTAATATGGCAATTGAAGCGGGTGCCAAAAACGGCATTATAATACCTGATGATACAACAAAAAAATATTTGGAAGACCGCTCTCAAAGACCCTATAAATTTTATACAAGCGACGAAGATGCAGAATATGAAAGAGTTATAAAATATGATGTATCTAAGATTGAACCTACGGTGGCATTCCCTCATTTGCCTGAAAATACAAGACCAATATCTAAAGTGGGTGAAGTCAAAATTGACCAGGCTGTTATAGGAAGCTGCACAAATGGCAGAATTTCAGATTTAAAAATTGCGGCTGAAATTTTAAAAGGCAAACAGGTTAATAAAGACGTCAGATTAATCGTATTCCCCGGAACGCAAGATATATATTTAAAAGCAATTGAACTCGGGTATGTCCAAACAATTGTACAAGCGGGCGGTGCGGTTTCTACTCCTACCTGCGGGCCCTGTCTTGGTGGACATGCCGGAATTTTGGCGGCAGGAGAAAGAGCAATCTCAACTACAAACAGGAATTTTGTAGGAAGAATGGGGCATGTCGAAAGCGAAGTTTATCTGGCATCACCTGCAATTGCAGCGGCAAGTGCTATTTTAGGCAAAATCGCTTCACCTGATGAACTTTAAGACAAATTATTATGCTCAAAGAATTTAAAAAACCGATAAGCGAAAAAAGTGTATTTATTGGCCCTGATGCCAAGGAAGATATTATTATCCTTGCAATCGAATCAAGCTGTGATGAAACAGCCTGCGCAATAGTTAAAAACGGCAGAGAAGTTATTGCAAATGTTGTCGCATCACAAATTAAAACTCACAAAGAATTCGGAGGGGTTGTACCAGAAGTTGCAGCAAGAGAGCATCTTGAGGCCATTAATCTTGTAATTGACGAGACTTTTAAGCAGGCAAATTTAAAACCTAAAGACATAACAGCTATTGCCGCAACAGTCGGTCCCGGGCTTGTTGGATGCCTACTAGTCGGATTAAATGCTGCAAAAGCACTTGCTATTGTCCATGACAAGCCTTTTATCGGAGTAAATCACCTAAATGCCCATGTTTGTGCCAATTACATTGACACAAACCTTGAACCTCCTTTTATTGCACTTCTTATCAGCGGCGGACATACCCAGATTATCAAAGTAAACAGTTATCTTGAACAGGAAATCATTGGGGAAACTATTGATGATGCGACAGGAGAAGCTTATGATAAAGTCGCAAGGCTTATAGGCATTCCTTATCCCGGCGGGCCCAACCTTGATAAAATGGCTAAAGAAGGCAATCCTAAAGCATTCAAGTTGCCTGAGGCAAAAGTAGATGACTTTGATTTCAGTTTTTCGGGTCTTAAGACAGCTTCTTTACAGCTCGTTCAAAAGCTTAAAAAAGAAAGCTCTGAACTTCCCAAAGAAGATATCGCAGCGAGTTTTCAGGAATGTATTACCGCAACTCTTTTAAAGAAAACCGTTAAAGCCGCAGAATCTATTGACGCCAAACAAATTGTTCTGGCAGGAGGAGTTGCGGCAAATTCTGAAATAAGAAAAAAATTCTTCGAGCTTCAGGATAAAGGTTATAAAATTTATGCCCCCGAAATGAAATATTGCACCGATAATGCTTCTATGATTGCATCTGCAGCTTATTTTCTTGCAAATACGTATGACAATTTAGATATTGAAGTATTTTCAAGAGCTTAAAAAAAATTTTTATAAAAATTTTTGACGGCCAACCATAATCCACAAACTACCTTTTTACAAAAAAATGTTTTTTTGATGCCATTTTTTTGACTGTTTTGTCATTTTTGATGAAATTAAGACAAAATAAAAGCCGCATTATACTGCGGCTAATGTTTGGATTAATCCAAATCTCCTCCCCTAATATTTATTTTTTATATTAAAAAATAATTAACTTCCTAAATTTATTTAATATTAAAACACCTATCTTTAATCTTGTGAAGAGCTTTTTGGGCAAAAAAAAAATTTCATTTTTTAAAACCATGTCAACAACCAATAATAGTAATGTATTTGTTGAATAAAATTGCAATTTACAAAACTTAACAACGTAGACTGAGTAATTTCTAATTTAACGACAAAATACTCTCTAATTACAATAAACATCTATTTCTAATAGCAACACAATATGTTATTATAAAAATTATGTAGTGGAGTAAGTATGCACAAGAAACTATCCATAGCCTTTATCTGGCACATGCACCAGCCGAACTATCAAGCGCAACCTAACGGATTAAGGCTTATGCCTTGGGCAAGGCTCCATGCCATAAAAGACTATCTTGATATGGTGCTGTTTCTTGAAAAATTTAAAAATCTCAAACTAAACTTTAATATTGTGCCCGTGCTGCTTGAAGCTTTTGAAGAATACGGAACAAAAAACGCTCATGATATTCATTCAAGGCTTACTGTAACTCCTCTTGAACAATTGACCGAAGATGACAAACACTTTATTTTAAACTGTTTTTTTGATGCAAATTATACAAACCTTATTGCACCACATAAATACTATAATAAACTCTACCAGAAAAGATATTTCAATGAGGATGTCGCCCTTGAAGACTTTTCGCTTCAAGATTATTCGGACATTATGATGTGGTTCAATCTTGTGTGGTTTGACCCTATCTGGGTAAATATTTATCCTGAAATACAAAAATTTATAAAAAAAGGCAAAAATTTTACTCTGAAAGACAGAGAAAGAATCATTGAAATTCAAAGAAATATCATTGCCAATATTATCCCGACTCTAAAAAAATATCAAGATTCCGGTCAGCTTGAAATAACAACAAGTCCTTACTTTCACCCCATATTACCTATTCTTATTGATATGGATATTGCGGAAAAATCGGCCCTCAAATGCCCTCTACCAAGCTGCAAACCTCATATGGAAGAGGATGCAAAAGTACAAATAAAAATGGCTCTGGATAAAATTGAATCTGTATTCGGAAAAAGACCTAAAGGTTTATGGCCTTCAGAACATTGCGTATCCGAGCAGACTCTTGATTTAATGGCAGAACTTGGAATCAAATGGACAGTATCAGATGAAGGAATCCTTGCAAACTCAATTGAAAAAGAATTTGTAAGAGATTTCAAAGGATATCCTGAAGATCCTTATGATCTTTGCAACGTATATGAATTTAACAAGGAAAACAAAAATATAAATGTAATTTTCAGAGACTCTGTTATCCCCAATCTCATAGGTTTTGAATATCCGAGACATGACAGTGTCGGAGCCGCAAACGACCTTTACAGCAGAATTAAAACAATCCAAAATAAATTGCAAAATTCACCTGACAAGACACATCTTTTAACTATTGCAATGGACGGTGAAAATAGCTGGGAAAACTATTACAAAGACGGCTTCTTATTTTTGGAAACCTTATACAAGCTTATAACGGAAGATAAGACTTTATCGACTGTTCTTGTAAGCGATTACATAGAAAAAAATAATTCGATTAAACATTTAGAAAAACTATCCCCCGGCTCTTGGATAAACAGAGATTTTCAGCTCTGGATAGCAGAACCTACCAAAAATTTAGCCTGGTACTATTTAAATAAAACTCATGAAGATTTAAAGGAATTTGAAAAAGAAGAAATAGATAAGGATAAACTGGCTTTCGCCAGAAGAGAACTCTATATAGCACAGGGCAGCGACTGGTTCTGGTGGTATGGAGAACCTAACGATTCAGGTCAGGACCATATTTTTGATTATTTATTCAGAGAGCATTTGAAGAATATTTATATTATTCTTTCAAAAAAAGTTCCAAAATATCTTGAAACACCCCTGATATCTTTTCTCGGTAAGCCATCCAGAGCTCCTAAAAGAGAAATATCACCCCTTATAAACGGAAAAGAAACTTTTAACGATGAGTGGGTATATGCGGGATGTATTGATATACCTACTGGCCCTACCAATTATGATAATAAACTGTTTAATAAAATCTGCTTCGGATGCGATAAAGACAATCTTTATCTAAGATTTGATATAAATAAATATATCCTTGATACAAAAGGACACTTTAAATCTGTTTATCAGATATATGTTTACCTGAAAACACACAGTGAAAATTCAATGCACACATCTCCAATCAGAACCGTAAATAAACCTGATTATATATTCCCGATTGTAAAAGACGGATATACAAATGAAATTAAACTTACATTCTACAAAGAATCCCGTTTTCCGCTTCAGTTTTCGTATGCAATCAAAGACAACCTCTGGGCAATGCAGCTTGCTCACAATGTTAAATATGCATTTGATGACATAATTGAGATAAGTATCCCCTTTAAGGACCTAAAAGTCAGAAAAGGTGATAAAGTAGATTTCTTCATTGTAAATGGTGCTTTAGGACAAACTGAAGAAGTTTATCCACAGGATCTTGTACTTACAATCAAAAGGCCCGGATAATTTTCATTTTTTCATATGATGCGCTAAACCATAAAATATCTTATTCTTATTACAGACTTGAAATACAGGGTAGGATAAGTGAAGGTACTAATATGACTTGCAACGTTCAACTTGAAGAAGCTATCGACGCTATTGAAAAATTATTAAACAGCCCAAAGGCTCCTTTGATTTTGGAAACCATAAGAAAAATCAAAGCTAATGACGGTTTCAGTAATATATTGCTAGACTAAAATCCAAAATTCTCAAGATTATTTCGCCAACATATATATATTTGTAATTTGCTCCTGAGTAAGGTTTGAGCCTCTATGCTCTCCGCAGCGAAGTGCAAGTTCAACAAGACGTTTAATATCAGGTTCGGATATACCAGCTTGTTTAAATGAAGAAGGTGCACCGATTTTCTCAAACCAGAGAGCAAATTCTGAAATACCTTTTTCAACATTGCTGTTATCAAAGATTGCTTCAAAAAATTGAGACAGTTTTTGTTCTTTTTCTTTCGAAAAATGTTTCATCCATGCAGGAATCAGTATTGCAAGACCTTCTCCATGGGCTAAAGAATATAAAGCGCTTATCGGATGTTCAAGCTGATGATTGTTTAAATAGAACTTTCCCACACCGCAGTGGTTAAGACCATTCCATGCCATAGTCGCCGTCCACATTAAATTAGACCTTGCGCTTAGGTCTTTAGGATTTTTAACAAGCCTATTTGTCGAATTCATAACGCTTTTAACAAGATTTTCGACATACCCGTTTAAAAATGGCGTATCATTGTCTTCTTTTGTAAAATAAGCCTCAATTGAGTGGGCAATTATATCAACACTTGTAAAAGCAGTCTGATTTTCAGGCAAAGTAAGAGTTAGCGTCGGGTCTAATATGGAAACAAGCGGTGATAAAACAGGGTTCCCCCAGCCAAACTTGTCTAAAGTCTCATCATTTGTTAAAACAAGACCCATATTCATCTCTGAACCCGTTGCCGGGATTGTAAGAATTGTATATAAAGGGAGAGCTTTTTCAGGTTTTACTCTTCCCAGGATAAAATCCCAGATACAACCCTCATATAATGCACCAAGTGCTATCGCTTTACTTTCATCAATTACGCTTCCGCCCCCCACTGCAAGGATTGCATCAACTTTTTCTTTTTGGGCAAGACTTGCACCTGCCTGAGCGTGTGACAATAATGGATTCGGTTGGATTCCAGAGTAATCAACCCATTCAATACCATTATTCTGCAAAGATTTTACGACTTTATCATAAGTCCCGTTAGCTTTAATACTTGATTTTCCGTAGGTTAAAAGAACTTTTTTAACTTTGCCCTTTAGTTCCTCTCCTATTTGAGAAATTGTATTTTCACCAAAAATTATCTTTGTAGGGTTATGATATATAAAATTTTTCATAAAACTGCCTCTTTAGCTGTTTCAACTATAGAGCCTAAAATTTCCTCACATTCACCGACAAGTCTTGTGCAATTGGCTTTTCTTTCCGGTGAAGCGAACTCTAAACCCACAGTCAAAGCTTTACAGCAGGTAACTTTATTCTTTGCCTTAAATTCGTCAATAAACTTTTTCGCAAGTTCTCTCGCTTTTTGTCCGTTAGAATCCTTTTCATCTTTGCCGTATAAGCATCCGATAACTATTTGTGAACCTGCCACAGCTCCACACAAGCATCCTGATGACATCCCGCCCGAAAAAGAAGTTGCCACAGGTAAAAGTTCAGAAGGAACATATCCTTTATCAATTGCAAATTTAATTATAGACTCCGAGCAAGAATACCCCTGTTTGTAATAATCTTTTGCCATAGCGCTCATAAATATCCCCATTCTTTAATTTAACTACACATAGTATTATAGCAGCTTCCGGAAAAACAGAAACTTAAATTTCGTTTATTTATTTTAAACAATTTTTAAGGCTTGATTCTATCCATCAATCTTGGAAATGGTATGGTCTCTCTTACATGGTGAAGACCGCAAATCCAGCCTACGGTTCTTTCTATACCGAGTCCAAAACCCGCATGAGGCACTGAACCGTATTTGCGTAAATCAAGATACCAATCGAAAATTTCTGCAGAAAGCCCATGTTCTTCGATTTTAGCTTTTAATTTATCCAAATCATCTTCTCTCTCGCCACCGCCTATAATTTCTCCATATCCTTCAGGTGCAATCATATCAACACAAGCCGCTTTATCACCGACCTGTTTCATATAAAATGCCTTAACAACCATAGGATAATGATGTATCATAACCGGCTTATCAAATTCTTCAGAAATAAGAGTCTCTTCATCGCCGCCAAAATCTTCTCCCCATGGAGTATCATTGCCTTTTTTATGCAAAATCTCAATCGCTTCATCATAGCTGATTCTCGGGAACGGACGTTTAATATTCTCAAGCTTTGTAATATCTCGCTCTAAAACCTCCAAATCATCCCTGTTATGCTCAAGAACCTGCTGAACAATATATTCCACAAACTCTTCCGCCAAATCCATATCGTCATTTATATCAAAAAATGCAACCTCAGGCTCTACCATCCAAAATTCTGTCAAATGGCGCCTTGTTTTGGACTTTTCTGCCCTAAACGTAGGGCCGAAACAATATGCCTTACCTACAGCCATAGCAGCAGCTTCCATATATAACTGACCGCTTTGTGTCAAATAAGCTTTTGTGTCAAAATAATCTGTCTCAAACAGATTTGTAGTGCCTTCACAGGCATTTGGCGTAAAAATAGGAGCATCTACAAGGGTAAATCCTTTGTTATCATAGAAATCCCTTACGGATTTGATTATTCTGTGTCTGATTCTCAATATCGCTTTTTGTCTTAAAGACCTTAGCCACAAGTGCCTGTGCTCCATCAAGAAATGCGTGCCATGTTCTTTCGGTGTTATAGGATAATCAACCGCCTCAGATATAATCTTAACCTCAACAGCATCAAGCTCATAACCAATTTTTGAGCGGTCATGCTTTTTTACCGTTCCCTTGACTTCAACAGAAGATTCCTGTGTGATTTTATCCGCAAGCTCAAATACTTCATCAGAAACATTACCCTTAAATACCACCGCCTGAATTTCTCCGGTTCCGTCTCTAAGCTGTAAAAAATGAAGCTTTCCGCTTGAACGTTTGTTATAAAGCCATGCCTTAAGCGTAACTTCCTGATTTTCGTAATTTTTAATATCAGCGATAAAAATTTTATTCATTTATTTTCCCTCAAACACTTAAATCAACCACATTCTAAATAATATATGCAATACAACATTTTGTAAATATATGTTGAAATTAGATATACTTTGGGTTGCAAGTTTTATTATTAATAAGTATACTAGATACACTTAATGTTTTTTTTGTAAAAAATTATTAATATCGCAATCATTTCAAGCAATTTATTATATTGACCACTATTATAAAAAAAAGAAATAATTAAATGAGATTTTTATGCAAGTTCAAACAATATCACCACAATCGCCGAAATCAAAAATAAATAATAACTTTAAAACTCTGCATAACCAAAGCTTCAAAGGCGGATTTGACAATACAGTAATAGCAGTTATGGATGCAATCGACAGGGGCGGTCTTTTCGCTTCTTTCACAATGCAAGATATGCTCGGCACAAATCTTCCACGACCTATTACAGGTCTTACAAGAAATTCAAAAGAAGCCCATGGCAAAAAAAATAAAACATTTGCTCTTAAAGAAGCTATAAGAGAATTTACAACCGGTCCAAGTATGTTTGTCATACCCGGAACTATTCTTTTTGGAACAAAACGCTTAATAGGTAAAGCAACCAATGTTCCTGCTAATTCGATACATAAACTTGGCAGTTTGTTTGAAAAAACTGCAAAACCCGCAAATCTTAAAAATCCTAAAACTATAAAAAAACAGTACTACGTTAATGCATTTAAAAACATGCTTACATCTTCCACAAATCAGTCTAAACAAGCCATTAACCAAAAAGCAAATGAAATGGCTAATCAGTTGATTTCGTTGGAAACACTTAAACATAAACCTTTTATGCAAAAATTAAAAGGAACTAAAACCACACAATACTTTGAAGATTCTATGGATAAATTAGTCGAAACATTTATGAACCTTAGAAAATCCTCTATCGATGATGTGGGACAAAATTTCTACACTGCAACAATAAAAGCTGCAGATGGAGAAATCACAATGCCTGTTTCGAATATGATTAAAAATATTATGGAATACGCTGATGATGCCGTCGGAAAAACAACAAAATTCTTTAAAAATAATATACCAACAGACAGCAAGGCTATAAGTGACTTTATATCTTCTTTTAATAATAAAAGAATTTGTCAACGCTTTGGAATAAATATCCTAATGTCAGCAGCCGTAATCGGATTTTTGGCATGTATTCCTAAACTATATAATATAAGCAAAGATGACCCTGCTTTAAGAGGACTTGACGGTGCTCCTCCTGTTGCTTCAAAAGGTGTAAAAAACCAAAAGGAGGCAACTGAAAAATGTTAGTAAATCGAATCGGAATAACTCCTAAATATAATTACAAAAATAATCAACAGCAGCCTTCTTTCGGCTCTATGGCGACAATGAGCCATTCAATTATTAATGGCGGCAAGAAAGGCTTTGCTAAGGCTATTGAATTTTCAAGCTTTAATATGCCTTTTGCTATACTTATTACTGCAATGTTAGGCGGAGTTCTTGTTCCAAGATTAATTCAAGCACAAAGTGAATACGATAAAGAAGAAATCCTAAGAAGAGATTTAATCTCGGAAGCTACCATTGTATTCGGCGCTAATGCTATTAATAATGCTTTTTCAAAAAACAATGAAAAAAAATCAGGATTTGTTTTGACAACAAAACCCGAAAATTTTGAAAAAGAAACAGGATTAAAAAAGCTCATTAATTATCTTAAACCTAAAGACTGTAAAGGTGTTAGAATTCTATCAAGCGAAGAAATAGTATCAAAATACAGCCAGCTTGATAATTATAAAAAAGGACTTGCTGGATTTTGTGAATTTATTGATAGTAAAAAAGGTGATTTGAAAAAATTATTCAGCTTTGATGAAAATACAAAAAAAGCTATTCAAAAACTTTGCCCCGGTAAATATGAAGAATTAACCAACGAAACAATTATTGATTCAATTAAAAAAGCAGGAAAAGAAAATGAGCATGTTAAAAATATTATAGAAGCATTCTCTGATACAAATAATATTTTCGTAAGAAAAGCAAAAGCAATGAACAGCAGATTCAACTTCCTTTCAATGATGCTTATAGTTCCTTTATTCCTAGGCATTTGCATTCCCAAAATGAATGAAAGTATAACAAAAAAGAAATATAAAGAAAGAGAAGCCGCAAAGTTAGCTCAACAAGGCTCTCAACCTCAGCCTGCAAGTGTTCAAGATGCTAATGCGACATCTACAGCTACTGTAGCTGCAAAAGACCAATCTTATCAACCTTATAAAAATCCAAACTTCATGTCTTTTCAGAAAAATTTAAAAGACGATAAAAGCGAAGTTTTTAAAAAAATTGAAAATAATTAATACTAAAAATAATTAAGTTAATACTGCATGTTTCTTTTATATGCTAATATTAACTTATGGTTTTACGAGGAATTCAGGAGGTAGAAAATTGACACAAGAATATGTTTTTATGGATGGAGAATACATTAAAGCTGAAGAAGCTACAATCCCTGTCAGAAATCATGCTTTTTTATACGGCACTTCTGTGTTTGAAGGTATAAGAGCTTACTATAACAAAGAAGAAGACCAAATGTACGCATTCAGAATGAAAGAACATTTTGAAAGGATTTTAAGAAGCGCAAAAATTATGCACATGCATTGTAAATATTCTGTTGAAGAAATGTTATCAATTGCAAAAGAACTTTTGAAAAAAAACGGCTACAAAACTGATGCCTACTTAAGACCACAAATTTATAAAAGTGCTATGAAAATCGGACCCGGTTTACTGGACAATCCTGATTCATTTTTGATATTTACAATACCTCTGGGCGATTACATAGATACCTCAAAAGGATTAAATGTCTGTGTATCAAACTGGAGAAGGTCAGATGACAACGCAATCCCACCAAGAGCAAAGATTACAGGATGTTATGCAAATACAGCTCTAATCGTAACCGATGCAAAACTATCAGGATTTGATGATGCAATTGTACTTTCGCCTGACGGGCATGTTACAGAAGGCTCTGCGATGAACCTTTTCCTTGTCCAAAATGGAAAGCTTGTGACATCAAAAACTACAGACAATATCCTTGTCGGGGTGACAAGAAATACCATAATGGAAATAGCTAAAAATGAACTTGGCATAGAAACCATTGAAAGAGAAATAGACAGAACAGAATTATATATATCTGATGAAGCATTTTACTGCGGTACAGGTGCTCAAGTAAGCCCTATAGTAAAAATTGACCACAGAGAACTCGGCGACGGAAAAATAGGTGAAATTTCAACAAAACTTCAAAAACTTTATTTTGATGTCGTCAAAGGTAAAGTTGAAAAATATAAAAAATGGTGCACACCAATATATGATTGATTTTCTAGGACTTTGCGTTCAAAATCTTATTACTACTTTAAAATACATTTTTGACAGAAACACAAAATTTAGTGCTGTCATAAGTAAAGCTGCAATGATTAGCTACGATTCTTTGCCTATTGCGCTTACCATAGTGTTTATTGCGGCTGTTGTAATTTCGCTGCAGGTATCAAAACAATTTTTACTAAGCGGGGCTGAAAGCTATGTCGGGGGATTTCTTGCTGTAGCGCTCATAAGGGAAATAGCGCCGGGATTTGCAGCCCTTGCAATAAGCGCAAGAGCAGGTACAGCAATAAGCGCTGAAATAGCAAATATGAAAGTTACATCACAGGTTGATGCAATTAAAACACTTAAAGTTGACCCCATCGGTTATTACTTTGCACCAAGAGTCATATCTGCCGCTATTACTGTTCCTATGGTAATTATTCTTGCAGAATTATTTGGCATAATAGGTGGTATGATTGTCTCTTATGCTTCGATAGGCTTGCATCCAAACAGATATATGAACTCGGTATGGCTCTGGATAAACACAAAAGACATTTATGTAAGTCTTTTAAAAGGTTGCATATTCGGCATTTTGATAACTGTAGTATGTGCCACCCAAGGATATACAACAGAAGGCGGGGCAAAAAACGTAGGGATTTCCACAACCGAAGCCGCAATTAAATCAACTGTTTACCTTCTTATTGCAGATTTGATAATTGCTATATTGTTTTATCACAATTCATCGTATTAAATTTGCTAATCGTTTAAATTCTTCAGGTCTTTGGGATTTAGATAAAGCGTCTTCTAAAGTAATTTTATTTCCTAAATACAACTCTTTTAAAGCTGCTTCGAGACTTTGCATCCCAACAGCACCGCCTGTCTGAATAGCAGAATATATTTGAGCTGTCTTTCCTTCTCTTATTAAGTTTGCAATAGCTGTATTTACAATCATTATCTCTTGTGCCATCACACGACCTTTTTTTGTCTGACCATCGTCATCAAGTTTCGGCAATAATGTTTGAGAAAATACTCCGATTAAGCTGCTTGAGAGCTGTATACGAATCTGCTGCTGCTGGTTTTCAGGGAAAACATCAATAATACGGTCAATTGTTTGACTTGCTGATGAAGTATGAAGAGTTCCCATAACCAAGTGGCCTGTTTCTGCTGCTGTAAGAGCTAAAGATATAGTTTCTAAATCCCTCATCTCACCCACAAGTATAATATCAGGATCTTCTCTTAAAGCAGATCTTAGTGCGTTTGCAAAAGACCTTGTATCCTGGCCCAATTCTCTTTGATGCACGACACTTTTCTTAGAATAATGGACATACTCTATTGGATCTTCAATTATAAGTATATGCTCTGCACGATTTTCATTAATATAATCAATCATAGAAGCCAACGTAGTTGATTTACCGCTTCCGGTAGGACCTGTAACAAGTATTAGACCTCTTGGCTTTTCTGTAATGTCTTTTACCACAGAAGCTAAACCCAAACTTGAAAAATCAGGTATTTTACTGTTAATTGCTCTGAACGCAGCAGCATAACTGCCTTTATCCTTATAGACATTCACCCTGAATCTGCCAAGACCATGGATACCATAACTTAAATCAAGTTCCCAGACTTGTTCTAAGGTTCTTCTTTGTTCATTACTTAACATCGGAAAAATTAGAGCTTCAACATCATCTGCGGTCAAGGTCGGGTGCTCAGTTCTTATCAAATTACCATCAACTCTTATAATAGGAGGTAACTCACTTGATATATGCAAATCACTTGCGCCAACATTTACCGTAAGCTCCAACAATTCTTCTATTAACATATTAGCTCCACTATTTTGTATTATTTATGAACATAATAGCTTTTTTGCGCTTTTTGTTCAAGTTTTTTCGCAGCCTTTGCTTTTGCCTTGTTCCAAAAATAATACACAGGAAATCCTGCAAGAGTGATTAATAAACCTGGCAAAGTGAATTTCGGCTTATCGAATGTTAAAGAAATTATAATATAAACGCTTGATAGTATAAATGCAATCGGGAAGAAATTATTTACTCTCAATATTTTAGGTTCATCGGGGAATTTTTTCCTGTAAACAAATATTCCGCAAGTCGTGATAGCATAAAAAATCATATTTATATAAATTACAAAGTCCAAAAGCCTGTTGTAATTACCTACAAATAAAATCAGGCAGCATATCCATAAACATTGCATCCATAGTGAATTTACCGGCACCTTTGTTCTTCTGTTTATAGCGGCAAGACTTCTAAAAAATAATCTATCTTTAGCCATCTTATAATATACTCTTGAGCCTGTTAAAATCATCCCATTAGCACAGCCAAATGCTGAAATCATAATTATTAAAGCAATTATATCTTTGCCTATTTTACCAAATATTGCACCCATAACGGCCGATGCAACAATGTCTTCATGAGCGTGTTTAATCGCATCAAGAGGAATTGTATAAACATAAACAGCATTTATAAGTAAGTAAAGGATTAAAACCAGCCCAACACCATAGACCATTGCTCTTGGAATATTTTTCTCAGGTTGTTTAATTTCACCTGCAATAAAAGTCAAATTATTCCAGGTTATAGCAGCAAACAATGCACCTACTGTAGCAGAAGCAATAACGTGAATATCTGAGAAATGTATAACGTTTGATCCTGCAGGAAAATTCAAGTGAATTGCATCCCAATTCATACCGAAAAATATTCCACATACTATAATTGCAACCATAGATAAAATTTTGGTTGCCGTAAGAATATTCTGCGTTATGACTCCACTTTCAACTCCCCTTGCGTTAATGTATGTAAGTATTACGCAAGCGAATAATGCAACAACCTGCACTGTGGAAAGGTGAAAAATACCAAGCTGAAATAAATAATTTGTAGAACTTATGTAAGGAACAAGAATACCTAAGAATTTAGCAAATGCCAGACAAATCGCAGCAATTGAACCTGTCTGAATTACCAAAAACAAAGTCCATCCATATGAAAATGCCGTCAAATCATTATATATCTTTTTAAGATACATGTATTGACCGCCTTCATCAGTGATATTAGCAGCAAGCTCACCATAGGCCAAAGCACCCATTAAAGAGACAAACCCTGCGACTATCCACACCACGAGCAATAAAAATGCTGAATTAACAAGTCTTGCGGTTTCTGCCGATACTATAAAAATACCACAACCTATCATTGACCCTGCAACTATTGAAATTGAATCAGGCAGTGTCAGTGTTCTTTTTAAATCATTGCTCATAGTCCCATTCCTGCTTGTTTAAATCTTTATTGAGATTTAGCATAATCTTTCTTAATACCTAGCTCTCTATAAAATTGTATTTATAAATGCTTCATATTGCCAGTGTTCTATAAAATTTTTAGACAATACTTAATCCCTTTGACTCGAAAAAGGAGGAGGTGGGATTCGAACCCACGGTACGCTCGTCACGTACGACGGTTTTCAAGACCGCTCCGATAAACCGCTCTGGCACTCCTCCATAGGAGTATATCTATATTAATAAAAACCCGATTAATTGTAAAGAGTATACTTAATTTTTATTACATTTTAAATGCCAACTTTAGTTAATTTAAACGGCATATTCTGGTATAATAACTTTTATGTACGACAAAAAAAATCCCCCTTCGATTAATGATTTATTTGATAATATTTCCCGTAAATATGATTTTATGAACAATTTAATGTCACTTTTTTTGCATAAGAATATTAAAAAGCATGCCGTAAATAAACTGGAATACAAAGATAATCTGGAAATTCTGGATTTATGCACAGGAACAGGGGATATTGCAATATTACTGGCTAAAAAATATAAAAATTCTAATGTTATAGGCATTGATTTTTCAGAAAAAATGCTTGAAATTGCAAAAAATAAATCAAAGAATTTGCATAACATCGAATTTAAAAAGATTGATATTAATAACCTCTCATTTAAAGAAAACAGCTTTGACATATGTTTTATTAGTTTTGGGCTAAGAAATCTTCCTGATATAAATTTGGCAATTAATAATTTTCAAAAAATTTTGAAACCTGATGGTATTATCTCAATATTAGATTTAGGAAAACCAAATGGAATAATTAAATTTTTGTATGGATACTATTTTAACAGAGTCATTCCCTTTCTTGGAAAGCTATTTAATAAAAACAAAACACCCTATCAATATCTTGCAGAAAGTCTTTCCACCTACCCTTCCCAAGATAAAATAATTGAAATATTAAATGAAAACGGATTTTATAATTCTAAAAATACAAATTACATTTTCGGGATAATAGCTCAACAAACAGCGCAAAAAAAAGGAAGGGATTACCTTCCGTAGTGTGTTTAGTATTAACATTAATCAGTTAAATAATATTTTCTTTTATGGCTTTTACTGCTGCCTGGACTCTATCATCCACACATAATTTCTGCAAGATACTGCATACATGCGCTTTTGCGGTATGCACACTTACAATAAGCTCCTTTGCAATCTCTGTATTGCTTTTCCCTTTTACAAGATGTTTTAATACCTCAAGCTCACGTTCTGTAAGCTGAGCTCTTGCATCAGTTGATTCAGCCGAAGACAAAAGACTTGTGTTTTCGGGCTTGGGGAAGAGGTTCAAAGCCATTTTGGCAATTGCAGGATCTAACCAGCAAGCGCCTTTTGCAACGTTTCTGATAACCTGTGATAAAGTTTTTGGATCTATATCCTTCAAACAATATGCACAGGCACCTGAACCCAATGCAGCAATGACTTCTTCACCTCTTTCGTGCGATGTAAGGATTATTACATTTGTATTGGGGGATATTTCCTTTGTTTTCTGAGTGGCTTCAAGTCCGTTCATGCCCGGCAAACCCAAATCCATTAATACAACTTCGGGTTTTTCTCTTTCTATAATTTCTAACCCCTTAATTGCATCTTCTGACTCTCCTACTACCTGAATCTGATCGAATTCATTTAATGTAGATCTTAAACCGACTCTTGTTAACTTATAATCTTCGATTATTACAACTCTGATTATATCTTGCTCAATTGGGGCTACTACCATGCTTTACTCCTGTTACTTTATATATTGAATAAAATTTGAATGTTATTCACAAAACTAATAGTAAATGTTTAAAACTTGAATATATATTATCCAGTTAGGCAATATTTACCATATTTAAGTACAATAATTACAGTTTTTTAAATAATTCTTTCATCATATAGAAAGAACCTGATACTATTTTGAGCGAATTTGGGCAATAATAATTTAATATATTTTCCGATTCGGGTAAATTACATTCAATTATATTATTTTTTGTACAACTTTCAATATCTTTTAAACTTATTGCATTTTTATTATCAAATTTATAAAAATATACTTGATCATCTTCTTTAAACAGTAATGACGCTATTTTTTGATATTCTTTTGTGTTTAGTGATCCATATATCCAGATTTTTTTATAATTTGGGAAATAAGAGTCAATACTGGATAATAGCTGCTTTGCAGCATCATAGTTGTGTGCCCCGTCTATGATAATATTCTTTTCTCTTATATATTGAAATCTGCAAGGCCAATTAACAGTCTTTAAGCCTTCTATAATTGCGTTTTCAGATATTTTAAATCCTAAAATATCTAAAAGATTTATTGCTTCAAATACTAAATTTAAATTCTTTTCTTGCCATAATCCTAAAAGTGAAAATTCGTATTTTTTATTATTAACATAAACATAGTTTTTATTGCCTTCAAAACTAAGTCTAGATATAGCTTTTGGGGTAACAATCATGGATTTTTTTTCGGCTGCGACACTTTTTAATATTTCATATCCTTGATTATCTTCTGATACAATCACAGCGTTAGATTCGCGAATTATTCCTGCTTTTTCGAAGGCAATTTTTTCAACAGAATCTCCAAGCCTATCCACATGGTCTATCGAAATAGAGGTAATTATGCTAAAAAGACTGTTTTTATAGGCATTTGTGGCATCTAACCTGCCTCCGAGACCTGTCTCAACAATGGCTATGTCAATTTTATTATCAAAAAAATATTTGTATGCAGCAGCCGTTAAAATTTCAAATTCTGTTAAGTATATGTCGTTTTGTTGCGCAATTTTACAAATTGTTAATATATATAAAGAAAAATCGGTTTCTGAGATGTCATTATTATCAATTTTTATTCTCTCTGTATACTCAAAAATATGAGGACTGGTATATAATCCAACCTTATAACCTTGCTTCATTAATATATTAGCCAAAATTGCACAAACAGAACCTTTTCCGTTTGTACCTGCCACATGAATTATTTTAAGTTTGTCTTGGGGATTAGAAAGCAATTCAAGAATTTTTGAAATACGCTCTAACCCGAGGCAAATATGAAATTTTCCTTGAGAAGTCAAAATATCAACAGCTTTTCGATAATCAGATATCATTTAGCTACGCTTTTTAATTGGTTAATTATGTTCTTTGAAGCATCCGGCCTGGCGAGCAATCTTGAGGATTCACTCATTGACTTGAGTTTATTAGGATTATCAATTAATGACTTAATCGCTGATAGAATCTTATTCGGAGAGCACACATCATCCTCTATATATAAAGCTGCACCATTTTCAATCATCTCTATTGCGTTTTTGCGTTGATGGTCGGCTGCTGCATAAGGATACGGAATTAATATTGATGCTAAAGCGCAAGAATTTATTTCTGACAAGCTCAAGGACCCTGCCCTTGAGATTACAATATCAGACGCATTTAAAGGAATTGCCATATTATCAAAATATGGTCTTATTACAAGTGATTTATTATCCTCATTCTCAGGCCAAATTTGAGAAATCCTATCAAGAATATCAGCATAATTTTTTCTTCCTGTCTGAATAATAAGCTGTAAATTCAAATCTTCGACAAGATATTTTGCAATTTCAATAACAGAATTATTAATCGTATTAGCACCCTGAGATCCGCCCATTGCCATAACGGTCAACTTGTCTTCTAATCCTAGTATTTTCCTTGCTTCTTCTTTAGAATATTCGTTAAATGACGAACGTACAGGATTTCCGTTAACGACGATATTTTCAGATTTTAAACGTTTTTTTGATTTCTCAAACGCAACCGAAACATATTTCGCAAAAGGTGCTACAAGTTTAGAAACAAGTCCGGGCTGGATATCACAATCATGTATCATAAAATTCTTCTTTAAAATTATTGCGGCAAAGGCAACAGGAGCGCTTACATACCCACCGGTGGTAAAAATCACATCGGGCTTGTATTTCAAAATATAATACAGCGCTTTCCAGGTTGAAATCTCCAGATTCCACAACCATTTTATAAACTTAAACGTAAAGTTTCTTGGCATCCCCTTCACGCTTACAGGCAAAAACTCCACTTCAGGATATTTTTCGATAATTTCATACTCTAAATTTTTTGGATTCCCCACATAAAAAATCTTTTCCGTATCTTCTTCTTTTAAAAGCTCCTGAACAATGCTCACAGCAGGGTAAATATGTCCCCCCGTACCGCCGCCTGAAATAAAATATGTATATTTTTTAGACTGGTCTTGTTGCATAAGTTTTTATCTTCCTAATTCTTTTTCTTGAAATATTAAGCAAAACGCCCACCATACAAAGTGAAACAAAAAGTGATGTTCCTCCATAGCTTATAAATGGCAGCGGAACACCTGTTGTCGGCAAAAAGGAACTTGATACGGACATATTTATAAATGCCTGAACGCCTATTGAAAATGAAATGCCCGCCGCAAGAAGTTTACCGTACATATTATTGCATCTTGAAGAAATAATCAGCCCCCTGTGCATAAAAGTCCAAAATAATCCTATCACAAGCAAACAACCGATAAATCCGAGTTCTTCACCTATTACAGCAAAAATAAAATCAGTATGCCCTTCAGGAAGCCATGCCAGTTTTTGTTTTGAATTTCCGAAACCAACTCCCCATAATCCGCCTGCCGCAAAAGCAAGCAAAGACTGAATTATATTGTATCCTGCTCCGTAAGGATCGATTTCAGGATTCAACCAAATCTTTAAACGTGATAACTGATAAGGCTTTATCAAAAACATCAAGCCGACAAATGCACTGGCCCCCATCATCAGAATCATCTTAAAAGAACCGCCGCTTATAAGATACATTATCAAGCTCACAAGCCCCAATAGTATGACCATACTAAGGTTTGGCTGTTTGAATACCAGAAATACCATTACCAGAATAGGCAAATAATATCTCATAATCTTGTAATCATTAAAAATAGTCGCATCTTTATAAAATGCGCTTGCTAAAAGCATAATTATCGCCGGCTTTGTCATTTCTGACGGCTGAAACTGAATAGGCCCTAACATCATCCAACGTTTTGCGCCGTTTACCATAACTCCCAAAGGGGTAAAGTCAACAAGCGCAAGCATTATAATTACAAACCATGCAAAAGGAACGGCCCAACCTGCAAGCCTTTTATAATCATATTTCATAAAAAATATCATACCGATTGCCGCAAAAATTAAAGAGATAAACTGTTTAATAGCAAAAGAAGCCGGATTTTCACCCTGCATAATACATTTGGGAGCACCTGCCGAGAAAATTGCCATAATGCCTATTACAACCAAAAAAGAAACAACCATAATTAATGTTGCATCAGGCGGCGAAATGATTGTGGAATCATGTCCGCTGCTAATATGTTTTCTGCTGTATTTGTGATAAGACATATCCCTTAAAAACTTCTCCCCTTTGCTCATAATTGTCATACATATCAAAACTTGCACATGCCGGCGACAATAAGATTATTTCGTCGCTGTAAGTAATTGCTTTATCAACAGCCGATTCTAAACTTTCTGCTTCTGCTATGTTCTCAAATCCGTTTTCAACAAGATTTTCTTTAAATCTTTGAGCCGCTTCTCCAATTAATATAACATTATTTATGTATTTTTTTATCATATCGCAAAATTCTTTTAAATCGGTATTTTTGTCCCGTCCTCCTGCAATTAAAGTTATTGATTTACCTTCAAAAGATTTTAATGCAACTATTGATGCTTCAGGGTTCGTTGCTTTTGAATCGTTGTAGAATTTGTGACCTAATGCTTCTGCTACAAACTCTATCCTGTGTTCAACCGCTTTAAAAGACTTAATTGCATCTTTTATAACATCGTTATCGATTCCTATAATTTTTGCTACAATAACAGCGCACATAATATTTTGAAGGTTATGTTCCCCAACTAAGTTTATATCAGAAATGCTTATTATTTCTTCTTCTTCGGCTTTTTTAAAACAAATTGAATTATTTTTGATATAACAACAATTTTCATCAAACTCTCTTCCAAAAAAATATTTTTCGCCGCTGTAATATTTCCCGAATTCAAAAACTTTTTCATCCAAAGCATTAAAAACCGAAAAAGCAGGCTGCTTATGGTCCTCGAACAACTTTATTTTTGCCTTGAAATAATTGTCCAAACCACCATGCCATTCTATATGGTCAGGCGTAAAGTTCAAAAAACAAGCAATTTGCGGCCTTAATGTAGGGCTCATTTCTATTTGATAAGAACTCAATTCACAAACAAGATAATCATTTTTTTCATCTA
This sequence comes from Cyanobacteria bacterium OH_CBrB_359, assembly GCA_023433065.1. Lineage (GTDB taxonomy): Bacteria > Cyanobacteriota > Vampirovibrionia > Gastranaerophilales > Gastranaerophilaceae > JAEZET01. The sequence goes on from JAEZET010000006.1 coordinate 101,405, forward strand.
TTAAAGAAGTCGGCGGCAAACCAATATTTCCGCAGGCAGGAGCCTTATACTCTTTCTCCAGAATATATGAAGTTAAAGCTGTTGTTGTAGTTTTACCGTTTGTCCCTGTTATTGCAATAAAAGGTGTCGTCGTTTCAAGATATGCAAGCTCTATTTCACTTACAACAGGAACATTCTTATCTTTTAACCTCGAAAAGACAGGCTTTAAAGGAGAAATCCCGGGACTTGTAATAGCAAGGTAAGCACCTTCGATGAATTCATCACTGTGTCCCCCTGTTTCTACTTTTATCCCAAGACCTTCAAGTTCTTTTATCTTATCAAAATCTTTTTCCTCAGCATTTTTAAATTCCGAGACAAAACAATCTGCGCCTTTTGAATTAAGGTACTTTGCGGCCGAAATACCGCTTTTTGAAAGCCCCAAAATTAATACTTTTTTATCAAACCATTTTCTTTTCATAAAGTTTTAGCCTGTGTATAATATCCAGAATAATTTTACCGCTAAAATACAACATAATATAGTTATAAGCGTAAAGAATTTAACAATTTTTGTTTCCTTCCAGCCTGAAAGCTCAAAATGGTGATGAATAGGGCTCATTCTGAATATTCTTTTTCCTGTTAATTTAAAAAAGCTGACCTGCAAAATTACAGATAAAGTCTCACAGAAAAATACAAAACCAATCAGCAATAACCAAAGCTCAAACTTACCCATAACAGCAAGTGTACCTAAAACTCCGCCCAAAGCTAAAGAGCCTGTATCTCCCATAAAAACCTTTGCAGGATATTTGTTAAAAAATAAAAACCCTCCGGTTGCACCTGCAATTGCAGCTGCTGTTATTGCCATATCAATCCTGCCTGTAATCATACATATTAAAGTAGATGCAAGCATCGCAAAAATGATGTTAGAAGCAGCAAGACCATCCAATCCGTCAGTTAAGTTAACAGCGTTAGAAACTCCGGTAATTAAAAATATTCCGAATACCGGATAAAAATAACCCAGATCTAAACTCCATTTACCTACACTTAGAGTAGTTTCCCCCATAAGAGTCACATACAATACGGGTAAAAGAGAAATGACTATCTGTAAAAATAATTTATTTTTTGCACTTAAGCCCTCATTCTGTTTATGCTTAATTTTTTGAATATCATCTTTAAAACCTGCAAACATATAAAATACAAAGGATAATAGAATTATAAATGACTCTGTAGTAGGTTTTTGTTCCATCAAAAGAGCTATAATCGAAGCCAAAACAGTAGCTACTACTATAAATACACCACCTGTTGTAGGAGTTCCGCTCTTTTGCATATGAGATTCAGGTGCAACTTCTCTAATGTATTGGTTATAGAGTTTTTTCTTTAAAAAATCTATATATACTACCCCCAAGAGTAATGATAAAACTACAGCAACCAAGGCTGCCACCAATATCAATATCATAATGCTTTTAACTCCTCGATAATTTCTTCAAATTTCATAGAACGTGATGCCTTAAACAAAATATTTGCTTCTTTTTCCATTTTTTTCAATATAAATTTTGCTATTCCTTTATTATTTGAAAACCTCTTCACTTTGTCATCCGCACCATTTTTAATATATTTTGCAAGCTTTCCTACAGTAATTAAATAATCATATTTATAATTTTTTAAAAATTCACCAAGTTCCTGATGATATTTTTTTTCATTTTTCCCAAGCTCACCCATATCACCAAGGACTATGATTTTAGGCTTTTTATACAGAGTTAAAAATGTCTTTAAAGCTGCTTTAACAGAATCAGGATTTGCGTTATAACTATCATTTATAATACTGAAGCCTTTAATTGTTTCACTCTCCCATCTTTTTTCAATGGGTTTAAACTCTTCAAGCCCTTTTGCAATTGTGTGAGAAGGTATACCAAGCAAAATGCCAGCTTCAATAACCGAAATGGCATTTTCAATATTATGTTCGCCCTCAAGAAAAAGCTTATATTCCTGATTTTTGTATACAAATTTGCTCATACTAGGTGTTAATTCAAGTATTTTAAGACTTTTACTATTAAGACTAAAATATATTGTCTTGCCCTTAAAAGAATTTTCCTCTTTAATTACATCTGAATCATGCGCTATCAGGGTTCCTTCACTATGAAGATGTTTTGTTACCTCACACTTCGCCTTTGCAATATTTTTTATAGAACCCAATCTTCCGATATGAGCATGCCCGACATTCGAAATAATTGCAATGTCAGGTTCTGCATATTTTGACAGAAGTTCAATTTCGCCAATACCTCTCATTCCCATTTCTGCAATTAACACATCAGTATCACAAGGCATAGAAAGCAACGTTTGGCACAAACCTATCTCGTTGTTATGGTTAAGCAAAGATTTGTGGGTTTTAAACTGCTGAGAAACAACATGATAAAGCATTTCTTTTGTGGTTGTTTTGCCGGTGCTGCCTGTTATTGCAATTGTAATGGGCAAAACTTTATTCTTGTAATAGCTTGCAAGCTTCAAATATGCTTCTTTTGTATCTTCAACATAAAAAATATTTTCGGCTGAGTCAAAAATCAGGCTTTTATCATCCGTAAAGTACCCTGCAGCTCTATTTTCAAGTACATTTTCAATAAAATTTTTACCATCAAAATTCTCACCTTTTAACGGTAAATATATTTGGCCCTGTTCTGTTTTTCTTGAATCTGTTGAAACCGAGTGTTTCCTTAAAGATTTTGCAGATTTAATAACTTCTGCATCTGTTGCCTTTACGATTTCATCTACAGTAAAATTCATACCTACCTTAAATCAGCTGTTTTATGTCAATATTATTTTTTTAACTATCAGCTGCATATTTAGCATTAATAATGATAATTTTAGCATAAAAGAAATTATTGATTAATTTTGTTACTTAACTTAGTTATATCTTCAGCCAATTTATTATCAGATGCCATTTCTTCTTTTACTTTTTCATAAGAATACATAATTGTCGTGTGTTTTTTAGCAAAAGCGTCCGCAATATATGGAAAGCTCTCATGTGTAATTTCTCTTGAAAGATATATGGCAATCTGCCTTGCATTTGCAATTTTTTGTGACCTGACAGAGCTTTTTATGTCCTCTGCGGATACATTATAGTATTGTCCGACTATATCAATTATTCCTTCTATTGTTATATTTTTTTTATTTTCTGAATAGTTGATTATTTTTTTAACCGTCTCAAGATTTGCCTCAACCTCATTTATTGCACAATATGCGCTTATCCTGTTAAAAGCACCTTCGAGTTCACGAATATTATTTTTATAAACATTTGCTAAAAATTCAACAACCTCGGCCGATAAATCAAATGAATTATCAACCGCAAGTTTGCTTAAAATTGCCATTCTCGTTTCTATATCAGGAATCTGAATATCTGCTATAAGCCCCCATTGGAAACGGCTTTTCAATCTGTCTGACAATAGAGAAATATCTTCCGGGAGTCTGTCTGATGTTATAACAATTTGTTTACCCGCATTATGAAGCGCCTCAAATGTGTTAAAAACCTCCATTTCAGTCCGCTCTTTACCTTCAATAAACTGGATATCATCAATTAAAAGCACATCAACATTTCTGTATTTTTCTCTGAATTTGTTCATTTTTGAGCTTTTATCAAGCCCCTTAAAAAGTGAATTGATTAAATCGTTAACAAATTCTTCAGTCTTAACATATTTTATTTTAAGCTCAGGTGAATTATACAGGATATAATGACCTATAGCCTGCATTAAATGGGTTTTGCCGAGCCCAGAGCCTCCATATATAAAAAGAGGATTATATTTCTTACCGGGTTCTTTTGCAACAGTGAGGCTTGCACCATATGCAAATTTGTTGTTTGAACCTACTACAAAATTATCAAATTTGTATTTTAAATTTAAATTATAAGAAGACTGCATCTGCTTGAGACTGTCATATCTTGACGGAAAAAGATTGCTCTCGATTTGTGAAATTATTTCTTCTTTTTTAATTTTCTGCGTCTTTTTCTTTAATTTTTTTGAAAGTTCTTCATCATAAATTATTTTAAAATCCACTTCCCTTCCCAAAACCGAAGCAAGCGCTTTTATTATTTGTGCATTGTGGTTTTTTTTAAGAATCTGTATAGCAAGAGATTGCCCGCATAAAACACTAAACTCATCGCCGCTGTAAGAATGCGGAACCAACGGCAAAACCCATGGAATAAAGCTGGATTCGCTCATTTCATCTTTGAGTATATTGAGAACATTGTCCCAAATTTTTGTTATGTCTTCCATATCCTTCTCGTTCGTTTTTAAAGTGAACGGTTTAATTTTTATTTTGTTGCTTTATATTAAGTTTTAAATGCAATTCCCTGAGCTGCATCTCTGAAGCTACAGCCGGCGCATCTGTCATAAGACATTTTGCGGATGAATTTTTAGGAAATGCAATAACATCTCTTATAGAATCTGTCTTGGCAAGAAGGGCGACTAATCTATCCAAGCCTATTGCAAGACCTGCATGCGGAGGTGTTCCGTATTTAAATGCATTAATCATAAAACCGAATTTTGCCTGTATTTCTTCATCAGTGAGCCCTATCGCCTTGAATACTCTTTTTTGGACTTCAGGCGAGTGGATTCTCACGCTACCGCCCCCGAGTTCCGTTCCGTTATAAACAATGTCATACGCAATAGACCGGCAATTTGCAGGATCTGTTTCCATTTTATCAATATCTTCCATGTTTGGAGATGTAAACGGATGGTGCACTGAAACGTATTTTTTATCTTCCTCAGAATACTCAAACATCGGAAAATCAACAACCCAGAGTAAGTCATGGGCTTCTTTATCAATTAAATCAAGTTTGTTGCCAAAATGAAGCCTGAATCTTCCTAAAACATCAAAAACCACTTTGGGTTTATCCGCAACAAAAAATACAACATCACCTTCTTTAGCCTGAGCTCTGTTTTTTAGCTCTTGTGCCTGCTCTTCTGTCAAAAATTTGAACACGGGAGATTTTGCAGTTCCATCGTCCATATAAGAAATAGATGCCAATCCTTTTGCCCCAAATGAAATGGCAAGTGTTCTCAAATCATCCATTTCTTTTCTTGAATAATTTGCAATTCCGGGGATTTTAATGGCTCTAATTATTCCGCCGTCGTTTATTACATCTTTAATAGCTTGAAATTCAGATGCCATTATAATATCTGTTATATCAAAAAGCTCAAGTCCAAAACGGGTGTCAGGTCTGTCAATTCCGAATCTTTCCATAGATTCTTTATAAGTTAAAACTTTAAAAGGCGGGTTAACATCCACTCCTGCAACTTTAAACGCCTCTTTTATCAGACCTTCAACAAGCTTTATAACATCAGCCTGTTCAACAAAAGACATCTCAAGGTCAACCTGAGTAAATTCAGGCTGCCTGTCGGCTCTTAAATCTTCATCCCTGAAGCATTTTGCAATTTGATAATATCTTTCCAAACCACCTACCATAAGCAATTGTTTAAATATTTGAGGGGATTGAGGCAGTGCAAAGAACTTACCTTCGTGAACCCTTGATGGAACCAGGTAATCTCTTGCACCTTCAGGAGTTGTATTTATTAAAATAGGTGTTTCAACCTCCGTAAAATCCTGATTATTCAAGTAATTTCTTATTGAGGTGACGATTTTGTGTCTTAAAACTATATTATTCAATGTTTTTTCACGTCTGATATCAAGATATCTGTATTTAAGCCTCAAATCTTCATTTACATCATCACTTTCAAGCGGAAAAGGTAAAAGAGCTGCTTCTGCAAGAATTTCTACAGAATCAGGATAAATCTCCACTTCTCCTGTCGGCAATTTAGGGTTATATGTTTCATCAGGTCTTTTGGTAATTGTACCTGTGGCTTTTATGACATATTCATCTTTCAGTTTTTGTATAACCTTGTATGCGGTAGGGTTTTTATTGGGATCTGCAACGAGCTGGAACAAACCTGAACGGTCTCTTAGTTCAACAAAAATAATGCCGCCTAAATCTCTTACTGTTGAAACCCATCCCGCCAAAGTCGCCGTTTCGCCGATATTAGCGCTATTTATATCAGTGCAGTAATTTGTTTTCATCGAAGTTTTAGCCGTCATATTTCCTTTTCTCTCTTTTGTCTATAAAACATCATCTTTGTAGTTTCGGTTTTATAAAAGATGATTGTATTAAAAATTATAATTTATTGTTTTCTCATTTTATTCTAATTTATATCAAAAATAGTAAATTATCAAAGTTTTTATTTAAAAATAAACAAATATTGACTAATTATTTATGTGAATTAAATCTTTTTCTTTTTGACTCTGACACCTTCTACCTCATGGACGTTTTCAATTGCTATAAAAGCAATAGGGTCAATTTCTTTTGTTATCTTTTTCAGTTTGATTATATCAAGTCTTGAAATTACGCAGTAAATAATACGTTTTTTAGCGCCTGAATAACCACCCTCAACATCAATATAGGTAACGCTTATATCCATATTATCCATAATACTCTGACCAATCTGCTGAGAATAATCTGTCACTATCATAACTGATTTAGCCTCGTTAAGACCTTCTATTACAATATCAATGAATTTATAAGCTATAAAATAAGTCAAAATCGAATACATAGCCTGACGCCAACCATACAAAAAACCGGCCGTAAGAAATATAAATATGTTTATAAACATAATTATTTCACCAACTGAAAACCCGATTTTTTTTGCAGCTCTTATAGCAATAATCTCTGAACCATCCAAAGAACCACCGTTTCTGAGTATCAAACCCACTCCTGTCCCTAAAATTCCGCCTCCAAATATACTTGCAAGAGTCAGGTCATTTGTGACCTGCTGACCATGAAACAACGTTACAAAAATTGCCAGAATGCTTATTCCATATAAAGTTGAAAATACAAACGGCTTGCCAAATCTTTTATTTGCGAGTAGTAAAAACGGTAAGTTAAGAAAAAATATAAAAATACCAAGCGAATAACCGGTTAAGGTATTACACATTATTGATATACCTACGATTCCACCGTCTATTATTCTGTTTGGAACCAAAAAGCCCTCAAGAGCGAATGCCGCAATTACCCCGCCTAAAGTTAAAAATATAATTCTAGAAATTAACCCTCTCATCATTATATCCTTCCAAAATAAATTCCATGAGCTTAAAACCTGCTTTTAACAGTATACAACACGCATGCTTATTTAAACAAATTTAAGACAATTGATAAAATTTGTTATAAAAATATTTGATTTGAATCTGTATTAGTAAGCCCTAGCCCCGGACAAACATTGGTTTTAATTCCCAGTTCCAGGCTGAAGTAACCATATCATCCAAAGATTTTTGAGGCACCCAGCCCAGTTCGGCTCTCGCTTTGGAATTGTCTGCCAACAAAGTTGGAGGATCTCCTGCCCTTCTGCCCAGTTCTTGAATTGGAATATCTACACCCGTAATTTTCTTACTTGCATCAAAAACTTCTTTTACACTATAGCCTTCGCCTGAGCCCAAATTATAGAAACTTGTATCGCCCCCTTTAAAAAGCCTTTGCATTGCCAATTCATGTGCACTTGCAAGGTCCTCTACATGGATATAATCTCTGACACATGTGCCGTCTTTAGTCGGATAGTCCGTACCAAAAAGTTTAAATGTTTGAACTTGAGAGCCGCCGTTTTGCTTAGAATGAGCAGCTTTTAATATATTAGGAATAAGATGGGTCTCGGGCTCATGGACTTCTCCTAACATCCCGTCTGTACTGGCTCCTGCGGCGTTGAAATATCTTAATCTTGTGCTTTTAAGACCTTCTGCCTGTCCAGCATCATCCATGATTCTTTCAATCATTAATTTTGATGCACCATAAGGATTTATCGGGATTTGAGGATCAAGTTCCTGAATCGGAATTTTAGCAGGGTTTCCATAAGTAGCGGCTGTTGAAGAAAATACAATTTTATTTACTTTTGCATCCAGCATTTCTCTAAGCAGTTCAGTTGTTTTGCCTGTATTGTTTGCATAATACTTCAAAGGATTTTGTACTGATTCTCCTACTTGTGAAAATGCAGCAAAATGAATTACACCGTCAACATCGTTTTCTCTGAAAATTTTCGAAACCAATTTTGAATCGGCAATATCTCCCAAATAAAATTTGAATTTACTTCCCCAATCCGAAGCTATCTTGCCTAATTGTCTTATAGCACCGTTGTTTCCTAATGATAAATTATCCAAAACAACCACGTCATAACCTTTTTCAAGCAGATACTTTGCCGTATGAGAGCCTATATAACCTGCTCCACCTGTTACTAGGCTTGTTTTACCAAGTATACCCTTAAATGTCGGCTTTGATTTTTTCCTTGATGCAACAAACGCAATCGTAGTATCGGCAATTTTTGCGAATTTAGTATTATCACTTTTCGTCTGACTTAATTTCTTATTTTGTAAATTTAAAAAACCAATAGGATTAACTCTCATCTCTTTTCCTTTCATGTTGTACGATGCAAAATTTAGACTTTATTTCATTAAATTCAATAATACAAAATTTGTGAATACTATTTTTGTCTTTTCGATTTCTCAAAATTATTATTTATTTCCAAAAAGGTTCTCACAGCAATATTTTGGAAACGATAATTCGATTTAACATCTCTTAATATGATTAATTAATATCTATTACGCTGACACCATCACCGCCTTCTGCAGGCTCTCCGGGGCGGTATTTGGCTACATACGGCGAATTCTCAAGATAATCTCTTACAACCTGTTTCAAGGCGCCTGTTCCATGCCCATGGATAATATAAACAGGGGTTAAATTCGCCAAACTGGCTTTGTCAAGATAATTTTCAACAGTATCAAGAGCCTCTTCGCACCTGTAGCCCCTTAAATCAAGGGTATTTGACAAGTCATGCCTTGAAATGGTAAATGTTTTGCCATAACCGAATTTTTTGACAGGAGGCTCTTTAATTAGTGATTTATCATAAACAGCAAGTTTATTTTGTTTGACTTTTGTTTTGATAAGTCCTATTTGAACAGATACATTCTTGTTTTTATCAGGCATTGCAACAATTTGCGCTTTTTGGTCAAGATCTTTTATCAAAACCAAATCGCCTTCTTTAGTTTTTGTCCAGTCAATTTCTTGGTATTTTGAAGCAAGATTTAATTCGTCATACGAAAACTCTTCCCTTAGCTTATTTTCTTCTTCTGAAAGTCTTGCAAAGCTTCTCCTTGCAATTTTTTCACTTTTCTCCTCTCTGATTTCTTTTAAAATTTCTTTGACCTCATCTTTTGCAGATTCAATCAAACCTTCATACTTTTTCTTATAAATATTAATATTTTTCTTTTTTTCTTTTTTCAGTTCATTAAGTTTTTGTTTTAATTCTTCTTCTAACTGCTTAACTTCATATTCAGCATTTTGAGCGGATTTAGCAGATTCTGAAAGCTGCTGCTGAGCGAGCTGCAATTCTTCCAAAACTTTTGCATCAGTACCTTTTTTGTTAAAGTAGATATCTCTTGCCTTTCGAGCTATTTCATCATTTATACCCAGATTACCGGCTATAGCAATCGCATTACTGCTGCCGGGAATACCCGTCAAAAGTTTATATGTAGGGGAGAGAGTGTTTAAATCAAACTCCACACTTGCATTCACAAAGCCTTTATGTAAATATGCAAGCGATTTTAATTCACCATAGTGGGTAGTTGCAATACAAAAAGTTCCTTTTTCTTGTAAATACTCTAAAATTGCCTGCGCTAAAGAAGCTCCTTCTGAAGGGTCAGTCCCTGCAGAAATTTCATCAAGAAGCACAATTGTCTCACCATCAGATTGCTCGAGAATCTTAACTATATTTGTCATGTGTGATGAAAATGTGGACAAGCTCTGGATTATACTCTGTTCATCCCCGATATCGGCAAATATTTTTTTGAAAGGATAAATATTCGCCTCGTAACAAGGGATATGCAGCCCTGCTTTTGCCATCAGGATAAACAAACCCACCGTTTTAAGGATAACGGTCTTACCGCCTGTGTTTGAGCCGGTTATTATAAGACAATTATTTTCTTTTTCAAGATAAAAATCATTTTCGATAATATTTTCTTTAACCCTCATTAATACGGGATTTTTCATCGCTTTTAAACTTATTTTTTTACAATCTGAAATCTCCGCTGCGCAAGAATCCGTTTTTATCGAATACTTTGCCTTTGCAAACACAAAATCTATCTCAATAAGTTGCTTAAACGAACCCGAAATTTCATAGTAAAATTTTGAGATTTCAACAGATAAAGCTTTCAATATCTTTTCAATTTCAGAATCTATTAAAATTTCAATTTCACGTATTTTATTATTTAAACCGACAAGCTCTCTGGGTTCAATAAAGTAAGTCTGGCTCGTTGCGGAAATGTCATGGACAATCCCCGCCACTTTATTTTTACACTCAGCTTTAACCTGAAATACAGTCCTGCCTTCTCTTTCTGTATACAAATTATCCTGAAGATAAGAGCTGAATGTAGTATCTGAAAGCAGCTTTGATATTGTTTTTTTGACATTTGATAAATTATCTCTTAACGCAAGATTCAATCTTTTAAGCTCAACTGAAGCGTCGTTTTTGATTCTCAAAGTGTTATCAAAAATATTAAAAATTTTGTCTTCAAGCTCTTTGTTTGAAAATAAAGGATTTTTAAGCTCGGATAATTCAAAAAAATCTAAAGATAACCTGCCAAGAAATAATTTTACAAGCCTTGAAGTCCTTATAACATCAGCTATATCATATATTTCCGTTTCTGAGAGTCTTAACTGTTTTTTTGCATCATCAAGACTTTTCTGAATGTCTTTAATTGTTTCAATGGGAAGATTTAAAGCCTGATTTAAAACATTTTTTGCCTGAGTTGTAAGTACGAGCTCTTTTTTAATAGTTTGTGCATCATCAAAAACAATTAAATTCAAGCATCTTAATCTGCCGAGCTCACTTATTGCGCATTCACTTAAAAACTCTGCAACTTTATCAAATTCAACTAAATTGTAAACCTTCTCCATAACTTAGATTATAACAAAAGAAAGAATGTTTTACGTGATATTTCTTAACAAAAATAAAATAAATTATGTTAATTTAACAAAATATTTTATGTGTACATATTAAAATAATCATATCAACTTATTAGCAAGAGGAATTAAAATGAAAATTAATCCTATAAACAATTCTAATGTTTCTTTCGGTGTAAAAATCCCTACAAAACAGGTTGTTAATCTCATATCAGGGCTAAGTGTAGACAACCCTACAAAGCTTCTTTCCGATTTAACCGGAACTGATGAGGTTATACTGTATTCACAAATTGATTCAGCTGTTTTTGAATTTGCATCAAAAGATTGTGTCAGAAAACTTTGCGATCAAAGACCTGAATTACAAAACTTAAGAAGATTAGCTCAGGATATGTCCGATAAAATAAGAACTTATATTGGAGCAAGAAGCGAAGACAATTTAAAGGCAATTAACGTCGCTGCTGCAAAAAGAGAAGCTGAGTCTGAAGCAATTTTAAAAAGTTTTCCTGAATTAATGGATATAACTCCCGTAAAAGTTGGAATTCTCTCAAAAGGACGCTTTAACTAATCAGAAATCGGCAATATTATAATATATTTATTTCCATCTTTTCTTTTTATAATGTCTCTTACACTTATCTTTTCAGGTAAATGAAAACTTTGTGAAAAAGCTAAATAATGCTTTGTTCTTTTATCCTGCTTGTCTGATTTTCCTGAAATAGAAACGAAATGAGGAGAAGCATTGACTATTATATTTTTATCATTTCCCCCAAACGGTTTTAAATCAATTATAATCTTATAGAAATCATCTTCTTGTTTTGCCTTTATATTAACCTTGTTGTTAGGAAAAGGACTTAGCATACTTTTATTTAAGTCGCCAAACTCTTTCATTTCAACGTCATCAGAGTCAATGCTGATTGGCATCATAATAGGACAAGGTCTTGAAAACGGCTGGGAAAACATTGCGGATCGCGACGGATAAAAATACCTGTGCATTGTCATATCGGCAACAAAATATACCGCCAAAAAAGCCCCAAGAAAAGCACCTAACGTTATTAAGAGATATTTTATCCAGTCATTATCCTGAGTATTTTTAGGTTCATTTGCAGCCTCAATATTTTTTTCTTTGGATTCTTCATTTTGATTAAAATCTTCACTCATGGCTAACTCCTTTTATAATTTGCCTAACTCATCCAAAACTTCATCAACATGCCCTTGAACTTTTACTTTTTTCCATTCATGCCGTAAGATTACCTCTTTATCAATCAAAAAGGTAGACCGAATAACTCCTTCTGTAATTTTTCCGTACATGTTTTTTTCACCCCAGGCCTCAAATTTTTTAATTACGGTTTTATCCGGGTCAGAAAGTAAGATAAAATTTAAATCATGATCTTTTTTAAATTTTTTATGGCTATCAACTGTGTCAGGGCTGATTCCCAGCACAACCGATTTAGATGCAAGTCGGTTTATATTATCTCTAAAGTCGCATGCTTCCTGAGTACAACCAGGTGTATTATCTTTAGGATAAAAATATAATATAAGGTTTTTACCTTTGAAATCATAAAGTGAAAAAGTTTTTTCTTCTCCTTTTTCATCAATTCCTTTCAAAGTAAAATCATCTACTTTCTCATTTAATTTCATGTTAATTACCTCTTTTATAAATAATTTTCCAATACATTAAATAACTTGGCAATTATACAACTAATTATAATCTAATGTTTAAGGCAGTTAACCAAAAGGCTTATTTTTAATAAACAAGAATTAACTCTCAAGTACTTTTTTAAATTTTTCAAAAGCAAAATCAATCTGCCTTTTATTTATAACCAAAGGCGGCGCAACCCTTATTATATTAGCGTGAGTTTCTTTTGCCAAAATTCCCTCTGCCATAAGTTTTTCGCAGTAACTTCTGGCTTTTACAAAAAGTTCTATAGCAATAAAAAGACCTTTGCCTCGAATTTCTTTAATTGCAGGAGAATTAATAGTTTTAAGCTTTTCTATAAAATATTCACCAAGAACTTTTGAATTTTCAATAAGCTTTTCATCAAATAAAATATCTAAAGCCTCCATTGCAACAGCACATGCGAGAGGATTTCCACCAAATGTCGAACCGTGTTCACCAGGATTAAAAACATCTAACAATCCTTTATTTGCTAATACTGCTGAAACAGGATAAAAACCTCCGGATAAAGCCTTTCCGACCAGAACAGCATCGGGCTTAATATTTTCATGCTCATACGCAAATAATTTCCCTGTTCTGCCAAGTCCTGTCTGAATCTCATCCAAAATCATCAAAATATTGTTGTTGTTGCAAATCTCTCTTATATCTTTTAAATAACCTTCATAAGGTATTTTGATTCCTGCTTCTCCCTGAATAGGCTCCAGCATAATCGCCGCAGTATTCTCATTAACAGCTTTTCTCAATGCTTCAATATCACCGTATTGAACAACCTTGAAGCCTTCTGTATAAGGTCCAAAGTAATTTTTTGAATCTTCGTCTGTCGAAAAGCTTATTATTGTAGTTGTTCTTCCGTGGAAATTTTCACTGCATACAATGATTTCCGCCTGATTGTACTTTATGCCCTTATTAACATATCCCCATTTTCTGGCAGCCTTAATCGCGGTTTCAACGGCTTCAGCGCCTGTATTCATCGGAAGTACTTTGTCAAACCCTGTTACTTTGCAAATTTTTTCATAATACAAAGGCAACTTATCGTTTCTAAAGGCTCTTGATGTCAATGTCAGCCTCTTTGCCTGTTTTGTAAGGACTTTCAATATTCTCTTATGACAATGCCCCTGATTTACGGCAGAGTATGAGCTTAAACAGTCAAGATATTTTTTTCCTTCGACATCGTATAACCAAATCCCCTTGCCTTTTTTAATAACAACATCAAGAGGTTTGTAATTGTTTGCGCCGTATTTTTTTTCAAGTTCAATATAACATTGCGAATTGCCCATAGATATCATTTGCCTCTATATAATCTCGTTTACGTAAGAATTATACAAACAAATAAACTTATGAGCAAATTTGTTATATGCCATACCAGAAAACCTATGTATTAGCTTTACAATCCAAGATTAATAAACATTAGATTCCAGTTTCATGATAAAGAAAATATGCAGAACAGCCGGCACTGGTAGTACCGTCAGAGGAATTTTCAGAACAAGAATAATTGTCGCCATGGCTTCCTGCAGCATAAGTATTAAAAGCGTTGTTTTCTTTCACTATCCAAATGAAAAATAAATCTTTTCCATACATATTTGGTTTTTGAGAGCCGTTAACATCTATATAACTATATGCACATATATTTTTCAAATCACCTATTTGCGTTGAGCAGCTGTTATCCACTCCCCCGATTCCTTTAAATAACATAACTACTCCATCATTAAGAACTGCAGCGGGACCGTCTATCCCCGATGTTCCCACGGAGAAATTCTTATAATATCTATAATATGAACCTCCAAAATCAGCAAAATTGCCTTCTTTCATAAAGCTCATAACTTTTGAATAGTCTGTTAGAAATGATGTGTCAGAGCTAAAATCAATATCCCCATTTAAAGTCTTTAAAAGCATTGTGGCTCTTGATACATCAGAATAAACTTTTTTCCATTTATTTCTTAACTCCATATCCTTGGTATTATATACAATTGAAGGAATAACTAGAGCGGCAATGATTCCGACTATAACGAGAGTTACAAGCACCTCTGCCAAAGAAAATCCCGTATAATGTCTATAAACTTTTTGTTCACTCGCAAGCATTTTTTCATTATAGCAAAAAAATTAAAGTATTTTTAGTATTTCAACCATTTTCAATGTCAAACATATAATTATTTAGTTACTTACACTCTAAAATAGACGTATTCTCATTAATTACTACTGCATATAATTATGCAGTAGTCTATCATTTTATAAGCAATTTGTAATCCTTAATTTGTTATACAACTATTCAAGTATTCAATTACATTTATTTTATTTTCATAGAGGAATCTTAAGAAATAAAGATAGTTAATATTGTGAGAGGACACAGTAATATTTATTTCAAATCCGTCAGAACAAAACGGTTCATAATCATAAATAACATAGCTATTATATTTACTTTTCCATTCCTTCTTTTCTATCTGGCAATTGTTTTCGAGAGCCGTCTGCTCCAACCAAGGCATGATATCTTTCGACACATTCTTGAACTCGAGCTGCTTTCTCTGGTTTATGCCTTTCGTGTATTTTTCAACTAACATCTCTAATACCCCATTAGCCTAGTAATCTAGCGTCGCATACTTCCGCAGCACTATTCGCCACCATTGTATGTTCACTTTTTAGTTTTGAGTATCTACATTCCTATAAATTTCCCTGCTCTGCAAATTTGAATCTGATACAAAGAAATTCATAAGAATGTTTGGAATTATCTTTTTTTATAATCTATATTTTTTAATTACAAAAAAGACATTCCTTTATATATCTGTTTCTTAAATATTTGCGGCCGCAAAAATTCTTGAATTATTTTTGAAATATTTTTAAGTTTAAACCTATTTCAAGTCCAATAAAATATCCCAATGTATAATAGCCAGCTTATATAAATGTACTATTTTTATTTTTAGTATTATTTTCACTCTAATAAGATTTTTACTGTTTTCAAAACCCGAAAATTACTACTAATATTGAACTTTAGCTTTGATATAAAGATTTTATTAAAAAATCAGGAAAGGCGAATTTTTCAGTTTATAATCAATAATGTAAAAGAAGACATCTATTTGGAGAGACAAATGTCAGCAACTTTAGTAAGAGAAAACATTAATCATTCAGAACCTATCACAAATATACTTTCTAAATTGGAAAATGCAGATAACAAAAGCAAAAACGAAATTGAAAATATGCTTGTAAAAAAAGGTGACGAGGCTATCCCTGAGCTTGTTAACCAGCTTCAAATTCTAAAAGGAAGCATCAGAGGTATAGTAGCAATGATATTAATCAGAATAGGTGAACCTTCCATTGATTATCTTAAAAAAGCTGCCCAAATCAACAAAGATTTTGAATGGGTTGCAAGATATATTATTACTGAAATAAACGGAATCGCAGCGTAATCTGTACTTATTCATAGCCTTAAAATAAAAACCGATAAATTTATTTGTCGGTTTTTATTTATAACTAGCAAATTATTCTTTCATGCGGTTTTATAATATCGTTAAATCCAATTTTTAATAATTGTTTCGTATTGTAATACAAACAAACTTAAATCTTGACTTTATACTGACTACTTATATATCATGTTACTATTAAAAAACAATTAGAGGGATGTAATGAAAAATTCTACTTTGCACAGGTCAAATCTATCAAGTGAAAGAATGGCTCTTTTAGCAGAATTAAAAGCCCAAAAAAACCTTTCAGCAGACAGTGCTCCCGGGATTTATAAAAGACCCGGCAAGCAAAAAGAATTAGATATTTTATGGCAAAGTTTCAAACTTAACCAAAAAGATGAAAAATCACCGGGATTATATATTCTTACAGGTTTTATACTTGGAGCTTTAAGCATGTTTCTTATGACAGCCGTACTCAGTATAAGTGCCTCTAACGAAGATTTGATTTCGGATACTACGCCTATGCCTAAAGCAGAAACAAAATTAATCAAAAAAAATAACAAATCAAAAATTTCAATTGTACCTGCTGACAAACCTGCTCCCGTTGTTGCAAGTTCTGAAGTTTATACAGTTCAAAACGGGGACACTTTAGCCGGTATAATAATTCGTTTTTACGGCAAATATGACCCTTCAAAAATTGAAAAAATTAAAGCAGTAAATGCATCACTCAACCCTGACAGATTGTCAATCGGTCAGAAACTTGTAATCCCATTGGATTAATAATTAAAAGTTTATAACATTTTAAAAGCACATTTAATATGTGCTTTTATAGTTTTTTCTGAGCAATCTTACAGGTTCGGCGCAGGGCATTGAAGTATTATAAATTAAAAAATCATTCTGCCTTGATGCATAAAACTGTTGGTAATTTTTATTACTAATTTTTTCATAACTGCAGTAGCTGCCTATTTTATCCTTGATAAAATCGACAAAAATACGCTGCTGTGAATTCAGCTCAAAATCCTTCAGATCTTTGACAATATACATATTCTTATTTTAAAAGATTTTTGAATAAATTTCCGTATTTTTGCCTTTAGTATTAATTAATATTAAGCTTAAAAAGTCAAGAAGCTTATATCACAAGGGTTTTAAAAAACTGACCTTTACACTTCCATATTCTTTAATTTTTACAATTTCAAAACCTTCGGCATTTATAATCTTATCTGTTTTATGCTCCATCACTATAAATCCGCCACATTTCAACAGATTATTATTTAAGATTAATCTCAAAGATTCATCATAAAGATTGGAATCATATGGCGGATCTAAAAAAATTATATCGAAATTTTTATCTGTTTTTTTTAAAAAATTTATTGCATCAAACACAAAAAGGTCTGGTTTAACCTGCAGTTCATTGAAATTTTCTTTTATAAACCTGGCTGTTTTTTTATCTTTTTCAATAGTTACAACAGAGTTAAATCCTCTTGAAACAGCTTCAAAACTCATAATCGCACTTCCTGCAAATAAATCAAGAAAACTTTTTTCTGAAAAATCACCTAACAAAGAAAGAAGTATATTAAAAATTCCCTGCCTTATCTTGGATAAGGTCGGCTTTACATTTATATCTTTATTGGTTTTAATTTTTCTTGAATTTAAATAACCGCCTGTAATTTGCATATAAAAGCCTTATAATTCAATCGTATTTGCCTTATTCATTATTACATCCCAACGATAATAACTGTAGTAGAGTTTTATGCCTCTTACAATATTGAGCCATTGAAAACAGATATTTTGAAAATATTGCGGATTTTTATTTATATAATGCATTGTAATAACACCTTCAAACCCCTGCGTGGAGCGGACTATCTCGCATTGGGATGCTCTTTCGCTGCACCAGATTGCAATAGCATCATTGGGATCATTTTTTATATATGTAAGCTGCATGTCATTGTATCTGTACATTGCCTGACCTATATGATATTCAAGCATATAAAGCGCTGTTACTCTTCTATTTTTTTCTCCTTTATAAGAGTGGAAAACCATCGACTCAATATAATTGTCCCTGCTTTGGCCGGAAGGAAGATATTGCCCGATAACCTGATGGTCTCTTTTTTGGTAAAAAACTTTATGCCAGCCGGCATTGGGAAACTCCACAAGCACTGTTTCATATGCCTGAGTTGTATTTTGCATAAAAGCAAAAAATAAAATTATAAATATAAAATTCTTACAAAATCTGCCAAATATTTTTTTCATCAGCAATAAATAATTCCACGTTTTTATCTTGCAGTATATTTTTAAATATCTCTTTTACGTATTTTTCACTTTCAAAATGACCGACATCAATAACTATAAGATTTTCAGCATCTAAAGCATCATGATATTTGACATCTGAGGTTACAAATAAATCTATTCCTTCTAATGAAACTTCTCTTATAAATCCTCCTCCGGAGCCTGCGCAAAAAGCAATTGAAGTAAATTTCTCTTTTGCTGATTTATTGACTAACCTGTAATTTTTAATATCGAAACATGTTTTTAAAGATGTCAAAAATTCGTTTAAATCAGCAGTAAAATCTAAAAATTTATAACGGACAAATTCATTCAGCTCGGCACAATCTGAAAAACCGGCTTTTTCGGCTAGCATATCCGTTGTACCGCCTCTTGCACAATCAAGGTTTGTATGAGCCGAATATATTTGTATATTATTTTGGATTGTTTTAGTTAAAACTGGGTCATCAATTTTTTTCAAAGGAGAAAAAATATAAGGATGATGGGAAATTATTAAATCGCAACCAAGATTTACAGCTTGATTCACAACATCTTCATCAATATTTAAAGATAAAAGGATTTTATCCGTTTTATTGCTCTCAAGCTTAATCTGCCAGCCTGAATTATCCCACTCTGACATTTTTTCAAGCGGGGCAAAATCCTCTATTGCCTTTATAATTTGAGATACTTCAGCCATAAATTACCCTCAAGATTTTATCAGCTATAACATTTTTTGTATCTTTTTCAATATGCACAATTTTTTGCTCTTTGTCTATTATAAAAACCTCATTGTAGTCTGAAGAAAAGCCGATATCTTTTTGAGAAATGTCATTTGCCACAATGTAATCACAAGATTTTTTTATAATTTTTTTCTTGGCATTTTCAATTAAATTTTCACTCTCAGCACAAAATCCAACAATAACCTGATTTTCGGCCTTGTTTTTAGCAGCGTATTCTAAAATATCAGGATTTTTGATAAGTTCAAGTGTTAAATTATCAGTTTCATCCTTTTTAATTTTGTTTTCGGCAATATTCTTAACTCGATAATCAGATACCGCAGCCGCCATAATAAGACTGTCAAGAGATTCGAGGTTTTCTTTTACCTTCTCGAACATTTCACAAGCAGAATTTACTTTTGTAACTTTATAATTTTTTCTAATGTCAAAGGTTGAAATTAAGATGACTTCAGCCCCCATTTTATAAGCATTATCAGCAAGTTCTATCCCCATCTTGCCTGAGCTGTAATTTCCGATATAACGTACAGGGTCTATATTTTCTTTTGTGCCACCTGCCGTAATAACTATTTTCCTGCCTTTTAAAAGCTGCTCTCCAACAAGGATTTCTTTAGCTTTTTCAAAAATCAGATTGATATCTGCTAGCCTTCCCTTGCCGTTATAACCGCAAGCTAAATAACCTTCCTCGGGTTCAATAATTCTTATATCATTTTCAGCAAGCTTTTTCAGATTCTCCTGGACAAAACTATTGTTCCACATACCCGTATTCATACAAGGCGCAACTATTAAAGGTCCCTTATAAGCACAAGAGACTGAGGTTAAAAGATTATCACACATTCCATTTGCGATTTTACCTATAGTATTAGCGCTGATTGGCACAATCAAAAACAAATCCGCCTCATCAGCAAGCGAAATATGCTCTGGGGAATATTCCTCAATATCAAATTGACTCTTATAAACTTTATTTCCGCTTATCGTCTGAAGCGTTGTTAAAGTAACAAATTCAAGAGCATTTTCAGTTACTATAACTTTAACGTTTGCGCCATTTTTTTTGAACAGTCTTATAAGTTCAATCGTCTTATAAGCTGCAATTGCACCTGTTATTCCAACCAAAACAGTCTTGCCGGATAACATTTTAATTTCCTTCCTTATTAAAAACTTCTTTTAGATATTTAATAGCCATATCTATGTTATCATTTACAATTTTATAATCAAATTTTTCAGAAGCCTCAATCTCATCTCTTGCTATCTTTAACCTTTGCTGGATTGTATCTTCATCTTCCGTATTTCTTCCCCTGAGTCTTTGTTCTAAGATTGCCCAGGAAGGAGGCAAAATAAATATAAGAACTGCATCTTTTATTTTTTCCTTAACCTGAAATGCGCCTTGTATCTCTATTTCAACTATAACATCCCCTTTTTGAAGAGCTTTTTCTATAAAGCTTTGTTTTGTACCGTAATAGTTCCCGCTAAAGCGCGCCCATTCCAAGAACTCATTATTATCTATTGATTTTTTAAATTCTTCTTCGGACACAAAAAAGTAATTAACACCGTCAACCTCTCCTGCTCTGGGTTTTCTTGTTGTTACAGATACAGAAAGTTTTATTTCGGGATTTTCTCCTAAAAATCTTTTTATTAAAGTGCCTTTGCCAACGCCTGAGCAACCTGCTATTACAAATAACCTTCCTTGCATTTAATCCTCGTATTCTTAAAAGTTGGTTTTTTAAATTATAACTGAATATTATAAATTGTACAAAACTTAAAACTATACAAAACGGAAAATACATTAATGCATAAATCCGCCTTACGTGATATTATTGATTTGTTCTCTACTACAATAATAAAGATATTCTCCATGGAATTTTTTAAAGACTTTAGAAAAACTAAAAAATCAAAAAAGCAGAATGATGCTGAACTTATTGACTCCTATAATAAACAAATTGAAAATTATCAGCAACAAGTCACCAAATATATTAATAAATTTCTCCAGAATGAAGAAAAATGGAAAGTCATCAATGAGCTTATAAAAACAATAAATTCAACGCTGGAAATTGATGACATACTTAAACTCATTTGCGCAAAAATAATTACTCTTATAAATACTGATATTTGCAGTATTTATACGTATGAAACAGAATTGCAAAAACTCCAGTTAAAATATAGCGAAATTCAAAATGAATCAGATAAACTTAGTTACATGAATAAATTTATTCAGGACAAAAATATTTTTCTCAATAAATTTATAAACCCCGACTTAAATATATATTCAAAATCAATTAAAACATATTTAAATGAGAATCTTAACAAAAATTACCGTATAGTCCCAATTAATAATAATTCCAGTTTTTTCGGGATTATATTTTTGTATAAAGAATCCGAAAAAATACAGCCTGAAGAAATAAATATCCTACAAATCATTGCGGAAAATATATCAATGGCACTTCAAAATGCCGATTTATACCAAAAGTTAAAGCAAAGCAATACTCATAAGGTGGAGTTTATAGCAAGTCTTTCACATGAATTTAAAACACCATTAAATACTATTATTGGGTTTTCTGAGATTTTAAAATACGATGACACCTTGAATAAAATTCAAATTAACAAATACATGCAAAATATATTAAACTGTTCAAAACATATGCTAAGACTGATTGAAGATATTCAAGATGCAGCTATAGCAGAAACCGGCAATATTTCAATTCATAAAGAAAAATTTAACACTAAATATCTCATAAATGAAACCATAGCCCAACTTGAAAGCTTAATTCACAAGAAAAACCTTTCATTATCAATTCAGCTGGTCGATACAATAATTACAGCAGACATAAAAAGGTTCAGGCAAATTATCTATAACTTATTCAGTAACGCCGTAAAATTTTCAAATATTAACGGCAAAATAAAAGTTATAACTTATCTTCATGATGATAAGTTTCTTTTCGAAATAAACAATACAGGACAATTAATTGACCCGAAAGAAAAGAATAAAATGTTTGAACTATTTTATCAAGGTGCTTCGTCTAAACAAATAACCCAGGAGGGTGCGGGAATAGGGCTTGCCCTTTGTAAAAAAATAATTGACCTTCATAACGGTGAAATCGATTTTAATTCAGAGGAAGGAAATGGCACAACATTTTGGTTTTCTCTTCCTATAAAAGAGAGCAAAAAACATAAAATGGAAGAGATTAAATAATACTCTTCCATTAAAATTTTTATAATGTTTTTTATTTAATAACTTTTATAACTTCTGGAGTAATGTCACGTCCGCCATACAAAACAGTTGATTTGGCCAAAACTACATTATATTTTTTTGCCTTTGCAATGTTAGCAATGTTGGCAGTAATATCAGCATTGATTGCATGCAATTTAGCTGTATAGTTTTTTTCAATTGCGGTTTTTCTTACAATCAACTCTTTATTATATTTTTCTTCTAAAGCTTTTTTGCTTTTTTCATCTTTTTGTTTTGCTACATCGGCTCTTGCGTTTGAAACAAATGCCATTAAATCCTTAACTTTAGTCTTTTGTTCTTTTTTTAATTCACTGACACTTGAAGAACTTTCAATAACCTTAGCAACATCTACGATTGCTATTTTAAATGAACTGCTTGGTGCAATCCCGGAATAAGCAATATTGTTAACACTCATCCCCAAAACAAAAGCTAAAAAGAATACTGAAAATAACTTTAATTGTGATTTCATTTTAAAAATCCTTAATTTATAAATAATAAACTTTAAATATATACTAACAAGATAAGACTTAAATGTCTAATCCTTATAATTAATATTTACAACAAAACTTAATCTTAACAAGGCAATCTATAACATAGCATATGTAAACTGCAAAAAATTACCCATTAGATTTTCGTTCCAAACCTGAATTCCATCCGGGACAGCTAACACCGTCGGGGTAAAATTCCAAATAAATTTTATATTCGACTGAACAAGATAATCAGCAGTCTGCTGTGCAAAAGCTCTAGGGACAGTCATTATTGCTATCTCAACATTTAATCTGTCTGCAAGATTCGGCAATTTAGATATGTGGAAAATCTGCTTGCCATTCACCGATAAATCAACCTTTAAAGGATCATTGTCAAATAAAGCAAGAACATTAAGCCCATAATTTGTGAAATTGTCGTACTTGGCAAGTGCCAAACCAAGATTCCCCGCGCCAATTATGAATGCATCTTTTGGTTTTTCGAATCCCAATGTTCTTTCAATCGATTCTTTTAAGTCTTTTACAAGATAGCCGACTCTGCATTTACCTGTATTATTAAGGTGACTTATATCTTTTCTTACTTGCGAATCGTCGATATGAAGTAAAGCCGCTATTTGAGGGCTCGAGATTATCGGCATTTCTTTTTCAATATAATCAACCAATATGCAGTGATATAAAGTTAGCCTGTTAATTATTTTGTCTGATAGTCTTTTTTGCATTATTTTATCCAACTAAGTTCCATTTTACACTATCATGTGAAAAAAAACACTAATATGTAAAGAAAAAGGGGGCTAAATTTAGCCCCGGATATGATAGAATACTATATTTCGCCATTAAAAGCTTGGATGTAAATTTCTCTTATCTCTGACATCAAAGGATAAACAGGATTTGCGCCTGTACATTGATCATCAAATGCAAGGTCTACAAGCTCATCTAATTTTGCATAGAAGTCTTTTTCGCTTACACCTGCATCTTTTATAGAAAGAGGAATGTTAATATCTTTTTTCAATTTTGTAATTTCTTGGATTAACAAATCAACTTTTTCATCGTCATTTTTGCCGCCTAAACCCAATTCATCAGCAATTTGTCCGTATTTTGCTTTTGCGCTGGGGAATTTATATTGAGGGAATGCGCATTGTCTTCTGGGGCAGTCTGTAGCATTATATTTGATAACCTGATTTATCAAAAGTGCATTTGCTATTCCATGAGGCATATTGAATGCTGAACCCAACTTATGCGCCATTGAATGGCATAGTCCTAAAAATGCATTTGCAAAAGCCATACCTGCTAATGTTGAAGCATAATGCATTTTTTCTTTTGCAACAGGGTCATTTTTGCCAGATTTATATGACCTGACAAGATATCTGAATATCAATTTTATGGCTTCAAGTGAGTTTGAATTTGTAAAATTTGTTGCCAAAGCTGATACATAAGCTTCTACTGAGTGCACAAGAGCATCAATACCTGAAGCAGCGCATAATCCGCCAGGCATAGAATCTACAAAATTCGGATCTATTATAGCAACATTAGGCGTTAGGGCATAATCTGCAATAGGATATTTTATATGAGTCTTATCATCTGTAATAACAGCAAACGGGGTTACTTCAGATCCTGTGCCTGAGGTTGTAGGTATAGCAACCATTTGGGCTTTTTTACCCAGATCAGGCAGGTGACAAATCCTTTTTCTTATATCTAAAAACCTCATTGCAATATCTTCAAATTTGGTTTCCGGCCGCTCATACATTAACCAAATAATTTTAGCGGCATCGATAGGAGAGCCTCCGCCTAATGCTATAATTACATCAGGTTCATAGGTTTTAACCATAACCAATGCTTCATTTACCGTAGATATGGTAGGATCAGGTTTAACATCAAAAAATATCTGATAATCCACTCCTATTTCTTCTAAAACATTTGTTACATTATAAACTGTTCCGGAATTAAATAAATATCTGTCAGTAACAATAAATGCACGTTTTTTGCCTTTTAGCTCTCTTAAAGCCAAATCTGTTGCTCCACGTTTGAAATAAATTTTTGGAGGAACTTTGAACCATAACATATTTTCTCTCCTTTCGGCAACTGTTTTATAGTTTAGTAAGTGCTCTACGCCTATATTTTCGCTCACTGCGTTTCCTCCCCAAGAGCCGCAGCCAAGTGTCAAAGACGGCTCTAATCTAAAGTTATATAAATCACCTATCGCACCTTGTGATGACGGGCAATTAATTAAAATTCTACCAGTATGCAAGCGGTTTGCAAAGTAATTAATTCTATCTTCTTTTCTATCGTCGGTATAAAGAACAGAAGTATGTCCCGCTCCACCAAGCTCAACAAGCTGATAAGCTTTTTCAACAGCATCTTCAAAATCTTTGGCCTCATACAATGCTAAAACCGGTGACAATTTTTCATGGGCAAATTCTTCTTGAGTAGATATCTCTTTAACTTCACCAACTAAAATTTTAACATCTTCTGCAACTTCCACTCCTGACATCCCAGCTATTTTATTTGCGGGCTGTCCAACTATTTTAGAATTTAAGTTGCCATCAATAATTATTGTTTTTGCTACTTTTTCTTTTTCTTTTTTATCAAGAATATAAGCACCTCTGTAAGCAAGTTCAGTTTTAACCTGCTCATAGACATCTTTTACGACTATCACGGATTGTTCAGATGCACAGATCATGCCGTTATCAAAAGTTTTTGACAGTAAAATTGAAGAAACAGCCATTTTTATATCAGCAGATTCATCAATGATAGCAGGAACGTTACCGGCACCAACCCCTAATGCGGGTTTGCCGCTTGAATATGCAGATTTTACCATGCCGGGACCGCCTGTAGCCAATATGGTATCGACCAGAGGATGTTTCATTAACTGGTTTGTAAGCTCAATTGTAGGCATATCAATCCATCCGATAATATCAGAAGGTGCACCTGCTTTGACTGCAGCTTCAAGAATAATTTTGGCAGCTCCTACTGTACAGTTTTTTGCTCTCGGGTGGGGTGAAAAAATAATTGCATTTCTGGTCTTAAGAGCTATTAGTGCCTTAAAAATAGCAGTAGATGTAGGATTTGTAGTGGGTATAATCCCCGCAATAACACCTAAGGGTTCCGCCACAATTTTAATGCCGTTAACTTTATCTTCTTTAATTACGCCACATGTTTTTGCATCTTTATGCTTGTTATAAATGTATTCTGAGGCAAAATGATTTTTTATCACTTTATCTTCAACCACACCCATACCCGTTTCTTTAACAGCCATTTTAGCAAGAGGTATCCTTGCCTGATTTGCAGCCGATGCGGCTGCTTTAAATATCTTGTCTACTTTTTCTTGGCTGAAAGTTGCATATATTTTCTGAGCCTTTTTAACCCTTGCAATTAACAGCTCTAACTCTTCTGCGCTATTAACTTCATTAGTTTTATTAAGGGCTTTTTCAAGCTTTTCTATTTCTTTTTTTGCGTTTGTGGCCATTTTTATCTCCTTTTCTATCGTGATTTATTTCACTAATTATAGTATAAATCTAAATAATATTTTTTGCAAGTGTATCCTTTACAATTCTTATATTTATTTGAATTTTATTAATTTTGCAACATAAACAATTATACCTTTAAGGGAAAAACGAACAATATTCTCTTATATTTATTGTATAGCATAACTGATTTTTGACAACATACAAACGCATAATTATTTAAAATAAATGAAATATTAAAATAAAATATTATTTATATTCGTGATATTTTTCACATATAAACGTCTGCTAAATAAAATTTCTATACCCATAATCTATTGACATACCAAATACGCCTTACAAAAATAGACTGTATTATCTATATAACTCTTATCTGCATTTTACTTATGCCTTTTCATAATTCCTATTAAAGAATTATATTTACTGATTAATTTATCTTTAATCGAAATTGCTAATGAAGCAAATTTTCCATGTTTATTAAAACCAGAGCCGTTTGTTACTATTTGAGATTCTTCCGCTTTAGCTTTTGAAATGGTATCAATTATACTACTATCTGTAAAACTATGGATTTCTTTATTAGGTGAGGCCAGCATTAATATATTCTGTTTACCAGAACGTGCATTCAACTTATGGCACATTTTTCTGAACGATGATTCTACATTATTACTTGAGCGGGTAATTCTATTTAATCCTTTAAAATTTACACTATTTTGAACACTTTTAATCATATTATTTAGTTCCTTTCGGTTATAAACAAGTTTGATATTCGTATAATAAATCCAATAAAAAACATTTGTTAGTTCATAAGAAAAAATATTAACAAATATTAAAAGTATTATAAAAATCTAAAACGCAACATTTATTGTAGTTTATAACGTTTATAAAAAAATATTTACAAAAAAGGCAATTTTTTTGAAATGAAATACTTTATATATATGTAAGAGATACATAATAAATAATAAAAACTAAACATAATTATTTCATACATACCTACCATACTAACCTTTCACGTACACACACGAGGAATTGTAAAAGAATTCCAAG
>JAEZET010000005.1 GCA_023433065.1 Cyanobacteria bacterium OH_CBrB_359
CCCATTGCGCAAAATTCCCTACTGCTGCCTCCCGTAGGAGTATGGGCCGTGTCTCAGTCCCATTGTGGCTGATCATCCTCTCAAACCAGCTACTGATCGTCGCCTTGGTAGTCCATTACACCACCAACAAGCTAATCAGGCGCAGGCTCATCCTTTGGCACCAGAGTTTTCAAGATAAGTATTTCAACTTAGCTCATATGGGGTATTAGCAGTCGTTTCCAACTGTTGTCCCCCTCCAAAGGGCAGATTTCCTACGTGTTACTCACCCGTCCGCCACTTTCCACTGACCGAAGTCAGCTTCTCGTTCGACTTGCATGTATGAAGCACGCCGCCAGCGTTCGTCCTGAGCCAGGATCAAACTCTCCATTGTCAGAAAAGTTTATGTCCATCATTATACTTCGCTAAAAGCATAATTGCTCGACTTGCTTCTTTTTTGTCCGTTTCATTTATTCAAAATCAACAGGTATATATATCGTTTTCAGCTATTCTGTTTTCAAAGTTCAATCTTAGAGTCTTTTTTAGACAGCAAGATTAAGTTCCTATTTAAACTTAATTGCCATTCCCTGACTTTTTTCGCTTCGTTTAGCGTAGTTTAAATCGTATCACCACAAAAATTCGTTGTCAAGCTTTATTTTGTAATTTATTTTTTCAAGCTCCGACTCGTTTTTGCCCGTTTAGTGGGAGATAGTTTTTATTCTCTTTTTCAAAGTATCAACCATCACAATTTGTGGAGTGTAGCTTTGGGCTACAAATAATAATTTAACTCAAAGGATTTTCATTTACAACATGTTTTTTAAGTTTTTTTAGCTTTTCTTGAAATAGCAGTAAAATCAACACTTTCAAGGTTCATAAAACTTTATATTCATTCAAAGTATAGTTTTTGACCTATAATGACCCTCCAAATTCTTTATATTCCATGCTTTTAATTATTAATTATTTCTCTAAAATTATTTACTTCGGACATATTTCTAAAAATATGATAATATTAGATATAAATAGGAACTTAATGTGAGGATATGTTATGGCAAGAATTATAAGACCGACTTGGGCAATAAGATGTGTACAATCAAGCTGTAGAACTCTTTTTGAAGTCGTCCCTTTAGAAAAAGGCAAACAGCAGGAAGTGGTCTGCCCGGGCTGCGGGGAACATTATTTATATCCACCTGTGAACCCTGATGATCAAACCGAAGAGTAATGTATTTTTATAATACCAAAAAGCGCTACAATCAATTCAGTGAGCATCTTAAAGACAAATTTGGGGAAAAAGTTTATAAGGTAACTCTTGATGCCGGATTTACATGCCCAAACCGTGACGGCATGCTCTCTTCTGAGGGCTGTATTTTCTGTGACAGCAGCGGCAGTTTCTCAAAATTATATTCAAACAAATTGTCTGTCAATGAACAATTAAAAACAGGTATTTCTAAAATTAAAGACAAATACGGGGCGAAAAAGTTTCTTTCTTACTTTCAGGCGTATTCAAATACTTATAAGCCCGTACATGAACTAAAATGCATATATGATGCAGCCCTAACTGAGGATGTTGTAGGTCTTTCAATAGGAACAAGACCTGATTGCATAGATGAAGAAAAACTGGATTTGATTTCCGGCTACACAAAAAATTATTACACATGGATTGAATACGGCTTGCAAAGTATTCATGACAAGTCCTTGAGGTTTATAAACAGAGGGCATGACTTTAAATCATTTGAAAAAGCATGCCAAATGACAAGGGATAGAGATATAAACATTTGTGCCCATGTAATTTTAGGTCTCCCCGGAGAAACAAAAGAAGAAATGCTCCAAACAGCAAAAATTATAGGAAAAATGAGATTAGAAGGTATAAAAATTCACCTTTTATGTATTCTTAAAGACACAAAAATCTTACAAATGTATAATCAAGGCCTGATTCCCATGTTTGAAGAGGATGAATACATTGATTTAGTGTGTGATTTCTTGGAATATCTGCCACATAATACCACTATTCAAAGGCTCACAGGAAATGGCTTCAAGAAAAACCTTGTTGCGCCAAAATGGCTTTCTAAAAAAATGGAACTCCTAAATAAAATTGATCGGGAATTAGAACAGCGGGATTCTTTTCAGGGATTAAGATTTTAACTCTTTTTTAAGATTTTCTAAATCCTTAACAGCTGTTTTATCAAGCAAAACTTCTTTACCCAAAATTTTTGAATACATCGTAATTTTTGCATAATTCTCAGCCGTTTCGATTTGGTAAAAAGCTTTTTTTAAAGTCGATTCGCCTGAAACTATGCCATGGTTTGCCATAAGAACCGTATTATATTTATCAAAATATTGGATTGTATTATCAACAAGCTTTTCAGATGATGGCATGCCATAAGCAGCTAAAGGGATTTTGCCAAAGTACAAAACATTTTCGGCAAGATTTGGTTTATCAAGTTCAAGATGCGCAACCGCAAACGCTCCTGCAAAAGGTGAATGACAGTGTATCACAGCATTTATATCATTCCTGACCCTGTATATTTCTGTGTGCAAAAATCTCTCGGAAGATGCTTTTTTGCCATTTTCAGTTTCTCTACCGCAATAATCAATTAGGACTATATCTTCTTGCGTCAAATCAGCCAAAGAACTGCCCGATACTGTTATATAAATGCCGTCATTACTTCTTACACTGATGTTTCCTGATGTGCCTGACGTTAAGTCTTTCTCATACAGATGCTTTCCTACACTGATTATTTCATCTATTATGTCGCTTGAAATCATAAATTACCTCTTTAACTAATTTTACCAAAATTTTAAAATTTTTGCATTCATCTTAACTTTGATATAATTAATTTATGTTTTTAAACAAAATTGAATTAAAAAATTTCAGAAATTATGAAAGTTTAAATCTCGATTTTAACTCAAATAAAATTCTTTTAATCGGTAAAAATGCACAGGGGAAAACTAACCTGCTTGAGGCAGTTTTTTACCTTTCTAATTTAAGCTCTTTGAGGGCAAAAACAGATTCTGAATTAATCAAATGGGGGAAAGATTTTACTGTTATCAAAGCAAACATTAAAAAAGGCGACTTTGACATAGATTCTGAAGTTGTAATTAATCCGCCTAAAAAAAAGCTGTTGAAAATAAACGGGATTAAAAAAAATAAATCGTCCGAATTTATCCAAAACCTTTTGACAGTCAGCTTTTCAACTTCTGATTTACTTTTGCTTAGAGGGACCCCGGATGATAGAAGAAACTGGCTTGATACGGCAATAAGCCAGATTTATCCTGCTTATATGGATAGACTCTCAAAATATAATAAAATCCGCATCCAAAAAAATAATTACTTAAAAGAAATAAAAGGAAATACCTTTATAGGAAGCCAATTGCTAGATGTTTGGAATGAACAAATGTCAATAACAGGAAGCAACATAATATTTTTAAGGCTAAAATTTTTAAAAGAAATTATAAAAATTGCACAGGAAAAACACTCTCAAATCTCAGCCTCTGAAACATTAACTCTAACGTATAATTCAAGTTTAGTGGGCGATTTTGAAGTTGTAAAAGATGAATTACCCGCAATAGAAACTATTTGCACAAAATTTTCAGAAAAACTCGAAGAAAAAAAACAAGAGGAAATCATAAGAGGACAAAGCATTATAGGCCCTCACAGAGATGATTTGTCTTATTTTATAAATGATGTTGACTCCAAAAAATTTGCTTCGCAAGGACAACAAAGAACTATAGTTCTTGCCTTAAAACTTGCTGAACTTGACCTCATAAAAAATAAAACCGGCGAAAATGCTGTTCTTCTTTTAGACGATGTTCTGGCTGAACTTGATGATTTGAGGCAAAATTACCTTTTAAGTGCAATCGGTAACGAGATTCAAACAATAATAACATCTGTCGACACTCTTCATTTTGATGAAAAATATCTTAAAGAGGTCGAGGTTTTTAAAATCAGCGCAAGCGAAAATAACACAAAAATTGAATCAGGCATATAAAAAAGATACCCTTTAAATGAGTATCTTTTTTATTAATATATCTGTATCTTATTAGAAGTTTAATCCTGTTTCTCTTGCTGCATCTGCTAAAGCTGCAACTCTACCGTGATATAAGAAACCGCCTCTGTCAAAAACCACATCTTTAACTTTTGCTTTTAGCGCTTTTTTAGCAATTGCCTCACCTACAGCTTTTGCCGCATCGATATTGCCGCCATGTGACAGTTTGTCTTTTAAGTCTTTATCGATGGATGAAGCTGAAACTATTGTTACACCTTTTACATCATCGATAATTTGCGCATATATATGCTTTGTGCTTCTATATACAGCTAATCTTGGAGATTCTGTTGTTCCTGATAATTTCACTCTTATGCGTTTGTGACGTTTTTGAGTATGTTCTTTTTTGTTTCTCTGTTTAATCATTTTTCTATCCTTTCACCTAAACCTTCTTGCCTTTGCAAGGGTTTTTTGGGCTAATTTAATTACTTCTTACCTGTTTTACCGGCTTTTCTTCTGATGTATTCGCCTTCGTATTTTACACCTTTGCCTTTATATACTTCAGGAGGTCTTTTTCCTCTGATAGCAGCCGCAACATCTCCTACGGTTTGTTTATTAGAGCCGAAAACTTTTATTTTAGTGTTAGCTTCAACTTCAATCTTAATGCCTTGCGGCGATTCAATATTAACAGGATGAGAGTAGCCAAGCTGCATATTCAAAGTATTTCCTTGCATAGATGCACGATAACCTACACCAACTATTTCAAGTCTTTTCTCAAAACCTGTTTTTACACCGTTGATTGTATTAGCAACCAATGTTCTTGATAAGCCATGAAGTGATCTTGTTTTTCTCTCTTCATTAACTCTTTCAACAACGACTTTATTATCTTCTTTTTTTATTTTAATCTCAGGACGAATTACAACTGATTCAGTGCCTAAAGGACCTTTTGCAGTTACCTTTTGACCGTCAATACTAACTTCGACGCCATCCGGGATTATAATAGGTAATTTGCCTATACGTGACATTTTTATTTCTCCTTATTTGGTATATTTCTTGTTATCAGGGCTTTTCTACCAATTGAGCCCTCTTGTTATAGTCTTTTATTTAAGTATAGCTGGCTTTGAAAACTACCATACATAGCAAAGTATTTCGCCGCCGATATTTTCTTTTTTGGCTTTTCTGTCTGTTAAAAGGCCTTTACTTGTACTTACAATTGCTATTCCCATTCCATTAAGAACCTGCGGTAAATTTTTTGATTTACAATAAGTTCTTAAACCTGGTTTTGAAACTCTTTTTAAGTTTGTTATGACAGGTTTACTTTTTTCATCATATTTTAATTCTATATTTAATACTTTGAACTTGCCTGCCTCTTTAACTGAATAACCTGAAATATAGCCTTCTTCTTTTAAAAGTTTTGCTAATTCAACTTTTAGATTTGAACTTGGCATTTCAACTTCTGCATGTGAAACTATATTTGCGTTTCTGATTCTTGTTAGCATATCTGCTATTGGATCTGTATTCATTTTTATTTTCCTTATATTTGGGGGACTTTAGTTAAAATCCCTTAACTACTTACTAAAATTAATCTAGCAGTATAGTAAAGACAATGTTAGTTTAAATAAACTACCAGCTTGCTTTGACTACACCCGGCAATAAACCTCTGTGAGCCATTTCTCTCAAGTGGATTCTGCATAAACCAAAGTCTCTGTGGTAACCATGGGGTCTTCCGCAAATAGAACATCTGTTATGTAATCTTACTTTAGGATACTTACCTTCTGCGGCAAGTGTAGCTCTTTTGAGTTCTTTATTCATCATTGCTTTTTTAGCCACGTGTTTTACTCCTTGCTATTTCTTGAAGGGCATTCCAAGCTCTGTTAACAAAGCTTTTGCTTCTTCATCTGTGTTTGCTGTTGTAATTATTGAAATATTCATACCATTTACGATATCAACTTCATCATAAGTGATTTCGGGGAACAAAGACTGTTCTTTTAATCCTAGTGTATAATTTCCTCTACCGTCAAAACTTTTTCCGCTTACGCCTCTAAAGTCACGAATTCTTGGAAGAACAACGCATATAAGCTTTTGTAAGAAATCATACATTCTTACACCTCTAAGAGTGACCATGCATCCAACAGGCATGCCTTCTCTTAACTTATAAGATGCAATTGATTTTTTAGCTTTTGTAGCAACAGCCTTTTGCCCTGCAATTTTAGTAAGCTGCTTTACAATTGCTTCAGCCAATTTTGAATTGTGAGAAGCTTCACCCACGCCCATATTAATAAC
The DNA here is from genome assembly GCA_023433065.1 of Cyanobacteria bacterium OH_CBrB_359. Taxonomy (GTDB): domain Bacteria; phylum Cyanobacteriota; class Vampirovibrionia; order Gastranaerophilales; family Gastranaerophilaceae; genus JAEZET01. The sequence goes on from JAEZET010000005.1 coordinate 6,240, forward strand.
GATTTTGTCTAACCTTGGAACTTGGTGAATATTCTCATATTTAAACTGTTCTTTTAACGTTTTTTTAACGTCTTCGTTGAATTTTTTCTTTAAATCTTTTGTTAATGTAGTCATTTTTTTATCCTTTTCGTAGAATGCATCTTCGCTTTACTAAAGCAAGATACCCATACCTTATACGTCTAACTGCTCTGAGCAATGTTTACAAACACGAACTTTTTTGTCGCCTGTTGTATTGTATTTAATTCTTGTAGGCTTTTCACAACTTGGACAATAAAGCATAACTTTTGAAGAATCCATAGCTGCTTCCATTTTAACAAGACCACCTTGTGATCCTGCCATAGGGTTCGGTTTCATTGCTTTTGTTATCATGTTAACGCCTTCAACAACAACTTTGTTTTCAGATGCAATAACATTTTTTATATTTCCGATTTTACCTTTGTCTTTACCTGAAACAACAATTACTTTGTCTCCGGTTCTAACGTGTAAATTATGTTTTTCGACTTCTTTTTTTCTTCTCATTTTGTTTCTCCACTTGGTTGCTCGCTTTAAAAGGTTTTATAGTTTAGGTTTTAACCCGCTCATTTAAACCTTGGCTCGCAATCCGCTAAATTACCTCCGGAGCGAGAGAAATTATTTTCATAAAGTTCTTTTCTCTAAGCTCACGGGCGACAGGTCCGAATACACGGGTTCCTCTCGGGTTGCCGTCTTTATTAATTATAACTGCTGCGTTTTCGTCAAATCTTATGACTGAACCATCTGCCCTTTTAATATCGGCTTTGGTTCTAACCACAACTGCCTTAACAACATCTGACTTTTTCACAGCCATATTTGGTGTAGCATCTTTAACTGCTGCTACTATAACATCACCTACATGCGCATATTTTTTGTTTGAACTGCCTAGAACTCTTATGCATAAAAGTTCTTTTGCGCCTGTATTATCTGCTACTTGTAATCTGGTTTCTTGCTGTATCATTTTATTTCATCCTTTGAAATTTATATTCAATAATCTAATTATTTAGCTTTTGCAACTATCTCAGAAAGTAACCAACGTTTTTGACCTGAAGTTGGTTTTGCTTCAACTATTATTACAGTATCACCCTCGCTGCAAGCATTTTGAGGATCATGTATTTTATAGTTTTTAGATTTTTCTATAATCTTTTTATATTTAGGGTGTTGTTCGTAGTCAGCAACCTTTACAACTGCTGTTTTATCCATTTTATTACTTACTACGATTCCTTGTCTTTCCTTCTTGGGCATAATTTTATTACCTCTTTTATTTTGTTACTTGTTTTTCCCTTATAACAGTTTTAACTTGAGCAATCAAAGTTTTTACCTGTCTGATTTGAGCAGTATTTTCAAGCTTATGCAAAGATTTTTGCACTCTCAAGTCAAATAACTGTTTTTTATAATCAACAACAGCATTATTCAATTCTTCAACTGTTTTTTCACGCATTTCTTGTAGTTTCATTGTTATTCACCTGTTTTTTCAACAATTTTTACTTTAATAGGAAGCTTTTGGGCAGCTAATTCAAGTGCTTCAATCGCAACCTCTCTTTGAGAATACTCAAGTTCAAAAAGTATTCTTCCCGGTTTTACAACCGCTACCCAGTATTCAGGGTTGCCTTTACCTTTACCCATACGAGTTTCAGCAGGTTTTGCGGTTATCGGTTTATCAGGAAATATTTTTATCCAAACATTTCCGCCTCTTTTAATTTGACGAGTCATAGCTCTTCTTGCCGCCTCGATTTGTCTGCTGGTAATCCAAGCAGGATCGCAAGCCTGTAAGCCATAGCTACCGAATTCAAGTTGTGTACCTCTGGTTTCACAACCTTTCATTCTTCCTTTCATCTTTTTACGATATTTTGTCTTTTTGGGCATTAACATTGTTGTTTTTCGCTCCTAATTGTTTTACTAATCTATTTATTCTTCAGTTGTTGCTGAAGCGCCTCTTTTTCTTCTTCTTGCACCGATTGGTTTTTCTTCAGTTGAAGATGAAGGCTTTTTAAATTTAATATTTCTGTCTGCTTTTTCACCGGGCATTAAGTTACTTTTGAAAATCCAAACTTTAACACCGATTTTACCCATTACTGTATCTGCTTCTGCAAATCCGTAATCAACATCTGCTCTTAATGTCTGAAGAGGAATTCTTCCCTCTTTAACCCATTCTGAACGAGCTATTTCGTTACCGCCAAGTCTGCCTGATACCATAATTTTGATACCCTGAACACCTGAGCGCATTGTTCTTTGAACTGCCTGTTTCATTGCTCTTCTGAAAGCAATACGTTTTTCTAATTGAAGAGCGATAGCTTCTGAAACCAATTGGGCATCGGCATCTACTCTTGCAACTTCCACAACGTCGATTGAAACATTTTTATTTATAAGTTTTGCAACTGCAACTCTTAATTCTTCAATACCTTGACCGCCGCGCCCTACAACGATACCTGGTTTTGCAGTAACTACGGTTATAATTACATTTTGAGCTTTTCTATCAACCAAAATTTTTGATATACCGGCTGTATATAATTTTTTCTTTATAAACTTTCTGATTTTTGCATCTTCTGCCAAAAATTCGGGATATGTATTCTTTTTAGCAAACCATGTGCTTAACCAGGGTTGTATTATTCCTACTCTGAATCCTGTTGGATGTGTCTTCTGTCCCAAAGTTATAGCCTCCTATTAATTCTTTGTAACTTTTACTGTCAAATGAGATGAACGTTTGAGCCTTTTATACATTCTGCCCTGGGCTCTTGGTCTTGCTCTTTTGAGTGTTGTACTTTCATCTGCAAATATCTCAGAAACTTTTAAAGTATCTTCTGTTGCACCAAACTTCTCTGATGCATTTGAAATAGCCGCTTTTAAATTCTTTTCAACAATCCTTGCCGCAAAATATGGCATGAATTTTAAGATTTTCATAGCTTCTGATGCTGATTTGCCTCTTACTTCGTTAATTACTCTTCGTAATTTACGAGCCGGCATTCTTATATCTGTTTGTTTTGCCTTAGCTTCCATAATTTATTTCCTTTTTGCAGTTTTATCCTGACCGGCGTGACCTCTAAATAATCTTGTCGGCGCAAATTCGCCCAGTCTGTGACCTACCATTTGTTCTGTTATATAAACCGGAACATGTGTTTTACCGTTGTGAACAGCTATTGTATGACCTAACATATCAGGTACTATCATAGATGCTCTGGACCAAGTTTTAACAACTTTTTTCTCTCCGACATTATTCATCTTCTCAATTTTATTTTGAAGAGCTAATTGTACATATGGACCTTTTTTTAGTGAACGAGCCATTCATTATCTCCTTTATTAGCGTTTTCTTGCTCTGACTATGTACTTGTCAGACTTTTTGTTAACTTTTCTTGTTTTTCTTCCTAAAGCAGGTTTACCCCATGGAGTTTTTGGATGTCCTCCGGGACCTGTCTTACCTTCACCACCACCATGAGGGTGATCGCAAGGGTTCATTGTAACACCTCTTACGGTTGGTTTAATACCCATATGACGTGTACGTCCTGCTTTACCGATTTTCATATTTTTAAATTCAGCGTTCCCTAAAACTCCGATGGTAGCTAAACATTCTTTTCTTATCATCCTCATTTCTGAGCTTGGAAGTTTTATAGTAACGTAATTACCTTCTTTAGCCATTAACTGAGCACCGACGCCTGCGGTTCTTACAAGTTGTGCGCCATTTCCGGGAATCATCTCTATATTGTGAACCATTGTACCTAAAGGAATCAATTCTAAAGGAAGTGCATTACCTGTCTGAATTTCAGCCTCAGGACCGGAAATAATCTTATCACCTACATTTAAACCGTTAGGTGTTAAAATATATCTTTTTTCACCGTCAGTATAAATCACTAAAGAAATTCTTGTATTTCTGTTTGGATCATATTCAATTGTTTTAACTTCTCCCTGAATTCCAAATTTATTACGTTTGAAATCAATTACGCGGTAAGTTTTTTTATGCCCGCCACCTTTATGACGACAAGTTATTCTACCTGTATTATTTCTGCCGGCTTTTTTTCTTAGGGGTCTTAAAAGAGATTTTTCTGGGGTTGAAGTTGTAATTTCCGCAAAATCACTTTTTGTCATGCCTCTTTGGCCGGGAGATGTAGGATTTATATTTCTGATACCCATTGTGCTATGCTCCTATCAATTCTTCTATAGGTTCGCCTTCAATCAGAACTATAGCCTTTTTGCCTGATTGAGTTCTACCTGAGAAGTAGCCTACTCTTTTTGCGTGAGAAGGCATATATGCCGTTCTTACTTTTTTAACTTTCCTTCCCGGAAAAGCTAATTCAACAGCTTGGGCGATCTCAACTTTTGTCGCATTTTTTACAACTTCAAAAGTATATTGGTTTAAAGTTGTTGCTGTCATTGATTTTTCTGTGATTATAGGTCTCTTTATGATGTCGTATAATCTTTCTTTATTTTGTTTAATCGTACTCATTATTTTGATAACCTCTCAGTTATTTCGTTTATTGCTGATTCTGTGATAACAACGTTATCTGCTTCCAATAAATCTTTTACATTTAAGTTTGAAGGTAAAATGATTTTTACGTTTGGAAGGTTTCTTGCCGCCAACTCCAAATATGCATTTTCTGCTGCTTTAGAGTCTGCGATTATAAGAATTTTTCCTTCAACTTTTAGAGCTTTTAGTGAAGCTGCCATTAATTTTGTTTTAGCTTCTTTAATTTCTGAAAAGTCTTTTACAAGAACCGTATTATCTATTCTTGCAGATAAAGCTGATTTTAGAGCTAATCTTCTCGCTTTTTGCGGCATTGAGAAACTGTAGTCTCTTGGTTTTGGTCCAAAGATAACACCGCCGCCTGCAAATAAAGGTGATCTTATAGAACCGGCTCTTGCTCTGCCTGTTCCTTTTTGTTTCCAAGGTTTTCTTCCGCCACCTGAAACTTCGGATCTTGTTTTAGAATTTGCACTTCCGGATCTTGCATTATTTAATTGTCTTCTTAATGCCAAATGCATAATGTGCAAGTTTGGCTCAACACCGAATACTTTATCATCCAGCGCCATTTGCCCTATTTGTTTTCCGTTTGTGCTTAATATTGAAATTTCTTTTGTCATTTTTTAATTCCTTATTAATTGATTGATTAAGAGTTCCATTTAACTCTTGAGGGAACAACTGTTACCAATTTACCTTCAGGTCCCGGTACAGAACCTTTAATCAAAAGCAAATTATTTTCACTGTCGATTTTAACAATTTTCAACTTAGAAATAGTAACTTGTTCATTACCCATATTTCCCGGCATTTTTTTACCTTTTATAACACGTCCCGGAGTTGTACCTGCACCGATAGAACCCGGTTCTCTGTGGTTCTTCGAACCATGTCCCATAGGTCCTCTTGAGAAGTTCCATCTTTTAACTGTACCCTGGAATCCTTTTCCTATTGATTTAGCTGTTACATCAACTTTTTCAATATTTTCAAGAACGCTTAGATCAATTTTTTGTCCAACTTCAAAAGCTTCAGGATTTTCTACTCTAAATTCCTGAAGATGTCTGAAATTATCTAATTTATTTTTAGCAAAATGCCCGATTTGAGCTTTTGTCAAATGTTTTTCTTTTGCAGCAATAATACCAACCTGAATGGCATTATAGCCATCTGTTTCAACTGTTTTAACCTGAGTTACGGTCAAAGGACCAACTTCTAAAACGGTTACGGGAATAGCAAGCCCTTGTTCATCAAAGACCTGAGTCATTCCTAGTTTTTTTCCAATTACTCCTAGAGTCATGTTTTACCTTTCTTCTTGTGAGCGCTACGTTTTCTTGTTTTGCCTCGTAGATCACATTCAATTTATTGGGAGGTCCCTATATTAAATTGTATGTGTCATTCCTTTGTTACAGCTTGACTTCGATATCAACACCAGCGGGTAAATCCATCCTGCTGAGCTCTTCTGTTGTCTGTGCTGTGGGATCATATATGTCTATAATCCTTTTGTGTATTCTCATCTCAAAATGTTCTCTTGATTTTTTGTCAACGTGAGGTGATCTTAATACACAGTAAATGCGTCTTTTTGTGGGCAATGGAATAGGTCCAGCCACTTTCGCATCAGTCCTTTTTGCTGTTTCAACAATTTTTCCTGCTGAAACATCTATCAATTTATGATCATAAGCTTTTAAGCATACTCTTATTCTTTGTCTTTTGCTATTGCCGGTGCTCATTTTTTTACTTTCCTTCTTTGGCTTTATCCAAACACACTGCTGTTTTTGCTGAATCCATTGGGCTTTAACTGTTTTACCATTAAGATTTTTCTTTTTATTTTAATGTTTCCAGTGCATTCGGTATTATCAAATCTATATTAAACATGATTCATCGTCAATCACTAATTTTTTATTTTGTATATTTTTCTTAATAATTGTTAATTCATAGGTTTTATACTCAGTGCAGAGTTGGTTTCCAGTGTCAAGATATTTTTCAGATCAATGTATTTATTAATTTAATCTTGTTTTAGCCAGAACGGTTGCATAATTTCCCTTTAATTGCCTGTATATAGGAAAAATCTCATCAAAAACAGCATCTATCGCTTCAAGTTGAAGTATCGTTTCAGAATCATGAAAATCTTTTGTTTTTTCACTAAATTCCTCATATAGTTTTCTGTTTGAATCAAGTATTTCTTCTAACTCTTCCATATCAACTTCGCTAGGAAATAATAAATCAAGGGTTTTTGTCATCCTTTCTTCCGTAATGCCGGGTTTATCAGAAAATACATCAACAGCTCTTTTGTATAATTGGGTTTTTGCATTTTTTGATTTTTCTTTTTCTTCTAAAAGTTGCTCCTCCAGCTCGCTTATAACTCTGCCGATTTTATCACTCGTTTTTGTTAAACTGACTCGAACATCTGTTGTTTCTTCCCCATCTCTGCAATATCTTCTTAATAACCCCGATGCCATCATATATGATGCAAAAGTACCGTTCAAGGACGAAAATCCCGCTCGAATATTTCGATTGAATACTTTTTTGCTTAAAGCTTTTTCTTCAGGGGTCATAATCTTTTCAATATCCTGGGGATTAAAATTATCAACAACCGACTCTGCTTTGGCAACTGAACTCTTATTAATAAATAAATCTTTTAGCCCCTTAAAATTCACTTTATATGAAGGCTTATTAAAAACATCACTCTTGTGCATAAAATCTGTTTCAAAACTTTTTTGTTTTTTACAAGAATATTCATTCTTTGCAGATAAATTTTTTGTCAATGGGCTTGCTACAATCTCGGATTTCCATTGAATTATCATATTCCTCTTATCCTTCGTCTTATTTTGTTATTTTAAATTTGGCAGTATAGAAACAGAATATTCTGTTTTATATTTTTTTAAAATACATTAGTCTTAGTGGGGTTTTTAAACTTGGTGATATTAGATTGAAACAATAAGTCAACATTTCCGACAGGACCATTTCTGTGTTTTGCAATTATAAGTTCAGCCTTGCCTCTGTTATCAGTTTCTTCTTTATTATAATATTCATCACGATAAATAAACATGACAATATCAGCGTCCTGTTCAATCGCACCGGACTCTCTTAAGTCAGATAGCATAGGATGTCTGTCTTTTCTCTGCTCTACTGCCCTTGAGAGCTGTGACAAAGCCATTATAGGGACTTCTAGCTCTCTTGCAAGAGATTTTAGCCCCCTGGAAATAGCTGAAATCTGCTGAATTCTGTCCTCGGATGAGCTGCCTTCCATCAATTGAAGATAGTCTATTACGACAAGTCCCAAATTCTTTTCTTCCATAGCAAGGCGTCTGCATTTTGCTCTTATGTCCAAAACACTTATTCCCGCTGAATCATCTATATAAATTGGCGCATCCGCAAAACTGTTCATGGCATTTGTAAGTTTTTCCCAATCCTTTGGCTGCATATGACCTGAATTCAAACGCTGAGTATCAACTTCGGCCTCAGAGCATAACATCCTTTTTACCAGCTGGCTCTTAGGCATTTCTAAAGAAAATATTGCAACCGGTTTATTACCTCTTAATGCTGCATTTTGCGCAATGTTAAGGGCAAAGGCCGTTTTTCCCATAGAAGGCCTTGCAGCTAAAATTATTAAATCCGATTTTTGCAGACCTGACGTTAACTGATCTAAATCATAAAATCCTGTAGGAACACCAATAAGCTCATCCCTGTGGTTATAACGGTATTCAATCTGTTCATAGCTCTCTAATACCAAGTCTTTTACGGCTATTAAATCATTAGATGCTTTTTGGGAGGCAATATTAAAAATTAATTTTTCCGCATTATCTAAAGTTGCCTCGGTTGAAAAATTATCATATGCCATGGTCACAATTTCAGAACCTGCATTGATTAAAGATCTTTTAATTTCTTTTTCCTGAACGATTTTTGCATAAAACTCAATATTTGCAGTTGTAACAACATTAAGAGCCAAGTCATTTATATAAGCCCTTCCACCTACTATTTCAAGTTTTTCATTCTCTCTCAAATGTTCAGACACAGTTACAATGTCAATTGCCTGATTTTTTGCAAATAAATCCACAACAGACTCATAAATAAATCTGTGAGCAGGTTTATAAAAACTCTCCGGCTTAATATACTCTATTATCCTGTTTAAAGTCACTGGATTGGTAAGTATAGCACCTAATATCGCCTCTTCTGCTTCAACACTCTGAGGTGGAAGTTTTGCTAATTTACCTTCTTGAACTTTTATCAATTTTGTTGCCAATTTGCCCCCAACTATCACTCAGTTTAGGCTTTCGTTCAAATATAAATTCTACTTGAAAGGTTATTCCATGCTAATTCCTAAACTTATTATAAATAATTTAATTTAAAAATACGAGAATGTCGTAATAATTATTTATATTAAAAAATAAAAATCAGGCAAATAATGCCTGAATTAATCATTTTATCTCGTGTTTCTTTTCTCATACTTCAATAAAAAGCCGTCTTCCAACTATGTTAGGCTTATTATTATAATATCCGGCAAAATATCCTCCTTTAACAGGGGTGTTTTTGCCGTAAAAATTATTTGCTTTTTCATTTACAAAAGGATTTGCAAACGGATTATTTGATTTATCAGGCGCAAGAGTAACAGGAGTCGAAGGATAAAATACTTTCGATATTAAATTCTGAAGATTTGCAATCATGTGTTTCCTTTCTTAATACCTGTTAATTTTTATTTAATGAAATTTATCCGCATGTCATTATTATAGTATTTTTAACATGCAAATTTAATATTTTTTAATAAAAATCATCCAGTTCAATTAGAAAAGTTTATTTTTTAATTCATTTTTTTCTGCCAAATGCTCTTCATCAAACTCTTCAAGGTACTTAACCGCATAACATGCGGCGACAGCACCGTCAGCCGCCGCTGTAATAACCTGCCTTAAAGGAGTATTTCTGACATCACCAATCGCATAAACCCCCGGAACTGATGTTTGCATATATTTATCCGTTATTACAAATCCGGCTTCATTTTGTTGAAGTTGACCGTTAAAACCGCCGACATTGGGAGTAAAGCCAATGTAAGGGAATACTCCGTCCACATCGATTTCTAAATCCTGTTTAGTTTTATTGTTGGATATAAGCAACTTTTCAACATTTTTATCACCAATTACTTCAAGAGGAACCGCATCTAAAATAAATTCTATTTTTTCGTTTTCAAAAGCTCTCTTTTGGATAATTTTATCAGCTCTTAAAGTATTTCTTCTATGAATTATATATACTTTTTTTGCAAATTTCGTAAGATAAATAGCTTCCTCAACAGCAGAGTTACCTCCTCCTACAACAGCGATAACCTTATCTTTAAAAAATGCACCGTCACATACAGCGCAATAACTCACACCTTTACCTATAAATTCTGTTTCCCCTGGAATTTTTAATTTTTGCGGCTGAGCGCCTGTTGCAATTATTACTGTTTTCGCTTTAAAAATCTTATCTGATGTTTCAATCTTTTTTATAAGAGGAATAAGATTGATTTCAGTAATTTCCTGCATAGGATACTTTTCTATACCGAATTTATCGGCATGGTCTTCAAACTTTTCCATCAATTCAAATCCGCCGATTGAAGAAAACCCCGGATAATTTTCGAGTTCAAGATAATTACTTGGCTGCCCTCCGAACATTGAAATATCAATCATTGCCGTTTTTACATTGCCTCTGCATGCATATATGGCCGCAGAAAAACCGGCTGGACCTGATCCTAATATTATGGTGTCAAATGATAATTCTTTTTTTTGTGACATTTACTCTCTCGCTCTCCATCGTGCTCACCTGCCAAATATTCCCGGAAGTGAATTCCCTGATATTTTGTAGGCTTTTACTTTATATTCTACAAAATCCTCTTTTACAAGCTCATCATCTTTATATGTACTAACTACTATTTTATCAGTTCCATAAAAATTGTCACCCTCTAGGGTCAAAGTTGGTGTTTCAACTGATTTTTCATCAATATCATATGAAATTTTTTCAAATTTAACTGTAGGTCCGTTTACGCTATTAACGGACACAGATGCCTTAGCCCCCGAAATTGGATTACTTAAAGTAATGACGTCATTGACTTTAATTAAGTTCCATATATCCACACTATATGGGGCGAACATTTTGGGATTATTGGTTTTTGAGCGAACCGAAACAACCTTCCAGCTGCCAAAAAATCCCGAAGGAACTCTGCTTGTAATAGAAACAGAACCTTTAATAACATTAGATACAAAAATAGGTTTAATCTCAGACGCAAGCGAATAATTTACAAAACAAAACATAATACCACACACTATCACTAATTTTTTCATATGTGTATAATTTAATGTTTTTTTCTAAAAAATCAAATTAGTCAACAGAACTAGTCCAGTTGTATATTATCGGCAGCTTCCAAAAACCAACCTATAAATTCTTCACAATTTTCTTTTTCGAGTGAATGTATTTTCCCGCCGCTTCTCTCAGCGTGTCCGCCTGTTATATCTTTGTCATCAGTATTGTATTTTTGTCTGTAATAATCCAGGTATTTTGTATTAATATAATCCGTATACTGCCCTACGTAATCAGTGCCTTCTGCAGAATGCAGACTAACTCTGTACATATTTTCTTTTGTATTAGGATAAAACACTGCGGCAACTTTAACTTTTTTTAGCTGTGTGTGTAAATTTTTACTTATAAGTTTATCCGAACTTGCATTTTCTAAAAGTCTGGTTCTGAAATCTCTAATAATACTGCTTGTTCTTTTTGTATCTCCACCTAGCTTAGCCCACTCTTCATCGTCTGTCGGAATAACATAATAAGCAAATTCACCGTTATCACTAGTTTGAACATTTCTAAATAATTTTCTCTCAAAGTTAATTTCTTCGGGAGTAAGATAGGATATTACATCAATATGTTTAATTATTTCTTCTTTTCTTTTATCGTCAAGCTCTGCTGCTACTTTATTATAGACTTCCCTTGTATTTTTATTTTGCTGAGGATTATAAAAATTAGAGAAAAGTATTTTAAAATCTTTTATAAACTTAATCAATCCTGATTTTTTCATATCGTCGCACATACCGCAAAACATTGAAGCCAAATGCTCTTCACCAGGCTTAAATCCCATAGCTTCAAAGAATCTGTAAATTATTGCCGAACAGGATTTTGCCGTAGTATCAACATAAAAATTCTTTCTTCTTGTAACAGGCATCTCACTAACAGATTTATAACTTTCAGAAATAATCGCCATTTGTGAAGGAGATAAAATAGACCCTTTCTGGTGGTGGTCAAAACCCACTATATCTTTTGATGCAAAAGTTTTAAAATATCCTGTTACGTTTTTATCCAACCTGCTCTTATCACTAAAATCAATGCATAAAGCTAAGTCAGCATGCTTAATTTTATCATTGACCTGATTAAAAGGAATTATAGTAAGATTGTCTTTCTCATAACCATACAAACTTTTTTTATCCGAGCATATGATTCTGACATCTTTACCCATATCTTTTAAATATAAATACATAGCCTTTGCGCTGCTAAAAGAGTCTTCATCCGTCGAAACATGGCAAAAGATATCAATACTTTTGGCACTTTCAAACTTTTTATTAATATGTTCAGCTTCAATTTCTGGCATGGGATTAGCCTTAAAGCATGGCCTTATTTGACTCGCCCTTATTGGGTTTATTGTTATCATTAATGTGGTAAACCTTTTATTTATAGTTGTATTCACTTATGAATACTAAATCTCGAAAAAACTTTTTTTGCTAGAATATATTTTCCGATTAAGATAATAAATTTATCAGATAAATATATGTTATCTGATAAAATATAATAAATAGATTGTTAAATTAAGGAGACCAAATGAAAATTACTATAGTCGGAACAGGAGCAGTGGGAGGATATTACGGGCTAAAACTTATGCATAAAGGACATGACGTAATTTTCATTACTACAACAAGGTCATGCAAAATTATTAATGAAAAAGGTATGCATCTAAAAAGCGTTGACGGAGATATCCGCTTCGACAAAGTCATGGTTTCTGACGATATGTCTTTTGCAAAAGACACTGATGTAATACTTTTATGCACCAAATCATACAATACAAAAGAAATTGCATACAAAATCAAAGAAAAAGTTAACAATAATGCAGTTGTAATATCGCTTCAAAACGGCATCGAAAATGAAGAAATTTTATCTGATATTTTAGGCAAAGAAAGAATAATAGGCTCTACCGTATTTATTTTCTCCTCTTCGCCTGCTGCGGGTGAAATAATCCATTCGGGCGCCGGTTCAATCATATTGGGAGAGCTGGATGGGAAAATTACAGAAAGAATCCAAAAATACTCAGAGATGTTTTCTGAATCAGGCATCCCTGCTAAAATCAGCAAAAATATCAGGAAAGACTTATGGAAAAAATTATTTATAAATGCTTCATATAACGGCTTTACAGCAATTCTTGGAGATTCTTTAAAAAATATTAAAAAAGTTCCTGAAGCAAATCAGGCATACTACGATATATTAAAAGAATGCCAAATGGTTGCAAAAGCGGAAGGAATAGATATTACAGATGAAGAAACAAAAAAAATATTTGAAAGATTTAACCAGGATAACTTCTTGAACGTCAAATCTTCAACCCTTCAAGATATAGAGAAAGGAAAACCTGTTGAAATAGATGCAATTCAAGGAGCTGTGGTAAGAAAAGCCTTAAAACATAACCTTAAAGCTCCTCTGAACAACCTTATGTATGCTTTAATAAAACTCAAAACAATAAATTTTGAACAGTAATATTTATGATATAATTTAATAAAAATAAGGATTTACGAGGATAAAAATGACAAAACTCACTATCGAAGAAATTAAACAAAAATATGAAGTGGTAATAGGACTTGAAGTCCATGCTCAACTAAAAACAAAATCAAAAATATTTGCGCCTGACGGTACAGAATTCGGGAAAGAACCGAATTCTCTGATAAGCAACATAACTCTTGGAATGCCGGGTGTATTACCGGTTTTGAATAAAGAAGTCGTAAATATGGCAATTTTAACAGGATTGGCATTAAATTGCGAAATTCCTAAAAATTGTAAGTTTGACAGAAAACAATATTTTTATCCTGATTTACCTAAAGGGTACCAAATTTCACAATATGATCAACCGATTTGCATAAACGGCCATATTGAAATAAACGGAAAAAGAATAGGAATAACAAGAGCTCACCTCGAAGAAGATGCGGGAAAACTGGTTCATGCAGGAGCTGACGGACTATATGGCTCAAGTTATTCGCTCGTAGATTTAAATAGAGCCGGAACACCTCTTTTAGAAATAGTTTCGGAACCTGATATGCGCTCATCTGATGAAGCAAGAGCATATATGGAAGAATTAAGAACTATTTTAAGATATATAGGCGTTTGTGACGGCAATCTTGAAGAAGGCTCCATGAGATGTGATGCAAATATTTCGATTAGAGAAAAAGAACAAAAAGAATTTGGCACAAGAGCTGAAATTAAAAACGTAAACAGCTTTAAAGCCCTACAAAGAGCTATTGAATACGAAATCGAAAGACAGGCGGAAGTTATTGAATCAGGCAATAAAGTGGTACAGGAAACAAGATTATGGGACGATAATCTCGGGATAACAAAATCTATGAGAGGAAAAGAAGATGCCCATGACTACAGGTATTTCCCGGAACCCGACCTTATGCCTCTTGAAATTTCAAAAGACTGGGTAGAAACTATTCGAAAAAAAATGCCGGAGCTTCCTGATGAAAAAAGACGAAGATATGTAAAATTAGGACTTTCGGAATACGATGCAAATGTTATAGTAGAACAAATGGAAACAGCCTTATTCTTTGATAAGACAATAGCTTTAGGTGCTGATGTAAGAACTACAAATAACTTTTTGATGAAAGAAGTTACCGCGTTTTTAAAAGAAGAAAAAATTATAATTGATGAAACAAAATTAACCCCTGAATCAATTAATGAGCTTGTTAATATGATTACTTCGGGTACAATTTCAAATAATATTGGAAAACAGATTATCATGACTCTTCTTAAAGAAGGCGGAAGCGCAAAAGAAATAGTTGAAAAGCAAGGTTTGAGCGTTATTTCCGATGAAAGTGCATTAAAAGAAATTATTAATAAAATTATTGAAAATAATCCCGAACAAACTCAAGCTTATAGGAACGGTAAAGATAAATTATTTGGATTTTTCGTTGGCCAAGTAATGAAGCAAACTCAGGGAAGAGCTAATCCTCAAACATTAAATAAACTTTTAAAAGAAGCCCTTGAAGGATAATTGGTAATTATAAATTACCAAGAAAAGTTTAATTTCTTGTTTTATGGCATGCAATAATAAACTGTTTTTAAAAAATATTAAGAATTTTTAATCAAAAATGACAAAAATATTTTTTAAAAAATAAATAAAAAATTTGCACTATTAGGGCAAATAATATCAAATTTTAAAAGCTTTTATACAAGAAGACAAGCCGGTATACCTATATAGAAAGACGATTTAGGTAAGTAAGGTATTTTTTTATAATAAACCAATTCTTAAACTCCTATAAATAATTGATTTTTATTTAGTTCAGGTTTGATTTTTTTTAAGTTTTTATATATAATTACTGTGAAGTAGAAATATAACTAAATAGAAACAATAAAATTCCGGTTAGAGAAAGGCAGGATAAGTATGATAAAAAGAAGTGGTTTCACTTTAGCAGAGGTTTTAGTTACCTTGGTTATTATAGGTATAATCGCAGCAATGACTATTCCAACATTATTGAACAACACAAACTCTCAAGAATACAGGTCAGCTATTAAAAAAGCAATTGCAATGACCAACCAGGCAATTACAATGCAATATGCATTAGACGGAACTAATATTTCAGATTTCTCAACTAGTGCAAATATGAGAGATTCTGTATTTACAAAAAGATTAAACGTTATTAAAACAGCAAGTACTGCAACTTTTACCGGAGTTGCAGGAAATATCGATGCTATATTCTACACAGCTGACGGTATGAAATTCGGTGTTACAGGTGGAGCTGCTTGTGATGCGGCAGGCGACACTGTCTGTGCAACAATGTATATAGATGTTAACGGAGACAAAAAACCAAATACATTAACAACAGATGCAACTAAGCCTCTTGACGTATATGAAGCAAGAATATATGCACAAAGAGTTGTACCATATGGAGCTGCTACTCAGGCTGTAATGTATAACTAATAATTATTAACATTCTGCCTTATCAAATATCTAAAAAACTGCTTTCTAAAAGCAGTTTTTTATTAGGTATATCATCCTTTAGTTGGATGCGATTTGAATTAAAATTATAAATAATATTATATATCAGAGTATAAGAGGAAATAAGATGGGCTATAGATTTGAACTAATAACAGGTCCCATGAGCTGCGGTAAAACAGAAGAACTTTTAAGAAGAATCAGAAGACTAATTATCGCCCAGAAAAATGTAAAAGTGATTTCGGCAGAAATCGATACAAGAACAAAAGGAGATTATATAGAATCAAGAAACGGTTTATGGTTAGATTCTTATAAAGTAAAAGTTTCAAATGAAATTTTAAAAATTGTTAACGAAGAAGACGATGTAATTGCAATTGATGAGCTCCAGTTTTTTGATGAAAACATCATATCTGTTATAAATAAACTTATAGAAAGCGGCAAAAAGATTATAGGAACAGGCCTCGACCTTGATTTTAAAGGAGAACCTTTTGGCTATATGCCTGAATTAATGTGCTATGCTGATAAAATAGATAAATTAACAGCAATATGTATGAAATGTGGTAGTAATTATGCAACAAGGACTCAAAGATTAATCGGGGGTATTCCTGCTGATAAAAATTCTCCGCTCATTATGATAGGAAAAGATGAAACATATGAAGCAAGATGCTTAAATTGTTACGAGTTACCTGATGTTAAGACTGAAAAAAGAAAAAGTACATTCAGATTACTAAATTTTAATAAATAAAAAGCGGGTTGACCCCGCTTTTTTAAAGTCTTTATAAAGATAAACTTTAACTTAAAAAATAATTCAATACTGTTCTTACACAAACACCCGACGGGCCTTTTGGTAATTCTCCTATGGATTTATCAAGCATTGCGGTACCTGCAATATCAATATGAGCCCATGGAATATTATCAGATACAAAATTCTTTAAAAATAAACCTGCCATTGAAGCTCCACCATAGCGGGAGCCTGTATTTTTCATATCTGCAATATCACTTTTTAAAGCATCCTTATATTCTTCGAACAAAGGAAGCTGCCATAGGCGTTCTCCACCTTTTGTTCCGGATTTTATTAATTTGTCAATTAATTCCTGATTATTACCCATTATGCCGCTTGCCACATACCCTAAAGCAACAAGACATGCACCTGTCAATGTAGCAATATCGATTATTTCATCGGGTTTAAGTTCTTGCGCATAGGTTAAAACATCAGCCAAAGTAATTCTGCCTTCGGCATCAGTGTTGTCAACTTCAATTGTTTTACCGCTTTTTGATATTAAAACATCGCCCGGCTTATATGATGAACCGCTTGGCATATTTTCACAAGCAGCAATTAATCCATGGACTTCAATGTCAATTTTTAAGTCAGCTAAAACATTCATTATTGAAATAACAGCTGCTGCAGCTGACATGTCATCTTTCATCGTAACCATTGAAGATGGAGGCTTTAAATCAAGACCGCCGCTATCAAAGGTAATGCCTTTACCTATAAGAACAATTTTCTTTTTGGGACTTTGAGGAACATATTTCATATGAATAAATTTTGGAGGTTCACTGCTTCCCTGCCCTACTGCAAGAAAAGCACGCATGCCTTCTGCTTCTATTTGTTCTTTATCGAATACAACTGTTTCAACATTTTTAACGCTTTGAGCATACTCAGCAAGTTTTGCGGGGGTCATTTCCATAGCAGGTTCGTTTGCAAGATTTCTGGCAAAATTTACCGCATTAGCGACAATTTGACCTTTAATTACTCCTTCTTCGGCTTTTTCAAAATTAGTCTTATCTATTTCAATTAGTTTAAATTCTTCAATTTTTGAATCATCATCTTTCTCAGACTTATATTTGTCAAATGAATAATTACCGATTAGAGTGCCTTCAACAATTGCCTGAGCACAATCTTTGGCATCAAAACCTCCTATGCCTGCTCCGTGTATTATTGAAGCAATTTTTTTGACATTTCCCAGTGTTTTACATTTTTGTATTACTTTGGAAGATAAAACTCTTATTTTGTTTAAATCAAACTTGTCGGCTTTACCGAGTCCGACTATCAAAACCTTTGAAAATGAATTTGCAGGGGTCGACAAAACGTACATACTTGCAAATTTTCCTTTAAAATTTTCTTTTTTTATAACAAACTCAGAAATTATCCCTTTCAAAGCATCATCCACTATGCCTGTTGCACCTTTTGGCTCTGTGACGTCTTCAAACAAGTTGACTACAATCAAATCAGCATCAGCTGAAATTATTGAACCACTTTCAATTTTAATGTTCATTTATTTCTCCTTTTTAGTCGTTGTATTTCCTCATAAATTTTTCTACCCAGTTAAAAACTGTCGAAAGCTCATACGGCTTTGGTAAGTATAAATCGGCACCAGCATTCAAAATTCTTTCTTTATCATGCAAGGTAGTAGATAAAATTATATGTGAATTTTCAAATTTTATATCTGCCTTAATCTTCGGACAAACATCAATACCTTTTAGTTCTCTTGTATTTCCTGCATCAAGAATTATAACCGCAGGAGTGAAATCATCAGGCAACTTAAATATATCATAATAATTATTTACAACAACAACATCATAACCTTGTATTTCAGACATAGTTTGCAAAAGAAGAGACAAAGCCTCATCGGGTTCAACGATTAAAAGTTTTTTGTTATATTCTCTATCCTGAATTGCATTTTCAGCAGTGATTTTCGGTCTTTCAACAACGTATGAAGAGCCGTCCTTTAATCTTGCAAGCTTGTGAGTAGCAATAAGAGAATTTATAGCTTGTCTAAAATTATTATAAGCCTTATACTCATTCGATATTATGCCGATTTTTGTTGTTACAAGGGAAATTTTATCCCCTGCATTTTCATCCCCTTGAGAGACAATATAGCCTCTATTTATATCATTTTCGGAATAAAATTTATCTACAATTGTATTAAAAGCATAAATCAAATATGCTGCCATTTTTTCTGCTTTTAAGGGGGACGTAATAATTATAAAATCATCCGGAGCAACTTGTCCTAAGTAATCATCTTTATCAAGGGCATTATTTATAATTGCAGTGTATGTTTGGAGCATTTTTTCCGCTGCAAGTTCACCGTAAATTTCTTTATAATAATCAAAATTATCAATATCAATAAGCATTGCAGCCCAAAGGGTATTCTGGTGTATGACTCTTTTTAATATCTTGAAGGAAATTTTGGAATCGAAAAGTTTTGTCTTTTCATAAATGTTATTTTCAAAATGTCGTCTTAAATGCGCAGAAATTCTTGCCTTAAATTCTTCATTAGCAATAGGTTCTGAAAGAAAATCATCAGCTCCGGAGTTAAGGATTGCAATTTTATCTTGCAAATGGTCCGATTTTGAAAGCGAAATCAAAACCGGTCTTGATGTGTAGCTTAAAATCCTTAGCTTTTCTATTGTATTTATGATGTTTTCGTCAATGCTGTCTGAAATTAATATCAAATCAGGCTCATATTGAGCCAAAATCCTTATGGACTCAGTAATATCTCTGGCGATAAAAACATAGATATCAGAACTTTCTATCAATTTTTTATATCTGATAGACTGCTCTTTTCTCTTATCTATTATTAAAACAACCTTTGTAAGCATTTGATTACTCTTTTATTTTTTTTAAACTTGGTTCGCCAAAATTTGCAATCGGGAAGGTAACTTCAAATGTAATTTCATCGCCTTTGCTTGATACAAGAATATTACCGTTCATCTTTTCTGTTAAATTTCTTGTTATATATAAACCTAGTCCGCTGCCTTGAACTTTTCTCGTTAAAGGAGAATCTACTCTTGAGAATTTTTCAAATATTTTAGTTAAGTTTTCCTGATTTATGCCCTCGCCATTATTTATAATTTTGATACTAACAGTATTATTTTGAGTATTTTGAGAGGATTTTACTA
The DNA here is from genome assembly GCA_023433065.1 of Cyanobacteria bacterium OH_CBrB_359. GTDB lineage: Bacteria > Cyanobacteriota > Vampirovibrionia > Gastranaerophilales > Gastranaerophilaceae > JAEZET01. Next base: position 25,799 of record JAEZET010000005.1, read on the forward strand.
TAATTTCAGAATTTTCATAAGAATATTTTGCAGCATTATCAATGAGATTAAGCAAAATCTGTTGAAATTTATCCGTATCAATAAGGATGTCCGGCAAATTATTTTCAAAAAATGTCTTAAAAGTCTTATTTTTATATTGAGCTTTAACAAGCTGTATGCATGCCGTAACAAAAGGTTTTACACTCACTGATTTATAGACAAAAATTTCATTTTCAGAATTAATTTTTGAAACCATCAACAAATTTTCAACCAAATTAATAAGGCGGTTTGACTGGTCTTTTATTATATGCAAAAATCTTTCTCTTTGCTCCGGAGACAACTTATCAAAAGAATTGATAAGAGTATCAGCAAATCCTCTTATACTGGTTAAAGGGGTCCTGAGCTCATGGCTGACCGTCGAAATAAAATCCAAATGTGCCTGTTCAAGATTTTTGCTATCTATATTTTGCGAATTTTCCATAAAATCATTATAGCAATTTTAATCTTTATATCAAGGATTTATCAGTAGGTTTTACAGGGGCTCCTATTACTCTCTCAATGTTTGCAGCAGATATGCTGTAGTTTAATAAAGAATTATAATAATCAAGTTGTGCGTTCCTGAAGGTATTTTCAGCATCTTTAATTTCTATTGCATCACCAAGACCCACTTTATATCTGCCGCTTGCAAGGTTATACTGCTCCTGTGCCTGATTCATTGAAAGTCTTGATACGGGTATGCTTTGCTGTGCATTATGAAGTTCTATATATGCCTGTTTTACCTCAAGATAAACATTCTGCTTTGTTTTTTCATAATCTGCTAAGTCTCTTTTATATGTGGCTTTTGATTCATCAACCTGTTTTTTTAACAAGAATAAGTTTGTTGACGAATAGGAAAGTCCGGCTCCAACTTGATAACCATAATCATTAGCAGGGGTTTTTCCGCCAAGAGTATAATTGCCAAAAGCCTTTATGTCAGGTGCAAAAGCTCTCAAAGAAGCTTTAACCAAAAATTCAGACGCTTCGGCTTTTTTCTTTGCCGATAACAGCTCTGGTCGTGTTTCGTAGGCAGTTTTAATCAAATCTTCAAAAAATATCTTGTAAGCCTTAGATTCAAGGTTTTCAGTTATGCTGTAATTACTAAACTCCGGAAGCCCCATTGAATTGTTCACCTGAGCATAAGCCATGGCAACAGTATTTTGGGCTTTAATCAAATTTAATTTAGCTTTTCCAAGATTATATTCGGCTGTCATTACATCAATTTTTGCTTTAGTTCCTATGTTATAATAGGATTTTGCCTGTTTTAAATGAAGTTCATAATCTTTTACCGTATCTTGATAAACTTTTTCTTGCTGAATAGCAAACAAAAGATTGTAATATGCCTCTTTAACGTTATAAATAACTTCATTTATGCTCATTTGAATATTATCCTGAGCAGACTCATAAGTTTTCTTAGAGATATCCGCTTTTGCTTTTGTTTTACCAAAATCAAACAACAGCATTTCGCCGCTTATTTGAGGAGTATTATATAAGGTATATTTTTGATTTGGAAATGCAAAATTGGCAATTAACATATCATTTTTTGAATAAGTAGCATTTAAATTAAAGGTGGGAAAATATGCTGACCAAGCTTGCGCTATTTTGCTTTTATAGATATCGGCAGTCCCCACTGCGGATTTTATCGCAGGGTGATTAGCAAGCGCCATTTTTATACAATCATCAATAGAAATGATTCTGTTAGTGGCAACTGACCCTTCAACAACAGCGTCTGATTTAGATTCTTCAATTGATATCGCATTTTGGACATTAATTGTTTTCTCATCTTTAATTTTTTCAAGTTTTTTAGAAGTTTTTTTAGATTGCTTATTGAAATTATCCTTGTTTTCTTTAGACACTTCATCATCCCAAACAAGTTCACTTTGTTTATTAATATCGGTTTTAGCCGTAATTGTGCTTCCAGAAAGACTCTTTTGTGATGATTTTTTCTTTATTTTAAATGCTTTTAAAAATTTTTTATAAAATGGTGCTTTACTTATGCCATCATTATTTTTAACAGATTGTACAGAATCTTGTTTTTTTGTATTGAAAAATTTAAATTTTTTCTTCCAAACTGAAACGTTAATGTCATCTCTGGTTTCAAGCCTTGTCGTTTTTTCTTTTTTTAAAACGACTTTATCGGAATCGGTTTTATTCCGAAATTTAAAAAATTCAAATTTGTAAGTATTCTTGCGAGGAACTTCTGAAAAAGCATCATCCGCTAACGATATATTTGTAATTGAAAAAAATATTATAATTAAGTATATTATTAATTTTTTATTCATACTCTCCTCTTAAATTCCAAGGTCTATTTAAATTATACATCTTTTTTATGTTCGAGTTTATTCGCTGTGGCTCTATCAACATAATCTTGGACTAATACATAAAAAGCAGGTGTTAAAATTGAACCTAAAGTAACTGCCGCAAACATCCCGCCAAATACTGTACTTCCAACTGATATTCTACTTTGCGCTCCTGCTCCATTTGCCAGAACAAGAGGCAAAACACCAATAATGAAAGCAACAGATGTCATCATGATTGCTCTAAATCTTATTTTGGCAGCTTCTATAGCCGCCTCTTCAATTGATAAGCCATTTTCTTCATGTAAAACTTTAGCAAATTCAACAATTAAAATTGCCTGTTTAGTTGCAAGCCCGATAAGCATAATCATACCAACCTGCGAATACAAGTCAAAAGACAGTCCCAACATCATCTGAAAAACTAAAGCACCAAGTGCGGCAATCGGCGAAATAAGCATTACGGCGATTGGAATAGACCAGCTTTCATAAAGTGCTACAAGGAATAAATATACAAATAGCAATGATAAAAATATTACATAAGTAATCTGACCTGAAGACTCTATCTCCTGAGCCGAAGTCCCTGACCATTCATAAAAAATGTCTTTAGGCAAAACTTTTTGAGCAACTTTCTCCATAGTTTTCATTGCCTGTCCTGAACTTACTCCTGCAGCACCTGAGCCGCTGAACTGTACAGATCTGTATTGGTTAAATCTTGTAATAGAAGCAGCCCCGACCGATTGTTCTAGTTTAACCATAGTCATTATCGGAACCATTTTACCTTGATTATTTTTAACATAAATTCCTGATATATCATCAGCTTTACTTCTGAATTGTTCATCTGCCTGTAATTGAACTCTGAATACCCTTCCAAGTTTATTGAAGTCATTTACATAATACGTTCCTAGAGTCGAAGCCAAAGTAATATAAAGTTCTTGTAAATCAACTCCCTGAGCAAGGGCTTTTTCATAATCCACATTAACGATATACTGAGGAACATTCGACTGATAGGTAGTAAATACATTTGAAAGATTTTTATCCTGATTTGCCGCCATCATTAACGCATTTGAATATTTTTCAAGTTCCTGAGGAGAATATTCACCTCTTGAAAGCATCTGAAACTCAAATCCTCCAAGCATTCCCATACCAGAAATGGCTGGCGGCGAAAATACACCTATTGAAGCTCCCCTTATATGGGCAATATTTTTTCTGACTTCTTTAAGAATCCCGTTGTGGGATAAATCAGTGGGTTTACCCATTATTAATCTTACAGCCTTGGAAAAAATTCCAAGTTCTCTTTCATGCCATGGGTTAAGTCTTATAATTGCAAACGCCTGGTTAGTTGGTCCCATACCGGCAAATACAATAATTTTTTCAACTCCTTCAATATTTTTTACCGAAGTTTCAAAATCAGTCATAACATCAGATGTTCTTGATAATGAAGCCCCTGCAGGTAAACTTACCTGCGAAATCAATACCCCCTGGTCCTCATCAGGAATAAATCCTGTAGGAATAAGCTTAAAAAGAACCAGCATTACGGCGATAATAGAGGTATAAAGTATTATCGTTTTCTTTTTGTCATAAACGAATTTTTTAACATATTCAATATATATTTCAGTTAACTGTGAAAAATACTTATCAAAAATTAAAAATGATTTTTTGATTAATGCCGTAAACATATTACTCGGTTGTCTGTTTGGATCTTCTTCTCTTAAAATCATAGAACATAATGCTGGCGATAATGACAAAGCGCATACTGCCGATAAAGCTATTGAAACAGCTATGCAAACAGCAAATTGCTTATACATCAAGCCTGATAATCCTGAAACAAATATTACCGGCACAAAAACCGCAATCAAAACTAACGCCATTGCGACAAGGGCACCTCCTACTTCCTGCATGGTGATTTGGGTCGCTTCAACAGGACTTTTGCCTTCTTCTAAGTGTCTTTTAACATTCTCAATAACAACAATGGCATCATCTACAACTGTGGCAACAGCCAATACCATTGCAAATAAGGTCAGTAAGTTTATGGACATGCCCAAAGGCGGCAAAGCAAAAAATGTACCTATCAAAGATACAGGAATTGCAATACAAGGGATTAAGGTTGCCCTCCAATCACCCAAAAATACAAAGATTATCAGAACAACAATTATTGAGGTCAAAAATATTGTAAATTCAACCTCTTTCATCGCCTCTTTGATAAACATTGTATCGTCATGAAGCATAGAAATCTTAAGCCCGTCAGGCAAAGCTTTTTGCAATTGCGTCATTTTTTTATTAACTAAGTTGACTATGTCAATAGCATTGGCGCCCGGCATCTGAACAATCTGAAGAATCGCAACAGGCTCTCCATCAACTCTTCCTATAGTATTATATGTTTGTGCGCCTAATTCTACTCTTGCAATATCTTTTATTCTTATGCTTGAACCTGCAATATTTGAGCGAATTATTATATTTTCGAATTCACTTGGTTCTAAGAGCCGTCCTTTTGTTCTAAGTGTCATTTTAAGACTTTGTTTATCAACTGAAGGCTCTTGACCCAGTGCTCCGGTTGAAACCTGGAGATTTTGAGTTTGAATTGCTTTTTGGACTTCTGCAACAGATACGTTTAGATTTGCCATTTTTTGGGTATTAAGCCATATTCTCATGCTATAATCACCGGCGCCATATACATTAACCTCTCCGACACCTCCAAGCCTTTTTAATTCATCTTTTATAAAAATCGAAGCGTAATTTGTCAAATCAAGCTGACTCCAAGAATTATCAGGGCTTGTAAGACTTAAAATACAAACTCCCGAACCCGCAACTCTTGTAGTTGCACTTATACCAAGACGTTTGACTTCTTCGGGAAGTTTAGGTTGAACCTGCTGCAAACGGTTTTGTACATTTACCAAATTTATATCTTTATTAGTACCGACTTTGAAATATATTTGCAAAGTATATACTTCATCAGCACTGGTAGATATCATGTAAAGCATATTCTCCACGCCGTTAATTTGAGATTCCATAACAGACGCCACTGATGATTCTATTACGCTTGAGCTGGCACCCGGATAAGACGCTGTCACCGTAACCTGCGGGGGAGTGACATCAGGGTATTTTTCCATTTTTAAACCAAAAATTGCAACTAAACCAATTAATGTAATAAGAATAGAAATAACCATCGCAAAGCGTGGTTTTTTTATGAAAAAATAAAGATTATTTGCTGACGTTTTTTTATCTTCAGGCATTATAATTTATCTTTCTTTTTTATTTCTTCCCCTGTTTCTTTTTCTGCAATTTTTACTTTAATGCCCGGTTTTAAACTTTGAATTCCTGATACAATAATCACATCGCCGGCTTCTAATCCTTCTTCTATAACCCAATTTTGCTCAATCTGGTCTGATACTTTTACACCTTTCATTTGGGCTTTGCCTTCTTTATCAATAAACCACACATAATAACCCTGTGTGCTGTCACTAACTGCGGATTGCGGAGCCACAATTACTTTACGAGGGATAGTAGAAGAAGCAATAACCTTTATGTAATCACCCGGTACCAATAAATTCTGATTATTTGGCAAACTTGCTCTTAGTGCAATTGTTCCTGCTGAAGGATCAACTTCATTATTTACAAATTCTATTTTACCTTTGTAAGGATAGATGCTTCCGTCTGCGAGTTGAACCTCTACTTGCATATGTTCAAGAGAAGAAGAAGTGTCAGATTTTTTAAATTTCAAAAAATCTTCACTTTTTAAATTAAAATAAGCATAAATAGGCGTAGTACTTACAATTCTAGCCAAAGGACCTGTTTGAGGGTTGACAAGGTTACCTTCCGTAATCATTATTTTACCTATTTTCCCGTCAATAGGAGAAGACACCCTTGTATAGCTTAAATTTAAATTAGCCTGAGACAGTTGAGCCTGGCTTACGTCCAGCTGAGCTTTATTCTGGTCTCTTGTTGCCAATGCTGCATCGTAGTATGATTTACTTACATAATCTCCTTTTACAAGAGCATCTGCTCTTTTTAGCTCTTTCTCTGAATTAATCAATGCAGCATGTGATCGTCTTAATGCAGCTTTGGCATTTTGAACCGCAATTGAATATTCATTAGGTTCAATCAAGAATAATGTCTGACCTTTTTTTACTTGTGCACCTTCTTCAAAATATCTTTTTTGCAGCCAGCCGTTAATTCTTGCTACGACATCAACAGTGTATTTTGCTTCGAGCCTTCCTGCGGATTCGGTTTTTGTGTAAATCTCTCTTTCAATAACAGGCGCAACATCAACAACTGGAGGAGTGTTACGCATTTTTGACATAATTATACCCATTATTAAAGACTTTGACATATTAAACAGAATCGGCAAAATTATAATTGCTGAAACTATAATCAATAATAATTTTTTTTTATCCTCAAACATTGGAATCCTCTTCTGTTATTAAGTTCTTTGCAAATAACGGCTTACTATTTTTGTGTTAAATATTATGTTGTAATTATACTGTGTTGTAATTACAACAATATGATAATAACATAGTTATTTTATAATGCAAATATAATTCACATAATAATTTTACTAGTAAATGAAAAGTTTACAATAGTAGATTTAGACTATTTAAAAAGCTTTCTGACATTAAGATAACGGTCTAATTCTCTCTTTAGAAAAATGATATCATCATAATTTTCACTATCAAGATGAATCCTGCTGTTATATTTATAATCAATTATATACAAAGTCGGGTATATAGCTATTTTATAGTCATTTAAAAGCCTCTTGCTGTTTAGGTCATCACAATTAATCATTACAATATTGTATTTGTCTTTATAAAGAAGATTTAAAATTTTTAATTTTGACATAAATTTCTTGCAATAAGTGCACCAGTCGACATAGAAAAATACAAGAGCTGGTTTATTCTGGATTATTGCTTCTTTATAAGTAATCCCAAGATGATAATCAGAAGGTACAATGTTGCGCTTGGGAGCAAAAGAAAGGGCTAAGCCTGAAAAAGATAATAATATTAATAAGATTAATAGGATTTTTTTCATAATTCCGTTCCTTTAGGAACCACCGTAACCCCGTTGGGAGAAACTATAAAACCCCGCTTGATATCATCATCCCTGTCAAAACCGATTTTTGTATAAGGAGGAATATCAACATTTTTGTCAATAATCGCTTTTTTGATTTTTGAGTGCCTGCCGACATTAACATTTTCCATCAATATAGAATTTGTTACATATGAAAAGCTGTTTATCCTTACTTTTGGAGATAAAACACACCTTGAAATGCTTCCTCCTGATATAATACAACCTTCCGAAACCATTGAGTTTGTCGCCATACCTATTCTATCGCCTTCTTCCCAGATGAATTTCGCCGGAGGATAATTATAATTAAAAGTTCTTAAAGGCCAATCTTTAGAATATAAATTCAATTCAGGCGCATAATCCAATAAATCCATATTCGCCTGCCAATAACTGTCAACCGTTCCCACGTCACGCCAGTAGCCTCTTTCAGATTCTGCCATGCCAAAAAACTCATTTCTTGAAAAATCATATACATAGATATTTTTGCCGTCTTTGAGCATTTTAGGAATTATATTTTTACCAAAATCATGATGCGATTTTTCGTCCTTGGCATCATTTTCAACTTCTTCAATCAGCGTTTTTGTATTAAAAATGTAATTACCCATAGAAGCAAGGCACTTACCCGGATTACCCGGCATAGCTTTTGGTTTTGTCTGTGGTTTTTCAATAAATCCTGTTAATTTCCAATCATCGTCAACTTCAATAATACCGTATTCAGAAGCTTCATCAATAGGGATAGGAATAGCCGATATAGTTAAATCCGCATTTACTTTTTTATGATATTCAAACATTAATTGCACGTTCATTTTATAAATATGGTCACCGCCAAATACACAGACATACTCAGGCTCATCATCATAAATATGGTTTAAGTTCTGAAAAACCGCATCGGCCGTTCCTTTATACCAATGCCCGTCGGTTCTCATCTGAGCTGGGACAAGGTCAATATAATGGCCGATAATAGGAGATAATGGCCAACCATGCGCTATATGCTTGTTAAGTGAATCTGACTTATACTGCGTTAAAATTTTTAATTTGTAAAACCCCGAATTAATAAAATTATTGATAACAAAATCAATTATTCTATATCTTCCGCCGAAAGGTACAGCGGGTTTTGCTCTGTCTCTTGTCAGAGGATAAAGTCTTTTGCCCTCTCCTCCTGCCAGAATCATAACCAATGGTTTTTCCATAGACATATATTTAAACCTCCGAGGGTTAAGTTAATCGTCATCCAAACTGAGAACCGCCATAAAGGCTTCTTGCGGCACTTCAACTCTGCCTACAGATTTCATGCGCTTTTTACCTTTTTTTTGTTTTTCAAGAAGCTTTCTTTTACGCGTAATGTCACCACCATAACATTTATCAAGAACGTTTTTTCTCATTGCTTTAATGTTAGTCCTTGCAACAATCCGCCCTCCTATTGCCGCCTGAATCGGAACTTCAAACATTTGGCGGGGGATTATGTCTTTAAGCTTTGTAGCAAGCTTTTGTCCTATATAATAAGCATTATCCTTATGTACAATAGCACTTAAAGCATCGACAACTTCACCTGCGAGAAGAACGTCCAGCTTAACCAAATCAGAGCGTCTGTAATCGCAAAATTCATAGTCCATGCTTGCATAACCTTTTGAACGTGATTTTAATTGATCATAAAAATCTGTAATAACTTCACTTAAAGGGATGTCATATTCAAGGTTTACTCTTATTTTATCAAGGTATGCCATGTTTTTGAAAACGCCCCTTTTTGTCTGCGCCAAATCCATTAATGCGCCCACATAATCGTTAGGGGTAATAATACTCACCTTAACATAAGGTTCTTCTATGTACTCTCTATATTGAGCATCGGGAAGATTCGCAGGGTTATCTATTTCAATAATCTCGCCGCCTGTTTTATGTACTTTATAGATAACACTCGGAGCAGTTGTTACCAGAGAAAGGTTGTATTCTCTCTCGAGCCTCTCCTGAGCAATTTCCATATGAAGCATCCCCAGAAAACCGCATCTAAAGCCAAACCCTAGAGCTGACGATGTCTCCGGTTCAAAAGTTATACTTGAATCATTTAGCTTCAATTTTTCTAAAGCTTCTTTTAAATCATGATATTGATCATTATCGACTGGATACATGCCTGAAAACACCATTGGAAGAGCTTCTTGGTATCCTGCTAAAGGTTCTTTTGCGCCATGCTCAAATGATGTTATTGTATCTCCTACAAACCTTGTTATTTCTTTAATTGAGCATGCCATATAACCGACATCTCCGGTTTTCAGCTCATTTACAGGCACCCTGTTAGGATTTAAGTATCCAAGTTCTACTATTTCATAGCTTTTCTTAGAGGCCATAAACTTTATCTTGTCGCCCAGCCTTACACTTCCGTCTACTACTTTAAAGAAGCATAAAGTTCCAAGATACTGATCGTAAGCACTGTCAAAAACAAGCGCTCTTAAAGGTTTATGAGAAGTATCTTCAGGAGGGGGAACAAACTCAACAACAGCTTCCAGTACTTCTTCTATTCCTATTCCCTCTTTGGCGCTTACAGGAATTGCCATAGAAGCATCGATTCCAAGGATTTCCTCGATTTCTTCTTTAACCTTTTCAACATTTGCTGACGGTAAATCAATTTTATTAATAACAGGGATAATTTCCAGGTTTTGCTCAATCGCCAGATAAACATTAGCAAGAGTTTGAGCCTCAACTCCCTGTGTTGCATCCACAATTAAAAGAGCACCTTCACAGGCAGCTAAAGAACGAGATACCTCATAAGAAAAATCTACATGTCCAGGGGTATCAATGAGATTCAGAACGTAATCTTTACCGTTTTTTGACTTGTAATTCATCCTGGCGGCATTAAGTTTTATCGTAATACCTCTTTCTCTTTCGATATCCATAGTATCCAAGAGTTGGTCCTGCATATCTCTCTGAGAAATTGTACCTGTAGCTTCAAGTAATCTGTCGGCAAGCGTTGATTTTCCATGGTCGATATGCGCTATTATGCAAAAGTTTCTTACGTTCTGAATGTATTTCATATTTTTAAGTATATCTGAGAAGTTTTCTTTTGCCAATCAGATTTTAAACTCAAGCATCTCTTCTATTGGATTAATTTTTCTTTTTTATTAATTTGATTTTATAAATTACTTGATAAAAAGTATTTAAATTAAATATTTTCTATGTTTTTATACTCAGCTAGCAAATTCTGATTTTACGATTTTTATATATGCATTACTGCAAATTTCAAATAAGAAGGAGTTTATTAGGATGTTAGTGAGAAGTATAACAGATGTGCGTTTTGCACCTCCAATCAAAAATTTTAAAAATACGAATTTTAACCATGCCGGCATGCAAAATATGCCAAATACAATCAATCAAACTTCAATTCCTCTGAGTACATTACATTCTTATAACAATATATCTTTTAAAAGCGTAATCAAAGATTTATATGAGCGCCCTGAGGACGCTGTAATAAAAGAAGAAAACTTTGTCGAAAAATTTAACTGGGTTCAAAGCCTGCTAAAAACAGAGGCAAAAGAAGAATCATCTTGGATTAACCTCCCCTCAAAGCTGCTTGAAGACGGAAGTGTAGATAAAGTTTATCAAACGGTTGAAGAATTTAAAAAGCCGATAGGAGAAAATCCTCATCTTATTTTTGTAGCACTCGGAAATCCTGCAAATGCTGATGAAGCAGCTAAAGCTCTGGGCTTTGGGGATAATGTCACTTATTGCTGCGCCGTAAGAGAAAGCGAAATCAAACATGCAATACAAAAATCAGGCGGCAACCTTGAAAAAATCCAGGTAATGATATCTTCGAAATCAGGTACAACGTTTGAAAGCAACACTACATATCAGTTTTTACACAAACAATTCGAGAATTTCTATAAAAACAAAGGGTTTGAAGGGGAAGAATTAAAAAAACAAATCTCAAAACATTTTCTATGTCTAACTGATAAAAATCCTTCGGCAAAACTTAAAAAAGAAGCCATTGAAAGAGGTTATAAAACTATAGACTGCATAGACGGCTTAGCAAGCGGATTCGGGGATTTAGCATACGACATGCCACTTTTGGCATATGCAGGCTTATCTGAAGAGGATGCAATAAAAATGCTTAAAGCTGCAGAAAATATAACAAAAGAAACATTGGAAAATCCTCTTGAAAAAAATCTGGCAGGGAAAATAGCCGTTTTCGACAGAATAGCTAAGCGTAACGGGGTATTAAAAGAACAGTTTATATTTCATGATACGGGCATAGATTTTACAAATACAATAGCACAGCTCTACAGAGAATCATTAAGAAAAACCGATCTTGAACTCAACACTTACCCGCGCTCTGCCCATTCAGGTTTGCAATCAGCAATCGATTCAAAACTTGACTGGCAGAAAACTAATAACATAACCAATATAATACCTTTAGGCGGAGACAAAACTCAAAGTGCATTAAACCTTGAAATAGCCCATATCAAAAATGCAACCAATGAAGGGCACTGGCAAAAAATTCTCGGCTTTGAATTAAAAAGCGACGGTTCGGGTATTACTCCGGAAACCCTGGGTGAATTCTTAATGTTAAAGTCATTTATAGCTTACTTTAAAAACTATTTGGAAGGCACAAATCATAATATGCAAAAAATTGATTATGTCAATGGCTATAAAGCAATATTCAAAGACTTACAAGATGGATGTAATTAAAAATATTTAAACAATAATTAAAATCCAAGATTTCTTTTGATAATTTCTTCATGGTACAATCCTCCTCCACAGATTGTTTCAATAACTTTGAGGAGAAATTCTCTTGAAGCGTCCATTTGGTTAATATAAAATTCTTTATTGCCAAGATGTTTTATTTTAATAATTGCGCTTTGGGTTTTTTCCGCAGGAACATACAATGAGGCAACTTCGTGATCTAAAATATGCTGCATTGTTTCATCTTGTTTTTTCTGAATAATATCAGAATATTTCCCGTTTAAGGCTATTATTCTGCCTGAGAATAAAGGGATTTCGTTTTCTCTGTATAAAGCCTGGGGCTTGTCATTATAATTTGTAGTAAAGCTAATTGTATGCCATAAAATATTAAGTGTGGCAATGGTTTTTAGAGGGTCAACTTCATAATAAATATTTTGTGTAGATAGACCTCTTGCCGTAAATGATTGCTTAAGATATTCCACAGTTGTGTGCATATTATCAATCATTTTAACAAACATTTCTGCCATATTAAGATTAGAATGCTGATATTCTAAAAATTGCTTATACATATGAGTTGAAACAAGGTTCATTCTCTCTTGTATAACAGAAGATTTCCTTAAGGATGTTTCCAAATTATCCAAGCTATCAAAACTATTCGCCAACGATTCTACACTCTTCTTATTTTATAACTTTATTCTATTCGAAAAAGCTAATTTATAAAAGCATTTTACTCTTTTTTTTTACAAAGTTGAATACATATTACAGATTATTTCATTAAAACTGTTTTCTGATTTATATCCAAACATTAACTTATAGTTGAAAAATAATAATATAAATAAAAAGTTACCCCCTGAAAAAGAAAAATGATAAAATAATAACATTATGAAAATAATTGTAATAGGATACTCTCAAATGCTTGCAAGTCTTATCCTGGGTTCTATTGAGGCGGGACACCAAGTTGTCGGGATATTAAGACATGACAGAATCCTTTTAGACAGTTTCTGGCTTAAGATAAAAGACATTTTTGCACCAAGTAAAGATAAATCTTTTATTGATGCCTACAACTTAAATGAGATAAAAGCTCAAAGTGTAAATAGCCAAAAATTTATAAAAGAAGCTTTAAAATTAAATCCTGATATCATTTTCGTAGCTTCCTGGAGCGAAAAAATATCACAAAAAGTTATAAATCTTCCTAAAATAGGTTGCATAAACTGCCATCCTTCTCTTTTGCCAAAATATAGAGGCCCAAATCCTTATGCACAAGTAATCAAAAACGGTGAAGAAAAAACAGGTATAACTTTTCACCTTGTTGATAATAATTATGATACAGGTCCGATTCTACATCAGGCAGAAGTGGAGATTATGCCTCATGATACCGGTGAAACTCTAAAATTAAGATGTGCATCTAAGGCAAAAGAGGAAGTAATAAAACTTTTAAAAAATCTAGAAAATGAAATCTTAATACCTATAAATCAAAATGAAGCACTTGCAAGTTACCAGAAGCAACTATGTGAAGAAGATATTTTACTTGATTTAACAAAAACATCAACTGAAATTGACAGACACATCAGGGCTCTGACCCCCTGGCTAAAATGTTATATCCCCTTCAAGGATAAATTTTTCAGTTTTAACAGCTATGAAATAATTGATAACCAAACCAAAATAAAAGAACCCGCCACTATCATAAAAAAAGAAAAAAGTAACTTATATATAACCTGCGGTGATAATAGAATAATCATTTTTAAAGATGCACGGCTGTTCGGCAGTTTAAATTTTATAACAAACCGACTTTATATAAATCTTTTTGTAAAAATAAATGAAAAAGCATTATGAGGATAAAGAGTTCAATAATCCACTATATTGATTATTCATCTGAGCAATAGCCTGATCCATTGCATCAAACTGTTTTTTCAATCTTTCTGAATAGGCTTCCATCTCTTCAGTTTTTTTAGTAATTTTTTCATTAAGAGAGGTTACCTGCCTTTGCAGGGAATCGCTTTTAATCTGAAAATATCCGCTCTCACTATCTAATGCGGTGTTTGTAATAGCCTTTAAATCTCCTATTATACCTTCCGTATTATCAGAACTGCTACCAATAAGAAGTTTTCTTACTTCTTCAGGGTTATCTTGGAGTGCTTCCATAAACTTATCTTTATCAATTTGAAGCTGATTTGTATTAGCAGTAATGGACGTTCCAACCTCACCGGTTGTTATGCCTATATCTGCCAAGGTTTTATATGTTGTATTGGAGCTGACAGGATTTGATACGGCTGATCTTAAATTGCTCCTTATGGAATACAAACTTGTTTCATTCTGTAAAGCTCCTGATTTTCCTGTCATACCGTCTGTTTTCGTGATGACAGTATTATATGCGGAAATAAAAGAATTAACAGAATCTAAAACAGATGAATTATTTGAACTTACATTTACATTGACATTTTTATCATTCTCACCTGTTGTAGTACCTAAAAGAGTTAATGTTACTCCCGTAAGTCCGGTTGATTCGCTTGAAACCGTATTATTAAAACATTCAATATCATTCCCGTTAACTGTAAGAAGGGCATTTTTCCCCAATGTCTGACTTGCATCCGCTATTTTATCACCATTTGTCAATCCGGCTACTTCAAGGAAGTTACTTGTACCGTTTTCAACATTAATATTAAAAGAACCTGTTTGTTTAGAAGTTAAGATTAATTTGCCCGTAACACTGTCAAAAGATGCATTTACACCGGCATCTGTCGACGAGTTAATTTTTGATATTAAAGAATTTAAGGTCGTATTTTCATCAATAGTAAACTCCTTACCGCCAATAGTAAATGTACCTGCCGTAACAGCCTGAGAAAAGCCTGCCGTTCCGCCAAGAATTGTATTATTTAGATTCATTTCATTTATTGCATAAGGGCTTGAAAACTTGTTTAAATCCGGATCTTTAGTCAAAGATAAAACCGAAGCAAAATTGCTGGTATCTTGAGCAGAACCCACGTTAAGAGAGTGCGTGCCTGCATCAATTGTAAATTTTCCGTCCTGTATTGAAATAGAAATTAATCCATGAGGATTGCCTCCTGACTTGGTTGCATCAATCATTTTATTTTGGATAGAATCCAAAGTTTCATCTTTTTCAATTTCAATAGAATACTTTTTATTATCCACATAAAACGAAAAGCTGCCTTCTTTAGCACTGCCGTTTAACAAATTGGTAAAAACGGTGTCTTGATCAATATTTTTTGCAATTGAAGTTGTACTTTTAGCTATCGTATTCGTTGCCAACTGTTGAATATTGATATCCAAATTTTGAATTGAAGCCTGAGAGTTAACTGAAACTGTCAATTTTGACGAATCAGAAGAAGTTGCGCTTTTTTGAGAAAAAATATCGAAAGAACCACCCAATTTTGAGTCTGTTAATTTTGTTATGGAAGATAATAAGCTTGAATAATTTGATTTTAAACTTGTTAATGATGATGAAGTACTTTGAAGAGTGCCTACTTTTGATGAAATTGCATCGATTTTGTCTTGTTTAATTTGCACTAAAGCTTCAATCCAACTGGAAGTATTCATACCCGAACCTAAACCGCTAAATGAAATTGTCATTTTTAATCTCCCACTTTTGCCTACTCTAATAATATTATTTATCAAGTGAAAAAATATCCCCTATTTAAATTATTCAACTTTCAAAAATAATCAGTTTAGTGCTATAATTGACGCATTATAATAAATAAATTATTTAAATTTAAAGGTAAATTTTAATGTTAGACTTGGCAGCAGATTATGAAATTATTATATTTTCGGTTGGAGATACAAAAGCCGGAACTAAAATGGGGAAGCTTCAGCTCAAAAATTTAAATGACAAAAGTATACTAAATTGTATCCTTTGGGAAGAAACACTCTCAAGGCTGGATAGTAAGCTTTTTCGAACCGGAAATCACATAAAAATTCTGAGTGGTTCTTATAATGAAAAATATAATAATTGTCTTGTCGCAAATTTGGAACTTGTAAAAGAAGCCTCCCTCGGGCTTTCTAAAGAACAAAGAAATGAATTATTCAGCAATATTTTAGACTGCGTTAACAAATTTAAAAATAACAGCCTGAAAGAGTTTGTATCAGGTCTTTTGTTTGAACATGAAGAGCAGTTTAAAATTGCACCGGCCGCAAAACTCATGCACCATAATTATATTGGCGGGCTATTACAGCATACTTGCGAGTGCCTTGAATTATCAGAAAAAGTCCTTGACATCCTTAATGACGGAAAATTTGAAAAGGATGAAGTGACTGCAGCCTGTATATTGCATGATTTTGGAAAAATTTATGAATATATAATTGACGACGAATCAGGACTTATTGATTATAACGAAGATTTCAGAAAAAACTGGATTTCTCATTCTCAATGGGGATTTAGTTTATGTATGCAAAACGGATTTAATAATATTGCCAAAATGATTGCAGCGCACCATGGAAGAATAGAATGGGGTTCTCTAGTAGACCTTGCTGACAAAGAATTAGAACCTATAGTATATTTAATTCACCATATTGATGATTTATCCGCAAAGTACGGTAAAATATCAGTAGGGGATTTAAAGTAATTTTTTGTCCGATAAATACGGAAAAAGGAGAATAAAATGGAATTTATGAAAAAATTTAGCTTGTTTTTGGGTATTATAATTGCTTTCACGACAATTACAACGGCACAATGTGCTCCTAACAAAACAATAAACGCTGATATAGGTACCAAAAGAATTCCATCAGGAACAATGATAGAGTTAAAATTAATAGACCCTATTAATTCTGCAAATATGTTTTTGGGTGACCAATTTGATTTAATGACAATAAAAGACATTAAAGTTGATAAACAAATCATTATCCCTACGGGAAGTGTAATAAGAGGCTCAATACAAAAAGTTACTCCAAGAAAAATGCTCTCAAAAGGAGCCGTTGTTTACCTTGATTTCGACCATATCGTAAGCACAACGGGGAAACAAGTTCCAATATCTTTGGGTCTTTGTTATAACCAAAATATTACGGTTGACGGCGGAATTTGGAACGGGCAGAATTATTTAAGTGCAATAAAAAATAATGCGAAAGTTACGGCAAATATTGTTACAACGTCAACAAAATGGGGCTGGCAAACAGGAGAAGATATTTTGGAAGGCTATCCAAAATATGTACTTGGACCAATTGCCGCAGGTGTTTCTGCTCCTGCAGCGGGCATTTATTTTTTAGGTGATGCCATAGTTGATTTAATTAAAAAAGGTGATGATATTTCACTTAATCAAGGTGATACTATAAAGGTTATGCTCACAAAATCATTAGATATGCCTATCAATTAGTATATGGAAAAATTATTTTTTAAAAAAATATTCTTTAACTTGATGGAAGTTTTAAACCTTTCATCAAGTTTTTTATTCTCTAATCCCGAAAAGCAAATTGCAAAAATTCTTACAAACAACAACCTAACCCTTGCAACTGCAGAATCTTGTACAGGAGGATTGATAAGCTCAAGGCTGACTGATATCAGCGGAAGTTCAAGTTATATAAAAGAAAACTTCATTACTTACGTTAACGAAGCAAAAAATAAATATTTAGAAGTCTCATTAACAGATATTGAAAAATACGGAGTGGTAAGTAAAGAAATTGCGATACAAATGGCGCAAGGTCTTTTAAAAATATCAAATTGCGATATTGCAATTTCAACAACAGGAATAGCAGGACCAACAGGCGAAACTTCAAATAAACCGGTAGGTCTTGTCTATATTGCTATTGCTGACAAAAATAACGTAATCTCTTTAAAATTTAACGCTAATCATTTATTCTATAGGAGAATAATGAAATATAAGTTTTCTCAGGCAGCTCTGGAATTCTTATTAAACTTCCTTAAAGAAAACTATAAAGGAGACAACTAAATATGAAAACAATTACGTTAATCCCTGGTGACGGAATCGGTCCTGAAATTACACAGAGCGCAGTAAAGATTATTGAAGCGGCAGGACTAAAAATAAACTGGGATATCCAAAATGCAGGAGAAGACGTTATTGAAAAAGAAGGAGTGCCCCTTCCAAACAGAGTAATAAAATCAATTAAGAAAAATAAAATTGCTCTTAAAGCGCCTGTTACAACTCCTATAGGAAAAGGTTTCAGGAGTGTTAATGTCCAATTAAGAAAAGAGTTGGACTTGTATGCAAATTTGAGACCATGCAAAAATTTTGACGGGATTGAAACAAAATTTAAAAATGTTGATATCATTGTTGTAAGAGAAAATACCGAAGACTTATACGCAGGAATTGAACGTATGATTGACAATGATACGGCTGAATCAATAAAAATCATTACCAGAAAAGCCTCTGAAAGAATAGCCGAATTTGCATTCAATTATGCAATTAAAAACAATAGAAAAACTGTATGGGCTGTATCAAAGGCAAATATTTGCAAACTATCCGACGGTTTATTCATCGAATGCGCCAAAAAAATAAGCCAAAAATACCCTCAAATAGAATACAAAGAAATTCTCGTGGATAATTTATGTATGCAGCTTGTACAAAATCCTGAAAAATTTGACGTCCTATTGTTGCCTAATCTTTACGGAGACATTGTTTCAGATTTAACGGCGGGTCTAATAGGAGGCTTGGGGGTTGCCCAGGGGGCAAACATAGGTAAAAATTATGCTGTTTTTGAACCTGTACACGGATCTGCCCCTGATATAAAAGGAACAAACAGCGCAAATCCGACAGCGTTAATTTTATCTTCAATTGAAATGCTAAAATACATAAATGAAATAACTTATGCCCAAAAGATTGAAAGCGCATTAAAAACAGTCTTGAAAGAAGGAAAAAAATTAACAAAAGACTTAGGCGGTAATTCAACTACAGAAGAATTTACAAACGAAATTATCTCAAAACTTTAAATTAGTAATTTTGCTTTTCAAAGTAATGGATTCTATTCAAAGGCCAAAACAGCATGGTAGCTTTCCCGATAAATCTTTCTTTAGGCAAAAATCCCCAAAAACGAGAATCTTGAGAGTTACCCCTGTTATCACCCATCATGAAATAGTTATCCTCCGGAATTACAAAAGGACCGCAATACATATTTTGCATACAAGGAATATAATCTGATTCACTTTTGATATAAGGCTCTTTTAAAGGTTTACCGTTTATATAAACTTCATATGAGTAATCAGCGATTTTTTTAAGTTCAAGTTTGTCACCAGGAAGACCCACAACTCTTTTAATATAGGCTACATCCTTACATGCAAAACCTGTTAATCTTCTGAAAACGGACCAAAAATCAAAGTATAAATTTTCATCCGGCGGATAAAATACCATTATGTCTCCTCTTCCGGGAGTTTTATAAAACCTTGAAAATCTTTCTACAAAAACCCTATCGCCTTCAATTAATGTTGGCTTCATTGATGCTGAAGGTATCCAACGAATCTCACCGACAAAATATCTTATTGCAATTACCATTACAATTACAAAAATAACTGTCTCAAAAGTTTCTTTTAAAAAGCCTTTAACCTTCTCTCTGTTTATATTCAATTTCTCTATACCTCATACAAATAGTCACATAAATTGATAATAGCTTTTTTATAATTATTCTCTTCTATAAAATCTATTGCCGTAATTGCAAAATAAATATATTTTTTCAATAGATTTTTTGTTTGTAAAACAGAATCCGATTCATTTAGTTTAAGTATAATATTATCGGTGGAATATTGCAAAATATCCTTTTCTTTTTCGGCAAGATAAATTAAAGGTGCTGTAAAAATACCATTTATAATATCGTCCTGAAAAGGTTTTGAATTGTCTTTATTAATAACATTTAACAAGTCATCCCGTATTTGAAAAGCAATACCAAAATTTAATGCAAAATCTTCCATTTTTGAGAAATGTTTAAATCCCTCAAGTCCTATTGAACAGGATTTTATTGCAGCCATGAAAAGCATGGCCGTTTTGTTCTTTGATTTTTCAATATATTCATCAATCGAGATAATTTTATTTTTCTCGAAATATTGGTAAATTTCACCGCCACATACTTGTTTCAAAGAATCTGCATAAATATTTATGACAGAAATGTTTTGTGTTGACGAAAGTTCCTGAAGAGCCAAGGATAACAAAAAATCTCCTGCAATTACCGCTAATTTATCATCAAATTCAGCATTAATTGTTGATTCATTTCTTCTTAAAGCAGAATTGTCGATAACATCATCATGAATCAATGTAGCATTATGTATCAATTCGGTTGCGGCGGCAATTTTGATTTGATAATCACCTACTTTATAACCTAATGCCCTTGTTAATAAAAAAATCAATGCAGAGCGAATTCTTTTAGAGCTGGAAAAAATATATTCACAAAGCTTAGGAGTAAGATGATTTAAATTACCTTCCAACATACTGCCAAGATTTTTTTCTAAAGAAGTAAAATCTTCTCTGATACAAGATATAATTTCAGAATATGAAATAACAAAATCTCCCTTGAAAACGGATTAAAACCAATTAGTGATAATTATATCATAAAATTTTTTCGTAAATTAACAAAAAATTCAGGGTACACCTAACAATTTTTTTTTTGTTTAAACTTTAACCAAGCATACTGAAACAAGTTTTAAATAGTAATAAGAGGTAAAAATATGGAAGTATCAAACGTAGCAGCAACTTCAAATGATTTTTATAAACAAATCACAGCTCCACAAAAAAATACTAAAACAACTCAGGAATTATCTCAGCCAAAACCTGAAACTCAAGTTCAGGCAGCAGCTCCTCAAATACAGGATAAAACGCCAGAACAGACCGATACAAACTCTAAAAAACTGCAGCTAAGAGGCTCCTTTGACAGAGCAGTAGATAAATTTACAACAGGAATTCAAAATTCTGCAGACTTAAACGACACTGTTGAAGTCCCAAGAACAATATTTAAAGGCTATCTTTCATTTATGGCAGGAACTGCATTAATGACAGCAGGTTCTTTCTTAAAGAGAACTAAAACAATAGAAAAAGCTCTGGAAAATGGAGCAAAAGAAATCATAACCAAAACACGTACTCTTCCAAAAGTTCTTAATATATTAGGACTTATAATAGCAACATTCGGTACTTTCAGCTTTGTAAGACCATATCTTATTAAAGATAAAAAAGAAGCGGAAATAAAACCTGAAATAAAAGAAATTCCAACAGAGAAATCTATAGATAGCGAATCAAAACCTACAGAATCTAACGGATTAAAAGCTTAGTCTGTAGTACGTTTTCCCAATTTAACGCTGCTTGAACAGAATCTTGCAGCGTTTTTTGATGTTTCCAGCCAAGAATCTTCCTCGCTTTTGAGTTATTAGCACACAATTGCACTGTATCTCCCGGTCTTCTTTTTGTAAATACAAAATTAAGTTTTTTGCCGGCAGTTTTTTCAACAGCATTAAAAATATCTAAAACAGTATCAGAACAGCCTGTTCCTAGGTTAAAATCTTCTGATTTATCATTATTTTCCAAAAATTTTAAAGCCAGAGTATGGGCATTTGCAAGGTCTTCAACATTTACATAATCTCTTATACAAGTCCCGTCTTTTGTCGGATAATCATTACCGTATATTTTGAAATCAACAGAATTGTTTAATGCAGATTTAATTATATTAGGAAGCAGATGTGTCTCATTATCATGCCATTCACCCGTTCTTAAAAGTCTGTCCGCACCTATTACATTAAAATATCTCAAAATCACTGACTTTAAAGAATGCGTTATATCATAATCGGCTAAGATATTTTCAACTGTAAGTTTTGTATACCCGTAGGGATTAACCGGTTTTTTAGGATGGAGTTCATCCAGAGGAATATATTCAGGTTCTCCAAAAACAGAGCACGAAGAAGAAAAAACAACTTTCTTAACATTATTTTCTATCATTGCTTTAAATAAGTTTAAAGACCCGTAAACATTATTGTCATAATATTTTTGGGGCTCAGCAACAGATTCTTCCACAATAGAATATGCCGCAAAATGAATAACCGCATCAATTTTAAAATTTTTAAATACAGAATTTATTTCATCAAAATTTCTCAAGTCTCCTTTGACAAAAACAACATTAGAAGAAATATTTTTTATGGATTCAACAATTTCAATATGCCCGAGTTCGAGGTTATCGAATAGGACTACATCATAACCGTTTTCAATAAGATTTATTGCGCAATGAGAGCCAATATAACCCGCTCCGCCTGTCACTAAAATCATTCTTGTTCCTCAAACTTAAATCCTATATTAATAATTATATTATAATTCCTAAATTTTTTGCAGTTAATCAATATTTATAATAAAATTCATAATATAAAAGCAGCTAAGGACAAATCAATGAAAAGAATCCTAATTACGGGAGGCGCAGGATTTATCGGCTCTCATCTTTGTAAAAAATTACTCGAGGAAAAAAATGAAATAGTTTGTTTAGACAATTTCTTTACAGGTTCAAAGGCAAATATTAGAGAACTTATGTCAGATTTCAACTTTGAGCTTGTAAGAAGAGATATAACAAAAGAGTTTTATATTGAAACAGATGAAATATACAATATGGCATGCCCGGCAAGCCCTATTCATTACCAGTACAATCCTATTAAAACAATGAAAACTTCTATACTGGGGATTACAAACATGCTCGGAGTTGCAAAAAGATGCAACGCCAAAATATTACAGGCATCAACATCTGAAATATACGGAGATCCCAAAATCCATCCACAAAAAGAAGATTACTGGGGAAATGTCAATCCTATAGGAGTAAGGAGCTGTTATGATGAAGGAAAAAGAGCAGCTGAAACCGTAATGTTTGACTATAAAAGACAGCACAATATAGATATAAAAATCGTAAGAATATTTAATACCTATGGACCGAATATGGCAGAAAATGACGGGCGGGTGGTATCTAACTTTATTATTCAGGCACTCAAAAATGAAGACATAACAATCTATGGCAATGGGATGCAAACACGTTCTTTCTGCTACATAGATGATTTAGTTGACGGCATAATTAAAATGATGAATAAAAAAGATTTTACAGGACCTGTAAATCTCGGCAATGACATTGAAACGCCTATCCTTGATTTTGCAAAGATAATTATTGAATTAACAGATTCAAAATCAAAAATAAAACATTTACCGTTGCCTCAAGATGACCCTCTTCAAAGAAGGCCTGACTTAGCTCTGGCTAAAGAAAAGCTTGATTGGCAACCGAAAACAGAATTAAAAACAGGACTTTTAAAAACAATAGAGTATTTTGACGCAAAACTAAAAGGTGAAAATT
This sequence comes from Cyanobacteria bacterium OH_CBrB_359, assembly GCA_023433065.1. Lineage (GTDB taxonomy): Bacteria > Cyanobacteriota > Vampirovibrionia > Gastranaerophilales > Gastranaerophilaceae > JAEZET01. Next base: position 49,090 of record JAEZET010000005.1, read on the forward strand.
AATGAAAATATGCGTGATAGGAACAGGTTATGTAGGGCTTGTTGCAGGAACCTGCTTCGCAGAAACGGGTAACACTGTAATATGTGTTGATAATGACAATGAAAAAATCAAAAAGCTTAAAAAAGCTGTTATTCCAATATATGAACCTGGTCTTGAGGATTTAATAAAAACGAATCTATCCGAAGGCCGCTTATCTTTTACAAACAACATTGCGGATGCAATAAAAAAAAGTCAGGTATGCTTTATTGCCGTAGGAACGCCGCAAAATAACGATGGAAATCCAGACCTATCAGCAGTTTATGATGTTGTTATACAAATAGCAAAAACAATTGAAAAATATACCGTAATTGTTCACAAATCCACAGTACCGATAGGAACTTCAGAAAAAATAAAAAAATTAATCCAAGAACACACTGATGTAGAGTTTGATATCGTTTCTAATCCCGAATTTTTAAAACAAGGTGCTGCCGTTGATGATTTTTTAAAACCTGACAGGATAATTATAGGTGCAGAAAGCCAAAGAGCCGCTGATATTATGAGCGAAATTTATACACCTTTTGTAAGAACAGGTAACCCTATAATGATTATGGATATTAAATCTGCAGAAATGACAAAATATGCTTCAAATGCATTTCTTGCAGTTAAAGTATCATTTGCGAATGAAATAGCAAATATTTGTGAAAAAGTAGGGGCAAACATTGAATCAGTGAGATCAGGAATGTGCGCAGACCGTAGAATCGGCTCAAGATTTCTATTTGCAGGTTTAGGTTATGGCGGTTCATGCTTCCCTAAAGATATTGAAGCCTTAATTAACATTTCAAAAGAAAACTGTTATGACCCTCAAATCCTAAAAGCCGCAAATGAGCTAAATAAAAGCCAACGCATTATGTTTTTAAATAAAATTATAAAAAGATTTGACGAAAATATTAAAGGAAAAACATTTGCGCTATGGGGGCTATCATTCAAGCCCAACACAAACGATATGAGAGAAGCCCCTTCAATTACAATCATTGAGCAACTTTTAAAAAGAGGTGCGAAAATTAAAGCGTATGATCCAAAAGCTATGGAAAATGCAAAAGTAATTTTTAAAAACCGCATTGAATACGCAAAATCAGCTTTTGACGCCTTAAAAGACTCCGATGCCTTGATTCTTATAACAGAATGGAACGAATTTAGAAATCCTGATTTTGAAATGATAAAAGCCAATCTTAAAGAACCCGTAATATTTGACGGCAGAAACCAGTACAACCCTGTCCGCTTAAAAGCGTTAGGTTTTGATTATTATGGCATTGGAAAATAAAGTTACAAACAAATATTCATGCTTGAAAAAAATAATTTGGCATGTATAATAATGAAACGTGAACAAATGCGGGAGTAGTTCAGTGGTAGAATACTTCCTTGCCAAGGAAGGGGTCGCGAGTTCGAGCCTCGTCTCCCGCTAATTAAAAGAGCCAGTCATAATGGCTCTTTTAAAGTATTCAGACTTTTTTCTTTTTAACCAAATTTTCAAATTGTGCCAAATTTGTGCCATTTCATTTATAAAATCAGAATTTTATAATATAAAACTCGGTTCAAAAAAAGAATTTTCTCGACATCTTTATACAAAAAACAATCCATATATAAAGGCTCCCCCCAGCATGGTTAAAATGCCCTTACTCAACAATCTATATTAGCCCCAGTTACTTGAGGCATAAATTTAGTTTTACGCAAACACTTCTAATACTTCTTAGCCAACCTCTTCGCAATAGCTGTAATCAGTTTAATATCTTCAGTTGATAAATCTTTAGCAATAATCATTAATTCTTTTAATTTACTATTTTTTTGAAGTATTCGTGCAATTTTCATAACTTCTGCATCTACATAAGAGTCTGAAAGAGGCTCCCTTTCATAAATAATAAAGTCATCTATTGAACAATCAAATAAATCAGCAATTTTTTTGAGTGTGTCTAGTGTAGGATTTTTATTGGAACCGCTAAATATCTTGTCTATGGTTGATATTGGAAGACCAGTTAAATCAGAAATCTTTCTGTTAGATAACCCTTTCTTCTCTTTATAGGAATTGAGTTTTTCTTTGCTTAATGTATCCACTTATACCACCTTCACATCAATATAATACAGAAATATTTATATAATATCAATATGGTATATCAATTATTAGATATAATATGATATTTTATTGATGTATTTTGTTGACAACAATATTAAATTATTGTACTATTCACATGCAATATTTAAATGATGCAAAATAGCATGAACATCAATAGGATAATTATGTACAAAAATCTACTAGAAGAAATAGCAAAAGCTGGAATAAGTCATAGTGATTTAGCAAAATTGTTAAATATATCAGTAGAAGAACTTATCTACAAGCTTGCTGGCAAACGTCCGTTTCATCTTGATGAGTGCCTAAAGATAAGGTCTGTTGTCAGAGAAGGCTGTTTAGGTCTTGAATATTTATTTGAAATTGAATCAGACAATTGTAATGCAAAAAGTTAAAAGTCTGATATTAATAGCATATGCCTTAAGTTTTGTAATGCTCACTCAGTTATTTGCTTACGGCAAAGAAAATCCTAGTTCAGAACAACAAAAAATTAATTCTGCTATTGAAATAATTAAACAGTATGGCTATAAAGAAAATATTTCTATTCTTGAAGGCAACAACTATACTCATAAAGCAGTAAACATAGTATTTAAAGATTTATCTGAAGTTAATTATTCTTATAGAAATTTCTATGCAATAACAGCAACAGACAATAATGAAGATTTATATATCCTTATTAATAACAACTTGAAAAGTAGTGGTATTAAGGCTTTAGCTTGTCTTATTCTTCATGAATCCAATCACTGTAGAGAAAACATTCCTGACAGTGTATCAGAAGAGGTTGTTTCTTTCTCAAAAGAAACAATATTTTATATTCGGCTTCTATCAGACGATAATAGCCTGCAATACAAAACTGATGATAGATTAATTGCAAGGTTGAATAAGTTAAAAAAGATATATGATGATACTATAAGAGTATACATTACAAGTAATACTAACTATGTGAACTATTTAAAAATAAAGTAAAGGAGAAAATATGAAGAAAATAGTCATTATATTCTTTTTGACGTGTTTTGTGCGTCCTGTATCCTATGCAAAACCCACAAACTCATATCCGTTAACAACGTCCCAAAGCAAAACAAAGATTTATTCGAGTAACGGAGCATCTTATCAAGGTTATGTTAAAACAATTAGTCCTGACAGATACGCTGTTTACAATAAATATGACCAAAAAGAACAAACTTACAAAGTTAAAAATAATAAAGTATATGTAGACAAGTATATTCAACATTAAAGAGCGAAAAAGTCTTTCAATATAAAATAAAAATACCCCGCCATAGATGAAACTATATAAACTTGTTTTCTACTGTTATTTTAGGATTTTTTCGCTATAATATTCAATTATTGCAATATAACCTAAAAGTAATTTCTTTTTAATATCATAAGTACGTCTCACATCAAGAAAATATAAAGTTGTCCAAAACCTTTCTTGTTCTAAATGAAGGATTTGTAAATAATTGTAAAAATGCAAATTTTACGAAACAATTCGTTACATTAACCTTGGCACTTCTCCCTAAATCACTTTCACTGCAAACAATACCTCTAAATACTTTAAAAAATTAGCACCCACTTGACAAAATCAAATAAATGTGTTCGGAGTCGCTCTTATCATGTTATTCCGATATATTCATGTTTTTTTAGCTAGTCAACCCCCACGAAAAAGCTCAAGTATTGCTGGGTTGACCGCAAGAAATGTTCAAATTAACATTATAATATGGTCTAGAATTAGAATGGTTTAAAATTATACAAAAGTAGAACATAGGACAAAGAGAGAGAGAGAGAGAGAGAGAGAGAAGAGGTAAAATGATTAAAATAAAACAATAAAAAACGTGAAACATATAATTTATGCCCCACGTAAAAATCTTCAAAATTATCATAGCATAAATTATTTTGTTTCACAAGCGTAAAATAAATTAAAATCAGCACTGTACCTTGTTTTGAGGTCTTAGTCTGCTGTGCTTAATTTTAAAAAGTCCATTATTTGTTAGTGATGGCGCTAGTTAACTTACATAATTGGCACAATGTGCCTAGGAAGAGCTGAAATGGCTAAACAAGAAATTTTTATGCAATATTTTTGCCAAAATTGCGATTGCATATTTTTAGACAAAGATGTAAAAGGCAGAATAACACCTATCAAAGGTTTCTACTGCCCTGAATGTCAGGCATTAGGATTTAAAAATCCAGAAGAAAGACCTAAAAAGAAATTTACTAAAGCACAGGTTGAAAATATGCAAAAACATCAATTCAAAAAGCGGAAAAATAGTTCAAAAACAGAAGTAGATTATAACACAAGGATTAAAGGAGATAAAAAATGAATCTAATTAAATTATATCAGAATTTTTTGCGTCTACATGTCGATAAAAAGTGGCTACAAAACTACAAAAATGCTGTGGTTTTGGGCGAAAGATTCATAGGTAATTACTACATAGTTATATTTGAGGCTGAAGGGGAAGAAGCAAAATGAAACAGTACATATTAATAGAAAATTTTAAGGACGCAAAAGTAGCTGAATTTAAGATATCATCAAGTGAAGATGAATATATCCGTTTCAAGAAGTTTGACTTACAATCAATAATTCCAAGAAAATTATATGAAAAACTCGTAAAAAACAGTTTATATGAGTCATTAATAACTGGATTTAACACTAACGATAGTTCATGCGGAATCCATAGACTTGTTATGTGTTTATATGATAACTGTATAAAAAATAAAGTTCATCATATAAATAAAAAATGCGGTATAAATAACATTTGTAATCTCATCAACGGCGAAAAACCTTGGCATGATAAAGTTCATAGGGAAATGACTGTTGAACAAGGCAAAATCGAATCTTTTAAAAAACAAAATGCTTTAAAAAAGAAGATTTTTAAAAGCAAAAGATTTACTGTAGCCAATAATGAAATATTAGTAAGAAAAATATTAGAATTAAGAGGGATAAATAATGAAAATTAAAGATATTGAACGAGCAATACAGAAAAAAATTAAGAAAAGCAAAATTTCAGAAATCATAAATTACTTTTTCTACTGGGATTCTTTTTTGATTTGGCTAGAAAAAAGGAAAGAAAAATCAAATTCAGCTTTAGATGGAAATTTTCAAACAAGATGGCAATTTATACTTGAATTTGAAAAAGGCTATACAGATGAAGAACCCTTTTAATACAAGAGTTCAAACCAAAAGAAAAGTATAAAAAATAAATTTAAAATAACCGTTTTCTATACTTAAAAAATATCAAAAAGTAAGAGTTTTTCTCTCTTACTAATAAACCTTAAATTATTAATTACAAAATTACAGGAGTAAATTTAAATGAAATTATTAAATGTCGCTGAAACAGCAAATATATTAAAAATTAAAAAATCTACAATTTATGCTTGGGTGCATCAAAAGAAAATCCCCTTTATAAAATTGTATGGCAAATTGTGTTTTGAATATGAAGATATTTTAGTATTTATAAACACAAACAGAATAACACTGTAAAAGAGTTATAGAAAAAAGTACTTGAAATCATTTTAATAAAATGCTATTCTTAATTTATGAAAAAAGTACTATAAATCAATGAAAGGGAAATATTATGTCAGTTAGAAAAAGAGGCAAAGCCTATCAAATAGATTACATAGACGTATCTGGGAAAAGGGTAAGAAAATCTGGTTTCAAAACTAAAGAAGATGCAAAGCAGGCAGAAGCAAAACTGCTTGTTGATGTAGCAAAAGGAATAAGCACAATACAAAATAAAATAATCACCTTTAAAGTGGCTTCTGAGCACTATATAAATACTCAACTTAAAAACTATTGCAAAGAATCAACCTATGATGAATATAAAAGAATGATTAATACTCATTTAGTCCCATTTTTTGGTGATATGAGACTTATCAACATCAAAAAGAACACTATTGAAGATTTTATTACTTATCAAAAAAACAATACAAATGTTTGTGATAACACCATAAATAAACATCTTACAATATTAAGTGCGATTCTTGAGAAACAAGTTGAAAATGAAAATTTATACATCAACTATGCAAGAAGAGTTAAAAAATTACCTATAGAACAAAAAGAAACCAGAGCCTTAACAAAAAAAGAAATAGGAATCATTTTAAACATCTGTAAAAAAGATTATGAGCAGTTTTTACCTCTACTTTATACTGCAATAAACACAGGTCTTAGAAAAGGCGAAATTTTGGCACTAAGATGGCAGAATATAAACTTTAAAGAAGAACTAATAAAAGTTCAACATAGTTTATATAAAGGTAAATTGACAACCCCAAAATCAAAAACGTCTAAAAGGTCTATCAATATGAGCAAAAGTCTTAAAAAGGTTCTGCTTGAATTAAAACTTGAAACTAGTGGCAAAGATGAAAATTTTGTTTTTACAAATTCAAATAACGGGGCTTTAGACTCTAAAAATATAATAAATAGATTTTATAAACCTTTAATTAAAAAATCAGATATCGGGCATGTAAGATTTCACGATTTACGTCATACCTTTGCCAGTCAATTAATTACAAATGGTGTAGATATTAAATACATTCAAACCCAATTGGGACACGCAAGTACTAGAATGACTTTGGACACTTATGGACATTTATTACCTGATTCCAATGAAAAAGCTTTAAAAGTCTTAGATAATCTATGCCTTTTCCCTGAAATTGTAAAAGCATCTGAACAAAATAATGCCTAATAAATCCTCTTTCAAACATAAGTATTAAATATGTGTTATTATTTAATTAAAAATTGGAAGAGGATTAAAAATGGGACGTGGCGGTCAAAGGGTAGGTGCAGGAAGGAAATCTACTGGTAAACCTACAACAAAAGCAACTATATATTTAGAAGACCGAGAACTATTAAATTCTATAGCTAAAGATTTAAACATCACTGTAAATGAATTAATTCATAAAACCTTTCGTAACGAAGAAATTATAAACATAATTAAGTCTTTAAAATTATCTAAGCAAAATCAATTATAAGCTATTATATTCCTGAACAATTTGGTTTAATTGCTTAACATGTTTTGGGTCAATTTCTTCAACAATTTTTAAGATTTGATTAATAGATTTTTCAACCATACTCTTATCACCAATATTACATGCTGGTGAGGATTCTCCATGGGATAATAAATTTAAAATTGCATCAATTTCACAAGACAATTCCCAAGATACCTTAAGTTCATTTAGCTTCCTAGCAATTGGCATATGCTTAGGAATTTTAAATCCTAAAAAAGTATCCATAAATCTTCTAGCCATATTCGTTATAGTAAATAATTCCTCACAATCAGATTGAGAACTATTAATAAAATTGTATAATTTGCAATATAAAAAACTGTATTCATTTGTAAATAGCTCAAGTGTTTTTGGCATATTTTTAATTATAGAAGTATCATTACTTCTTTGCACAATAAACCTTTTATAATTGTTATCTTCATCCTTTTTATCAGAACAAAACAGCTTATAAAAATCATAATTATGCGTTGACATAAATAATTGTTTAACTTTAGTTTGATATTTTGTTATTAATCCATAGACAGCATATATATTATTAACATCAAGACTAGAAATTGGGTCGTCAACAAATACGATAGTTTCTTTTAGTTCTTTTGTATCTAACTTATCTAAATTTGTCAAAAAATGTGAAATAGCAATAGCTGTTTTTTCACCTTCACTCAAGTTTTTTGCAACTTCTTTATCCCTGTATAAGAATGTCTTATCGTCAATTACTTCTATTTTTATTTTATTCTCTTGCCCAAATAAAAAGTCTAGTTTTTTATTTACTTCATTAGCACCTTTATTAAACTGTGATATTTCAGATTCGATTTCCATTATTTCTTGAACTAGATTTTCCTTTTTCTGTTTAAAGCCATTGTTTAGCCACAGATTAAATTTTTTAATCTGTTTCTGAAATATACAATATTTTTTATCCATTAGTGTTACCGCAATATAATATTTTATTACCTTATCTTTAAGTTCTTGCTTATGTTTTTGAATATTTTGTTTATTTAAATTATGTTCATCTATAAGATTATTAATATGTTTAATTACATTGTTTAAATCTTCCACTTTGAAATCAAGGTCAAATGACATTGGATTTAAAAAGTTTCTTGTTTTTTCATTGATGAGAATTACAGCTTTTTCACAAGTTAATTTATTCTGTTTTTTTAACTCATCAAAAGAACCTTTAAGTTCAATATATTTTTCCTGATATTTCTCTGAAAATTCACTTTGGTGGGGAATCTCAAGATTTATAGGCTTAACAACTTCTATTAATTTTTCGATTTCATTTTTAAAATCTTCAAACTCTTTATTGAAGTGTTCATTTAAATTCTGCATTAAATCATTTGGCAACATCTGTCCACAAAACTTACATTTTTCAACAGTTTCGTGTAGTTTTTTACCTTCATAAACCCATTTTTCTAGTTCAGGATTATTAATTAGCTCTTCTAAAGTTTTAGAAGGTGTTATTGTCTGGTGTAGTTTTTCTTGAATATGAGCAATATTATATGGTTTAATTTCATTTATTGCTGTAATTATCTTTGTATTATCTGTAGTTTTATATTCCCTTACAAAACTATATATTAAAGTATCTTCAATTTCTGCATGTTTAAGTAATTCATTTATATCTGAATCTCTTATGTACTGGTCAAATTGAGTTTTTGTAAATGGTTCAGATAATTCAAGCATATCTTTTATAACTTTAGCTTGCCTTGAATGTTCATCGTCCAAATACTTTGTTTTTTGCTTAACAGCACTTTCTATATTAGAAATTACTTTTTTAGTTTTTTCTAAATTATCTTTTAAAACCTTTAATTCTTTTTGCTTAGTAATATTCTCCTCTCCCAACATCAAAATAGGAACAGGTAAACATTCGTCAAATCTTAAATTATGTTTTGTATAATCTGAATTAAAAACTTTAACTTTTATTTCGTTAACTAACTCACTTGTGGTTATTGAACCATCATTATGAACTAATTTAAAATTCATATCAGAATAATCTTTTTTTAGTTCATCTAATTTATGATTGTTATCAAATAAGCAAAATATTTTAGATATAGTTGTTTTCCCAGAATAGTTCCATCCATAAAGAACATTAAATCTTTTAAAAATAATTTCATCATCTTTAAAATCTTTAAATCTACCAAATTTCTTTATCTCAATATTTTTTATACTCTTCATACTGCAATAACCAATCAAAAATGGAGGTTTTTATATTGATAATTTGAATCTATCATCTCATATTTTTTAATAAAGGGTATAAAATATTAGATAATTACTTAATATTTTTTAGTATTTTATATTCTAAAAGTTATGATATAGAAAATGTTTTGATAAACCCACCATTATCTCTATTCATATCATATAAAATAAAATTTAAATCTGCTTTTGCCATTCTAGCTCTTCCTATTTCAATAGCTATTGAAACTGGTACGGCAGGAAAAATAGAAATATCACCATCTGACTTGCACTGTTTTTTAATTTCATTTAAAAGGTAAATAAAATTTTTATTAAATTCTTTTAATATATTTCTATTCGTTACAAAATTAGGAGTTGGATTTTCTATAGTAAACGTCCATATGCTAACATCCTCCCCTAAAGTTTTTTGAATTATATCGTTTTGAATGTTAGCACTAAGTGAAATATTAATAGCTATGTTAGAGCCGTCATTATTAGATGGCGGAATAATTTTAAAAGCAACCATTTCCTTTGATTTCGTATTATCCCAACACCAACTTTCCTTGTCTCTGCGCTTTTGATATACTCTGGTATTTTTTTTGTCATCAAGTAATGTTCCTAAATATACCAAAAGCGGTATCGGAGCAAGGGCACATATAGAAATATTATTCAAATTTTCATATCTGTCATATAGTTGACTGATTTTTCTTGTTAAATTATTTTTCTCAATTTCCCAAAAATTTTCTTCATTATCATATATCTCACTGCCTTTTATCGATATATCTATTGGTGTGGTTAATGCAGGGCAATAATTTTCTGCGATAATTGCATCAGTTACTTCATTATCCTCAATGTAAATTTTATCTTTACCTATTTTTGCATAATATTTTATAGGATATGTTTCTGGTTTTTTACTCATATCCATCATTTTTTTTACCCATTGTTCATTATTTTTTTTCATTTCTATTAAACGGTCAGCAGGATGGGAATCAACCTCGTCTTTGTCTATTCTTCTATGGCAATCATCGCATAATAACATTAAATTACTAATATCTTTTTTTAATTTAGGAGAGTTTTTAGCATCCCAACGAGGGCCTCCTTTTTTATCTGCATATATGTGTGCAATATAGCCCCTATTTCTAAGTCTTTTAGTTAAAGTATCAACGGTTAAATCTTTATTACAACCTTCATATTGACAACGGCCACCTGCTCTACCCCATAATACAATCATTATTTTTTCTGATATATCAGTTTCCGACATATTATCCTCCTATTTTATCAATATCCAGCATATATTCTTGTACGTTTTTTTCAAACTTTCGTATTGATTTTAACAATTTTTGAAATTTACAATTTTTAATTAATTTGTTACATCCACAGTTACATCTCATATATCCTTTAGGTCTATAGTTGGCTTCTTTTATTTTAAGTAATAGATTTATAACGTCTTCTTTTGACTTTAAAATATTAGGGTACTGCTCAAGATAGTAATCAAATATACCTGTTGCACCATGATTAGATTCACCATAAGGCCATTTACCGTGTTTTTCTTTATAAGAGTATTGGGACAAATAATTAATGACAATCTTTTCAATATAATCATTAAGAGAATACGTTGGCATTAATATTTTTCTTATTTCTGGATATCTACCTACACATAAACTACCATCTCCATTTATATGGTTTTCATCAGAACGTATAATTCGTTTATTAGTTTCAATAACCGTTGGTAGTTTTTTAGGATATTTATTTGTTATAAATATAGCTATTTTATATTGGTCTGAATAAATTTCATCTAATATTGTTACAGTGAATCCTAAGTAACCATGTATAATAACCATTCCGTCTTTTTCATATAACTTTAGCCCTGTATGTATTTTATTTATTTCTCTAAATTGTAGTTTTAGATTATGAAAAAGCATCTTTTACCCAAGGTTTTATAGGATTAGTAACAGTGATAACAGGTTTTGGAACAATAACATTTTCTTGATTATGAGAAACAGCATTGTAAGTGTTAAAATACGAAGAACTAACTTTTGATTTTAACGAATTTTCAACCAAAGTGTGGAATCTATTCATATCACGTTGTTCTACTGGAGTAATCAAATCATCTTCAAGTTGGTTAACCCATTCAAAGAAGGCTCTTGCCCTTGCGTGATTATCTTCATGCCATCGGTCAGCATAATTTTCGTTTACAACAGGACTCAAAATTTCCCATGTAGCACCATCAAATGTTATATAATCAGAATGATGTTGATTGCTATTTTCAAATAATTTTGAGTATCTTTGTAGCTTATATATTATGTTTTTTAAAGCTTCATAAGTATCAAGTTCTTGTTCATATAAAAATGTAGATAATATTGTTATTATTATTGATATCGGCTTGTAATCTTCATTGTGTTTATTACAAAAATATACGTCTCTATGTCTTTTAAAAATTTGTATAACTTTTTGTAGCGGAGTTTTAACACATCTATCAGGTATTTCTTCAATTGAGTTATATACAATATTTGCCTTGCTTTCGAAGATAGCTCTTTTTTGTTTTGGAGCTAATTCTGAAAATGCAATTTTCTGCCTTTCATTAAACCACTTTTTTAATTCTCTTGGGTTGCTCGAAACCCAAGTATAATCTCCAGACTCTTTGTCTTTATTAGTAAGTGCTATTTGTGTTGAAACATTGGGACTTTCAGGCACACAAGGTAAGCAATCCATGTGAAAACCAATATTATCTTCTTCTTTATAATTTAGAGTCCAGCATCTTCTCCCTTCTTCATCTAATAAAACTTTATAAGGAGGAATTTCCAGTGTATCACCTATGTGATGTTTGATTTTTTGTGGAGTAGACATTTCTTTCAATATCTGAATTTCACATACTAAATCCACATCATAATCAGCCTCTTTCCCTTTCACATAAGGCCTAACAACCGTGCCAAGCATAAAGGAACCTTGTGGATATAGGTCTATGCCATAAGTTAAATTATCTTGTATATGTTTTGCTAATGCGGTGTAACGTTCTTCTGCTTGGATATACTTTTCGGCAGGAATATCCAATTTTAATGCTAATTCATCATATACATTGTTGGCTACTGTAAACTCTGTTGTTGTCATACTCTTTTCCTCTATTCTTTTGATTATTAAGTATTATATTTTTATTATGACGACGAAAAATAGCATGACAGTAATAATTAACATTTTTTTAATATTTTACTATACATGTAGTTAATAATTTTATTTAAGATTTGAATAATATAAGAAAAAACAATCACTGTTTTCAGAATAAAAAGTCACCCACTTTAATGATTCTATAATATTAAGCCTATTTCTTATTATTTATTCTCTATTTGTTTTGTATTTTCAAGGTAATTTTCACCATTAACAACCGATTTACCAGTTTTTGCTTCAAGCTCTTTTCTAGCTTGTTTAGCGATGCTTCCACCTGTTTTCGCAACTGTTTTATTCTCTTTCATTCCATTAGCTTGCTCTGCTTCTGCTATTTGTCTTGTCGAAAGCTCTGCTAATGCGGTAAAGATTAACTCGGCTTCTGACATATGGTCTCTTAAGTTTTGAGACTTTAAACCTTTTAATTCTTTGTGCTGTTTTACTGACATATCAGACCATTCTTGATGAATAATATTTGTAAGAATGGCATATTCAGCACCTTCTTTGATATCATGTTCTTTCCAATAGTCTGTAAGCTTATTGCGGGTCTCTTGCCCCATCATCCTTTGTTGAATCCACTTATCACTTCTTCCAAGCTTTTTATAAGTGTCTCTGGCTCTATCAATGGCAGTTGTTGGGTCTACCATTTCTTTCATACGTTCATAACCAACTTTAGCAAGCCATTGTTTGATAGGTTCTGCTTTTTTACTTGGTACAGATTGAACAATCCGAAGCATAGTCTCAACGTCAGCTACATCTGTGAGATATTTTTTACCATCACTTGCCTCTAATTTCAGTTGGTTACAATTTGTAACCGACTGCTCTGAACCTTCTTTTTTTAGTCTATTTTTCAAGACCTTCCAGTAGTTTCTGGATTCTTGATAATCTTTTTCAATCAAAATAGCAATAACATCTATAACTGAAAAATAATAAACCTCTTTTTCTTCGTCATAGATATGTCTTATCTTTTGCCCTTCAAATAATTCTATATTTTCCATGCCAAATCCCCACTATTATTAAGTTTGATTATATCATGTTTTCTGACTTCACTCTTGAATATTAACAAATCAAACCAAACAAAGATTTATATATAATTTCCCCTTTTAAATTTTACAAATAACATCTACTCAAAAAGCCTTTATATAACTGTTTATCTGGCAATATAAATTGTGCCAAATTTGTGCCAAAAATCTATATAAAACCATAAAACTACATCAAAACAGATAATAAGTTCCATTCGTCAAAACGCTTGTTTTTATTGATTTTATACATAAATATCAAAACACATCAAAAGGCATCAAAACCCTGAAATCAGCTTGCCAAGGAAGGGGTCGCGAGTTCGAGCCTCGTCTCCCGCTCCATTTAAAGAAGAACCCCATTTAGGGTTCTTTTTTGTATGAATGAGTAATACAAAGTGGAAAACAAAAGCAAAAAATTTATAGTATTAAGCTTATTGAACTCGGTTTTTGATTAACAAAATAGACCATAAAAAAGAAATCCCTTCTTCGCTCTTACCAACAAAAAAGACTTGATTAAATAGGTCTCTTTATTATTTTTTTATCTTAAATAAATCTAATAATCTGTAGGCAAAAAGTCTTTTCATTAAAAAGCCTATTTGTTTTGGCTTTAGAGCCTTTATAAAGCTAAAAAAAGTTTTAGGGCGAAGGTAAAACCTTCTGAATGCTGTTTTTTGGGCTGCTATCAAATCTTGATAATTAAGACCCTCAGGTAGCCATTCAGGTTCTCTATAACTTTCTTTGTCAAAATTCGGTTTAAATTTTCCGGCTAAATCAATCCAAAGCTGACTTCCCGGGAGCACATCCAAAATTATAAACTGTGCAAAATCCAATTTTGACTTAACAGCAAAATCTATACTTTCTTGTATTGTTTCTTTTGTTTCGCCCGGTAAACCGAAAAGGAAAAAACCATTACAAGTCATTCCGTTTTGTTTTGCTAATGCAATGGATTTTAGAATGTCCTCGCTTTTTTCCCCTTTTTGAATATTTCTCAAAATTGTGTTATTGGCAGATTCAACCCCATAGAAAAAGAAATAGCATCCGGATTTTTTCATTTGTTTAATTAACTCATCATCAACTTTATCGGCTCTTATACCGTTCGGGCAGCCCCAGTTAATCTTTATTCCGCTTTCGATAATTAATCTGCAAATCTCCATTGCATGATTTTTGTCATAGGTAAGGTTATCATCTTCAAAATGAATCTCTTTTACTTTTATTTCGTTTAACAAATATTTTATTTCATCAACCACATTTTTAGGGCTTCTAAAACGAATCTTCTTTTTATAAAATCCGGGGCTTGCACAAAATTTGCAAGAATAGGGGCAGCCTCTTGTAGAGGTTACAAAACCCACAGGAAAATTCTTGGCAAAAAACCCATGTGTTGCCTGAGGGTAAGTATGCGGATTAATTTGTTCCCAGTCAGGAAACGGTAGTTCGTCAAGATTTTCAATTATATCAGCATTTTCATAAGGTGAGTTTTCATCATCAAGCTTCTCAAGAGAATAAACCCCTTTAATGCCAGAAATATTAAAATCACTTTCTAAAATTTGAGAAAAAGCAATTTCACCCTCTCCGCAAATCACCATATCCGCTTTGCTTTCAACAAGTGTTTGATAAGGTAAAAAGGTCGAATGGATTCCTCCAATTATTACCTTAATATTATTTTCCTTTAACAATTTGGAAAGCTCGAAAACTTCTCTCGAAAAAGCCGTAAGACAGGTTATACCGACAGTCTCTATGCCTTCTTTGTTTAATATTTTTAAAAGTTCATCGTTAGATAACCCTTTATTTAAAGCATCAATTAAAAGAACTTGATGACCTCTTGATTTCAAATACGATGAAATATACCCAAGACCTAACGGCGGCGTTATTATGTGGGTGTTATATTTTGGTCGTATTAACGCAATTTTTTTTAATTTTCGATTTTCCATATATTTTTTATTTCTATAAATAGAATCTAAATAAAATTGTCTGAATAAAAGATTTTAATGCCGTATTGATTATATTAAACAAATTTATTGAAGCTACACCAAATTTTCTTGGAGTAAAAGGTATTGATACTTCAAAGAAGGGGATTTTTTTAAGTGCAACATACCCGGATATTATAACATTAGGAACAAAAGTATTTGAAGGCATTTTGTTGAATAAATCTCTGAACCTATCTGATCTCATTAATCGGTAAGGGCTGTTGACATCTTTTGCTCCTCTGCCATAGAACAGGGTTATACAAATTTTTGAAGCCGCACTCAAAATTTTTCTTGGGAGCTGCTGGGTTCTACCTTCTCTTTTTCCTATAAGAAAATCATATCTGTCTCTTTCAGCCCAAAGCTTTTTAAAATATTCAATGGGCATTTCATTATCAGAATCAATCTGAAAAATCCAATTATATTCTTTTGATTTGGATTTATAAGCTTCTAATATTGTAGGACCGTGCCCTGAATTTTCTTTATTAATTGTAAAAACATTAGAATATTTATTAGAAAGCATTTCGAGTACTTTAAAGGTATTATCTGTAGAACCATCATTATATAAGAAAATATCATAATTAATATTTAAAGTATTCATTTCTAAAATGCAAGAATCAACAACGGTTTCCATTGTTTTTTCTTCATTATATATAGGAATTATTACGGCCAGTTCTTTCATTAATATTCATTCTTACACATATTTTCAAATGCGTCCAACGCATTCTCCACGGTTGTATCCATATTCCAGTACTGATATTTCCCGAGTCTTCCACCAACTATTATATTAAGATTATCATTAATTTCACTGTAGTATTTGGAGTATATTTGAGAATTCAAATGATTATTCACCGGATAATAAGCATCTTGCCCTCTAAGGTAAATTTTAGGATATTCAAAACTTATAAATGTTTTCTCCGCATTGAATAAATGAGGCTTTTCGGGGTGAAAATGTTTAAATTCATGTGTTCTTGTATAAGGTACATCTATATCGGCATAATTCAAGACGGCTACACCCTGAAAGTCTCTAAGATTAAATGATTTATATTCAAATTCAAGAGATCTCCACTCTAAAGCCCCGTATTTATAATCTAAGAGTTCATCAAGCATACCGGTATAAATAATCTTACACTCAAGCGGAATCTGATCTTTTATGTCTTTATATGTAACATTCAATAAAATATCAATGTTTTCATGCTCCAGCATTTTTGTAAAAAGTTTTGCATAACCGTTTATAGGAATACCTTGATAAAAATCAGAAAAATAGCTTGTATCAAAACTTGTCCTGACAGGTAGCCTTTCTACTATAGAAGAAGGTAAATCAGAAGGATTCACTCCCCATTGTTTTATTGTATAACCTTTTATAAAGGCACTATAGAGTTCTTTACCTATAAGAGATATCGCCTTTTCTTCCAGGTTTTTAGGATTAACTATTCCTGCCTGCATAACTTTTTCTGCAATAAATTTTCTTGCTTCTTCGGGAGTTAAACCTAAGTTATAATATGAATTTATTGTTTCTAAATTTACCGGCATAGAATAATATTTATCTTTATGTTTTGTTATAACCTTATGCCTATACGTATTAAACTCACTAAACTGATTTACAAAATCCCACACTCTTTTTGAAGAAGTATGAAATATATGAGATCCGTATTTATGATACTCTATTCCCGTAGTTTCATCTTTCTGAGAGTACGAATTCCCTCCGATATGGTTTCTTTTGTCAATAACAAGAACTTTTTCATTCAGCACAGATGCAATTCTTTGGGCAAACACACTACCCCAAAAACCACTGCCGACAACTAAGAATTTTAATCCTGAATATTTCACAAAATCTCCCTACATACAAAGTATATCAAAAAAAACAGCTCTTGTCTAAGTTTATGCTTGTTGAATAAAAAGAGTAAAAAGTGTAAAATTTATTTTATTTTATTAGGCGATTTTCCATGAACAACAAGACTCAAAATTTAATAACTGTACTCAACATAATTGTAACTATATTTATTGTTTATTTTTGTACGTTAATGCTTTATAACTCTGTATTAGACGGAGATGTAATATTTGAAGGACTTCCTGTCTCTGCGGATAAATTTATTTATCCTGTACATGGCCGCTATATAGCAGAAGTTTTCACAAGAACAATAGGCATATTCAGTCATTTTGATTTTCATCCGATGAATTTTGTATGTACAGGCAGTGCATATATGAAAATTTGTTTCTCGGTTTTAATGTGTTATCTTGCAACAGGGTTTTTCTTTATCTTTTCAAGAAAAAACATTTTAATGCCTTTTATATTACTGGCATCATTTAGTTATTTTTTCATTTACAGAGTGTTCGAAATATATAATATCACGCAGTTTTTCGGTTATACATCAATGATGATATTTTATATGGCCTTTTGGCTCATATTTATAAAGCACTTCGTAAATCAAACACTTCCCGATAAAAAAGATATTTTGTTAAATTCTCTATTAGCACTAGCTCTTGGTACGGCTACAGAGTTTATGAATATTTCAACAACATTTACTTTATTTTACCTGTCCATTTATTCATTATTTATTTTTGGCAAAGAAGCATCCTGGGACTTATCAAAAATATGGATGCGTTTTAAAAACCCGGGTAGTGGCTTATATTTTCCGGTTTTATTATTTTTTACAGGAATGTTTATTTCATACGGAAATCCTTCGTTCTGGGCTCAAGCAAAAAATGATAAAAATATCGAAATTACAGGTAATTTCTTTTTAAATACAATTAATACGTTTGGAGAATTTGTTCATTCATATTTAAAATTAATAATAATCGAACATTCTGTACAACTTATTATAATAGCTGTTTTATTTCTGATTATCAGCATTATGGTTAAATTTAAGAAAGCAAATTCAAGATTTTTAATAATCAGTTTGGCTTTATTTTTAGGAGTTATGAGTTTTTATTTTAGTTTATGTCTTTTCGGCAAGACTTATTATCAAGAAGGATTATTTTGGTTAAGTCATGTGGGATTACAAAAAATACTGGATTTTGCATTGTATATAGTTATTGTTTTAAATGTCGGGTACATTTACAGCTTATTTAAAAATAAAATATCATTATTTATACTAAATGCATTTTTAATTGCATATATTTGCAGTTTTAGTTTAGGTTTAACAGATACCTACAAAGACATTAAAGAGTATTCTGCTTTTTTGAAAAAAATAAGAGTTTACACCTATAAAGTTGATAAAATATGTAATTTTTATTTTTTGCAAAATAAAATTGCTATCATCCCGATAGAATATATCCCTTATCTTCGAGGAAATGCCGATATAACAGGCTTTACATATGACTATATAAATAATACAAAAATAGTTAAAGACTCTGCATATTTAAATTATTTTGCTTATGCCTATAAAAATATTAATCGTTATGGCTATAAATTTGCATCCGAAAAAGAAGCTTTAAGATTGTATCAAAAAGCAGGAGGCTGGTTCACCGAAGAAGAATTAAGCTTTTTGGATTTTAACAGGCTTAAAAACAAAAACTACATAATGAATAAACCTGAAATCAAAGACAAAATATTATATTACTGATTTAATAACGAATCTGTTCAAAAATAAGCTGATTTGTATAATAGATATAATTAATGAAATATTCGGATTATTTGAAAAATCAAGCACAAAGGGAATTTCAAGTTTACGATGAAAATGAAAAAACATTATATTCAGTATTAAATCCTTTACCAAATAAAAATCCGATTGGCTTTTGAACCGAATCTGCAACAGAAATAGCTGCGAAAAAAGATCCGACTGCTCAAACAAAAAATGTAATAGGGTTTTAATTAAAAATTTTCACCGGTTAATATAAAACAAAATGTTTTTTTAACTGGTGAAATACTTCTATATTAATTATAAGTATAATTATGGTTTTTGAGGACCCGCATACCTAATAATAAATTTATCTCCGGGATCTGCTTCAGGAAGCTCCTGCGGTTTTTGAGGACCGGCGTATCTGATTACAATTTCATCTTGAGGAGGATTAATATCAACGGGTTGAGCTGGGACAGCCGGCTTTTGAGGGCCTGCATATCTTGCCACAATCTCGCTTGGCTCAATCGATGGTGGATTTGGAATTGGTCTTTGTGGACCTGCATATCTGAGGATTGCATCTGACATATTTATTTTTTCCTATTATTCCTATAATACATTAAACAAATGTTGTTTAAAAAAATTGCTGTTGTTATTCTGAATTATACAATAATTTTACAATAAGAGGTTTAAGATATGTATCAACTAGAAACAGCCGTTTGGGAAATTACTTTAAGGTGTAATATCAACTGCCTACACTGCGGCTCAAGTGCGGATACCAATACAAGGCCAAAAGAACTTACTACTTTTGAAGCTCTTGATTTAATTGAACAACTTTCTGAGCTTGGATGTAAGAGAATTGTATTATCAGGCGGAGAACCTTTTTTAAGAAGAGACTGGGCAACTCTTGCTTTAAGAATAAGAGATTTAGGAATGAATGTTTCATTTATTTCAAACGGGGTTGTTGTTAATGATGATATTATTGACCAATTATGCGTTATTGACCCTGTAGGCATAAGTTTCAGCTTAGATGGCGGATGCGCACAAACTCATGACTACGTAAGGGGAAAAAGCGGCGTATTTGAGCGCTGCATAAGAGCTTTAAAGCGTACGTCCGAAAGAGGGTTGTACTCTTCTGCGGTAACATCAGTTCATAAGAAAAATCTTGCTGAGTTACCTCAAATATTAAACTTGCTAATAGAAAACGGTGTTTGTGCTTGGCAAATTCAAACAGCCACTCCCCAAGGCAGAATGCCTAAAGAACTTGCTTTAAATGATGAAGAATATTACAAAATTGCAGAATTTGTTGCTGAAAATAAAGAAAAATATAAACACTTAATAAGAATAATGGAAGCAGACTGCGTCGGATATTATTCCAAATTGTCTCCAAAACTTCACTGCAAAAGCTGGATTGGATGCCAGGCAGGACTAAGAGTAATAGGAATCGAAAGTGACGGCGCCATAAAAGGCTGCTTATCATTACATGGAGAAGATTACATCGAAGGAAGAATCAGGGAAACATCTTTACATGACATCTGGACAAATAAAAATAATTTTAAATATAACAGAAGATTCTCTCCCGATATGCTTGAAGGAATCTGTAAAGGCTGTAAATGGGGCGCTATTTGCAGAGGCGGTTGCACCGAAAAAGCACAAACATTTACAGGAACACCTTATGGAAGTCCGTTCTGTTTATATAGAATGGAAAAAAATGTAAATGTTACTGAAGACTCCCTAACACCTCAATAGCAGGGTCAAAATCATTTTTTATCGTAAGGCATTTTTCAAGATTTTCTTTTGCTTTTTGAATGTTGTCTGTTTCTACGTACAACATAGCTAAAATATAGTAGTTATAATAAAAATCGGAATCTAAATTGGCAGCTTTTTTATAATAATTTTCTGCCATTGTATAATCGCCCTTTTTCTTATAAAAAGTTCCCAGCTGACTATATGCTTCCGCATCATTAGGGTTTATTGCAATTGCTTTATCAAGTAAAGCGAATGCTTCTTTTTCATCACCTCTTCTGCTGTAAACCAACGATAAATTGTTTAAAGAACGAACATCCTTTGGATTTAATTTTGCTGATTTATTGTAATAAGCAATCGCAAGTTCATCCTCACCGAGGGCATCATAAGCTAAAGCAACATTATAATAATTTACCGACTGTGAAAACCCTGCGGATAATATCTGCAAAAATACTGCAAGAGCTTTTTCGTACTCTTTATTATAAAAATATTTAATACCTAATTCATAATTGTTCATTGAATCATAATACAATCATATTAAAATGATTGCAATTGCTAATAGTTTATATCTTATATTCCCATCCGAAATCATTATGATAAATCATTAGCTTACTCATTCCGCCGTCAATTATAATATTTTCTCCTGTAATAAATCCGGCGTCTTTAGAACATAAAAACATAACCGCCTTAGCTATATCAACAGGTTTACCGACTCTGCCTGAAGGATGCTGAATATTGTCCTGAATCGAAAACTCTGAATCTGTGGTATCAATCCAGCCGGGCGAAATACAATTTACTCTTGCAATACCTCTTAAACTGACAGCCATTGAATGTGTAAGCGCAACAATTCCACCTTTTACACTGCTATAACTTTCCGTATCCTCCTGAGATTGAAACGCTCTTGTAGAAGCAATATTTATGATTGAAGCCTCGTTATTAAAATACGGAAAAAATAATTTAGACAACATAAAGGGAGCAACAACTCCTACCTTTTGAACATATAGAAACTTCTCATAATCGCAAGTTTTTATTCCACCGGCTAATAAGCAGGCATTATTAATTAGATAATCTATTTTATTATATTTTTTAATGACTTTTTTTGAAAAATCTTCAAGAACCTCTTTTTCAGCAATATCACCTTGATAGAAAAAATCACACTTTGTATTACTTTCAGATACATCAATTATAGCGGTTTTAGCACCTGCATTTGTAAATTCTTCAGAAATACATCTGCCTATACCTTTTGCTCCGCCTGTAATAACAACGATTTTATCTTTATGATTATGCATAAATTAATTTTAGCATGTTTTCAAAATATCTGAATTTTAAAATTATATAATTCTATATAATAATAATCTCCTGAGTAAAAATTTTATCTGTGCGAATCTTAAATACTTTACCATGTTAAAAAAGACTCGCGGTCTTGAATAGAATTCTCTGTGTGCCCTGCTTTGAAATTTTAACAGTTCATTTTCACTAAGCCCCTCAGGAACCCAATTGGGTTTACTGAATGAAGATAATGTAAAATTGGGAACAAACTGCCCCTCATATTTATGCCATAGTTCACATCCCGGCAAAATATCCATAATTGTAAACAAAGCCCTGTCAAGTTTTGTGCGTTTTGAAAACCGTATTGTTTCTTCAATAGTCTTTTTTGTATCTCCGGGTAAACCGAATACAAAGCTTCCTTGGCAAATCAATCTCGCATTATGGGCAATTTCAATGGCTTTTTCAATCTGGTCTATAGTTTCGCTTTTTTTGATATTTAACAAAACCTGTGGGTCAGAACTTTCAATACCAAATGTCAACATATAACAGCCTGCTTTTTTCATAAGCTCAGCCAGTTCTTTATCTAATTTATCCGCTCTTACACCATTAGGGCAAGACCAGCTTATTTTTAACCCTCTCTCAAGTATTAAATTACAAATCCTGACAGCATGTTCTCTGTTATAAATCAGATTGTCATCCATAAACTGAAGTTCTTTTATTTTAAATCTTTTTATAAGATACTCTATCTCATCCACAACATTCTCAGGCGAACGAAACCTTACCTTTTTTTGATAAAAATTAGGGCTTGAACAGAAAACGCAAGGATAAGGGCACCCTCTGGTACTCATCATGGTTGCTAACGGATAGCCTTTTGCAATTGTCCCCATAGGAGACGGGGGAAATAAATCAGGTCTTAGCTGCTCCCAATCCGGAAAAGGAATATCATCAAGATTTTCAACAACTTCAGCTCTCAAAACGTCCATGTCTGGAGTTGTAAAATCTTTCAAGGAATAAACTCCCTGAATAGAATTATTGACAAAGTTATTAGCAGCTAGTTTTGCAAATGGGATTTCTCCTTCGCCACATATTACATAATCAGCTTTTGTATCCACTAAAGTTTGATAAGGCAAAAACGTAGGGTGGACACCGCCTATAATAGTTTTATATCCGGCCTCTTTTATTAATAAGGCCAAATCGACACAATAAGGATAAAATGCTGACAAACAACTTATACCAACTGCATCTGGCTTAATATCTTTAATCTTTTGTAAAACTTTTTCGTTAGAAAGATTATCTCTAACAGCATCTATTAAATAAACCTCAACGTCTCTTTGTTTTAAATAAGATGATATATAACCCAGCCCTAAAGTCGGAGTAAACATATATGCTTCGTAATATGGCTTAACAAGAACTAATTTCATATGCTCTCACTCTATTTCCGAATTCCTGTAGTAAAATTTTATCACACAGAAACAAACAATAAAAGTAAATTTAGGATATTCATCAAATTATTCAGACCTTAAATTAAATAATATTAGTATTATTTTTCAATATTATTTAATCTCTCTTCTAATTTTTTTATCAAATCTTCTTGGCAATATAGTTTCTTTTTAAATTCATCAATTTGCTGATTACAAGTATTTAAGGCTTCCTGATGCTTTAAATTTATATATTCATATATTTTTGATTGCTCAGTAAAATACACCTTATCACTATTTGAAAATTTAATGTCTAAAATATTTAAAATATCATTATGTTTGTATTCAATGTATTTATAAATTTTTTCGACTTTTTCTATAACAAGATCATCGCCAAGTTCTTTTTTCAGGTTATGAAGAAAAAATTCTTGCTTATATTTATATAAATTATCCAGCCAGTTTATTTGCAAAAGGTAATTGTAATATATCTCAAAAACTGCACTCCCACAAAAATTCAACCAGGGCTTAAACCTTCCTGCAAAATGTAAAATCACTACGTTTTTTAATTTTTCAAATAATTTTTTATCGTTATCAAAATCTTCTTTTGGAATTTGATAATTCCATTTTTCTGAAAGCTTTAAAGTTTTGTTTTCAAAGACAAGATTAAAAACATCCTGATCTTGCCATAAAAGTATTTCCGATTTATTTTTTACAAAATCAAACAATTTTTGTTCAATATTGTCTTCCCGCCATTTTTTTAAGTTAATCAGCATAACGCCTGCATTAAAATAATCCTTTAAATTTAATCTTTCAGCTTCTTTTTTATAATCAACATCCAAAATCATTCCACAATAAAAATCATTAAGAGTTGTGTTATAGAGCTCTTTTAAAGAATCACTTACAATAATATCAGGATCCAGATACAAAATTTTATCTAAATCCGGAAATAGCGAAGGAATCTTGAATCTGAAATAAGTAGGCTTTGTCACATGATAATCGCAATAAGATTCATCTTTGTCTTTTAACATCGGACATGTTTCAAAATCACCGTAATTCATTTTAATAAACTTAATATTAAAATCCTTAAAGCGTTTTAAATCATTTAATCTGCTTAAATTGTATTCGGAAATATCGCCGTCTAATATATAAAAATTAAAAATCTCATCATTTGAACTGTTTTTTATAATAGAAGTTATTGCAACAGCTAATTGTTCCGAATAATTATCATCTGCGCTAAAACATATATCGTATACGGGCATTGAGGCATTCCTTTGTATAGTATAATTTTCTGTTAAAATGTAGCTAAATGACAATATACAAGATACTGCCAAAAAAAGCAAAAAAAATATCATAATGGTTCTTATGAAATAATTGTTTTTTTAAAAATAGTTTTTTTAGATTATTAAGTAAATGTTACAAAGCATGTCTAAAACCGCTAGATTAAAGAGCTTGAAGCATGCCCAAAAACATTGTTTATTTCTATTCTTTTAAAAAACAATCTTTTATGACTTTTTGTTTATTTTATTAAAATTTAAGTGACAAAAGAAAAAAAGCTTGATTACTAATCTTGAACATGTACGATATATAATACTAACCATTTAGTCAAGAGGTTTTATGTCAAAAGATGTAATTGAATTTGAAGGAACAATACTGGAATCGTTGCCAAATGCGATGTTCCGGGTAGAACTCGAAAACGGACATGAAATTCTTGCACATATATCAGGAAAAATCAGAAAAAACTTTATAAGAATATTGCCAGGTGATAAAGTCAAAGTGGAAATGACCCCATACGATTTAACCAGAGGCAGAATCACATACAGACTTAAATAAAAAAAATAAAAGGAAACAAACATGAAAGTCAGAACATCAGTAAAACAACTTTGTGAAAAATGCAAAGTCATAAGAAGAAAAGGCAGAGTAGCTGTTATTTGCGAAAACCCTAAACATAAACAAAGACAAGGTTAAAATTAATTTAAAGAAAACATAAGGAGAAACAATGGCAAGACTTGCTGGGGTAGATTTACCTCGTAACAAAAGAATGATAATAGCATTAACCTATATTTTCGGTATAGGTCCTACCCGTTCTGCAAAAATTCTAAAAGCATGTAATATCTCTGAAGATTTAAGGTCAGATGATTTGACAGATGAAGATATTAAAAAACTAAGAGCAGAATTGGCAAATTACTCTATAGAAGGCGACTTAAGAAGAGAAGAGTCACTTAACATAAAAAGGTTAAGCGAAATAAATTCTTATAGAGGAATGAGACACAGACGCAAACTTCCTGCAAGAGGTCAAAGAACAAAGACTAACGCAAGAACAAGACGCGGTAAGAAAACTGGACCAGTTTCCAAAAAGAAATAATAAAGGAGTAATATAAAACAATGGCTAGACCGGTAAAAACTAAAAAGAAAGAAAAAAAGAATGTATTGCAAGGTGTTGTACATATTCAATCAACCTTTAACAATACAATCGTAACTTCAACAGATACCCAAGGAAATGCTATTGCATGGGCTTCTGCCGGAGGATGCGGATTTAAAGGTGCAAGAAAAGGAACCCCTTTTGCAGCTCAATCTGCAGCCGAACAGGTGGCTAAAAAATCAATAGACCAAGGTATGAAAAAAGTTGAAGTATATATAAAAGGACCTGGTTCAGGCAGAGAAACAGCTATAAGAGCTATTCAGGCCGCAGGACTTGAAATCACACTTATTAAAGACGTTACGCCAATCCCTCATAACGGTTGCCGTCCGCCTAAAAAACGCAGAGTATAATTAATTAACGTAAGGAGTCAAAAAATTGGCCAGATATACAGGACCTACAAATAAACTATTCCGCAATTACGGAGTAAAAGATTTATCTAACAGAAAGTTAGTTTCTTCTTTAAGGCAAACTGCTTCAGGTCAGCACGGTGCCAACAGAAAAAAACTTTCTGACTATGCTATTCACTTAAATGAAAAACAAAAAATTCGTCTTACATATCTTGTAAGTGAAAAACAATTTGCAAAATATTACAATGAAGCAGCAAGAAGAAAAGGAGTTACAGGTACAATTCTTCTTCAACTTCTTGAATCAAGACTTGATAACATAGTTTTCAGAGCAGGTTTTGCTTTAACCAGAAAACAATCAAGACAAATTGTAAACCACGGACATGTTTTGGTTAACGGCAAGAGGGTTGATATTCCTTCTTATCTTGTTAAACCAACAGACGTAATTACCATTAAGACAAAAAGTTCCGACTTTGTAAAAACAGTTATCGAATCTATCGATATGGCAATTGCCCCTGCTTGGATGACAATTGACAGAGCCGAACAAAAAATTACTTTTGAAAGAATCCCCGAAAGAGAGGAGTTAGATCCTGATTTCAAAGAACAACTTGTAATTGAGTACTATTCTAAATAATTAATTAGGAGAGAATTATAATGGAATTAAAAATTAAAAATGTAAATACAACAACAAGCTCAGATGGTTCGCAATACGGTAAATTCGTTATAGAACCGCTTGAAAGAGGATTTGGAACTACAATCGGAAATTCTTTAAGAAGAGTTTTATTATCATCTTTAGAAGGAGCTGCTGTTACATCAGTAAGAATCGAAGGTATAACTCATGAATACACATCAGTACCCGGTATTGTTGAAGATGTAATAGATATTATGTTAAACCTTAAAGGTTTAGTTGTAAAAACAGACAGCAAAGAAGCTCAACACTTGAGATTGGATGTAGATAAACCGGGTCCTGTTCTTGCAACTGATATTCAAATACCCGCAGGCGTTAAAATAGTTAACCCTGACTGGTTGATTTGTACAATAGCTGAAGGCGGAAGCATTCACGCTGATATCATTGTAGAAACAGGTAAAGGTTATATTACAATCGATGTTTTAAAAGAAAACAAAGGCGGCTTGCCTATAGATATGCTTCCTATCGATGCAACATTCATGCCTATCAAAAGAGTAAGCTACAACGTTGAAAGCACACGTGTAGGAGACGTAATAGACTATGACAAACTTACTCTTGAAATTTGGTCCAATGGAAGTATTGATGTAAGCAATGCTTTAAGCCAAGCAGCTGAACTTTTGATTGAACATTTTATGCAAATATCCGCAATTACAGGTCAGCCTACTATCTTAGCTTCTCAACAAGTTGTTGAAGAAGTAGTAGAAGAAGAAAATACTCCAAGTATCTCCATTGAAGATCTTGAGTTATCTGTAAGAGCATATAACTGTTTAAAAAGGGCAAGCATTAATTCACTATCTGAATTATTAAAAAAATCAGAACATGATTTATTAAATATTAAAAATTTCGGTAAAAAATCTTCAGATGAAGTAATTGAAAAATTACACCAATTTGGCTTAGACCTTATGCCAAATCCTGAAGGTGTTGAGTACGAAGAAGTATAACCAGCTTTAGAAAAGCAAAAGAACAAAGGATAAAAAACAATGAGACACCAATGTAACAAACACAGACTAGGAAGAGCAAAAGATCAAAGAGATGCACTTTTAAGATCTTTAGCAACTGAACTATTCTTACATGGCGAGATCAAAACAACCATATCAAGAGCAAAAGCTTTAAAACCTTATGCCGAAAATATCATTACTCTTGCTAAAAAGGGCGACCTTCACTCAAGAAGAATGGCGTCAAAATTTATTTTTGACAAAGAAACAGGCAAATATGTTGATTCTAAAACCAGTGAAGTTTTTGAACAACTTGAAGAAGGTAAAAAGCTTATGCCACAAACTGTTTTAAGAAAACTTTTCAGCCAAATCGGCAAAAAGTATGAAAACAGGAACGGTGGATACACTCGCATATATAATATGCCCCCAAGACGCGGTGATGCGACTGAAATGGCATTAATTCAATTGGTATAATGTATAGATTTGTACTTGTAGTTGAATATATAGGTACAAACTACGCAGGAAGCCAAAAACAAGGGATCATAGAGCTAAAGGTAAATAATGAAAAGATAACCTCAGGCCCAAAGGACCCGAATAAAAAAACTAAAGCGCCTCTTAAAACAATACAGGGCGAATTAGAAAAAGCTCTTAGCACATTGACAAAACAAAAAATTAAGACAATCTTCTCGGGAAGAACTGATGCAGGAGTCCATGCGAAAGAACAATATGTTCATTTTGATACGGATTTTAATTGTTTAACAAAATCATTTATAAATTCGTTAAATGGAATCCTATCTGAAGATATTAGTGTTAAACGTATTGAAAAGAAAGACAAATCATTTCATGCACAAAAAAGCGCTAAATACCGCTGGTACAGATATACTATAATTAACAGAAACCAGCGTTCCGCCTGGGATAAAGAGGGTCTTTTGGTAAGGGAAAATTTAAACGTTAAAAGAATGAATGAAACTTTAGGTCATTTGCTTGGAGAACATGATTTCACCTCTTTTAAAAAAGTTAAAACGCAAAATCCCGCCAAGATTTGCAATGTATATAAAGCTTTTTGTACAAAAGATAATGACTTTATATATGTTGATTTAATAGCAAATCGTTTTTTGTACAACATGGTAAGATCAATCGTCGGAACTCTTCTTATGATAGAAAAAAATTCTTTACCCCCCGTCACAATAAAAAAAATTTTGGAATCAAAAGACAGAAGCAAAACAGGACCGACAATAAGCCCGAAAGGACTTACTCTTATGAAAGTAATTTATAACGAAAATATGGAGACAGCACATGAAGACTTATTCAGCTAAACCTCTGGAAGTAGAAAGAAAATGGTATTTAATCGATGCCGAAGGTAAAACTTTGGGAAGATTAGCTTCATTAATCGCTAATATTCTAAGAGGCAAGCACAAACCACAATATACTCCGCATATTGACACCGGTGACTTTGTTATCGTAGTTAATGCTGAGAAAATTCAGGTTACAGGCAGAAAAGAAACTGACAAAAAATACTATCGTCACACAGGATATCCTGGCGGTTTAAAAGTAACAAGCTTTAAAGACTTAATGGAAAAAAATCCCGTTGCAGCTATAGAAAAATCGGTAAAGGGTATGTTACCCCATAATACTTTAGGACAAGAACAATTCAATAAATTAAAAGTATATGCGGGCAGTGAACATCCTCATGAAGCTCAAAAACCTGTCAAATTCGATGAAATGGAGGCTAAATAATGGCTAGCGATAAAGAAATAATGGCAACAGGAAGAAGAAAAACCTCAATTGCGGTTGTTAAATTAGTAAAAGGCAAAGGCAGAGTTTTTGTCAACGGAAAAACATTTAACGCATACTTTGGCAATAGACCTGCATTAGAAATGATGATTTACAGACCTCTTGCATTAACTGATAATCAAGAAAAATTTGACATTAAAGTAAAAGCGGTAGGAGGCGGCGTTTCAGCTCAAGCAGGCGCTATTAAACACGGAATCTCAAGGGCTTTATTAAAATATAACGAAGAGTATAAATCGGTTCTAAAAGCTGAAGGCTTGTTAACAAGAGATCCTAGAGAAAAAGAACGTAAAAAATATGGACGTAAGAGAGCAAGAAAAAGATTCCAATTCTCAAAACGTTAATACAATTTATTATCTATATAAAAAACTCTTACATAAAAGTAAGAGTTTTTTAATTTTTTTTATTGATTTTAACTAAATATGTTTCTGATAATTCTTCTTGCTTTTTTAACAAAGTTTAGAAGAGTCTGGAAAAATCCTGTTTTAACAGGCTGAAAGGTTGCTTTAGAGATTGGTTTACCAACCTGCATTGCTCTTTCAGTACGTAATAATGACCGTTTAAACTCTCTGGCTTTTGACGGATTTCCGATAGGACTTATAGACATGGCTAACTCCTTAAATTGTTTTATATAGAAATAGTAACTGCATAGGTGATGATTTACTATTATTTTCAAGAATTATTAACAAAAATTTATTTTATAAAATCCTTCAAATGGATTGTACAAATTGAAAATAAGAAGGTATAATTGTTCTATACTAGAGAATTAAAAAGGTGCGAAGTATGACAACATTAACTAAAAAAGAAGGGTTGATAACTCAAATTATTGGTCCTGTAATAGATGTGGAATTTCAAGCAGGCGAACTCCCTGAAATTTATGACGCATTAGAAATATATTTTGATGACGGAAAAAAATTGGTTGCCGAGGTTCAACAACAGCTAGGAGAAAACCGTATAAGGTCGGTTGCCATGTCTTCTACAGACGGATTAAGAAGAGGAATGAAAGTAATAAATACTTCAGAACCTATTAAAATTCCTGTAGGAAAGGGGATTTTGGGAAGAATTCTAAATGTTTTAGGCGAACCCGTTGATAATGATGGACCGATTGAAACAGATACTTACCTTCCAATTCATAGGGAATCACCCAAGCTAACGGATCAAAATACAGATATTGAAATCCTTGGAACAGGTATTAAAGCCATAGATTTGCTTCAACCATACCAAAAGGGCGGAAAAGTAGGATTATTTGGCGGTGCAGGTGTTGGAAAAACGGTTTTAATTATGGAGTTAATCCATAATATAGCACACGAACATGCCGGAGTTTCAGTATTCGGTGGCGTTGGAGAAAGAACTAGGGAAGGAAACGACCTTTGGAATGAATTTAAAGAATCAGGAGTTATCGATAAAGTTGCATTGATTTACGGCCAGATGAATGAACCCCCGGGAGCCAGAATGAGAGTTGGTTTATCTGCTCTTACTGCAGCTGAATATTATAGGGATTTTTCAAAACAAGATGTATTATTATTTATTGATAATATTTTCAGATTTGTACAAGCAGGTTCAGAAGTTTCGGCATTATTAGGCAGAATGCCCTCAGCGGTTGGATACCAGCCAACACTTGCTAATGAAATGGGTGAGCTTCAAGAGAGAATTACATCAACTAAAGACGGTTCTATTACATCGGTACAAGCAATTTATGTACCTGCGGATGACTTGACAGACCCTGCTCCTGCCACAACATTCTCCCACTTGGATGCATCAACCGTATTATCAAGACAGATTGCGTCACTTGGTATTTACCCTGCCGTTGACCCTCTTGCTTCTAACAGTAGAGTTTTAGACCCTCTCATAATCGGAGAAGAACATTACAATACTGCAAGAAAAGTTCTCGAAATCTTACAGAAATACAGGGAACTTCAAGATATTATTGCAATTTTAGGTATGGATGAACTTTCTGAAGAAGACAAAGAGACAGTTAACAGGGCAAGAAAAATTCAAAAATTCTTATCACAACCTTTCTTTGTTGCTGAAAAGTTTTCAGGTATAGAAGGAAAGTACGTTAAGCTTGAAGATACTATTAAAGGCTTTAAAGAAATTGTTGAAGGAAAATACGACAGCTTGCCAGAGCAGGCATTCTATATGGTAGGCACAATCGAGGAAGCAGTTCAACAAGCTGAAAAAATGGCTAAAGAATAGCTCTTAAGTTAAAAGAAAGAGATTAAAATGCCGGAAAAAAAATTCCATTTAAAAATAATAACTCCTGAAAAAATTGTATATGAAAACGACATTGATGCTGTTTTTACAAAAGGTGTTGACGGCGAATTTGGAGTTTTATATGATCATACGCCTTTTATGAGCGGCCTTGACATAGGAGTAACCAAAGTTGAAATTAACGGAAATTTTGAATACATTTCAACTATTGGCGGAGCTTTTCAATTTAAAAACAATGAAGCTGTTATTCTAACAGAAGCTGCGGAGCGTGGAAAGGATATAGATATCACAAGAGCCGAGAATGCCAAAAAACGTGCAGAAGCGCGCCTTGGTAATCCAAAAATTGAAGATGATATTAAAAAAGCTAATCTTGCATTAACAAGAGCTATGGCAAGACTAAAAGCAGCAAGCAAAAAGCATTAGCTATATTTTTCGCAAGCAAGCAATGCTGCTCCTATCATACCAGCGTTGTTTTTCGTTTGCGCACAGAGCAATTTTATCTCGGAGACGACGATTGAGCTATTTATTTGTGATTCCAGTTTTTCAAATTGGATAAACTCGCCCATTCCTCCAGAAATTACTATGCTTTCAGGGTCAAAGATATTGGTTAAGCTTATAAGACCCGATAAAAGATGTTCTTGCCAAAGATTAAATACTTTTATACAAAAAGCGTCATCTTGTTTAACACCTTTGATAATATCATGTGTTGTTATTTGTTCAGGCTCTTTGTCTTTTAATAAAGAATTTTGGAATACTTTAAATGTTTTTGCAGATTCATTTGCAGTAAATTTAAGCCCGCTTCCCGAAGCATAAATTTCCCAGCAATCATAATTACCGCAATTGCATTTTCTTCTTTTGTCAGGAAAAAGTTTTATACTTCCGACTTCTGCCGCTCTTCCTGATTTTCCTCTCAGAATAGAACCGTTTACGATAATACCGCCACCAATACCTGTACCTAATGTAGCAATAATAGTATTTTTATGCCCTTTTGCCGCTCCAAGCTTATACTCTGCCCATGCGGCAGCATTTGCATCATTATCAACGTATACAGGTTTATTGCTCAATGTTGAAAAGTCAATTTCATTGTAGCCCTTAGGTAAATTGGGGGTTGAAGATTCTACTTTTGTGTTTTGAAGATTCACCGCTCCAGCTGTCGCAAAAGCAATTATATCTACTTTTTTTTCAAAATCGTTTATTATTGATTTGAAAGTTAAAATCATTTTTTCAATTGTTTTTGGAGTAGAACTTTTATATATTTCGGATAGAATTTTTCCTTGTTTATTTATTAAACAATAACTGATTTTTGTACCTCCGACATCAATTGATAATATTTTAGTCATTTTTAATTTTCAACCCCAAATTAAATCTTTTCACTATTAACTGCGGCCTTGTAACTGCAGAACCAATCACAACCGAATAAGCCCCCACTTCAAAGGCTTTATTAACATGCTCCGGCGTCCAAACCCTTCCTTCTAAAATTACGGGACAATCCAAAATATTTGTTAATTTGGCAACCAATTCAAAATCCGGTTCATCTGTTTCATTTGGAGAATTTTGGGTATAGCCCGAAAGAGTCGTAGAAATTATATCTGCACCAAGACTTCTTGCCGCAATACCCTCTTCATATGTAGAAATATCAGCCATTGCAAGCTTGTTATTTATTTTAATATATTTAATTATATTTTTTAAATTATCCTCGGGTCGTGGTCTTGAAGTCCCATCAAAAGCAATTACATCTGCTCCTGCCATTATTAAACTTTTAGCATCCTTTATGGTAGGAGTAATATATACTACTTGTTTCCAATTAGGAGGAATAACATCCGGCTTGGTTAAGCCAATAACCGGAACTTTAAAGTTATTCTTTGCATTTTTAACATCTCTTGCTCCTGCAACCCTCAGAGCACAAGCTCCGCCTTTAACAACCGATTGCATCATCGCAAGCATACAATCTTCTTTATATAAAGGCTCTGACGGCATTGCTTGCACCGAGATTATAATTTTATTTTTTATCTTTTTCAAAATATCCACAAACTAATTATAACTTATTTTGGTGGAAATATTAATTTTTTGTTTATTTTTTTAAAAAAGCTTCTTTTCAATGTTATAAAGAAAATAGCTAAAATTATAATTTGAAAAGATTGGAGATAAAAAATGGCAAAAACAATTGGTATAGATTTAGGAACAACAAATTCTGTTGTTGCCGTTATGGAAGGTGGTAAGCCTACCGTTATAGCAAACGCTGAAGGATCAAGAACAACTCCTTCAATTGTAGGTTTTTCAAAAACAGGTGAAAAGCTAGTAGGACAGCTTGCTAAACGTCAGGCTATTTTAAACCCTGATAAGACTGTTATTTCTATTAAAAGAGAAATGGGAACAGATCACAAAAAAAATATAAACGGAAAGGATTATACACCACAAGAAATCTCCGCAATGATTTTAAGAAAACTGGCTGATGATGCTTCCTCATATTTGGGAGAAAAAGTTACATCTGCTGTAATTACTGTACCTGCCTACTTTAATGACGCCCAAAGGCAAGCAACAAAAGATGCTGGTAAAATTGCAGGGTTAGATGTATTACGTATCGTAAACGAACCTACTGCAGCAGCTTTAGCATATGGTTTAGAAAAAGAAAAAACTGAAAAAGTATTAGTATTTGACCTTGGAGGCGGTACTTTTGACGTATCAATCCTTGAAATTGGCGACGGCGTTCATGAAGTTCTTTCAACTTCAGGTGATACCCATTTAGGCGGTGACGACTTTGATGAAAAAGTTATGACATGGCTTTGTGAAGAATTTAAAAAACAAGAAGGTATTGATTTAAGAAACGACAAGCAAGCTATGCAGCGTCTTAAAGAAGCTGCTGAAAAAGCAAAATGCGAACTTTCTTCCGTCGTGGAAACAAATATCAATCTACCGTTCATTACAGCTGATGCAAATGGTCCAAAACACTTGGATATTTCATTGACAAGAGCAAAATTTGAAGAACTTTGCCATGACTTGTTAGAGCGCTGTAAAACTCCTGTAGAACAAGCAATAAAAGATGCTAACTTATCAAAAGGTGATATTGATGAAGTTGTTTTAGTAGGAGGTTCAACACGTATTCCTGCAGTACAAGCATTAGTTAAAGATTATACAGGGAAAGAACCCAATCAATCAGTTAACCCTGATGAAGTTGTAGCAGTTGGAGCCGCTGTTCAAGCAGGCGTCCTTGCCGGTGAAGTTAAGGACATCGTTTTACTTGATGTAACGCCTTTAACATTGGGGATTGAAACCCTTGGCGGTGTTTCAACTCCTTTAGTGCCAAGAAATACTACAATACCCGTTTCAAAATCACAGGTATTCTCTACCGCGGAAAACAACCAAACTGCAGTTGACATCCACGTTCTACAGGGCGAAAGACCAATGGCAAAAGATAACAAATCATTAGGTATGTTTAGATTGGATGGAATTCCTCCTGCAATGAGAGGAATGCCTCAGATTGAAGTAACCTTTGATATTGACGCAAACGGTATTGTTAACGTAAGCGCAAAAGATAAAGCTACAAACAAAGAACAAAAAATTACAATTACAAATTCTTCAAATCTTTCAGAATCAGACATTGATAGAATGGTAAAAGAAGCTGAAGCTAATTCTGAAATAGACAAAAAATATAAAGAAGAAGCTGAAATAAGAAATAATGCAAACAGCTTATTAAGCTCTGCAGAGCGTATTGTAAAAGACTTTGAAGGCAAAATTTCTGACAGCGATAAAACTAAACTTGATGAACAAAAAGCAACTCTTGAAACTGCTTTAAAAGAAAATAAACCTGCAGAAGAACTTAAAAAATTATCCGAAGAACTTCAACAAACAATGTTTAATATTTCTCAGGCAGCCTATAGTCAGGTTCAACAAGAAGAAACTGCATCGTCTGAAGAACAATCTACAGAGTCTCAAAAATCTTCTTCTGAAAACCCTTCCTCTGATGATGATGTAATAGACGCTGAATATACTAAAGAATAAGAATCCGGTAAATACCATAAATTAAAAAGACTACAATATGTAGTCTTTTTTTTATTTAACACCTTACAAATTTACCATTCGAAGCAGATTGGTAAACGCAATTTTTTCCATTTCTTTTCGCTTCATATAAAGCTTTATCAGCCATATCAATTAATTCTTTTTCTTTATCAGCATTCAGAGGAAATTCTGCAATACCAATACTTATAGTCAATTTAATAATAGTAGAAGCATCAATATTTACTTCTATATCCCCAATATTTTTTCTTAGTCTCTCTGCTATTATTCTAGCATCTTTAGCCGATGTTTCAGGAAGAATGACAGTAAATTCTTCCCCTCCGTATCTGGCTGGAATATCAATCGTCCTTATTGTATTTTTAATGGTTATTGCAATTTCCTTTAGAACTTTGTCCCCGACCAAGTGCCCGTAAGTATCATTTATATGTTTAAAATTGTCTATATCCATCATCAATAATGATAAAACATGCTTATATCTCTTTGCTCTTGTTAGTTCTGTTTCCAGTAAAGAACAAAAATGCCTGTATATATATAACTTGGTTAGACCGTCTTTTGTTGCAAGTTCATATAATTTTGCGTTATCAATTGCAATAGCAGCCTGATTTGCCAGAGCCTCAATAAATTCAAGATCCTGTTTGTTAAATAATTTATTATTCTTTTTATTTGTAATATTTATTACGCCTATAGCTTCACCCTTTGCAACCAGAGGAACACATATTAAAGATGAAATATTGCTGGCAAAAGTTGATTTTGAAAATCTAGGATCGTTTTGGCCCAGATTAGTAATAATGGATTTTTTTTCTGCAAATACTTTACCCGCAATACCTTCATTTATCTTTAATTTGGTACATTCAATAACTCCATTATTTATATCAAATTCTTGTTTTGCATCTTGAAGCCCAAAAACAACTTTAACCTGCAATGTGTTATCGGTATAGTCATATAGCATTAAAGAACCTTTTTCGGCATCAATTGTTTCAAGAGCCTTGCCCAGAATTACCTGTATTAAGCCTTTTAAATCATCAATAAAATTGACGGCTTGCGAAATATTATATAAAATTGACAAATTATGCAAGGATTTATGCAGATTTTTTATTTCATCAGCCTGTTCTTTTTGCCTTGAAAGCTTTATTAAAATAGGCTCAATACAATTAAAAATCTTATTTAAAAGGGCGATTTCCTCTTCACTGTATTCGCTATTATCATTTTTAAAGCCAATAGAGCAAATACAAAACGGTTCTTCTTCTTTATAAAAGACCTTGAAATATTCACTGTTCAAATCATTGAGTGAATAATTCTCCCAAAAATTCTTATAAATATGGGTTTTATCTTCATTAATAACTCTTATTAATTTTTCGTCGGAATAATTCAAGAAGTTTGCACTGTCTACATCAAATTCAAATGTTTTAGATTCATTACCCAAAAATGATTTAGACTGAAATATACCTTGATTTTTGATGAAAAAATATACATTTTTCACGTTTAATGCAGAAGATATAAAACTTGATATCTTAGAAATTAAATCTTCAATGGAATAAGCTTGATTTGCGATAATATTTAATTCAAAGAGGTTATTTAATTCTAAAAAGTTTTTTTGTAAACTAAATATTTTATCTGATATATTTTGACTCATAAAATATATTATAAAACATAAAAAGTAAATTATAATACTTTACTTATAGTAATATTAATCATTATTTTCGATATTTAGTTATTCTATCCTTAAAAGAGTTTGAGAATCAAAAAATAAAATATTATTTGTATCAATTTTAAGCACAATTTCATGGTCTATCGGCTCTGTTGCCATTACTTTTGCACAACATTTTGAATTGTTGATATTAAAATACACATTTTTTTCACTGCCTAAAAGTTCTGTGTTTTGAACTTTAGCAGTAAACTCAATATCTCCTTTAGGATTGTTCATATTTTCGGGTCTAATGCCTAAAATAATTTTTTCATGCCCCTTTAATTTTTCCCTTTGGGATGAATTTAAAGTGAAAAAAGCTTCATTTACTTGAATTTTCTCTTCATTAACATGGGCAGGAATAAAATTCATTCCCGGGGAACCCAAAAAACCTCCTACAAATGTGTTTTTAGGATAATTATAAACATTTTCGGGTGTATCCACTTGCTGAATTTTTCCCTGATTAACAACGGCAATCCTATCACCCATAGTTAAAGCTTCTGTTTGGTCATGTGTAACATAGATGAAAGTTGTTTTTAATTTTTCATGTAGCTTTTTAATTTCAGAGCGCATCTGAACTCTTAACTTTGCATCTAAATTAGATAAAGGTTCATCCATTAAAAAAGCTTTTGGTTCTCTGATGATTGCTCTTCCTAGTGCTACTCTTTGCCTTTGGCCGCCTGAAAGTTGCTTGGGTTTTCTTTCTAATAATTCTTCTAAATCAAGAGTTTTTGCTACCGCTTTTACCTTTGTATTGATTTCTTCTTTTGAACATTTTCTCATTTTTAAAGGAAAAGCAATATTTTCAAAAACACTCATATGAGGATATAAAGCATAACTTTGAAAAACAAAAGCTACGTCCCTGTCTTTCGGATGAATGTGATTTACCCTTATAGAATCTATATAAATTTGACCCTCGGTAATGTCTTCAAGACCCGCTATCATCCTTAATATGGTTGATTTTCCACAACCTGAAGCTCCAACCAAAACCAAAAATTCTTTATCATAAATTTCCAGGCTTACATCATCAATTACTTTTTTTTTATCGTAAATTTTGGATATTTTACATAAATCGACTTTAGCCATTCTCTGAAGCCTTTTCTATGGGAATTAATACTTTATAGGTTGAATTTTTTAGAAGTTCTGACTCAACCCAAATTTCACCCCCGAGTTGGTTTGTAAATTCTTTAGTTATTGCTAAAATCAGGCTTTTGGTCATATTTTTTTTACTGCTTTTATCTACCTGTGCATAAGGGTTGAAAATATCAGGCATATCTGTCTCATGTATACCGTTTCCGGTATCAATTACTTCAAGCAGCAAATATTTATCAAGATCTTCTTCTGTTTCAATTGTTATATCTCGTTCATTTAAAAGTTTTTCATCAGGTGTTGAAAGTTTTAGAGTAATTGAACCCAATTCACAAGATAAAATGGCATTTTCTATTAAATTTCCTACAATTATTTTTATAATATTTTCATCTGTATAGCAAGGTTTTTTGTTAAAGGATTCGGCATCAATAATTAAATTAAGTCTTTTTTCTTCAATTCCTTGACGATATTCATTTGAAATTGTTGTCACGGTATTTAAGATATCAAATGTTTTATAGTTAAAAGCATACATTTTAGCTTCAATCTGGGATAAATTAATTATTTTTTCAATTAAGATTAATAGTTCTGATGAATTTTTATGAATAATTTTTAAATATTTTTCTTGCTTTGGATTAATATCTCCACCAAGGCCCTCCAAAATTGCTTGGGAAAAACCAATTATTGAATGCAATGGAGATTTAATATTATTAGCCATTTTTACAAGAAAAATATTTTTATTTCCGTTTATTTCGCTTTCTTGCCTTTGAAATTGGTGCAACAATTCAAAAGATTTTACTTGATTGGTAACATCTTGTAATGCTAATAAATACTCCTCTTTTTCCGGGATTTTAGATGATTTAATATCAATAAATTTATTTGAATTTAATAATAGTAGTGGTTTTATTTCATTATCAGGAGAAATTTCTTCCAAATTAACAATATAATCAACAGAAATGTCAAAATAATCCGTAATTATCTTATTGGCTAAGCTGTTGGATTCTAAAAGTTGATTTGCATAATCATTGGCATATAAAATTTTACCTTTATCCGAGATAATTATTGTGGGATAAGGGTAAGTCTCAAGTATATTACTGGTTTTGGAGAAAATTGTTTTAATAATGCTCATTTTCAAATACTACATAAATAAAATTTATTTTAACATACATGCTGTATTATTTACAAATAATTCTATTCTATTGAATTACTCTTTTTATTAATTGCTTTTTTTTCATATTTTAATTTAAATTTAAATTAAAATAAGGAGAAATTTATGAAAAAAATATTGAATTTAGTATTGTTATCTTTTTGTTTTTCAATAATTTATGTTCCTTGTCTTAATCAAACTATTGTAAATGCCCAAATCATACAATATTCCACCGTAAGAGCAAGCCATATTCTTGTTGATACAAAAGAAGAAGCAGATGAATTAAAAAGTAGAATTGATAAAGGAGAATCTTTTGAAACACTTGCAAAAAAATATTCAAAATGCCCCTCCGGTCAACAAGGTGGGGATTTAGGATATTTTGAGAAGGGTCAAATGGTAAAAGAGTTTGAAGATAGTGCTTTTTCTCTTCCCATAGGACAAGTCTCAACCCCCATTAAAACAACTTTTGGCTGGCATTTGATTAAAGTCTTTGATAAACACTAAATTAATGAAATCTTGCTTTTGTCAGGTCAGCTTTTCTCATTCTGACATTTTCAGGCGTGACTTCTACCAACTCATCTTCTTCAATGTATTCCAAACAATCTTCCAAAGACATTCTTCTTGGCGACTGAAGGGTAACCATAACATCAGCCGTTGCGCTTCTCATGTTTGTTAATTTTTTAGTTTTACAAATATTTACAGCCAAATCCTGGGGTTTATTGCTTTCACCAATTATCATACCTCTATAGACTTTTGTTTTGGGAATAATAAAAAATACCCCTCTGTCTTCAAATTGACTTAATGCGTATGGGATAGCTTCTCCATCCTCATGGGAAATCAAGGATCCACTTCTTTGTTTTGGAATATCTCCTGCAAAGGGTTTATATTTATAAAAAGTATGGTTCATAATTCCTTCGCCTCTGGTCATTCTTATAAATTCACTTCGAAAACCAATCAGTCCTCTTGCGGGAATGAGAAAATTCATTGCTGTTCTTGTTTCAGAAACATTCATTGACTGCATTTCACCTTTACGCCCCGCTAATTTTTCAATACAGACACCTGCAAACTCCTCTGGAACATCAATTAATAAGTTTTCATAAGGTTCAAATAGTTCTTTATTTATTGTTTTAAAAATAACTCTTGGTTTTGATACTTGAAACTCATAACCTTCTCGCCTCATGGTTTCAATTAAAATACCAAGATGCAATTCTCCCCTGCCGCTTACTCTGAAAATATCAGTATTTTCAGTATCTTCAACTCTTAAACTTACATTTTTTTCAAGTTCGTCATACAATCTTTTTTTTAATTGCCTACTTGTAACAAATTTCCCTTCCTGACCCGCAAAGGGGCTGTTGTTAACAGAAAAATTCATTTGTAATGTAGGTTCGTCTATTGTAATTAAGGGAAGAGCCTTTGGATTTTCAAAGCAGGCAATCGTTTCCCCTATTTGGATATCCGGGAATCCTGCAATACCAACGATATCTCCCGCAAAAGCTTCTTTTATTTCAACCCTTCCAAGATCTTTGAACCCAAATAGTTTTACAATCTTTCCTCTTTGAATAGAGCCTTCTCTTGTTATTAAACTAACTTGCTGCTGAGAAGAAATTGAGCCGTTGACAAGTCTTCCTATTGCAATTCTTCCTACATATTCATTGTAATCAAGAGTTGTCACATGAAACTGTAAATCCTTTGTTACATCAGCAACCGGAGGTTTAATATTCTGAATAATACAATCTAATAAAGGTTTTATATTGTCAGACTCGTCTTCCAGCTCAGTTTTAGCAAAACCCATTAAGCTGCTTGCGTAAACACAAGGAAAATCCAACAAATACTCATTTTCGGTTAATTCTGTAAACAAATCAAAAACTTCATCTAATGCTATATGGGGCTCCGCACCTTTTCTGTCTA
This sequence comes from Cyanobacteria bacterium OH_CBrB_359, assembly GCA_023433065.1. Taxonomy (GTDB): domain Bacteria; phylum Cyanobacteriota; class Vampirovibrionia; order Gastranaerophilales; family Gastranaerophilaceae; genus JAEZET01. Next base: position 90,708 of record JAEZET010000005.1, read on the forward strand.
TTTTATTTATTACAACAATTATCCTTATACCAAGCTCTAAAGCTTTAGATAAAACAAACCTTGTTTGAGGCATCGGACCTTCAGCAGCGTCAACAATTAAAAGAGCACCGTCAACCATTCCCAATACTCTTTCTACTTCTCCACCAAAATCAGCGTGCCCCGGAGTGTCAACAACATTTATTTTATATCCGTTGTAATTTATTGATATATTTTTAGACAAAATTGTAATTCCTCTTTCTTTTTCAAGGTCATTACTGTCTAAAATTCGTTCTTGAATTTGCTGATTGCTTCTAAAAGCTCCACAATATTTAAGCATACAATCAACCAATGTTGTTTTACCATGGTCGACATGGGCTATAATTGCTATATTTCTTATTTTATTATTATCCATTATTAATGTTCCTTTAATAATATATTATTACAAATATTTCAGGAACAAAATATATTTTATAAAAGAAAAACGGCTAAAGATACGTCAGCCGTTTTCTAATCTTTTTTATTGAGAAATATTAATCATCTAAAGCTGCAACTCCGGGAAGGATTTTACCTTCAATAAATTCTAGAGAAGCACCGCCGCCCGTTGATACATGGGTAAAATCTTCTGCTTTGCAGAATTTTTTAGCGGCAGAAACAGAATCACCGCCACCAATAACTGATACCGCACCATTTTTAGTAGCTTCTACAATTGCTTTTAAAACAGTTTTTGTTCCTTCGGCAAAAGCGGGATTTTCAAACGCACCTACAGGACCATTCATAAGAATTGTTTTTGAATTTTTAAGAACTTCTGAAAATATTTTCTGAGTTTCTGGACCTGCATCAACCCCTTCCCAACCATCAGGGATTTCATAAACATCTACTATTTTATTATTGCCGTTACCTGAAAAATCATCTGTTACCAAAACATCTGTTGCCATTACTAATTTAACACCTTTTTCAGCAGCTTTTTTCTCAATCGCTTTTGCTACATCCAATTGGTCGTCCTCACAAATAGAATTGCCTATTTTCCCGCCATTTGCCTTAACGAAAGTATAGGCCATACCTCCACCAATTATTAAATTGTCAACTTTATCAATAAGATTTTCTAAAACTCCTATTTTAGAAGAAACTTTTGCCCCACCAACAACGGCGGTAAATGGTCTTTCGGGTTTATCAAGCGCTTGAGACAAACATCTTAGTTCTTTTTCCATTAATAATCCGGAAACAGCCGGTTTTAATATTTTTGCAAGTTTAGCTGTTGAAGTATGATTCCTGTGAGCTGCACCAAATGCATCGTTCACATAAAAATCACCCAATTTTGCAAGCTCTTTTGCAAATGTCATATCATCATCTTTTGCTTCTTCGGCCTTATAATAACGTATATTTTCAAGTAGAGCTACCTGCCCGTCTTTTAAAGCTTCTAATTCTTTATCAGCACCTTCTCCTATGGGGCTTGAAACAAATAATACATCTTCTCCTAAAACTTTTGACAAGTGTTTAGCAACAGGAGCAAGTGTAAACTCGGGATTTACTTCACCTTTTGGTCTTCCAAGGTGTGCCATTAATATAATTTTTGCGCCTTTATCTTTTAAATATTGAACCGTTGGGATTATTGCTTTTATTCTTGTATCATCGGTTACGTTTTTATCTGCGTCTAAAGGTACATTTATATCAACTCTGACTAATGCTCTTTTTCCTTTAATATCACCTAAATCTTTAACTGATTTTTTCATTTTAATCTCCTAATATTAATTTATATAATTACTGCGCCTTGTTCTTCAATTTCAAGAGTTTTTATTTCGCTTCTTACATTTAAGTCAAACCATGTTTGAGAAACAATTTCTTTAATCCTGTCTAATCCGTTTCCTTCAGAAATAACAACTATAGCAGGACCAGCCCCGCTTAAAACACATCCTAAAACATTTTCTTCGTGTTTTAATTTTTCAATAATTTCTTTTAGTCCTGGTACTAATTTCATTCTGTATGGTTGATGAATTTTGTCTTTTAATGCTAATTTCATTAATTCTGAATCTTTTGTGTGAACCGCTTCTACAAGCATTGCGCAACGTCTTGAATTATATGCGGCATCTTTTAAACTAATCTTATCGGGTAAAACAGATCTTGAAATTTCCGTTGCAAGTTCATAATCGGGTATACAAACTGTTATTTTCCATTCTTTCGGCCATGGTAATTTTCTATAAACAATACTTCCGTCATCTTCCAGTGATGAAAGTACGAATCCTCCTAAGATACAAGGTGCTATATTATCAGGATGTCCTTCCGTTTCTGTAGCAATAGATAATAAAGCGGCTTCGTCCGCGGGTCTTCCTAAAAGTTCATTAGCCGCAATTAAACCGCCAACAATAACTGAAGCACTACTTCCTAAACCTTTTGCAATAGGAATTTTAGTTTTTATTGATATTTTTAATTCGCTTGCTGTCTGTCCGATTGAATTATATAAAAGATCAACTGCTTTATAAACAATGTTGTTTTCATCTGTAGGAATAGATAATGTTTCAAACTCGTCTTCTTCATCAATTATATTTATTTCAATCCCTGTTCCGGGCATAATGGTTTCTTCGATTGTAATTTCATTATAAATAGGAAGAGCTAGTCCCAAACAATCAAAACCAGGCCCTAAATTAGCTGTAGTGGCAGGTGCTTTAACTGTTATTTTCATTTTTTAACCTTATTATCTTATCTGAATCGGCATTATTAAACATAAATAATCTTCTTTGTTGTCGGGTCTAAATATAGTTGCTGAAAGACTGCCTCCCAGACCAATTTTTACATTTTTGCTTTCCATTATTTTAATTGAATCTAGTATATATTTATAATTAAAAGCTATTGTTAATTCTTCATCTTCAAATTTTGCATCAATTAAATCTTCACAAGTTCCTGAATCGGGTGTTTCTGCGGTTAAAAGAAGTTTACTGTCATTAAATATGAATTTTACTATACTAGTTCTCTCATTAACCATACAAGAGACTCTTTCAAGAGAATTAATCAAATCTTCTCTGTTTACAATAGCCTCTTTACCTGTTGATTGAGGTATAAGCTGATTATATGGAGGATATTCTCCTTCTAATAACCTTGAAATTAATAGAAAGCTTTTTGTTTTTATAATAATTTTTGAATTATCAATTATTAGACTTACTTTTTCTTCAGAGACTAAAGAATTAATTCTTAAAAACTCCTGAAGAGTTTTTGCTGGAATAACAATCTTTGCGGTTTTGGAATCTTTATTTTTTATTTCTTCAATAATTCTTGTTAATCTATTACCGTCAGTGGCTGCCATTTCAAGTTTTTCTTTTAAAATATGACAAAAAACGCCACTAATAATATTTCTGTTTTCATAGCTTGCAGTAGAATAAACAGTATGCTTTATAGATTTTATAAAAGGATTCATTTCCACTTCTATTGAATCTTTTGTTGATACTTCAGATTCATTAATGATGCAAGGAAATTCATCTGCGCTTATCCCTATTATTTCAAACTTTGAAAATCCGCATGTTATTGTCATTACATTTGTATCTGAATTTAAAGAAAATTCTATCGGTTTATCCGGCAATTTTGATACAATTTCAAATATTTTTTTAGCGGGAAGAGTAATTTTTCCTTCTTTTTTTATTGCTGCTGTAGTATTTGTTATTATAGAAATATCTAAATCCGTTGAAGTTAATTTTAGAGTATTTCCTTCTGTTTCAAATAAAATATTTGCTAAAACAGGTTGTATTCCTCTTTGTACAGTTATTTTTTCAACAATTTTCAGTTTATTTAACAAAGATTCTTTATCTATGGTAAAAAGCATTTTTTCCTCTATCACTTATATATATTACTTATTATAAACTAAACACATAAATCTCAAAATTTTTAAAGAAAGTTAAATAATTAATTATATTTATTTTTATATTATTTATAATTTAAATAGTTATATAAAAAATAATAATAGTAATAAAGCCATAAAAAACCTGTTTAAAACTAACTTAAAATAAACAATAGTCCAAAAAAACAATTGTAAAAAACCTGTTTAAAATTATTTTATTTATTTAATAACTATAAATAATTTATTAATAATTCAATATTAAAAAAATTAAAACTGAAAACATTAACCTTATCTACAGGTTATCTACAACTTGTTGTTTTATAACTCTTTTAATTTTTGTTACAAAAAAGGCATGGAAACATGCTCTATAAAATAGTTTATGGTTCATTAAAATCACTTGCTTTTTTGTCATGGATCCATCTTGCAATTTTTTGATGTTCAAAACTCAATGAAAAATTATATAATGCGTTTAATAATTTTCTTCCGCTTTCATCTTTTGCAACAATAAGAGTATCATTATATTTATTTTTTGCTATATATAATTCTGTCTGAATAATTTTGTCAATATTTGTTGATGCAGGAGTCAGTATTTTTTGTTTTATCCATTCATTTAATAAAAGAATAGATGATTTATCCAGATTAGATTGTAAATATTGTGAAAATTCTTTTAATATCATTTTATAGATTATACTATATTTAGTAAGGTATTAAAAAGGTAAATTAATGAATCCTAAAGTGTCAGTGATTATTCCTGTTTATAATGTGGAAAAATATTTAAGACAAGCTCTTGATAGTGTTGTTAATCAAACATTTGAAAATATAGAGATAATTTGTATAGACAACAAATCTCAAGATAATACCTTGAGTATTTTAAGGGAATATTCAGATAAAGACAAAAGATTTAAAATAATTGAAAATAATGAAAATATAAAACAAGGACTAGCCAGAAATCTTGGTGTAAATATTGCTAAAGGTGAATATATAGCTTTTCTTGATGGTGATGATTGGTATGAAAAGACCTTTGTTGAAAAAATGTATTCAAAAGCCGTAGGAACAGACTCTGATATAGTTATATGCTGCTGGGAACCTTTTGATAACAATACAAATAAGATTATAAAAAACCATGTTTATTCAAAACTTAAACAAATTCCCGAAGAATATGATAATAAAGTATTTAATTGGAGAGATATAAAAGACAGTATTTTTTGGCAAAGCTCAGTTCCTTGGGATAAAATGTATAAAAGAAGCTTTTTAATTGAAAAAGATGTTAAATTCCCAGGAGAAATATTTTTTGAAGACAATGTTTTTGTCTATGATGCCTTTTTTAAATCCGAAAAAATATCAATATTAAGAGAAAATCTGATTTTTTATAGAAGCAACAGAAAAGATGCTGTTACAAACAGAAAAGATAAAACTTTTTTTGATTACCTTACCATATTTAATTTAATTGAAGATAATTTAAAAAAAGAAAGCTTGTACGAAGAAATGAAATACAAGTTTTTAGATTATAAAATAATAACTCTCTATTGGTGGTACAACAGAGTTCATTTTGTTTATAAGAAAGAATTTTTTAATAAAATAAAAGCAGATTTTAAAAAAATTGAAATTAAAGAAGATGATAAAAAGTTTATTAGAAACCGAACTTTATTTTTATTAGACAGATTTATAAAAATACCGTTTTTTATTTATATGTTTATTTTTTATTTTGATAAAATATTCAGAGTTGAAAAAGGTTCCGAGTACAATGTTGTTGTATATTTTGCCACCTTTGAAAAATGGTATAAAAAAAATAATTAAGTGTTATTTGGAATTGATAAAACTAATGCGGTTATATTATTATTACAATTTTTTTGTATTTCTTTAATTATTTCTTTAAGAGTTGCCCCGGTGGTTGAAATATCATCTATAAGTAAAATATTTTTATTTTTTAAACCGTCAAAAGTAAAACAAAAAGCATCTTTTAAATTTTTTTCTCTTTGTTTTTTTGTTAAATCATATTGTGGTTTGGTATTTTTAATTCTTTTTAAAGAATTAAAGTCATATTCAAAATTTGTCAACTCGCAAAAATCTCTGGCTATTAATTCCATATGATTATATTTTCTTTTTTTTAATCTTTCCTCAAATAGAGGAACGGCTATAACAACATAAGAATCATTTTTTAAAGACAGATTAATCCAATATTTGTACAATATTTTAGCTAAATAAAAAGATAATTCTTTTTGATTATGATACTTAATTCCTCTTATCATTTTTTGTATCGTTTTTTCATAAAAAGAACAGGAATATATTTTAGTTTTGGATATGCAGTTAATTTCTTTATAAGGTAGATAATTTATTTTTTTAAGACAACAAGAACAAATTTTAGAATTTTCTTTTGATGAACCGCAAATATAGCACTTTTTTTTATAAATCCAGTCAGGTAGTTTTTTCAAGAAATTTATCATAGAATAATTATATTAAAAAAGAGAGAGAAATTTAAAGATGAATTTAATTATAATGATTTTGTTAATAAGTTTATTAATTTTAGTCCATGAAGCAGGACATTTTATAGCTGCCAAAATCTTTAATGTAAAGGTTGAAAAGTTCGGATTTGGTTTACCATTTGGCCCCACTTTATATTCAAAAAAAATTGGTGAAACCGAATTTTTAATCCACTCTTTTTTATTGGGCGGCTATGTTTCTTTTCCTGATGATGAAGAAAGTTCAAAAATTCCTAAAAAATCAAAAAGAAGATTTCACAACAAACCCATTTATCAAAGAGCAATTATTGTAATTGCAGGTGTTTTTTCAAATCTTCTTTTTGCAATGTTTTTAATTGCTATAGCAGGTTTAATTTGGGGTGATTTGCCTTCTAATAAATATGAGACTTCAGTGGCAAGAATTTTACCGACAGCTGTGGAGTCTACAAAAAATTCAGGCTTAAAGGCGGGAGATATAATCTATTCTGTTAACGGTTCACAATTTGATATTCCTGTTGTTCTTAATAAATATCTTATGCAAAGCAAAGCTTTTGACGGGTTTGTTGCTCCTGATTTAATCAATAAAAAAAATGAAGAGCTAAAAAAACTAAATCCTCAAATTAATGAAAAAAAATTGATTAAACCCGGTACTATAGTAAAATTAGCACCTTTTCAAAACGAAAACCCTGTAAAGCTTACGAATGATGAAATAGTTGGTTTTGAGCAATATAAATCAGAGGAAATACCCCTTAATGACTTACAAAAAGAAATCAGGGACAAAGTATATAGCAATAAAACTTTTAAAGTAACAAAACCCGCAACGTTAAATGATATTGCAATAGCAACATCAGATACTAAAAAACCGGTTAAATTAGTAGTCTTAAGAGATAATAATTTATTTGCATTAAACAATATTTATCCTGATGCTGCGGGTATGATAGGGATTGAAAAAAAAGTTAATGAAATCACCATTCCAACCAAAAACCTGAAAGATTTAACAGTTAATACAATAAAATATACAAATTACAACATAGTTCTTATGACCTATGGTTTAGGTAAAATATTAACAGGAAAAATTCCTCTGCAAGAAATGCATGGGATTGTTGCTATTACAAAAATAGGATCTGATGTTATAGAACATCATGGCTTATATAAAGGAATTCTTTTGACGGCAATAATAAGCTTAAACCTTGCCATAGTTAACCTTTTACCGATTCCCGCCTTAGATGGAGGTCATTTACTGTTTCTGATTATTGAAAAAGTAAGAGGAAAGGCCCTTAACGAAAAAATAACAGAAACAATTGGTAATTTTTTCTTTTATCTCCTGGTTCTTCTTATGTTTTTAATAGTCTTTAATGATATATTTTCTCTTGTTACAAAGCAGATATAAAAAATTTAACGCTAACAAAAAAAATAAAATTTGGATTTTAAAATATCTTAGATAGGACATTGAGGAAAAAATGAGAGTTTCAATAATACAAAATACAAATAAATCTTCAATAGTTAACAAAAATAATTATGATTATAAGCCCGTTTTGGGCAACTATAATTTACTTTTATTAAATTCTCAAAAGCAAGATTCTTTCATTCCTTCTTTTAAAGGGAATTATATATCCGGCAAGGAAAAACTAAAACTTGAGAAACAAATTGAAACAGTAAAAGCACAAGTTGTTAAAATTATTGAATCTCATAATGACAATGCGCCATATATATCAATAGAAGAAGAAATTGATGAAAAAACTCATGGCAAAACAATCAAGAAAAAATATAAAGACGGAGTTGAAAAAACCACGTATGAAACGGAAGGCTTTATAAAAGCATCATATGTTTTTACCAAAAAAAATATAAAAACCAGAATAATTCATCATGAAGGAGACAATCTTATTGTCCAAATAAGACATCTTGATGTGTCTGACGCAAACAATAATACAAATAAGCCGCTACAACAAGATTATTATATTTATTTAAATCCAAAAGGTAATGATATTGAGTCTTTAAATGAATTTTTCATTGGTAAGGGTTCAAGAAATATTAAATTTAATTCAAGCGGCAAAGTTGTAAAGGTATTTTAATAGCTTTGCTAAGCTTAAAAAGGCATTATATAATACAATCAATTATTTCGAGTTTATTATAAACAAGCATCCAAATGAAGGAGAGTAAAATGAAGATATCTGCAATTAATCAATCAACCTATGGCAACAATTCCCAAGTTTCTTTTACCGCACAAAAAACAATTAGTCCAAATGAAAAAAGACCTCAAATTGACAAAAAAACTATAAAAATAGCCGGTCTTGCTTTGGGGGCTATAACTGCTGCAGGAATTGCAATTTATTCAGGGAAAAAAGTTAAATTTATGCAATCAATCCCTGAAATATTAGATGAATTTGCTGTTTCTCAAAAAGAAGCAAACAAGAAAGTCAAAATGATGCAAAAAGTACTAAAACAGATTACCCAAAAATATGAAGATCTTTCTCAGGCAATTGAGTTCAAATGTCCTGATTTTAAAGGGAAACCGGTTAAGGGATATAGATTCCAGGATGGTACCGAAAAATTAATTGATGCTTTTTCTACTCATATAAGGGTGGCAAAAACCGAAACCGGCGAACATATGTCTATTCTTCTTTCAGATACTCAAGAAATGATAAATAGATTTTTCCCTCAAGATAATACTATAGTCAGACAAAGTTATAAACATATATTTCATCCGGAAAATAATTTTTCAATATTTGGTGAAACCCTTCAGGACGGAACTTCCCGTTCAGTTTATCTAACACCAAAAGGAAAGGTTAAAGCGGTTAAGCGTGATTTGGGAGAAAAAGGAAGATATATAATCCACAGATACAAAAATGACATTTTCCAAGTTGAAAAGGCAAAGTCGGTTGTTACACATAACCCTAGAGCAAAGAAAACAGAATGTAAAGAGTTCCAATCATTTGCTGAAGGCATACAAGTGGCAATTTTTTCGGATAAGTCACAAATTAAAATTACACCTAAAAATATTCAGCAAATAAGCCCCGAAGGCAAAGTATTAAAAACATTAAAACAAACAGGAAAAGATACACAAACAGTGTTGGCCAAATTTAATCTTCAACCAATCCCTGTCTTGGAAGAAATTGATGATAAACCATTGCATGTTATTGCTGCTTTATAATGTTCAAAGCGGGCTTTTAATTTATATCAAAACCAGTTATTAAACAGACTAAAAAAGAAATTCAATCGTTTTTTACGTTGGGTTTCTTTTTTTAATTTTAATGTGGCAGCACTTAAGATATTAATTAACTGCTTATTATTTAATCCGAAATGGATTTTGAGTTCATTAATATAATTAGATATATATTTTTCGACTTTTTTAACGTTATCTAAAGTGTTATTTGCCAGAAGTGTATTTTTCATAAACTTAACCTCTTGATATTTAGAATTAACTAAATATAATTAACTATCTTAATTCTTAGAAAATTTATAAAATCATATACTTTCCCATTAAGTCCATAATATAAAGAATAAAACCTTTTTTAAAAAAAAACATTGCTAGAAAGTTGAATAAATTATATCTTTAAGGTTAACCGACAGAAAGACCCGCACAGAGATTTATAGATTGTCCGGTAATCCCCTTTGCTTCTTCAGAAATAAGATATTGGCACAAATTAGCTATTTCAGAAGGATGAATAAATCTTTTTTGAGGGATTGTTTCGATAATTTCATCATGAGAAAAATTTTCATTGAGACAATCGTTTTTAATTAAATCCGTATCAACCCAGCCCGGGTTTATTGTATTAACAGTTATATTAAACTCCGCAAGTTCCAGTGCAAGGGCTTTGGAAAAACCGATTAATGAAGCTTTGGTCATTGAATATAAAGAGGCATAAGCTTCTCCCGTCACCCCGGAAATTGAACCGATGTTAATAATTCTGCCCCAGCGGTTTTCTTTCATTTGGGGAACAACTTTTTGAGTTAATAAAAAGGGTACAAGGGTATTTAACTCTATTAAATTTTTAGCATCTTTTTGCGCTGTTTGTTCAATTTTGTTATAGATATATTGCCCGGCATTATTGATTAATACGTCAATATTTCCTAAGGTGTTAAGTGTTTTTTCAAACAAAATATCAATTGCATTATCAGTTGTTAAGTCTATAGCACAAAAACCTTTTGCATGGACTTCTTTCGCTGTTGTTTCGAGTTTTTTTATATCTCGTCCTGTTACAAAAACATTAAAATTAAAAGCAGATAAAATTTCAGCAATATTTTTTCCGATGCCCTGAGAAGAGCCTGTTATTAATATATTTTTATTCTTTTTCATAATATACGTCTGTTACCAATTGAAAAAAAGATTCTTTAAAGGTTTCTATGATTTTTTCTTTTTCTTCGGGAGCAAGACTTTTTAATATTTCAACACAAGTATGGAGATTATAATTTTTATCATACCAACGACCGTATTTAGGAGGTTGATTTTTATTTAAAAAATCAATAGAAGAATCTTTATTTAAAAAAGGAGAGTCCATGAGGATTTGTATAAAGTCTTGTGCCAAAAGATTTACAGTCTCCGCATCCAAACATTCCAGCAAGGACATAAATTCACTTAAAACAGGATCTTTATCATACCATCTTAAAAACTTCATAATAAAGTTATAATATCACATTTTTTAATGTTAATAAATCATTTGTATTTGCAGAAAGATGCTTATCCGGGCGGCCAAAGCATAGGTCTTTTACCCAATAAATGAATATGGAGGTGAGAAACTGTCTGTCCTGCTTCTTTTCCTGTATTAATAACAATTCTGAAATCTGTAATTTTTTCTTTTTTTGCTATTTTTTTTGCTGCACTTAATAATTCACCCAAAAGAGTTGTATCTTCTATTTTGTTTAAAGAGTCATAATGTTTTTTGGGAACGATTAAAACATGTAATGGGGCCTGAGGATTAAGGTCATAAAAAGCAGCTATGGCGTCTGTTTCATATACAAGTTCGGTAGGGAGTTCTTTATTAGCCAATTTACAAAAAATACAATCTTTTTTAGTCATTTTGCTCTCTCCTTTTTTTTAATCATATAATATTTTTCTAAGTTTACAAAAAATGCTACAAAATGTTATAATTAATGAGCCAAATGAAATTAGCATAATTTAGCCGACTTGTTCCTTACATTAAAAATGAAAGGAATAAATTATGGCAAAAACAACAAAAGTCGAATACCCGAAGACTACATCAAGCTCTTTTAGTATAAATGGGGCACCTCTGGTTCAAACATCAATAAAGGGCAATAATATTTCTTCGAATTACAATTTTTCTCAGGAACAACAAGAGCTCAATAGTTATGTTCAAAACTCTCTTTTGACCAATCTTTCCAATATTAACACTTTTTTACCCGAAACAATACAAAATTTGAATTCTCAGGTAGAAGCATATAAAAATAGCGGAATAGAAACTATAAATGAAACTTACATTCCTATGATAAAAGATCTGCAAAATGATATTGCAAGTCGATTTGGAAATCTTGATAATTCAATATTTTTAGATAATTTAAACGGTTTGGAAAACTCAAGGTCAAAATCAATAAACGCTTTAGCTCAGGACGTTGAAGCCAAGCGAAACGATTTGGTTAATGAGGAACTGGTTAATCAATATAATTATTTAAACTTTTTGATTGACTATCAAGACCAGACGTTCCAAAACATTCTTAAAGCAATAGACTTGAACGCCTCTAATTTGTCTGTGAATAATGATTATCTTAGTAAAAGATATGACAATTCATTTAAGTCGAGCGGGGACTATTCGGCACTGAAAGATGTTCTTGCGACTTTAGCAACAACAGCCACAATGGGCGCTTAATTATTGAACTGAAAGGGGGGGAGAGTATTTATTTCCCTCTTTTCCACTCTTTTACTTACTTGAGAATTATAAGTTTTAATTATATTATGGGTTTAAGCTGTAAGGAGCTATAATGTCATTAAATTATGAATCAGACACAATAAGCGCAATAGCAACGCCTCTTGGTTGCGGAGGGGTAGGCATTATCCGTCTTTCCGGGAATAAAGCTTTTGATATCGTTAACAAAATGTTTTCATCCAGAGTTGAAGAACATAACAAAATCACGCATGGCTGGATTTTAGACAATAATGAATATATTGATGAAGTTTTTATTTTATCTTTTAAAATGCCCAAAAGTTTTACCGGAGAAGATGTTATTGAAATTCAATGTCATGGCGGAGTTAATATAGTTAAAAAAATATTAGAACTTACAATTAAAAATGGTGCAAGATTAGCGCAAAAAGGGGAATTTACCAAAAGAGCCTTCTTAAATAGAAAAATGGATTTGTCCCAAGCGGAAGCGGTTTTAGATATAATTAATGCAAAAACAGTTAATTTTGCAATTAAAAGCGCACAGAATTTATCAGGAAAATTATCGCAAAAAATTCAGCAAATAAGAAAAGATATATTTGAATTATTATCTGTTATTGTTGCGGCTATTGATTTTCCTGAGGATGTAAAAGAACCCGAATATGAATTTTTGATAGAACAAATATCAAATACTATTGAAGTAATAAAAAAAATATTACTTTTTTCAAATTCATCAAATATACAAAGGCAAGGGATTAAAATTGCAATTGCAGGAAGACCAAATGTCGGTAAGTCTTCTTTATTCAACATTTTATTAAACCTGGAGAGGGCAATAGTTACAGAAATTGCCGGGACAACAAGAGATATAATTCAAGAGAATATTGATATAGAAGGAATTTGTGCTACTTTAATTGATACTGCCGGAATCAGAAATTCTGAAAATATCGATAAAGTTGAAAAAATTGGCATAGATTATACTAAAAATTGTATTCAGGATTCTGACATCGTTCTCTTTTTGTTTGATGCACAAAAAGGCTTAATAAAAGAAGATAATGATATTTTTGAGCTGGTTAGCCAAAAACCGTATATTAAAATCGCCTCTAAAATTGATTTAACAAATAAAAAATATAATGATGCAATTGGAGTTTCTTCCAAGACCGGGGAAAATATTGAGGTTTTAAAGCAAGAAATTGAAAAATTAACAGTAAAAACAAATTCTGATGAAACGGAATTCATAACAAACCAAAGGCAACAAGAATCTTTATCGAAAGCCAAAGCCTCTCTCGAAAAAGCGTTAGAAGCCGCTCAAAATAACCAGATTCAGGATTTAATCTCGATTGACATCAAAACAGCCCTTATGCATATAAGTGAAATTAACGGCGAAGTCATCACTGATGATATTTTAAATAATATTTTTGAGAATTTTTGTATCGGAAAATAATTTTTATACTGATAAATTGAGCTAAATATTTTATAATTAAAAAATGAAAAAAGTTAAGTATTCTGATTTTGAATCTATCCAGGAAATTATTGGCCAAATCGATTTAAAATATGACCAATCAATTGAAAATAATAAATCTTTATTATTTGAAGAATGGCAGAATATTATTGGCGAAAAAATATCCTCACTTTCAAAACCGGTTGAGCTCTCTGATAAAAATTTATTAAAAATTTCTTGCGCAAATTCCTTTGTCGCTAATGAGCTTTTTATGCAAAAACAAAATTTAATTATTATTATTAATGAGAAAGCAAAAGAATACAATTTAAAGGTGAGAGATTTAATTTTTGATTATAAAAACTGGAAACAAAATTAATGAGATTGGACAAGTTTTTAAAAGTATCAAGATTAATAAAACGGAGAACCGTTGCGAATGAAGTATCGGAACAAGGTAAAATTTATGTCAATGATAATGTTGCCAAACCTTCAAAACAGTTAAAAGAAGGTGATGTTCTAAAAATAATGCAAGCAAATAAAATTATACAAGTTAAAATAATAAAAATTCCTACAGGGAACGTCTCTATTCAAGAAGCCAGCACTTTATATGAAGAAATAATTGAAAAGTAAAAACTCTACACAGATACGATTTTGTTGCCTGCGGTTCTCGCAGGTGGGTGAGCGCCTTTACCTATCCGTTTCCTGCTACAAGGCAGGTATACTTCAAAGTAATTAGAGTCAACTCTCCCGAATAAAAATAATGTAGGAACAAAATAGATACCCGCATAGAGCTATTATTATTATTACATATTTTTTTAAAAAATCTAGCATCTATAAGACTAATATTGGAAATATCTGTCAAAGTCCACATCATCAAAGCTGCACAAAAGTCTATATACTTCATCATCTTCATCCATTCTTTGAAAATTATATTCATCAAACTTCCAAAGTTTTGGATTGATTCCGTATACTCTTACAATTTCTTTATCTAAAAGTATTTTTAATTTCTTTTTTACAATTTCAACAGAAATATCAAGAAGTTTAGAAAGTTCTACAGCTGATACTCCCTTTTTATGAGTGCATTTCTCAGGTGTCATAAACATCAGCTCAAGACCTACTTTTTTTAGGTTTTTATCTTCTTCAATTTCTGTTTCAAAAATGTACATATTATAATCATAGCCTTTAAACATCAATTTGACACTTAATTACAGCATGATTATCGTCTCAATTTTTTAAATCTTGAATTGATTTTATAGATTGGCTTTTACCTGAAAATTCAGTTAAAATTTTGTTTGCAGTTTTTAATGAGTTGATTGTGGCATTTCCGCCTATACATCCGCCTTCACAGCACATAACTTCAATTAAATTTCCTTTTTCGCATTCGTTGGATTTTACATATTTTTTAAGCTCTTTAATTGTTTCTTTATTTAAACCGTTGATATAACAGGGCTTAATCTCCGGATTTTCTCCCGAGGCTGCTATAACTGCCTGAGAAACGCCTGTAGATAAAGCGAAATTCCTGCCTTCTTTTGAGCTTTCAACTGAATATTTTGTTTCTTCACAAGAAGCAATATCTATTTTCAAAGCGACAAATAATGCTCCCAGCTCTTCAACATTCATAACATAATCAATATTGGGATTTTCCATTCCTTCTTTTCTTTTTGCCACACAAGGGCTGACAAAAACTGTTATTGCGTCCGGATTCTCTTTTTTAACTATTTCTGCCGTATAGAAAAGGGGCGTTTTTGTCTCTGATACGTAAGGCTTAATTTCATGGAAATGTTTTTCTATAAATTGATTGTATCCGGCACAGCATGAAGTTGTCATAAATTTACTGCCTTTTTCCATGCGTTCTTTAAAATCCAAAGCTTCATTTGTTGCTGTAATATCTGCGCCTTGGGCTACTTCATATACATCTTTAAATCCTGCTTTCATAATTGCGGTTTTTAATTGATAAGCAGTACCAGGGAATTGGCCGACAATAGAAGGGGCAATCATTGCAATAACGCTTTTGCCGTTTTTAATGTTTTTTAAAATATCAATTATCTGGCTTTTTTCATGTACGGCGCCAAACGGACATGCAGATACGCATTTACCGCAGCTTATACATTTTTCAAAATCAATTTTAGCCAGACCATTTTCATCTTTAGTAATAGCATCCACAGGGCAGGCATCTTCACAAGGGACTTTAACTTGAACTATAGCATTATAAGGACAAACAGGAATGCATTGTTTACAGTTTTTACATTTTTGACTGTCGATAACAGAACGGTTGTTAACAATGCTTATAGCACCAAACTTACAGGTATTCACGCAAGGTCTAGCCACACATCCCTGACACAAATCTGTAACAAATATTCTATGCGGTACGCATCCTTTACATGCAGCCTCTAAGACGGTAAGGGGATCTTTTTCTATTTCTGTTCTATCAACTGCTTTTTTCGCATAAACTGACAATGGGGTTTTTTCATCATCATCTTCTATTGCAAAACCCAAACCGGCAATTGTTCTGTCTTTTAATATTGCACGTTCTTTATATACACAGCATCTATAGGGAACTTCACATCCTTTTGGTCTCATATCATAAGGGATTAAGCGTGTATTTTCTTCAAAATCATCTGAAAAAAACGCTTTAATTGTTCTTATTAATATTTCTTTTTTTAAATGAGATGCTTGACTGTTGTGGTTCATTTTACTAATTTTCTTTCTATGGCATTTAAGACTTTTTCTACTGTTGCTTCAACGATTATGTCATCGTCAATCTTAACGTAAGGAGCTCTTGAATATTCCCAATCAATAGAACATAGCCCAAGGCATGGATTGCCTGTAACTTCAACTCTGTCTCCGAATTTTTTGGGGACAAGTTCCATTAATTCTTGTAATTGGGCTGCACCCATAACAAAACAGGTTGTCCCAAGGCAAACTTTAACTTTAATCTTTTCCATAATTTCTCCTTACATATATTGTATCGCAACTTTTTTAATAAATTTAGTTTCTAAAATATTTATTATTTTTTTTATAATATTTTTACGTATTTCAATCTCAACAGGCAATCCGGGGTCATAGTGCGCCTGATTTATTTTGGCTCCCACCATAAAATTTATGCAGTCACTGTCAATTAAAAATTTTATTAGCTTACCTGCGGCATCGTTTGTTTTGATTTCAGAATCATTCTCTAGGTATTCCAGAGCTTTTGTTAAGGTCAATATCCCTTCAGTGACAAGTTCAACTCCTGCCATTTGAGAGCAGGCAGGAAGATTTCCTGATTTGTCAATTAGATTACTTTCAATTGGCCTGTTCAATTCTCTTGATAATAAATTTGCTGTTGTCCCTCCACAAATAGCCTTTTTCCCTTTAAACTCGTCAAATATTTGTGCATATTCTCTATCTTTTTCACTATGGTAAGGGGGACCGGTAAATACTAAAGATTCCCGTGGTTCTCTGTAATATATCACTGCTGCAGATATGTCATCTTTTGCTTTTCTGTCCGTCTCAATATTTTCTGCTTGCTCTACAATATATCGGGATAATTGCCTACTCGAAATTAAAGGTTCTTTTTGAAGTTTTTTTAATACAAGTTCAATCAATCCTTCTCTTCTTAGACCCAATTTTAAGTTAAAAGTTCCCAATCCGGACTGAGTTATTCCGTCAGAACAAAAAATCAACCTGTCATCCTGTTCGAGCTTAATTTTATATATGTGCATATGCCTGTTAGAGAATGTTTTTGAAGTAATAATAGAAAATTTGGGGGATAAAATTTCATTGTTTCTAATCCAGATAAACTGTGGGTTTCCCTCTTCAACAATTTTTGCTTCTCCATCTTCATTACAATCTATAGCAGAAAATGTTGAATAACTGATTTTTCTAACCTGACAGACAGGAAGAGAGTTCATAACAATTTCACAAGCTTTTTTGATATTACTTTCGGCTTCAATAAATTTAAGCAGCATAGTTGCGGTCATACAGGCCAAAATATTGGCTTTTATCCCGCTTCCAAGTCCATCCGATAATACAGCAATAAGTCTTCCTTCATCAGGATACCTTTTTGATAAGAAATAGTCTCCATAAGTATTTTGATTATATTTTTTTTGTTGAGTACAGTCGATATCAATAAACATTAGTCACTGTCCTCATTATTGTCAAAATCATGAGCAATGGAGCTTAATAAAAGCTCAGTTTCAACCATGTGCTCACCCAAGAGCTTGGCGATATCTTGGACTGTGGCTATATTTTTTGAAATGACTTCTTGTGCTTTATGTGCTATTTTTTCCCTGTTCATTTCGCTTTGTGTAACGTCAGTTATTATTGCTCCAACAAGTTCATTCTTTTCAATTGTAAATGCCGTTATGTCAAACAACTTGTTTTTAACGGGATATCGTTCTTTATGGAGGTCCTTACCTGTTTTTAAAGCTGTCTTAAAAATATCTGAAAAGTCTATAATTCTATCGATTGAAGCCCCAACAAGCCCATCTTGACGTTCGGAAAAAATCTCATACATATCACCGCAGAACATTTTCATAAAAGAGTCATTTGCTTCCGCAACTTTTAAATCTTGGTCCACCATAACTATTGCTGAGGGCATGCATCTTAGCATTGCTGCGGCTTTTCTCATTGCAATTTTTCTCATATAAGAAACACACATTGAAGGCTCTGCATCGGCTGATATGAGAGCTTTTGCCAAATCTCTGCAAGTAGGATAACCGCAACCTCCGCAGTTTAATTCATCTGATTCTTTATGTTTTCCTATTTTTTTCATTGCTTTTAAAATGTCTTTTAATGGATATTCGACAGTCTTTAAAGGTTTTGCTTCATATTTTTCTTCCAGAACAACTTGTGGTTTAGATGGAATTTTTCTACGATATTTAACTTTTGACAAAACATTTGAGCTGATGGAAATTCCTGCCTTTTTTGTAGACATACAAGGACCTGATATACAGCCGCCTTTACAGGCAAGAGCTTCAATAAATATTTTTTTCTCGAGTTTTTTGGGATTTAACCCTGCTAAAGCCTGTTCAAATCCATCGATTGAGCTTATATTAAGAAGTTGTATATCTTCTTCAACATTAAGTCTTTTAATAGTTTCAATCATTCCACCTTCAAGTGGATAGAGAGCCCCTTCGTAAGAGCTTTCGGGAACAAAACTATTTTCTGTTTTGTAATTAATGTCGCTAATTTTTATAAATTCTTCATTTATCCAGAAATTAAGTTCCTCAAAGGTTAGTGCAGCATCAATTAAGTCAGGATGTTTATCTGCTTCATTTTTTTTACCGATACAAGGACCTATAAATACAACGGAAATAGAATCTCCGTAAATTTCTTTTAACATTTTTGCATGTGTTAAAGCGGGAGAGGCAATAGGGGTTATATTTTCTGTAAAATCAGGTTTATATAGTCTTATATAATCTACAATAACAGGGCATGCGCTTGAGATATATAAACCATTTCCATTTGTCTCAAGAATTTCAGCTGTCTTTACAGAAACTTCTTGTGCTCCCAGGGCCGTTTCACTTATCTGTTCAAATCCCAGCTTTTTTAAAAGGGCAATCATCTTAGGGGCATTCATCTCAAAAGCTCCTCTCCAGCTTGGAGCGAGTGAGACATAAACTTTTTTTTGAGCTTTAAAAAGGTTTTTAACTTTTTCTATGTCATATCTGATTCTCTTTGCATTTGAAGGGCAAGCCTTTACGCAATTCCCGCAGGCAATACATTTTTTTGCAATAACAGAAGCATGACCGTTTTCTATTTTAATAGCTTTTACATGGCATTCTCTAACGCATTTATAACAGTCATGGCATTCGTTATTTAATGTATATACAGGGGAAAGTTTATTCATTTTTAAGAATCTTTTCTAGCTTCTTTATACTCATATTGTGATGTTCAATTCCGTTGATGATTATATTAGGTCCCTTATCACATTTGCTCTCGCATCTTGAACCCGTTATTTCTATATACGCTTCAAGTTTGTTTTCTTTGATATAGTTTTCAATATATTCAAGATTTTCGGTGTTTCCTCTTGCAAAACAAGCACTTCCCATACAAATTGTTACTTCTAATCTTTTATTAATTGTCATTTTTCGGCATCCTTTTCGTGATTTATTTCACTAATTAATTTTAAAAGAAATTTAACTAAAAATCAAGTTTACATTAGTTTTTTTATTATGAACTTAAGTAAGTAATGTTGGATTTTGTTCACTTATTTGTGAATATAATCACATTAATATTATTACGGTTTATATATATTTTTGAAAAACCAATAGTATTTTTGTATAATTTTAATGATATATTCTCTACCGTCTATTAAATGTATTAGAAGTTTTAAAATGATAGAATTCTTTCAAAAAAAAATCTCATTATTAAAAAATTTTATAATGGTAAAAAAATTTAATAAAAAATGGTCAGGCAAAAATTTATTATTTTGTAGTCTTATATATTCCGGCATCAATTATGCTCCAGAAAAAGCAACTTTTTGCTGTTCTGAAAACAAAACCAGGCCGATTGTTTTTGATGAAAATATTGAAAGATTTGATTTTGAAAAATACATTAATTCTATTGATAAAACAATGGAAATTAACC
This sequence comes from Cyanobacteria bacterium OH_CBrB_359, assembly GCA_023433065.1. Classification (GTDB taxonomy): domain Bacteria; phylum Cyanobacteriota; class Vampirovibrionia; order Gastranaerophilales; family Gastranaerophilaceae; genus JAEZET01. Next base: position 110,808 of record JAEZET010000005.1, read on the forward strand.
AAACAGATAAGTCAGAGTGCACCGGTTGCCAATATTTTACAAAACAAAGAATTCCAAAATTTAAGTTACAGCATAACCTAAAGGGATTTACTATCAATAATTTTTTACAATGTAATTCAAATTGTATATATTGTGGAAGAAATATAAATAGCCCTGAATTTTTCTATAATATTTTACCGATTATCAAAAAATTTAACGAAAATGGCATTCTCCATAAGGATTGTACTTTTCATTGGGGAGGAGGAGAGCCGACTATCTATAGAGAATTTGAGGATATTGTCTTATATCTGGTTGATAATAACTATAAACAAGTAATAAATTCTTCCGCTTTAAAATTTTCTGAAACTATTTTAAAAGGTTTATCCAAAAAGTCCTTGATTCTACAGGTAAGTCCTGATGCAGGGACTAAGGAAACGTATCTAAAAGTTAAAGGACAAAACGGTTATGAAAGAGTTTGGCAAAATATAAAAAAATATTGTAAATATCCTGAAAATGTTTTTGTAAAATATATAATTTTTTCTTTAAACAGCGATAAAGAAGAAATAACTCAATTTATTAATAAATGTCTTGAATGTAATGTTAAAAATATTATTATATCTCCCGAGATAAAGTCTTTACGAAATGATGATGATTGGGAATACGGTGATATAGCATCTAAAGAAATCAAAGCCGCTGCTTTACTAAACGAGATAGCAGTAAAAGAGCATATAAATGTTGAGCTTTCCCCTATCTGGAGGAAAGAAAATATTATTTTGATAAATGAATTAAATAAGCAGGAAGTGGTTTTATAAAAAGGTTTTTCAATTTTTATAGAATTTTAATTATAAAAATCTAAAGATTCTCTATAAATTGTGGAAACAATTTGCTTTGATGCTTCATTTGGGGCGAGTCCCAAAAGCATTCCCAGAGAAGGAGTGTTAAAAGCGAGTTCTGTTAATTTTTCTATATCCGCTTCTGAAAATCCTTCATCTTTGAGCTTTTTGTCAATGCCGATGCCTATCAGCCATTTTTCAAGTTCTTTTGCACAATATTCGCCGCCTTCAGGTTCTGCTTTTAAGCCTGAAATAATTGGGGAAAGAATATCTGATAAAGTGTTGTACTTTTCTTTATAGATATGTTTTACAACTGCAGGAAGAAGCATTGCCAGGCCAAGACCATGTGAAAGGTCATGTTTTATGGCACTAAGAGGATGCTCAAGAGCGTGAGTGTAGTGGAGAAGTCCATTGTCAAAACTTACTCCGCCCAATAATGATGCATATAAAAGATAATATCTTGCCTCTAAATCATCAGGATTTTTAATGACAAGAGGTAAGTATTTAGCCACAAGTCTTATGGTTTCTTTTGCAAGAGTTATTGAATAAGGACTTGCAACTTTTGATGTAGCAGCTTCAACCACATGATTAACTGCATCTACTGAAACAAAGAGAGTTTGATTTGCTGAGAGTTTTGTTGTCAATTTTGGGTCATCAATTGAATATAAAGGATAAATACAATCATATGCAATTGCCGGTTTAAAATCCTTTTCAGGAATGGTTACAACAGCAAAACGGTTGGCTTCTGTCCCTGTTCCATGAGTCAGGTTAACTGCAACAATAGGAACGGCTTTTTGGGCTTCAAATTCGTAGTTATAAAGTTCGGTTGCGTTTTTTTCAGGATATTCTAATAAAATAGCGGCACTTTTTCCAGCATCAATTGCCGATCCGCCGCCAATGGCAATCACAGCTTGAGCTTTAAAATCCCTTGCAAGTTTAGTTGCTTCATCTACTTGATGTGTTGTCGGATTAGGGCTTACTTTGTCATAATTAATATATTCGACGGAATTTGTTTCAAGAGCTTTTTTAATATAATCCCAAGCGCCTGTCAGTTTATACGCATTTTTTCCGCTTATAACTATTGCTTTATGAATATTTTTTGCCTTTAAAGATTTAATAATATCTTCTATTTTTTCTATTGCGCCCACACCAAAATAGATAGTAGACTTTGTCCTAAGTTCTTTGACTTCATTGATATTGATGTCTTTTTCCCACATGATAATCTCCTTTTGCAAATTTAAACATGGATTAGTTTATCATGATTTTTTTTATAATACATTCCAACAATTTCTTATCTCATGCGAATCTGGGTAACGACACCGTGTATTTTATGAACAGGAAGTTTATAAAAACTTACAAAAGTTGGTGTGATTTTTTTTATAATCGCAAATATATGCCAGAAGAAATTATTTGTCTCAATTTCTTCAATGCCATAGAAGATAGCTTTTTCTCTTATATTTAGCCTTTTCAGTAAAATTTCAAGCTTAAAAAATTGCATATAACCAACATAAACTTTTAATAAATGAAGACCGGGAGCAACCATTTCATATTCATGCGAAATACCTTTTGCTTCGCTTGTTTTATTAATCTGGACAAAAATATTTTTTGTATAAATTATATTGTTGGTAAACATTGTTTGAACTATGTACGGAGGAACTTTTTCTATGCCTCGTGCAAAAAATAATGCCGTTCCTCTAATTTTAGGAGCTGTTGCATACATTTTATTATATTTTTTTAAAAAAGTTCCTTTGTTCATAAGGCTTAATGAATGATACAGTGTCTTTTGACCTTTCACATATAATAAAATTATTGAAAAAGGGATTAAGGCAATTATAATTGACCAGTAAGCCCCAGTATGGATTTTGGAGCAGGTTGCGATAAAATAAGAAAAATCTATGACAATTAACATTAAACAGATTGCAAAATGGAAATATTTTTTTCTTAAGAAAAAAATTGTCGAAATCATTGTACAAGTTATTGCTATTGTTCCGGTTACCGCTAATCCATATGCTGAAGCGAGATTAGAGGATTCTTTAAAAATTAAAATAATAATTATTACCGAACATAGTAAAAACCAGTTTGCACTTCCTATATATATTTGAGAGTTAATTTTTTCAGAGGTATAGTTTACTTTGAACATGGGAATAATTCTTGTGTTAATGCCCTGATAAATAATTGAATATAATCCGCTAATCATTGCCTGAGAAGCAATAATTGTTGCTAAAATGCTTACTACTAAAAACGGAATATATAAAATATTCATCTGAGTAGAAATCATGCTAAATAAAATATTTTTAATGTTTGGGTGAAGGATAAGAAACGCACCCTGACCCAAATAATTGATTATTAAAAATATGCAAACAATGAACCATGCACCTGTAATAGGTTTTCTGCCCAAGTGCCCCATATCTGCATATAAAGCTTCAGCTCCTGTTGCACAAAGGATTACCTCAGATAAGATAAAAAATCCTGAGATTCCATTGTGCAATATAAAACCGATTCCACATAAAGGATTAAATGCTTTTAAAACTTCGGGGAAAGTTATTATAGAGGCTAATCCTGATAGTCCCAATGCCAAAAACCATATTAGCATTATAGGACCAAAAACTTGTGTAATATTTTCTATCCCTTTTTTTTGAACAGAAAACAGACTTACTGCAATTACTATTGTTATAAAGATAATTAAAGATTGCGGGATATTATGTAAGATTTCAATGAAGCGTAAGCCTTCTATTGCTGATAAAATGCTTATTGCCGGAGTTATTACGCTGTCGCCTATAAGAAGAGAAATTCCTACATAAGTCAAGAATGAAAAAAAGACCACAGCTCTTGAAGATTTTACTGTTTGCTGAAGAATTTCATTTAAAACGATAGCTCCGCCCTCACCGCCTTTACTTAAACTCATTGCAAGCCAAGTATATTGAACAGTTACAACAAGCAAAAGCGTCCAGATAATAAGCGATAAAATACTTATGACATTTTGTGTGTTAACTTGTAGTGTAAGAAAAACAACGGTCAGGGTATAAATGGGACTTGTTCCGATATCTCCAAAAACTAAACCCATTGATTTAATCATGCTATTGAAAGTTAATTTATTTTCCGACATTTTTATAATCTAATATGTAATTACAAAACTTACTCTATTATATAAAGCATAAAAAACAATCTTTTGGCAAAATTATTTACAATGTTATTTTTTTCTAAAGCCATAATCATCAGAGATATTTCTGCCGATAGCTTTAATTTTGCTGCTTATACAGTTAATACATTTTGCAGGAGTGTCATTTACGCAAATTTTGCCGGGATAAAGTTCATAATATTTTCTGTACTCCCCTTCTGTTACATTAGGCATAACAACATTAGCTCCTCCTTGAAGTGCAAGGATTCTGCCATTAGGTTCTAAGGTTTCCATTGCTGTTGTCGCCGGAATGTTAGAATCAGGCAGCAATAGCCTTGTTATTGCCATAACTTTTTTTGCCATGATAAAGCTGCCGCCTTCAGAGTGTTTTAAAGGGGTGTTTTCATTAGGGATAAATGGTCCTATTCCTATCATATCAGCATCTATTTCTTTAAAGAATAAAATGTCATTTGCAATAGATTCTATAGATTGTTCAGGTAAGCCCACAAGACAACCTGTCCCGACTTCATACCCGAGATGCTTTAAATCTTTTAAGCATTTTATTCTGTTTTCAAAATCCATTTTCGGGTGAAGTTTTTTATAAAGATTTTTATCGGTGGTTTCGATTCTGATTAAAAATCTATCCGCACCCGCTTCTTTAAATGCTTTATATTCCTCGAAACTTCTCTCTCCTATGCTTAAAGTTATTGCAACATCAAAGTCTTTAATCGTTTTAATTATTTTGCATAATTTATCTTTTGTATAAAAAGCATCTTCTCCTGATTGCAGGACAAGGGTTTTATAACCATAAGAAACGGCTTTTTGTGCAAAGTCAATTATTTCTTCAGGAGTTAAGCGGTATCTTTTAACTTTTTTATTATCTATTCGAAGCCCGCAATAAAAGCAATTTTGCTTACAAATATTTGAAAATTCGATTAAGCCTCTTAAGTGAATTGAATCTCCGACATATTTTCTTCGTATTTCATCCGCTGCTTTGAAAAGAGCTTCATCATAAAGATTACTCTTAAGTAAAGCAGATATCTCTTCTTGGTTTAAAGAATGTTCTTTAACAGCTTTAGTAATTATATTTTCCATAAGATAATTGTATAAGAAAATAATTTTCTTTTCTATCTTTCGATTTTTAATAAATGGTTATTACAAAAACTATCTAAACTTGCGATTGCGTAAGTATTATTATAAAATGTTGTTATTAAAAGAAATTGGAATGTTAGTAAAAATGAATTTGGAAAATACAGATATATCGGAAAATATCAATAATCTATGTAATGAAATATTTAAAATCGAGAAAAATAATGTTTCTAATCCTGCTAAAACAGAAATTGACATATTAAAACAAAAAGAGTTTCTTGAAAAATTAATAGTGTCATATTCCAATAATTTAAGAAAATTTTATGAAAATTTAATGACTGCGCAATTGGAGATTTTGGAAGACAATTATCATAATTTAATTGCTCAGCAAAGAAATATTTATGAATCCTCTCTGACTGAAAAATTAACTCAGGAAGTAATTTCTTTTAACAATAAAATTGAAGAACAAAAAGACTGGTATGAAAATCAACTTTTTAGCCAAAAAATCTGGTATGACAACGAAATGCAATCTCAAATCAATAATTTAACAAGCTGGCATCTGTCAAATCTGAATAAAAAACTCGATAGACAAAGAGATTATTATGAAAAACTCATAGAAAAAAGGCTTGAAGATATGAAAGCCTGGCATGAAAAAGAATTGATTATTCAGGCAGAAAATACTGCAAAATTTCATAAAGTGGAATTAGAAGCAGAATTAGAAAAACAAAGAGATTATTATGAAAAACTTATGGCCAGTAAAAAAAATATATTTACAAGAATAAAGAATCGGCTAAATAAAATCAAAAACAAATCATGAACGAAATCAAGATATCAGTAATAATCCCGGTATATAACGTGGAGAAATATATAAGGAAGTCTCTGGAGAGTGTGATAAATCAAACACTAAAAGAGATAGAAATAATCTGCGTAAA
>JAEZET010000002.1 GCA_023433065.1 Cyanobacteria bacterium OH_CBrB_359
ATAATAAATAATAAAAACTAAACATAATTATTTCATACATACCTACCATACTAACCTTTCACGTACACACACGAGGAATTGTAAAAGAATTCCAAGGGACTTTTTTTCTAAAGTCTCTTTTTTTTGCGGAATTTGCACAGGGATATAATCCCTATTGTGAACAATCCGATGTAATGATTTGTTTGCAATGCAAACAAAAAAATGGAATCAAGGATTGTGAACTGTGCAATATTTCAAGATAGCCTTCTTTTCTTAGTGAGAGCTATCTCTTCATAATAAGCTTACTAAAAAATTAATCCACTAATATTTCTGTTTCATTTTTATAAGTAACAAAAGCCTGTTTTTTAGAGTTACCCTTTTTGACATATTTTCGCAAAGTATAAACTATAGGTACTTTTGAGGCTGATTTGCCTACAGAGTATTCTTTGGATATTTTTGCAGCTTTAAATAAAATATCATCTGATACTATTTCTTTCGAATTATTCTTTTTTAGAACAACATGAGAGCCTGCAAAATTTAAAGGATGAAACCAAATATCTTCAGGTGAAGCAAGTTTTGATAGAATATAATCATTTTGAGCAGAATTTTTACCGACGAATATTTTATATCCTTCAATTACAATTGGATTTAAAGAAATATTTTTTTCTTTTGTCTGTCGTTTTTGAAGTAAACTATCATCCGTAATTTCGGCAAATATTTCTTCCAAATCTTCTATAGAATGAGCAATTTGCGCATAAAATTTCTGTTCGGCATAATATCCGAGCCTGTTTTGTGTTTCTTCAAAAAGATTTCTATTATGTTCAACAGATGTTTTAGATTTTTTATAAAGCTTATAGTATCTGTTTGCATTCTCAACCGGAGACAGCATGTTATCAAGTTCAATTTCAACCAAATTTCCTTCAAAATCATCAAGGATTAGTTTTTGAATCTCAGGTAGTATTTTATGTAAATTTGCCATTAAGATATCGCCTTTTTTCTTATATATAAGCATTTTATCTTCTTTTTTAAGCTGTTCCGATTGTTTTTCCTTCAGATTTTCAAGCTTTTTTATTTGATTATTAATTTGCACTAAAATCTTGTCTTTTAGATTTTTAACAAGTTTTAAATTCTGGTGATATGCAAAATACTCATCAAACATATCGCTTACACTATTGGATTTTAAAGCGTTTTTGAACGGATAAAGAGAAAATTGGCAGAATTCTTTATCTATACAAGGGAAAATAATTTTTAATTCAATTAAATCTATCAAAACGGAATATAACTGCTTAAGCTGTGATTCCGTATAAGACTGACTGATATTCAGTTCTGACAATAAAGTGTCAATCAATGACTTTGTAATGTAGTGAAAATTTTGGACTAAAAAACCCTGCCAATTTTTTTCTTTTTTAAGAAGCTCAAAAAAATCTCCGAAAGACATTTCTCGAATATCATATTTATCCTGTCTTGGCGGATACATATAGGGTAAAAGCCCCTGTAGTTCTCTATCTTTGCTCTTTTCAGACCCCACATTATGCGCACAGCCGATGATCACATTAGTGTCATAATTATAAAGAATAATGTTGCTGTGCTTTCCCATAAGTTCCACTGCCAAACACAGCTTAATCTTCTCATTCAATGCATCATAGTATTCAAAATATATTTCAAAAATTCTTTCAAATTCCGGCTGCTCAACAGAAACAATTTTTGCACCGTCTAAGTATTTTCTTAAAAGCATACAAAACATAGCGGGAGCTTTTGGATTTTTAATATTTCTTTTAAGCTCATTCTCCTTTGACATAAAACAAATATGATAAAAGGAAGGATTTATATTTAAATAAAGCTTCCTTGATTCACCTTTGTTTCTAAGATTTAGTATAATTTCTCTTCTATTTGGCTGCTGAATTTTTTGAACCCTTGCACCTATAAAAAAATCAATGTTTTCAGCCAAAAAGGCTTTAATCGAAAGAGAATCGATATTAATCATTTTTTTGTTCCAGTTTAGGAGCGTAGACTTTAACGCTCTCTTCTCTTCCTTTAATTTTTATAACCCCTGAATAATCAGCATTAATGATGTTTTGAACTTCATTGTATGTAGATTCTGAAATCATAAAACGGTTATCAAGCTGCAAACATATCTGACCTATTCTTTGAGCAATATTAACTGTATCACCTAAAATAGTATATTCATTTAATTTATCTGCTCCGATTGGACCAACTATTGCATCTCCGGTATTTACTGCTACTTTTATATCGAATTTTATTTCCTCTCCCTCACAAGATATATTATAATCATCCACTGCTTCTATAATTTCAACAGCGGCTTTAACTGCACTCATAGAATCATTTGCATTGGCAATGGGATCTCCCCAATGAGCAACGATTGAATCTGATATGCACTTATCAATTGTACCGTTATATTTAAATATTTTTTCAGTAATTATTTTAAAAGTCGCATTTAATTTATCTATAATTTCATCTAATTCATATATCTTGGACAACTCGTTAAAATTCGCTATGTCGCAGCGTAAAACTGTGATTTTTTTCTTTTCTGTTTTAAGCTCAAAGTTTTTCATATTTTTAATCAATTTATTCAAAACTTCTTTTGAAACAAATTTACCAAATATATTAATAATTTCTTTTTTCTTGCAAGTCTCATTAAAAAACACATATAAATATGACGAAATCAAAGTTATAGCCATAAAATAAATAGGATAAACCAACGAAAGATCATATCTGATTCTATGATTTATAAAAATAAACACATCGAAAAACAAATATAAAATTATTAATAAAAATGCATTAATCAAAGATAAAGCAGAAACCCTGAATATAAAAGCATTAACAATAATTAAAGCACAAAAAGCAATAACTATAGGAATTGCAAAATATAACGGCATCTGCTGAAGGAATTTTCTTCTAATCGGATTATCAAGCCTTGCATCGTTTATATAGTTATCTATTGCATTGGCATAAACCTCAGCCGCTGAAATCCCACTATCTATTGGAGTTCTGTGAGTATCAACATTAGTCTGTGTTGGCGAAATTATCACAATTTTATCCTTAAAATATTCCACAGGATAAATCTTTTTATCAAACATAAAAGTTTTTCCGTCACGTTTCATGCCGATTATTATTTTGCTTAAAGGAATAAAAGTATAGCTTCTGCTTAAACCATTCCAATTAATATAATTCTCACCCAAAGAATTTACCGGAATTGAATAATTATTAATTCTTATTCTTGAATCGACAACTTTTAAAGGTCCGTCATAATTAATATATTTAAGAAAAACGGCAAAAGGAATTGATGGCATATAATCTGTTTTATTGCCCGTTAAAATCCTCGAAATAGGTCTTGTATGGCGTATTATAGAATCTTTATCCCTTTGTAGATTAATAAATCCCATAGAAACATTGTTTACAAAGATATCGGGAACAGGTAAGTAGGAATAAAAGGTTATATTATTTTCTATTTTTTGATTATCAAAACCAACATCAAGGGATTTTTTTATCGGATTAAAAGGGTTATCCAACTTATCAATGTAGTTTGTTGAAGAATCTATTGACTCAGAATACGGCAAAGATAAAACATTTCCAAGAACAATATTATTATATTTTTTAAAGGTATTTGCCAAAATCAAATCGGAAGAATTAGCACTCAAAGTTATATCTTCATAATTTTGAAAAGGAATATTTATTGCGATTACTTTAGGTGACGCCTTCTGTAAAAAATTTATAATTTGTGCCCAATCACCTCTCGACAAAGGCCAGCGTTTTATTCCAAGCTCCGGATACTTGCTCAATTCAAATGAAGTTAAATCATCTATAGAAAGAATTACAATATCATCACTTACCAAAAACCTTTTATTTGCCAATAATGTATGATTTAAGCTTAAAACCTGCTTCCAGTCATGTGCCGCTGTATCTGCCGATTTGAAAAAAGAGGAAAATATAAATATTAACGAGAACAATAAAAGTATAAAACCAATAAAAAAAGCTTTTTGAACTCTTGTTTTCATTCACACCAATTCTAACCTGATAACATATTCAATTTTAGTATAAAAGATTAATTTTCACAATAAAAAGGCGGTATGCTGACTGGCTGAAGCTTGCCTTTTTTTCGAGGCGAAGAATGAGCCGTATAAAATGGTGTCACGGCTAGACTATAAGCCTACGGATAAAACAATATAAGTAAATAGTGACTAGTGGACCTTTTCGACAAAAAGTTCCCAGGTTTGAAGTAAAAACATCAAAAAGTATAAGTAGGTGGGCAAAAGTGTTTGCCCACCGATTAATTTTATTAGAAAGATTATTGTTTTCTGCTCCGAAGTGGTCCTGCTCGGACAGAGGTCTCTTCTTTATAAAAAGAGACAGAAAAACTTCGACCTCGGTCTGCATTCGCTAATTTTCACTAAGCTCAATCAGGCTCGCAAACTCGGCTTTTAGCCTCGAACAGTGCGAGCTTTGACATTATTTCGCCAAGTGTTAACTGCTCACTTCGACAGGGTCTGAAATATGCTCCCTATTTGTTGTAAAACTTAATCGAACCTTTTTAATTCACTTCGCAAAGCTCAACGAATTTTTTTACTTTTCTGACCCTAGCGTAGTTTTGTAGAATCACTTGTTTAAACAATGATAAGGCTTGTCTGTTTGAGCACAGCGAGTTACAAGCCTTGAGTTTAAATTAGTGATTATAAAAACGGAGCTGTTGGTCAGCCGTTTTGTGAAACTTTTTCGGAAAAAAGTTTCCCCATTTGGAAGACTCGCCAGAGACAATACATTAAAAAGAAAGAATGAAAGTAAAAAATAAAATAGTCAAGATTTACCAACCCTACGAACTTAAAAAATAAAAATATAACAAGCAAATCCTTTCAAGCCAGTAACTTTGTATTTATCGTAATTTTTGTATAAAAATTATACTTGCATAAATTTTTATAAATAAATATTGCTTTAAACATTAATTTCCGATTTGATTTTTGTGGCTGAATTTCTAATATACTTTCTATCTTTTTCACTCCAAATTGCTGATATACTGACCTCAAGGTTATTATCTTCAGCAAGTCTTAACATTAACGCAGCTGCATTATATTCTTTTTCGGTTAAACCTCCATACTGCCAATCTTCATCATAGTTCCATATTGTACGCCACTCGCAAGAAATAACAACTTGTCTTACTTTAGCTTTAACGCAATTATTAATAAAAGCTCTTACATCTTCTTCAGAGCTGTTAAGTGAAAAAATTATGTATTTTACACTTACATTCTCAGAATGCACGGAATATTTTTCAATGTTTTCCCACACCTTATAAAAAGCATCTTGGCCTTTAACTTTTTTGTAAGTTTCAATAAGCCCTGCATCAGGGCTAATCTGTAAATCTACAATTCCTGATTTTAACCCCTCTTCAATTTCTTTTGAATAAGAAATTCCTGTAGTATTTATTACCTGTTTAAATCCGTTTTTTAGTAAATATTTAAAGATATCTTTAAATTCTCTGTACAAAAGAATTTCACCACCACCCCAAGATACGTGCGCATCTGGGTGAATCAAGTTATTTTCGTTCATCAATCGTATTATAGGCAAGACAGGATAGTAAAATGACTGTTTTTCCTGCCAAAGTTCACAATAAATACATCTGGAATTACATATGGTAAAATTTGTTATAGAAATTTCTCTGAATGTATTTTCTACAGGCAACATTGGAACTTTTTGAAATTTAATATATTTACAACCTTTACAAGGCCCTCCATTTCTTGTCTGGTTAAGCTTCATGGTTTTGTCCAGGTTTGCAATAAATCTGCTAAAACTAAAGTCAGCCAATTCATCAGTACAAATAATTGGATTAGCATGGGGATTTGTCGTACAAGAGCAACAATGAGTTATTTTATCATGCCAAAAAACCACTTTTGTAAATAACATATAACAAAACATTGCGCGCTTTCCAGCCCATTTCTTATTAAAATCATTTAACGCTTTTTGGTTAACAAACTCTTCCATAAAACTCTCATTCATAATATTAATTTTAATATACTATATAAAAATAATTTTTAATCAATAAACAACAAATTTAAATTATTCTGTAACATAGATAAAGTTTTATCAATATTGAACAAATAAAAAAGACCGACTAAAAATAAAATTTAATCGGTCTTTTTAAAATAGAATCTGGCAACTAGCTATCTTTCCGGGAGGTCTCCCTCCGAGTATTTTCACCGCAAACAGTCTTTACGATCGTGTTCGGGATGGGAACGAGTGGTGTCCTGTCGCTTTATCACCAGAAAGCTTGTGTAGAATGGTTATTGTTTCAAAAAACTAGCCATTCACTGAGCTTTTTTAAATCAGTCATTTTGAAAAAGAAAACCTCTTTAACAACTGCCTGATTGGCTCATACGCTGAAAGCTGCATAAAATTATATCGTAATCATCAACGATGATGATAGGAAAAGCCCTCGTCCTATTAGTATCATTCAGCTAAATATGTTGCCATACTTACACTTCTGACCTATCAACCACGTGATCTTCGTGGGGACTTACTAGCTTGTGCTATGAGAGAACTCATCTTACGGTGGGCTTCGTACTTATATGCTTTCAGCACTTATCCGCTTCGAACACAGCTACTGGGCGTTTACCCTTGGCAGGATAACCCATACACTGGAGGTTCGCTCTTCCCGGTCCTCTCGTACTAAGGAAGACTCCGTTCAATTCTCTTGCGCGTATACCGGATATGGACCGAACTGTCTCACGACGTTCTGAACCCAGCTCGCGTGCCGCTTTAATGGGCGAACAGCCCAACCCTTGGAACGTACTACCGCTCCAGGATGCGACGAGCCGACATCGAGGTGCCAAACCTCCCCGTCGATGTGGACTCTTGGGGGAGATAAGCCTGTTATCCCTATGGTAACTTTTATCCGATGA
>JAEZET010000003.1 GCA_023433065.1 Cyanobacteria bacterium OH_CBrB_359
GTTGTTATCCGCAGAGTTGTTGGAGAGAGTACCAGTATTGATAGTGTAGGAGCCTAAGTTATAGATAGCCCCGCCGTCATTAGTGGCGGTATTGTATTGATAGTTTGTATTAGAAGAAGTTACAGTGCCTGTGTTAGAGTTATATACCCCTCCTCCATTAATAGCATTGTTCTCATCTTCAGCATTAACTCCACCTATAGTTGAATAATTAATGTAGGCAGTGCCTTCATTATAAACAGCCCCGCCATTATTATCAGCAGAGTTTGAGCTAATAGTTCCCGTATTAACAGTTAGTGTTCCGGTGTTGTATATTGCTCCGCCGCTGCCTGAGGCAGCATTGTCGGAAAGAGTACCTGTATTGATAGTAAAAGAACCTACGTTATAAATGGCTCCACCGTTGCTTGTTGCAGTATTGTGTTGATAATTTGTATTGTTTGAGGTTGTAGTTGCCAGAACATCATTATATATCCCACCTCCATTAAGTGCTGTGTTGCTGTTTGATGCGTCATTGCCACCTACTGTTGAGTTTGTAATAATAGCTATTCCAGAGTTATATATGCCACCACCGTTGGCTGTTGCTGAGTTTGATGAAATTGTTGCTGCATCTATTGCTAAAGAACCCGTATTGTAAACAGCTCCTCCATTAGCACCTGCTGTATTGCCTATTAAATTACCTGTATTTAAGGTAAAACTTCCTATATTATTAATAGCACCGCCATTGTTTGTTGCAGTGTTATTTAGGAAGTTAGTATTATTAGCTATTATTTCTCCTAAAGCATAATTATATATAGCACCGCCATCGATAGCTGTGTTTGCTTCACCTGCAGTGATTCCTCCAAAAGTTGAATTTGTGATGTTCGTTGAGCCGGTATTGTAAAGAGCCCCTCCACTATTACCTGCGGAGTTGGTTGTAAAAGTTGCAATATTTAAATTTAGATTATCAGAATTATATATTGCACCTGCATTATTAGTTGCTGTATTATTTGAAAAATTACCTGTATTCACTGTATATAAAGCGCTGTTATATACGGCTCCTCCATCTGTTGTCGCACTATTATTTATGTAATTGGTATTGTTAGATATTACTATCCCGTCATTTATGTTATAAACTGCTCCACCATATACTGAAGTATTTCCATCTGTTGCAAGAGCTCCGCCTAATGTGGAGTTTGTCATACCAAGAGTGCCTTCATTGTAAATTGCCCCACCAGATGAGGTTGCATTATTTGATGATAATGTTGAGTTGTAAATATCTGTTTGAACATAGTTTTCAATAGCACTGCCGCTGACGCCTAGCCCGTTTAACATTGCTATATTGTTTACTGATGAGCCTGAAGAACCTGTTATAAAAGTAATCCCCTTATTATCTCCTAAGTCTATTGAGAATGCAGGCCCTAAGTTGTTGGAAAATATTGATACCGGAACGTTTATTGGAGTAAATGAATTTTCATTTATATTGTTAATTAGCTCTATCTCGTACGAACGTGCCAGAGCCGAGGTAATAGCTGCATTGATTGCATTATCTAAAGTTCCATTGGTTGAGACCTCAAAGTCTGCAGCAAATGAAGTTGTATTAGTAACAAATCCCAACACAGCAGCAACAGCCATGCTTAGTGCAATATTCTTCTTTTTCATCAAATCTCCAACGGTATAAGTATCAATACTTGCTAATAAGTATACCACAATGTGCATTTCGGGGCAATTAAAAAAATATCTAAAAATCGTATTTGTCTTTGAGGTTTTCGGAAATTGTTAAAGCCGTTTTGGTACTAGCTAATCCAGCTTGTGAACTTTCTTTAAGACTTGATGACATTAAATTTCCTACTTGCTTTACGGCATCGATTATTTCGTCAATGGGAATTATACTTTTTATGTCAGATAAACCCATTTCTGCTGCTGTTAAAGCATGCATGGCAAGAAACGGATTTCTTTTTACACAAGGAACTTCAACTAATCCTGCTACAGGATCACAAACGAGACCCATTATATTTTTTAAAGCCAGTGAGGCTGCATTTATTGTTTGTTCTGTTGAACCATTCATTAATGTAACTGCTGCCGCAGCTGCCATAGCAGAAGCAACGCCGCATTCCCCCTGACAGCCCATTACTGCTCCTGCAAGAGCTATTTTTTGAGATATAATTTTTCCCACATAGCCTGCGGTTATAAGCGCATCTATTTCTTTTTCTTCTCCTGATTGAAGATACTCTGAAATAGATATCAAGACTGCAGGTACAATTCCGCAAGAGCCTGCAGTCGGGCAAGCTGCTATTTTGCCCATTCTGGCATTTTCTTCGGCTGTTGCAAGTGCGTATAGGATTATATTTTGTAAGTGATGAGGATAAATTAACTGTCCATTTTTATATTTGTTTTTTAATTTTTCGCAGTCATTTCCTGAAAGGGCGCTTGAGGATAGCTCTTTCGAAGTTACTCCTCTTTTTATAGCTTCTTTCATAACTTTTAGGTTTTTTTCTGCTTTAGCCCTAACTCCTAGTACGGTGATTTCTGAATTTTTTGCCTCAATATCCTGAGCTATTTCAAATATTTTTTGTCCTGTTTTTCCAGATACATTTATAAGTTCTTCAAATGTTTTTAGTTCCATTATTTTTTCAATGCCTCAACATTTCTGAATAAATACATTTCTTCAAGTTCTTCAAGCTCTTTAATTACAGGTGAAGATAGCGCAGAGTCAAGGCAAATACACATTGAAGCTTCTTCTCCTTTTGTGGTTCTGTCACAGTACAAAGAAGCAATGTTGACGTTTTCTTTTTGTATACATTTGCTGACTTTGTAAACCATTCCCGGCTTGTCTTTATATATTAGTACGAGAGTATAGTAATCTCCTTTAATATCGGTTTTATAGCCGTTAATGGACGATATGCAGATTTCACCGCCCCCTGTGGATTCTCCTTGTATAATCAAAGGGAAAGGCTCTTTAAATATGATATCAACAGAGTTAGGATGTCTTGAAAAATCATCTTTATATTCAAAATAGAAATCAAGCCCGTTCTCTTTTGCTAATTTATATGCGTTTTTTATGTCTGAATTATCGGTTTCCAGCCCTAAAATACCTGCCAGAAGTCCTTTGTCAGTACCGTGTCCTTTGCCTGTTTTGGCAAAGGAGTTATAAAGAACTATGTTAATCTTTTGGGGTTTTTGTTTGTAAATCTTTTTTGCCATAAGTCCCAACCTCACTGCTCCTGCCGTATGGGAGCTGGAAGGACCTATTATC
The DNA here is from genome assembly GCA_023433065.1 of Cyanobacteria bacterium OH_CBrB_359. Taxonomy (GTDB): domain Bacteria; phylum Cyanobacteriota; class Vampirovibrionia; order Gastranaerophilales; family Gastranaerophilaceae; genus JAEZET01. Next base: position 3,230 of record JAEZET010000003.1, read on the forward strand.
ACAGGACCGATTATATCAAATATTGATGTGGTTTTATTCATTTAATTACCTGCATTGCAACATTGATATAATACTAGATAAAGTGCGTTTTATCAATAATTTAACAAGATTTTTGCCAGGTCGACCTTATTGAACAGAGAATTTCATCTGTAGAAGAATTTTTTAAAATATGATTTGTTATCAGGGTATCTTTATTTATTTCAGCTATTGATGTTACATCATCGCCATATTTCATTTCTTTTTTATATTGGATTTCAAGTTCTTTAATTACGTTTTGCGAGCGAAAATCGAAATCCAGTGTTTCAAGCGCCCAAATCAAATAATTTGCATTATTTACGTGCCTGTTGATATCGATGTCATCATATCTTACTTCAAATATTTTTTTGTAATCAGGGTTTTGAAATTCTTGTAATTTAGGAAAATTTGTATCAAATGCATTGGCGTTCTTTGTCGGGAATTGCTGTAGAACCTGCATAGGCTGCATAATTTTTTTTGTAGTAGTGTCAATCAATACCCAGGAACTGCAAACTGATGCTATTTTTTCTCCTTCGGGGGTATAAATTTCAAAATCTCTAAGGCAGGAAAGTTTATTTATGGCTTTGGGCCAGGTTCTTATTGTTATTTTGTTCAGATTTTTAGGGTATTCATACACTTTTAGGTGGTATTTAAGTAAGAACCATCCTAAGTTTTTATCTTTTATATATGAATAGCCAAAACCAAGTTTTTCAGCGTGGGTGGCAGCGATATCTTGTAAAAAATTCAATAAAACCGACTCTTTCAGTTGGTTTTTGTAATCCACCTCGTAAAACTTAATTTCATAGTCTTTGAAAAACATAGTATTATAATATTACAAAAAGTTTAAAAATAAAACAGAACCTAGCAACATTATAATTTATGGCTTTTAAAGCAATGGCGGACATATCAGAGTATATTTATGATTAATTTAAATTGTTTTACGGTAGCGAACGGTAAAAAGAACAATATACATTATATTAATAATAAAAGTCTTTACGCAGTCCCTAAATGTTCGTATAAAGATACGATTTCCTTTGGTTCACAGTCAAAGCTGTTTTCAAAATACGGAATAAATCCCGACAAAACAAAAGTAGAAGCACCTCAAAATGTCAATATTGATAATGACACAAAGAAGCTGTTAATAGAAAAAATTCTTGAAGCACATGAAATGGGCTTGAAAAACAAAAATAGCGGTAATGTAACAAAGAGCGGCTATGCTACAAACATTTGTCTGTCTGATGGAAGCTGGCATCTCGCCACAAATTTTAATAATACAAGAAATGATATTTCGTCGGTCTGCGGTGAAAGGTCTGCTGTTTTAGTCGCTTATAATAAAAAATTAAAAGAAGCATCTTTAGATTCGGATGAGGATAAACTAAAATATGCTCAGAATTTTAAAGTCAAATATATTGCAATGTCCAGCTTTAAACCTATAGGTGAAGACCTTAATGCCAGCTCCCCTTGTGTTGATTGCTTAAGCTGGCTAAATACGGAAAGATTTTTTGACAATGATACTCTAATAGCGGCGCTTGAAAAAAATAATGAGACTAATGAAATTGAGCTTGTTTTAAAGACAATCTCACAGCTGCTTCCTCTGAGAAATGAAATTGATTCAATAAACAATACCGGATTAGCTGTAAAATCTCTTCCCGTCGAATTTAGTGAAAATGCTTCCAAAACAGCAAAGGAGAAAAATATCTCAGAAACAGTCGTAAAAGAGCTTTTACAAAGAGCGTACGATGAATTTGATTCGAATACACTGGTGAGTTTTTCAGAGCAAAATGCAGCATCCTCAATCTTAGCTGCAGGAGAAATATTTTCGGCTAAAAAAATCGATTGGTCCAAAAGATGGTTTATGGAACCTGCTGAGTTTGCAGCGGCAAAAGCTGTAGAAAAACTGGGGAAAGATTGCAATATAGATGCAATTGCTTATTATGGAGAAGGAAATATTAAGGATAAATACGGCACTTTGCATAAAGATGGTCTGGTCAGTTTGAAAACTTTGGGTAGAATTAAAACAGGGCATGGGAATAAAGATACTATTGTTGTAACAATACAAAATGATACAATTTTAGTGAGAACAATTGAAGATTATATGCCCGAAAAATATGGGTTTGTGCAACAATATGTTACAATTTCTTAATATTCGAATAAATTTCTTGATTTTTTAATACAATAAATTTCATAAGGGAGAAAATTGGCAATTTTATGAGTGCATTTGTTTTATTATATATGGACAAGCGGGTAAGGTATCGATTATGAAAGTTCCTTTGATAAATTCTCATCCCATATATAAGGACAAGCATAAAAATGCTTCAAACATTCCGTTTAAAGGGCGATTTCAATACCAAAGAGAATTATCAAAGCAGATTACGGAAAACAGTAGCAAGTTCATCAAGTTTATTACAAAGCTTGGCAAGAATAACGGAGAAATTTTAAATATCATAGTAACAACAATAGGTACGGCTTGTGTCGCACCTATTTTTATCTCTTTTAATCCGTTTTCAAAAGAAGACAAAGAAACAAAGGTATATTCTGCCATGAGACAACCGATTTCGGCTGTTCTTTCCTTTGCGTTGCAGATGGGAGTCAACTTGAGGTTTAATAGATGGCTTGATAAGTTGTCCAGTACCGGAGAATTAGACAAAATTAACTTGAGAGCAAATCCTGCCCCAAGCTATCTGAAAAAAATTATAAAATCAGAAAATCCTAAAATTAAACGTAAAGAATTGGCTCAGTTAATTGAAGACAGACAAGATATTGCATTTATGGAAGAAGTTGCAAAAGCAAGAAAATTATATAAGTCAAATAATATAGACTACGTTGACTTAATAGATAACGGTTTGTATAAAAAGGCAGAAAAGCAGGTTAAAGAAGAACTTAAAGACCAAATAGCTTCTCTAGGCAAAAAAGATGCGGCTAAGTTTATTGAGTCCGAAACAGTCAAAAAAGCCTCAAATATATTGAAAAATCAGCTTGAGTCGGAAGCAAAAATTAAGCATAGAATTTCAAGATTTGTTGCTTCCAAAAGACCATTTGATGATGTTATGAAAGAACTTAAAGAAGTTGTTAAACTCGATGGGCTGGATGAAAAAACAATGAAAGAAGTTAAAAGAATAATAGAAAAACTTGAAGATATGGGCAGCTTCAAAAATTATAAACATGCCGGAGAAAATTACAAACAAATTCTTCAGAGTGTAAAAATCAAGAAGATGATTGTTTCTCAAATATCTAATTCACAGCAAAGATTGAAAAACTTCAAAAAATGGGGAGGAATTTCGCTCTCACTAATAACATTACCTCTCTCTTGCGGTCTTTTGAATTGGGCTTACCCAAGAATTATGGAAAAACTGATGCCTGAGGCTTCACAAAAGAAAAAACAAAAAGATTCGGAGGTTAAAAAATAATGGTAAGAGCTTCCAGAATCCTAAATTCAGTATTAAACACAAAAGCTGTAGATTATCTCACAAAGCCTAATGCTACTCAAGCTGCAGCCACAATAGCTATTGTTTCAGGTCTATCTAAAGACGCAATTAATTGTTATTATTATGTTACCCAGTCTTTAAAAAATGAAAAAATTCCCGAGGAAAAACGTAAATTTGTTGCGGCTCTAGATTTATCAAACGGCATTCTAAATGTTTTGACACAGTTTGCAATTGGTGCCCCTATCCCTAAATTAGTGAATAAATTGTTTGACACTAAGGTTGCTAAAAAGCATTTTTCAAACGAATCTATAGTAAAAATGTATAAAAATATTAAGCCAAAAGTAAGTTTTGATGAATTTGAAGAATTAATCATGAAAAATAAAGCTATGGCCAAGATAGGCTTAAGTGTAATTGCTGCTTTAATTGGTACTCAAGTTATAGCCAAAAGAATTATTGTACCGTTGATTTCGACACCTATGGCATCAGCTTTGAAAGATAAACTCGGGAAAAAAACCGCTTCCCCTGAACCCAAGCAAGAAGCTCAAGATTCTTTTGCTGTAGCTAAGGATAATATCCCTAAAATACAAAAAGAACTTCCAAGATGTTTTAAAAGTAATTTTAATTAGTTTATGCAATAATAATTTTAATAATCTTATAGTTGTTTGGAAGTTTAGATGCCTTTAGTTGAGAAGCTTAAAAATTTTTATAAAGAGCCTAAATCAATAGAGCCTTTATCTGACAAGAAAATAATTGATTCACAATATAAAATCTGGCGTATCCGCATCTTTATTGCTATGTTTTTGGGTTATATAGTGTTTTATCTCTGTCGTAAGAATATTTCGGCTGCTATACCTCAAATGCAAATTGATTTGGGACTGACAAATACCCAGCTTGGATTATTGGGCAGTTCTTTGTATCTAACATACGCAATAGGAAAATTTATTAACGGAATAATAGCTGACAACACTGATGTAAAGAAGATTTTGCCTACGGCCTTGATTATATCTGCCTTGGCGAATATATGTTTTGTTATCAGTTCAATATTTATAACTCCCGAGATAACTTTTTTTGGTTTGCCCGCAGCATCTATATTATTCTGGATGCTGGCATTTTTCTGGGGGGTAAACGGATGGTTTCAGTCAATGGGCTTTCCTCCAATGGCCAAGAATCTTTCCTACTGGTTTTCTAACAGTGAAAGAGGTTTTAAATGGTCGCTGTGGTCGTCTTCTCATGAAATAGGAACTTTCCTTGCAGTTATAATTTCAGGGTTTTTAGTGGTGAACTTCGGCTGGGAATCGGCTTTCTATGTGCCGGCAATTTTTGCTTTGCTGTTTTCAATATATTTATATAAAAATTTGCAAGATAAGCCATCTTCTTTAGGTCTACCAGAGATTGAAACTTATAGGAATGAAGTATGTGTCAATAATGATGAAAATATTGTAGAGCCTGATTTAACGTATTTTGAGATTTTTAAAAAATATATATTAAAAAACTTTCAAATCTGGCTTTTAGCAGCCGCTTATATATTTGTTTATGTCGTCAGATACAGCACTGTTGATTGGATTGTTAAATATCTTGTGGATATAAAAAGTTATTCGATTCAGGCGGCAGCGGTAAAATTAAGTTTTCTTCCTTTATTCGGGGTGATTGGGACAATAAGCGCAGGATTTGTATCGGATAAGTTTTTTAAAGGTAAAAGGGCACCGGTTAATATTTTGTGCCTTTCTATGCTTGCTGCGGTTTTATATCTTTTTAAAATAAATACAATTAGTTATTTGGATTATTTATATATAGCATTGATTGGTATTTTTACGTGCGGCCCTCAGGTTTTAATCGGCGGATTGTGCGCAGTTGAATCCAGTTCTAAAAAAGTTGCTTCAGCGGCTACGGGTTTTTGTGGCATGTTTGGCTATTTAGGCGCTGTTTTATCAGGAGTTGGAACAGGTTTTATCATAGACAAGTTCGGCTGGAGCGGAGCCTTAAATTACTGGGTATATTGTGCTTTAATTGCGGTATTTATTTGTATATTATTACTGATAGAAGAAAACAAAAAGTGCTGAAATATAATTTTTTATTAAGAGTTTTTAAATGATACAAAAATAAGTTAAAATGAAACAATTATGCTAAGTTTATAGGAGAGTAGATTATATATGAAAAAAATACTGATAACGGCTTGTTTATGTGCTCTAAGTGTAAATTTATGTTATGCAGATGCGTACTATGAGACTCCAAGCACCGGTTATTCAGCTATTCAGGATTATGTGGCGCCTGATATAACTCCTGAAATCTCTACTCTTTTAAAACAGGCTTCTGCCAATCCTGATAATCTTTTATTAAAGTTAAAACTTGCGAAATTATATGATGCTAACGGCAATGTTCAGGAAGCAAACGAGTTATATTCTTATCTTCTTATTGTCGCAAAAGATAACTTCCAGATTTTAAATGAACTTGAGAATGTTTTTAAGTATAAAATTTCAAGAGACAACAACAATGACTTAATGCATTCGAATTTAGCGCAAGTTTATTGCTTGCAGGGAAAATTTGATAATGCAATTAAAGAATACGGATTAGCAAGCTCTTTGAATCCTGCCAACTACAATTATAAGCTGAAAATTGCTGATTTATATATGCAAAAAAACGAATATATAAAAGCACTGCAAATTTTAGATAATAATATAAATTCTTTTCCTCATGATTTAAAATCCAGATTTAAGCGTGCGGAGTGTTATACAATAATGGGTTCTTTTGATAAGGCAAGAGATGATTACAAGGCAATTTTGTATATCCAGCCTTCAAATTTCCAGGCTAAAATCGCCCTATATGATTTATTAAAGCCTAAATTAACAAGAGATGAAGTTATAAAAACTATGTATCCTGAATATGCTAATTCTTCTGTCGGAATATCAGCTTATTATAAATTGGCTTCTGACCTTAAAATTGCTAAGAAATACAGCGATGCAATATATTTTTATAAGTTGGTAATAAATATTGACCCTAAATACCAAGAAGCCTATATAGATTTGGCGGATATATATAAAGAAACAGGAGATTCAAAAGCTGCATTAGAGCTTATGGATGGTGCGCAAAAGAATCTTTCAAGTGCTTCTGAGATAGCAAAAAAATATACGGAATCTGCTACAAAAGAAACTCAGGCAGAGATAGTCCAGCCTGCAGAACTTATGAAAAATGGTGACTATGAAAAAGCTTTGCCATTATATTTGGCTGTAAATCCGCCTACTGTCGATTCACTTGTCGGAGTCGCTTCGTGCTATCAGTTTTTGAGTAAATATGACGAAGCATTATTATACTTAAATCAAGCACAAAATTTAGAGCCGCAAAATTCTGATGTTTATTATGCTTTTGGCTTTTTATTCTTAAACAAAGAAGATTTTGACAATGCTAAGTTAAACCTTGAAAATTCGCTAAAATACAATCCCGATAATCAAAAGTCAAAAAAACTGCTTCTGTTTGTTATTGATCAAGAAAACAACAAACTTTTAGATAAAGCATTTTATTATATTGATAATAAAAAATACTCAGATGCGATGGCAGTTTTAGATACAGCAATTAAAATCAATCCTGAAAATTCTGTAAATCATTATTATAAAGGTTCAATTCATTTCTTGCAGCATAAGTATTTCCTCGCAATTGATGAATTCCAAAAAACAATAAAATATAATTCTGATTATGCAATTGCTTATTACTCTTTGGCTAATTCTTATGATGCAGTAAAAAATTACAAAGAAGCAAAATTAAATTACCAAAAGTATATATCACTTTCAAAAGAAGAAACTCCCGAATTGATTAAGGCAAAAGCAAGAGTAGAGAAGATTAAAGACTAGCAAATTTTTATTGTAAACAATTGTAAAGTATATAGTTGATATATATCAACTATATACTTATTTTTGTTTTTATTAATATACGAGAGAATTATATTTGAAAGAGAGAAAAATGGCTTATTCAAACATACAACTTAGTGTATTTGCTTTGTTATCAAAACAATCTCAACTTCAGGCAAAAATAATGGATATATCCGAAACAAGAACGATGATTTCAGATATGCAGTATTCAATGATGAACAATTCCAGTTCTCAATCAGGTGCTACTTTAGATCAGGCTAAATTACAAGAACTTCAGGCAGCTGGCGATTTTGCAGGCATGACAGATCTGATTACTAAATATTATGAATCTCAGGCTTCTTCGGATTATACACAAAATCCCAATTTTGCAATGTTACAAATGAAAGACAATCAATTAGAAATGGACCAAGAAAAATTCCAAACAGATTTAGATGCTACAATGACCAATTTGGAAGCCCAACAAAAATTACTTGATAATAATATAAAAGAAGACCATAAAATTGATTTGATACCTTAATTTTAGTTAACTAAATGTTGGAAATTCACTGTGATTTTGTTATCATTGGCATGTGAATATATTTAGAACTTTTGAAATATTTTTATCTAATCCTTTGAGTATAATTCAAAAAAGAATTATACGGATTTTGCATGTGGAAACAAATATTTTTTCTAAGCAAATTCCTATGCAGGTGGATTTAGAAAAAGATATGGCGCAGATTACTGTCTATGATAATCAAAAGGTTTATAAGTTACTTTCAAATGTTTTATATAAAAAGAAATATTTAAATGAAAATCACCACAGCCAAATTTATAACTAGCGCTCCTTCGATTAAAGAATGTCCTGATTTTGGGCTTCCTGAGTTTGCTTTGATAGGAAGGTCTAATGTTGGAAAGTCTTCTTTTATTAATTCCATTGCTAATATAAAAAATCTCGCCAAAACGAGTAATAAACCGGGAAAAACAAGATTAATAAACTTATTTTTGATTAATGAATCTTTTGTTATAGCAGATTTGCCGGGATATGGATATGCACAAGTCTCTAAAAAAATGCAAGATGATTGGAAAAAAAACTTAGAGAGATATTTGCTCAACAGAAAAGAAATTGTGTCGTTAATCCAATTTGTTGATGCCAGACATCCTTTGCAATCTAACGATTTACAAATGGCGGAGTGGATAAGATATAATAATCTGCCTTTAATCGTTATTGCAACAAAAGTTGATTGCATTCCCAGAGCCTCTGTCAGCAAAGTTGTGAAAACTTTTTCCGGTGAACTTTCTGCTGATGTTTTTCCTTTCAGTAAGAGTAATTCGTACTATTACAACAACATTATAGAAACAATAGAGTCAATAGTGAATTCATACAAATAGAGGATTAGAACCTGATTGCAACATATTAAAATATAATTAGGGGATAAAGTAGGGTTTTGTGCTATGCTCGCTAAAAAAATAATTGAAGATTACAGCAAGCCGAATATTTATATTGCACAAAATAATTGTATATCAAACTCAATAACACAAGCTTGGACACAACAGGCAATAGAATGTTATGAAATTAATTCTGATTGTAATAAATGTTCCATAGCTCAAGGTAAATACTCGTTTGTTTGCCAAATGCCTAAAGTAATTGGTCAGCTATTGGAAACAGTGGGTAAACCAGTTTATTGATTTGGTTTTGTTTTATCAAGAAACATTCTTAACGCATCATCCATATTCGCAGGAGATTCGAGTGAATTTTCCAATGATGGCTTTTCAACAGGTTTATTTGTATTTACGATAAATTTTTTGTATAAATAAAGAATCGCAAAAACAAATAATGCAAATACTCCAACAAGCAATATTGCCTGTAAAAACTTTGTCATTACAGTTGATGTTTCGCTTTTTTCCTGAACCTTGGCGAAAGCTGAGAGAGTATTAAAAAAGTAAACGGGAAATAGATAAATTAATCTATTTAGCCGCAACTGTTTTCTTTCGTCTTGGTTTTGCCTTTGGTTTTTCATCAATTAAAGTACCTTCTGTAGTATTTTCGCCTTGATTTGCTCTTTCGATATTTGTATTTTTCTTTTTATATGTTTTCTTTTTAATCTTATTTTCTTTTACCTCTGGGGTAGTTTGTGGTTCAATACTTTCAATTTTTGTAATTTCTACTTTAGTCTCTGTAGCGATTGGAGTTTCATTTTGTTCAACAGCATTTTCGATAATATTTTGTTTTGGCTCTTCATTTTGTTGGTTTAGTTGTTGCTGTTGTTGTTTATTATTTTGATGGTTAAAAACTTTATTATGTTTATGAGCTTGATTTTTATTTTTAACCTGTTGTACAGGAAGTTTTAGTTTTGCTGCTTTAGATCTGTATTCTCCTTCAGCAACAGATGATGAGAAACTCAAATCTTCTGCTATTATTCCTGTTCCGCCGCAGTGAGGACACTTTTTACTGAAAATTTCAGAAAGACTTTGTCCTTGTCTGTGCCTTGTTAACTCTACAAGACCTAAATCTGAAAGCTGACCCAATTGAGGTTTTGCTTTATCATTCTCAAGAGCAATCTCAAACTCTTCCATAATAGCAAGCTTGTCGTTTCTGTTGGTCATATCTATAAAGTCAACGATTACCATGCCTCCAATATTTCTTAGTCTTAATTGTCTTGCAATTTCTTGAATAGCTTCTTTATTTGTTTTTAAAATGGTTTCATCCTGAGTCGCCGAGCTGATAAATTTGCCGCTGTTGACGTCGATTACTGTTAAGGCTTCTGTTGTCTGAATATAAAGATATCCTCCTGATGGAAGTATGACTTTTGTTTGGAGTGCTGCTTTAATTTCTTTTGCAACACCTGAGGCTACAAGTAATGGTTCTGTGCCTTTATAAACATTTACATCAATTTTTTTACTTATGTTCCAGTTTTGTAAAATTTGTTGAGTCCTGTGCATTGCAAAAGGAGTATCAAGAATGATTTCTTTTACGTCTTCGCTGCAAGCTTCTCTCATAACACGGTACAGCAAGTCCTGATCTCTATACAAAAGGCTTGGAGGCGTGTTAGTTTCTGCTGAAGCAATAATTGTATTCCATTTTTCTAGCAGAATTTCCATATCTTCCTGAATATCAGCTTCAGACTGATTTTCAGCTTCAGTTCTTACAATGACACCTAAACCGACAGGTTTTAAAAGGCTTACAACTGATTTTAATCTTGCTCTTTCTTTTCCTGATACTATTTTTCTGCTGACGTTTATACCTGTTTCTTGTGGCATAAGAACCAAAAATCTGCCGGGTAAACTTATAGAAGTTGTAACTCTCGGTCCTTTATGTCCCGTGGGCTCTTTAATTGCCTGAACGATAATTTTTTGTTTTGGACTTAACTTATCTTTTAAGCTGCCTTTGCCGATTGCATCATTAGCATGTAAAAATCCCATTTTGTCGGATCCTACATTTACAAATGCCGCATCTATGCTGGGAAGAATATTGTCAACTGTGGCGAGATAAACATCTGATAATAAAACATCGCCTTTATTTACATAGAATTCACTTACTCTTCCATTTTCTATAACTGCTGCGATATTGTCTCTTTCTGCAATAATGATTGATTTTGTCATAAAATTTTCCTTTATAAATCTTTTATTTACAACTCATTAAGTATTTCATCGAAGAACTTTGTCCTTATAATCCTGAAATTTACTTCAGGATAAAACAGGTTAAGTAATTCATCGGGTTTAATTGATGGTATAACCGTATTTTGCCCTGTTTTTAAAATCAAAACCAATTTATCGTCGATAATAGAAGCTGATTTTATCGAGGGTTTAACGTTAATGAGTTTTTTTATACCTTTTTTAGTTTTCTTCTCTATGAATATTTCATCACTTGAAGAAATCTTATTTATAATATACATCAATTCTTTAAAATTTAGAATACCCTCTTTTAAAACAGAGCACTCGTATTCTGCCCATTGTGCTGTCGTATCAATGGATTTTGCCCCTTTAGAAATTTTAACAACTTCAATTATTTTTATATTTTGGGGTACAACTTTAGTTAGAGCAGCTTCAATTTCTTCAGGTTTTAGATCGTCTTTTAGCTCTAAATCAATAAGTTCTGTTTTGCTTTCATAAAAAATCGGCAGGGCAATCCCTAAAGATGTTTTAGGTGTAGGGTTAAAGCCTTGAGAGAACGCAAGCTTTAATCCTGAGCGAAAAAGCGCTTTATGAATGGTATTTTGCCAGTCCAGGTGAGAAATATATCGTAGCTCATTTTTTTTTGTCAGTTTAATCCTGTATTTAAAAATAGAATCATTAATTGTTTCTGCTGGCATTTTGCAATCTGTTATATAAGGTTTATCAATTATTTTTTTTGTTTTAAGGTTTGAGCATACTCCGCAATTTGAACATTCAAATTCACATGGTTTTGAGCTTTCGCTGTTAATAGCTTTTTTATACTCTTGAATTAGCCAATCTTTGTTTATACCTATGTCTATTAAGTCCCATGGTAAGTTATCATTTGTATCATAAGTTTTTTCAGCCAACTTTTGAAGAGAAATATTTAACTCTTCAGCAGTTTCATACCACAACTTTTTGTCCACGTTTTCGTCCCAGCTGCTCATATAAACACCTTTTTTGTAAAGGTTATAAACATAGTTGCAAAGAGTTGCATCTCCTCTTGATAAAACAGCTTCCATCATTGAGTTAAAATAGTTGTGATAATTTATTTTTAGCCCTTTTATTGATTTGGAATTATTGATTAAGTAATCAATTTTTTCTTTAATTTCATCCTTACTGTTTTGCCCTGCCCATTGAAGAGGCGTAAAAGGTTTCGGTACAAAGATTGACACAGTGCAAGTCAATTTTAATGAGTCTTTTAAATTTTCTTCCTTTTTAATGTAATTTGCATTAAATTTTATTTTTTTTAAAAGCTCAATCATTTCATCTATGTCTTTAAACGTTTCTGTGGGAAGACCTATTATAAAGTACAATTTAATTGAATCAGAGCCGTTTTTATAACAACTCAAAATTGTATTGATTATCTGTTCTTCAGTAAGATTTTTATTTATTACATCCCTGAGCCTTTGACTACCTGCTTCAGGAGCTAACGTTACCGTTGATTTTCTTACCCCCTGAACAAGATTTGCAAGCCTTTTGCTGTATCTGTCAATTCTTTGGCTGGGCAAAGATACTGAGATTTTTTTATCGTTAAGGTGACATGATAATTCTTCAATTACGTTTTCAATATTGCCATAATCATTCGAGGACAATGACAAAAGCGAATATTCATTGTAACCTGTATTTTTTAGAGATTTTTGCACAAGTTCTATTATGTCTTGGGCTTTTCTCTCTCTTACAGGCAAGTTAACATGTCCTGGCTGACAAAAACGGCACATTCTTGCACAGCCTCTTCTTATTTCAACAACTGTTCTGTCATGGACTGAACTTGAATAAGGAATTGGGCTTTGAGCCAGATACTCTTCGTTTGTTAATTGAGAAATCCTTTTTTTTGTTTTGTTAGGAAATTCAGGTGAATAAACACCTTCTATATCGCTGAGTTTTCTTATGATTTCTGTTCTTGAAGCTGATTTTTCTTTTAATTCTTCGTATTTTGATAAGATATCAATTATTATGTCTTCGCCATCCCCAATCATAAAAATATCAATAAACGCAGACATAGGATTAGGATTGTAGCAGCAAGGACCTCCTGCCATGATGATAGGATGATTTTCCTTTCTTTCAGAGCGTTTAACAGGGATTTTCGCTAAATCAAGCATTTTTAAAACAGTTGGATAGGCCATTTCATATTGCAGAGAAAATCCGACAAAATCAAACTTATCCAATGATTTTTTCTTATCAAGTGTTGATAGCCCTACATTTTTAGATTCTAGTAGTTCTTTATAATCTAAATCCGGCGCATAAACCCTATCTGCAAGAAAACCCTTTTTTGAATTAACTAAACTGTATAAAATTTTTTGCCCGAGATTACTAATGGCTATTTCGTATTTGTCCGGGAATGCCAGTGCAATTTTAACCTTAGAATCATCCCAGTTATCGTTATAAGTTAAATATTCACTACCAATGTATTGGTATGGCTTTTTTATTTCGAACAAATTACATTGGGTATCAATATCAATATTTTGTGGCATTTATGCTAAATCTTCCGGTCGGTATTTATCTATTTCAATTATTGTTCCGTTGAGCTGGTTATTTGTAAATTTTGAAATAAACTCAATTATTTTATCATGAGGAATCCTATAATTATATAAAGAGATGTGATTGTCTTTTTTCCTCATAACTCTAACTATATATTGACATTTGGACGCATATTCCAGTAAGTGGGTTTCGTTAAATAATTTTCCGTTTAAGTCTTTGTCTAACCTAACGTAACTATATCCAAGAAAAAGTTTAATTTTTTCTTCTGCTTCACCGTTTTTGGTTTTGCTTTTATTAAAAATATCAATTACTTTTTCATTAATTTTATCTGTCATATTCTTTATTTAACTACATTTGAGATAAAATGTCTAAAAGTTTACATAATTTTTTAATATCGAATTTTTATAGGATTTAAATTAAACGAAATTGCATTATTTTTAATTTGTGGAGGATTTTTATGAATATTAATAGTCTTGACTCAAATGCTTATGTAAATATGAGCGGGTTTACAAATCAATCTAATTTGCTTGATGCTTCCTGTCAAAATAAGTCTTCCGAGATTAATGATGAAGTTTATCAATCAGAAGATACAATCAAATTCGATGAAATTGTAAGCAAATATGATATAGAAAATATTTCCCAGAATGAAATTAATTCCATGTATAAAGATTTATATAAAAATGGGCTTATTACTTTAAAAGATATGATAGTGACTTTTGACCCTTCAAAATTGCCGGGCTTTAAAGAAGGTGTTTCAACAATAAGTGGAGTAAGTTTTCCATCCAATTCGGATGAAAAATATAATTTGTTGGATAAATTAACATCACAGGCGAAGTATAACAGCGAATACGGTAATAAACAGTTTCAGTCCACTTTCGACGATAGAGTTGCTTTGGCTGAAAAAATTAAATATTTTCAGGAAATAAATTAAAAAAGCAGTTACTTATCAGTGACTGCCTTTTTTGAAAAATTATGTTTTTAGATATTAATTTATACTTTAGAGATTTCTTCCAAAGCTTTTTTAGCTGCTTCTTGAACGTTTGGATCAGCATCAGATTTTGCAAGTTCGAATACTTGAGATAAAACTGGTTTGAATTCAGGTTTTGCAATGTGTGTTAAAGCTGCAAGAGCACTTACTCTGAGTAATGGATTAGGATCAGCTTTTACTGTTTGAACAACTTGTTCTATTGCAGGTAAGTCTTTAATGTCTAATTTTACGCCGTTACGTTTCTCAACTTCTGAGTATAGAAGGTTTTGCATAAATGCTATTGTATATAAAGCGTATTGTTTATTTCTTTCAGCTGATTCCATTGGAGTGATTGTATTTGCTTCAGCTTTTTCAGCATCTGTTAAAGTTTGTCCTGATATTAATTTTTGTCTTAATTCTAATTGTTTAGGAGAAGGACCTGGTAATGTTGTTGTATCTTTAGCTACAACTCCTAAAAGACCTTCCATTATTTGTGTATCAAGTAACTGAGTGGCTGATTCAGGACTTGTTTGTGTAAGCTCAGCTATTTTTTCTATAGTTGCAGCTTGCTTATCTAAATTGTCTGAACGTAAATCAGCATTGAATGCTACTAAATCAACCGCAGGTGCTGGTGTTTGGGGAGTCTCAGGAGCCTTTGGTGCTTCAGCAGGAGCTGGAGTAGCTGCTACTTCTGGTGCTTTAGGTGCTACCGGCTGTTGTGGTGCTTCTGCTATTGCAGGAGCAGGTGGAACAGGAGCTGGAGCTTGAGGAGCTTGAGCTATTTGATTTACAACAGGAGCTTGTGGGGGAAGTTGTACATATTGTGCAGGCATTGTTGTCATTGCCGGAACAAAAGGTACTGCAGCTGGTGCTATAGGCTGACTTGTCATGCCGGGAAATGCCTGAGGATTAATGATGTCAATCTTCACCGCATTATATTGTTGTTGAGCAGTATATGGCGCACTTGCTTGTGGATATTGATATACATTTGAAGTCGGATAATTATAATAAGCCACTGGTGCTGCAGGTGCTGGTTGTTGTTGCTGAGGTGCTAATTGTACCGGCATGTTTTGTGGTATTTGTTGTCCTGTTACTACCGGATATTGGCTAGTTGGTGATTGAATCATCGTTTTCCCCTTTATATCTATTCATTTCACTATCAATTTATCATTTGACTACATAATAAATAACCGTAACTAAATTAAATTGCCATGTGTTTTGGTCATTATTTTTGCGCTATTTGGTGGAAAATCACGCTGCTATTGATTTTGGGGTTTAAAAATTCAAGTTTACAATTTTTAATAAACTAAAATATATCTAGTGATTTTTATTTTTAGTAACCTTTCGAATTCTTAAAATAGTCTTCTACTATTAAGAAATATAATAAAAATAGTTAAATATATTGATTACAGACTATGATTTATAAATTTTTAGTGTAAAATATTTTTTGTAAGGGATACTTTTAAATTAAAATTATGAGCGTGAATACGGAGTCCGGTTCTAAAAAGTTTAATATAAAAGATTATTTGGAGTTGATAGAAACTTTAGCGAAAGTTGAATATAAAAAACTTTCTTCAGGTTACTTAATGGAATACTCTGAACTTGTTAATATTGGAACACAAGTTGTCCATAAGCTATGTGCAAATGCAAAAGAGGATGCTTATAATAAATCATATATATCGACAGCTATTAAATGGGCAATAAGAAATGAAGTCCGCCGAAGATACAAGTGGTATGTCCTCAAAAACAAAAGAAACAATATTCTTCAAGTCGGTGATGAAAATGAGGCCATTGCTGTCAGAGAAGCTGTATATAAAACTATTCTGTCAATAGATGAAATGGCGGAAGGAGATTCTCCGACTCAAATAAAAGATTTTAAACGTAACCCGGAGGAAAAGATAGTTTTTCATGAATTGAGCGAGAGCATTAAAGAAGCTATTAAAAAACTTCCTCAAAGAGAACGAGAACTCATTGAGTGTAAATTTTATAATGATAAGAAACTCAGAGAAATTTCGGATGAGTTTAATCTTTCTCCTTCTAGAATTTCAAGAATAATTCAGGCTGGATTAAACAAAATTAAAAAAGAATTAGTTAGACAAAATTTAGTTTAGTTTCCCTGTTAATTAATGTAATTTTGAATAAACCTTTTTGTGTAATAAATTACATGTTTATAGTAGTATTTTGTTGTATATGAATTGGAGGATTTTCAATGTCGAAAGTTAATTTACTTGCGTACTTATTACCGCCTGAAGATAAAATATTTTATTCACTTTTTGAGCACAGCGCGCAGGTTTGTAAGGATGCTGCGGCTTTATTTGACGAGGTCATGACTGACGGGTTAAATGAAGAACATATTATAAGAGCAAAACAACATAAACACAAAAGTAATGAGTTGATTAAAGAAACTCTAAAGACATTGAATAATACATTTGTAACACCAATAGACAGGGAAGATATCCAGCATATTGCAATTCTGTTAAACAAAATTACAAAAAAAATTGTAAAAGCTTGTATAAATCTAAGAGTCTACAGATTCGATTGTTATACGGAAAATATGGTTGCACAGGCAAAAACACTTGTTAAAGCTTCTGAAGAGCTTGGGTATATAATTCATAAGTTTAAAAAAGTCAGCTCTGTTAAAGACATCACAGAAAGCAACTTGAGAATGAAGGATATTGAAACACATGGTGATGAAATACTCTTCCATGCTATGGATGCATTGTTTTCTGGAAAATATGATGCTCTTAATGTTATAAAATTAAGAGACATTCATAAAGATATTGAAAATGCGCTAGATACTTGCTTTTCAGTATCAGACAGCGTTATGAATATAGTTTTAAAACAAAGCTAATTTTACATAAAAGAGAGATGGGACATGACATTAACAATAATTTTACTGATACTGGTGATATTGGCAGCATTGGCCTTTGAGTATATCAACGGGTTTCATGATTGTGCAAACGCAATAGCAACGGTGGTATCAACAAGAGTTTTAAATCCAAGGCAGGCTGTTATATTTGGCGCAAGTCTTGAATTTCTGGGAGCTTTAACAGGTACTCACGTAGCGAAAACTATAGGTTCAGGGATTGTCCATGCTGATACAATAACACTTCAGGTAATATTATGTGCTTTATTAGCGGCTGTTTTCTGGAATTTATTTACGTGGTTTTTAGGTTTACCTTCAAGCTCTTCACATGCATTAATCGGTGGGCTTTTAGGTGCTTCAATTATTCATGCCGGCGTAGGTTGTGTTCAATTCATACAATTACTTGAAAAAGTTATAATTCCTATGTTTACTTCGCCTATGCTTGGGTTTAGTGTAGGATTTTTATTTATGTTGTTATTATTGAGAATTTTCTACAAGTCCAACCCTGATTCTTTAAATAAAAAATTTAGAAAATTACAATTGCTATCTTCAGGATTGATGGCTTTGAGTCATGGCTCAAACGATGCTCAAAAAACAATGGGTATAATCACTTTATCACTGCTTGCAGGGGGATTGCTTAAGCCTGCGGCTTCAGGACATTTTGAAATTCCTTTATATGTAATTGTAATATGTGCTTTTACTATGGCAATGGGAACGATGTCAGGCGGTTGGAAAATAATTAGAACCATGGGCAGTAAAATTATTAAATTAAAACCTATACATGGTTTTGCAGCTGAAACTTCTGCGGCAACAATTATTTTAACAGCATCTCATTTTGGGATTCCTTTAAGCACAACGCATGTTATCTCAACATCAATTATGGGTGTAGGTTCAACTATGAGGGCTTCTGCCGTTAAGTGGGGCATTGTCGGTAATATCGTATGGGCCTGGGTTCTTACAATACCTTGTTGTATGGCTGTGGCTTCGGTACTTTATCTTGTATTAAGACATTTTCCTCACTAATTTACAAGTTAAAGCTCTATAATTGCTGTCAAATATCATTTTATATGCTAATCTTTAAGTATGGATAATTTATTGTATATATTTATCGTTCAGTTCATAGCATTGTTTTTTATTATTGATGCTATTGGGCTTGTACCTGTTTTTTTGAGTTTAACTGCATGTTGTTCTGACGAAGAAAGACATACTATCAATAAAAATGGTGTTCTGGTTGCCTTTTTTATATTGTTATTTTTTGCAGTTTTGGGCTCGAGCGTGCTTGATATTTTTGGGATTTCGCTTGCGGCATTTAAGATTGCAGGCGGATTGTTATTGCTTTTACTTTCAATAGGTTTTGTTTTTAGCAAGACTGAGATTGCCGACTCATATAAAAGCGAAGATAATCAAAGCGTTCTTGATATATCTGTATTTCCCTTAGCAGTGCCTTTACTTTCCGGTCCTGCGGCTATTTCCATGCTTATTATTTTTATGAAACAGGCTGAGGGTAATATATTAAACCAAATGATTGTTATTTTAGTATTGTTACTTAATATGCTTTTGACATACTGGATTTTAAGTTTTTCAAAAAACATATCTAAAATTCTCGGAAAAACGGGTATAAACGTCTTAACAAGGATTTTTGCAATACTTTTAACCGCACTTGCTTGCCAGTTTATTATAGATGGTATTATTGAAGCATTCAGATTATTAATGTAGAATCCAGATAGTTTTTAGCTGCTTTGCTTTTCGTATATGTATTAATTGTATTAAATGAATTTATGATTATTTTTTCAAGTTCAATATAAGAAAGCTTCATTATGTTGTCAATAATCTCTTGAAGCTCTTTTTCATCAGGCTGTATGCAAAAACCGTTTATTTCATTTTTAATAATGCCGTCAATCCCGTCATTTTGAGTTGCAATGATAAGATTTCCTTTAGCCATTGCTTCCAAGTATGCTATACCAAATGTTTCTTTTTGGCTTAATAGGATAAATAAATTTGTTTCTTTTAAAATATTTAACACTGCTTCTTTTTTAAGACTGTTTAAAAATTTAATATTATTTTTCAGATTCAGTTTTTTAGTGAGTTGAGTTAGTTTTCTTAATTCTTTTCCGCTTCCTATAATACTTAATTCGAAGTTATAATTTGTAAATTTTGCCAGTGCTTTTATGATTATATCTATGTTTTTACGCTTAATTAAAGAGGCGGTGGTTGCTATTTTGAGCCTTTTTGTATTGTATAATTTTTGAATCTTTTTTATAAAAAATAATTTTTCTTCTATAAAATTTTCATCAATGCCTGAATAAGCAACGAATGTTTTTCCTTTTGTTTCAGGGATTAAAGCTTCAATTTTTTCTTTTAGTACAAAACTTCTGGCACTTATTTTAGAAGCATTTTTGTAGGCTTTTTTTAATTCTGAGGCAAAGTAAAATTTATACAAAGGATTAGTCAATACTTCAATATCAGATGTATGCACAGAACATACAAAAGGCTTTTGAGTATTTTGTATAAGCTTATTTGCAAGAATGCTTCCTGATGGCATGTGCGATATTACAAGGTCATATTTATCAATAGAAAACTCTTTTGGGAGTTTATTTTTTACGTTAAATAAAAAAGGTGTATGAAAGTTTAAGTTATAAATTTTTGAATTTTCGTCTGAAATTATTTGTTGCTTAAATAACTTTTTTCCTCTAATCAGGGTATTAAAAATAAAGTTAGCTCTGATAATATCAACAGTGTGCCCTGACTCTAGCCATTCTTGAACAAAATATAATATTGTTTTTGGATCATTGCTGCTATGAATAGGATATAGGTCTGTGATTAAAAGTATTCTCATAAGAAAAATATAGCATAATTTAAAGTTACATGGAATTTTGCCGATAAATATTATGTAGAGAGAATGAGGATTTGAAATGGAAATTTCTATTATTGAATATCCGGCAACGGTGTATCAGGGAAACCGCAACAAGGTTTACATTGCAAGTTGTATTATGAAAAATCTTGTGGGATACGGTCGTTCTGCGGAAGATGCACTAAACAATCTTGAAAATGCTTTAGCGGAAATTTCTAAGGATTATATTGTAAAAGTTAAGCCTGTTTCAGGGCTTCAACTTTGCTATTAAGGTTTATATGCAGCAGTTAAATATCAGAAATTATGCACATATTGGAGATGCTGTTTATGAGGTTTTTATAAGAGAAAAAACAATTTATTTGACCGCTAATTCAAACACTCTTCATAAAATTACCATAAAATACGTAAATGCTCAGTTTCAGGCAGATTTGTTAGAGAAAATTACTGAATACCTTACAGCGGAAGAAAAAGATTTAGTAAGAAGAGCAAGAAATATTCCGACTTCATCCGCAAGAAGAATAAATCATAATCTTCACAGGCAGGCAACTGCATTTGAGGTGCTGCTCGGTTATAACTATATTAATGATAAAGACAGATATCAGGGGCTTTTGGCTATTATTGAAAAAAATATTGACTTTTCAATTGAGTGACAATTTTTTATTTAGACTCGAATTTAGTCATTTTTTGATTTAAAATAGCAATTTGATTTTTTATGTATTTGTTTTCATTTTCAAGATGTTCGATTTTTTTGTCTTTTATCTTAATAGATTCTTCAATTGATACTACTCTTTGAGTCAGATTAACAACTTTTGTATAAAGTTGTTTAACAGAATTAACAAGCGCAAATAGAATTTCATTCGTATCTATGTATAATAATGATTTATATTTACCATCGCCCGAACCTTCCAAGACAGCTTCAGGGAAGAATTTTTGCAATTCCTGAGCAATAATCCCGCTATGTTTTCTTTTGTCAGATGAATTTTTAAAAGTAAATTCTTTTACTTTTATTTTAAGGATTTTTTCGAGCCCGATTTTATTTTCTTTTCCGATATTTTTTGTTCGTTTATCATAGATGGTTAAAGAATTTTTTCCTATTCTGTTTACTTTACCATCAAGTTCTTTTATTGCCTCTATAAGAATTGGGGTCATTTTACTATAATCAAGATTTTTATATCCTTCACTATCTGTATATATCAATTCCGGGTACATTTTTTCAACATCTTGGGCTATTAGACCTATTTGTCTTTTGTTATTGAATGGTTTTTTAGGGAATTCTTTTTTCTTCCAGTAGTAATTAATGCCCTGTAATTTTAGTACATTCTCAAGAGAGCTTTTTAAAGGAGTGATATTTTTCTTCCATCTTTTATCTGATGATGTATAACCGCCTGCTGACCAAACAGCAGCACCATTGTTATAAACGGTAAAAAATTCCGAAGAATAAGTACCGATAGATGTACGACCCGAAGAAGCACCTGTATTTATAAACCGAAATGTACTATCAGAACCTCCGGTGAAAGTCATATCATATCCGCTACCAAAGAAAATAGGACCATAAGCATCAGGGAAATTAAAAGTCACATACCTTGAAGCAAAATCACCACCGATTAAAGGAGTATCTGTTCTTTGCGTATCAATAAATAATCGCTTACTTGTGTCAGATGTAGGTCCTGCATAATAGCCAATACATAAATTGCCGTCCCCAGATATAATTTTATCACAAGCTCCAATTCCTAAGGCAATATTTTCGCTTCCTCCAACATTATTTTCTAAGGAAGCTACGCCAATAGCTGTATTATTCTCCCCATCTTGATTTAAAATTAAAGCATCGTCTCCGAGTCCAGTATTCCTTGAACCAGTAGTGTTATCTCTGAGAGAGTCTTGTCCTACCCCAACATTTTTTATTCCTTCTGTATTCTTAGACAGACTCTGATGTCCTACAGCTACATTTTCGGAACCTGTTGTATTTGAAAATAAAGATAGAACTCCAATTGCAGTGTTAATATCTCCTGTGTTTTTTATTGTTCTGGTTTCATTCCAACCAGCTAAAGCATTCATCCCTACGGCAACATTGTTACTACCTGTAGTATTAAAATATAAGCTGCCGTAACCCAAACCTGTATTGTTATCACCTGTTGTATTCCTATCTAAACTGGCAAGTCCTAATGCACTGTTATTATCTCCACTGTCATTACGTTCTAAACTACCTGCACCAATAGCTGTGTTAGAATTTCCGTCTATATTATTCTGTAAACTTGAGAATCCAAAAGCTGTATTTGAACTACCTAAAGTATTTTTAGCTAAAGAAGAGCTCCCAATGGCTGTATTTGCCACGCCACCTGTCGGGGCTGTTTCTATACTTGTATTTTTAATAAGAGCATCTTTACCGATAGCTACATTATACTTATCAAAAGCGATTCTACCGATATTCGAGATCCCTGTTGCGTTTTTTTGATAAAAATCAATAAGAGAACGTCTGAGAGTGTCATCAGAGCCACTGCTTGTATCTCTAAGAGGGGTCATAATAACAAGCCTGCTGCCATAAGATGAATCGGGAACACTATTATGACCTATTATTGCGCTTTGTGAGCCGCCCAGTCCGTAGAATACACTTGAGTTGGCGCCGGTGCCTGAGCCGACATAATTCCACATGGCATCAGTAACATTTTGCTTTTTAGTAATGACAGGGAGTGTTGCAGCAAGTATTAAACTGACAATTGTCAGTGTAATTAGTGCTTCAGCTAGTGAAAAACCGGAATTTATTGCAACTTTACATTTTTTAATCATTACATATCCAACTGTCACAAGTAATACAAGAGTCTTATGTTATTAAAAACATGATTATAACTGTATGAAGCATGTTATAAAAACTCAAAAGCAAAGTAAACATGGAGTTTTAAGAATATAAAACCTGATAGTGTTATATTTCAGTGATATTAAGGTAAATTAGGATTAAAAACTCTAATATCTATGCTACGACACAAATATAGGCAAATTAAAACATGGAAACCGTGACTGCTACGTGGATTGTAATGAAACAAAATCCGATATACATGTTATAGAACCTGTATAGCCTATTTTGTTAGGCAATTTTGCATAACATTTCTTAAAATTAGAAATAAAAATTAATAGAATATTCTCTGGAAGTAGAAATTTTTATAAACTTATTTCTTAATATATATTTAAATAAATAAAATAACTCTTTAAAAATTATAAGATTAATGATATTATAATCACAGCTAAGAAGGAAACGGCAATACCGTTTCTTTTTTTATTTAGTAATGGCTTTCTGAAATCTTTGTAATTCGAGGTTATTGGTAAGGTTAATGAAACAGGATAAAAATCAAAGTAATCAAAATAAATACGAACATTTCAACAAAAAAGAGCTGGTTGAAAAACTTGTTCCGCTTGTCGAAAATACAGCTATGCGCTACAATCTTTTGCCTGTAGAAATTGATTTTACAAAAGAAAATCACAGGTGGTTTTTGAGAATATTTTTATATTCGCCAGGGAAAGAAGTTACCCTAGACGATTGCGAAAAAGTTTCAAGAAGCTTGGGGGATTTTTTAGATGAGTTAATACCTTTTAAATTCTATTTGGAAGTCAGCTCTCCAGGGCTTGAGCGTAAGTTTAAATCAGATAAAGAGTTTTTGATTTTTAAAGATAAAGATATTTTAATTAAACTAAAAGAACCGCTTGAGGGTGAAAAAGAAAATCAATTTGTTGGAAAAATCATTGACTTTGATGGAATTCAAGGACTTACATTATACAGTTATAAAGATAAAAAAGAAATTTTAATACCAAAAGAAAGCATACATTCAGCAAGATTATACGCAAAGGATATATAGGAGAATAAAAATGATAAAAATCGGAACAGCACTGTTTGAAGCTTGTGAACAGTTAGAACGTGAAAAGGGTATTACCAAAGAAGTTATTATTGCTTCTCTTTGTGATGCTATGGTTACAGCTTATAAAAAACATATTAAAGTTAAGGAAGCTCCAAATGTAGAGGCTATTCTTGATGAGCAGACAGGTGAAATTGGGGTTTTTAGAACAAAGCTTGTTGTTGAGACGGTCGAAGATGAAAATGTTGAAATTTCTCTTGAAGAAGCCAAAGAAATCGATGATGAAGTTGAACTGGAAGATGAAGTTAAGATTGAAGTTACCCCTGAAAACTTTGGAAGAATAGCTGCCCAATCTGCTAAACAGGTTATAACTCAAAGAATAAGAGAGGCTGAAAGAAAGCTTGTTCTTGACGAATTTTTAGATAAAAAAGGTACTTTGACAACAGGTATTATACAAAGAGTAGAAAATAGAAACGTCATTGTTAATATAGGAAAAACTGATGCGATTATGCCTGTTAAAGAGCAAATCCCCGGTGAATATTATAAGAGCGGTAACAGAATAAGAGTTTTTGTTTTAAATGTTAAAGAAACTTCAAGGCTTCCTCAGGTTATTGTTTCTCATGCGCATGCTGAGATTGTAAGAGAATTATTTGAGCTTGAGGTTCCTGAAATTGAAGATGGAATTGTTGAAATTAAATCAATTTCAAGAGAAGCAGGATTTAGAACAAAAATTGCTGTTTCAAGTAATGACCCTGATGTAGACTCTGTAGGTGCTTGTATAGGACCAAGAGGAAGCAGAATTCAGACTATCATCGGTGAATTAAAAAATGAAAAAATTGACATAGTAAGATACTCTGATGATCCTGTTGAATATATAGTAAACGCTTTATCACCAGCAAGGATTGTTTCTGTTGATATACTTGCAGAGGACGAAAATTCTAAAGAAGCGCTTGTTATTGTTCCTGATGACCAGTTGAGTCTGGCAATCGGAAGAGAAGGTCAAAACGTTCGCCTTGCCCATAAACTTACAGGCTGGAAAATAGATATAAAGAGCGTTTCTCAGGCTGAAAATTACGAACGTCAGCAGTCTGAGGCTCAAGAAGCAGCTGAAGAGGAAGAAGTCGAAGACAAAATTGGTCTTGAAGAAGAAATAGAAGAACAAGAGTATGTTCTTGATGCAGAAGATATTGGTGAACTCTCTGCTAATGAAGAACCTGCTCAAGAAGCTGTTGGAGAAGAATAAAAAATATCAAATTACCGATTTGATTATATAAAAACTAGTATATAATTAACTTATATATCTATATGCATGTTTTTTTTCTTGAGTTAAAATAAAACAGTATTGGAAAGAGTTGATTTATATGAGAAATAAATTTTTATATTTTTTGATAGTGTTTGCAATTTTGTCTAATTTTGCCTATGCGGAAGATGATTATTATCCTAGTCAGTATTATGAAAACGGCACAAGGTACTTGCAAAGCTATCAATACAGCAGTGCAATTATTGAATTTAAAAAAGCATTGAGAGAAAATCCTCAGGATAATTCTTCAAAAGTAGGTTTGATAAATTCATATATAGCAAGAGCTGCCTATTATAACAATAAAAGCTCCGAGTATACAAAAGCGGCTAACGATTTACGCTCTGCTCTTTTTTATATGAAGTATTACGATGATGTTTCTGTTGACTATTCTACAATGCAGGCAATGGGTGCAACCCAACAAAATCTTGATACGGTATTAAATACAGTTAGCTTTGATAAATCGCCCAGAAATAGATATACTACCGCAAAAGCTCTTCGTACCCAGGGTGAGTTTGCTGCAAGTGCATATGAGTATTATCAAATAATTGATGATAATAACTTTAGAAAAGATTCTTATATTGCAATTGGCGATATAATGAATATTCTTGCACTTCCACAGAAATCCGCATTTTATTATGAAAGAGCAGTTAAACTTGATGCTAAAAACGTAGATTTGCATTTGAAATTGGCAAGAGCATATGAAGCAATAGGAAATACAGAAGGTGCTGCTAATGAATATAATTATGCACTTCAAAATTCCTCTGAAAAGGAAGATATTTTAGTTTCTCTCGAAAAAATCTGGCAGCAAAAAGTTGCAGCAGCTCCAAATGATGCAGAAGCTCATGCAAACCTTGGTGCTGTTTACCAGAAACAGGGAAATTATCAGGGGGCAATGGAAGAGTATAAAAAAGCTGAAGCAATTAATCCTTCAAATGCCACAACCAGATTGAACCTTGGAACATTATACCAGAGCCAGAAGAATTATGATGGTGCGATTGCAGTTTACAATTCTATTTTGCAGCTTTATCCAAACCATGTTCAGGCTCATATATATAAAGCACAGTGTTTAAAAGAGTTAGGTCAAAATGAAGAGGCAATTAGAGAATATAAACTCGCTTCAAGCTATGATCCAACTAATAATGAAGCTAAGAGCCAGCTTTTTGATTTGTTAAAATCAACAATGCCTGCAGAACAGGTACTGTCTTACTTGTATCAGAACGTACAAAATCAGCCTATGAGCGCTTCAACTTATTATGATTTTGCATATGAACTACATAAAGCAGGTAAATTAGATGATTCAATAACATACTATAACGAAACAATAAAATTTGATCCGAAAAATGTTGATGCCTACATAAATTTATCGCAGGTTTACAGGCAGAAGAAAAATTTAAGCTTGGCATTATCTACTATTACGAATGCTAAAGGATTGTTCCCTGAAAATCTTGAGGTTAAGAAACAGTATGATTCTATAAAAGCAGAAATCTCTAATAATGTATATGGCGAAGCCACAAAATTATTCGAGCAGGGTAACTATCAACTTGCTATAACTAATTATTCTAAAGTGCAGCCTCCTACCCCAGATTCTCTTGTCGGAATTGCAGCTTGTTATCAGGCATTAGAAAATTATAAATTTGCCCTGGACTACTATAAAAAAGCGCTTGCTCTTAAGCCTTCAGATCCTGATATTTTATATTATATTGGTTCAATATATCTGAATATGGATGATTATATAAATGCAAAATCTTACCTTAATAAAGCTATTGCAATTGATAAAAACAATGAAAAAGTAAAAAATCTTATAAAATTCATTGTGGAGCAGGAAAATAACACTCAATTAGAAAAAGCTCTAAACTATTATGATGTCAAAAAGTATGTTGAGGCAATGAAAATCTTAAATGATATTTTATTTAAAGATTCAAAAAATGCAACAGCTTACTATTACAGAGGAATGGTTTACGATGCTCAATCAAAATATTCACTAGCCATAATGGATTATCAAAATGCGATTAGAAACAGCAGTGATTTGACATTAGCATATTATTCACTTGCTATAGATTATGATTCATTAGGTAAATATAAAGAAGCATTGATCAATTATAGAAAATATCTTGAAACAAAACCTGAAGAAAATGATTATACAAAATATGCAAGAAAAAGAACTCTTGAACTCAGAAAATATGACACAAAATAACAAAAAGTTAAAAATCGGGAGTTTGGAATTGAATAGTTGCGTTAGCCTTGCCCCTATGGCAGGTATAACTGATTATGTGCAACGAAAATTAGTTAGGAAATATTCGAGAACTTGTCTGTTAACAACTGAGATGGTAAGTTCTGAGGCATTAGTGCAAAATCCCAGAGGAACAATACTTTGTTCTGAAGAATCCGAGCATCCTGTTGCTTTTCAATTATCAGGGCACAAACCGCATATTATGGCGAAGGCAGCTAAAATACTTGAAAAAAGAGCATCAATTATAGATATTAATATGGGTTGTCCTGTCGGTAAAATTGTAAAAGGTTCTGACGGGTGCGCATTAATGAGAAATCCTAATTTGGCTTCTGACATAATTAAAGCAGTTAAAGATGAGGTTAATCTGCCTGTAACTTGCAAATTTAGGCTCGGATGGCATAGTACTGAGAAAAATTTTGTTGAGTTCGCCGAATTAATGCAAAAATCAGGAGCTGATGCCATTACCGTTCACGCAAGAACAAAGGTGCAGCTATATTCAGGAAAAGCTGACTGGGCAGAACTTTCTAAGCTTAAAAATGCTGTTGATATTCCGGTTTTTGCTAATGGTGATATAAGTTCAGTGCAAAATGCTGTTGAATGCCTTGATGCTACAAAAGCTGACGGGATTGCTGTAGCAAGAGGCTGCATAGGAAATCCGGATTTGCTTTATAGAATAGAGTATTATCTTTTGACAGGTTCTATGCTTGAAGAACCTTCTTTGGGTGAGAAAATTGATATTTTAAAAGAGCATCTGGATATGGAGATTGCACTCAGAGGCGAAGAAGTCGGAATCAAGTTTATGAGAAAATTTTATCCTTATTATATAAAAGGTGTTAGAGGTTCTTCAGAGTTTCGTTTTAACCTCGTCAGAGAGGATTCATATTCAAAAATTCTTGAAATTTTAGATAAGGTTAAAGAACGTGTGTAAGAAATTTTATGTTTATATATTAGAAACTGAGAATAATAAGCTCTATTGCGGTTATACAGATGATGTTGATAAAAGATTCCAAAAACATCTTGAAGGCACGGCTTCTAAATTTACAAGAGCAAATAGGCCTTCTAAAATTGTTTATATCAGAGAATTTGACACAAAAAATGAAGCCATGAAAGAAGAATACAGGATAAAGCATCTCTCACGCAATGATAAGTTAAAGATAATTACATTGCATAAAAAATCCCTTACAACATAGGATTTAATTAAATAAATTAACTAAATACTTCTTAAACTTTCGCCAAGAGCAGTGACACCTTCTAATGTTTTTAAGTCATCTGCTTCTATATAAGTAACAGCTCTTGCTTTTTGTATCATTGGTCTGCAGATTGTTATGCCGTCTCTTTTAAATACAACTATATCTTTGCCGTAAATATTTTCCAGGCTACTACCCGGGTTGTAAGTATCTATAGTGATTTCGGGTTGAACTGATTTCGCTTCATTTACTCTCAAATTGTAGTAAGCAAGTGCTTTTTTATCTTCCTGATAGCGCTGTTTTCCATCTTCTATTTGGGATTTTATTTCTTTTGAGAATTTGGCGCAGAAATTAGGATTTGAATTTATTGTATTTATTTTCGATATTTGCATAATATTTTCCTTTCTAAGATTTTAATTGTATAATTCTTAAAAAAAAAATAATTTGTTAGCAAAATAATAAAAAGACCGATTAGTACTCGGTCTTATTATTAGGCGGCACCCAGATTCGAACTGGGGGATAAAAGCTTTGCAGGCTTCTGCCTTACCACTTGGCCATGCCGCCATATTAACATATTTTATTTTTAAAAAAGGAACAATAAATTAGTTATATAGCTAATTTATTGGATATATCCTCAATAAATTAGCGGAAGACGAGGCTCGAACTCGCGACATTCTGCTTGGAAGGCAGATGCTCTACCAACTGAGCTACTTCCGCATAAATTTGAGTTTACTATAAAGGTTTTAAATTTTCAATACTATAATTTATTATAAGAATAAAGTTTAGTATATTAGATTAGTATTTTAGTTTTTTAAATTCAAGTTTTTGATTATAATTTTTTCCCCTTTCAGTATCTATTTCTTTTTGGAATTTTGTTTTTTCTTGTTCTGACATATCTTTTATCTCACTTGGTGCAATATCAATATTGTAAATTCTTTTAAAATAATAAGTCATTACATGTTGCGGTTCTCCCAAAAAAGAAATTAATATTGGTTTAGGTCCATTTTGATTGTTGTATTGGGTAAAAAATGCTTTATCTCTTAGGTAGAAACTTATTTTTTTTATTCGTATTAGATTCTCAATTTCAGCTATTTTTGATTTAAAGTCGATTTGATTAAAGGCATATATTGTCAGTATAGTAAGTATAATTGAGGTTATAAAAGATTGCCTTTTAAGTTGTATCCTTTTAAGTATAATCGATATCGGAATGAATGATATTAGTATAAAAACTAACATAAATAAAGGTTTAAAATCAGGATGGGAAATGAAATATTTTGTTGGATATCCCGGCGGTGTTTCTTTAAATAATAAAATGAAATGCGTAAATAATGCAATAGTGATAGATATTGAAAAGGCAGCGGCTCTTTTTTTTAAATCATGTGGGGTTTTAAAAAAGCTTAATAATAAAATTGAAATAATGGTTAAAGCTATAAATAAGTAATTTGGTAGTAGAACATCTTTTATTAAATATCCCAAACAACTATAAATTTCTGAGAAGTTAATTAATTTTATTTCTTTTAAAGATCCAACGTTTTCTTTTATAAAAAAATTTGCCCAAAACATTTTTGTATTTAATAATATTACAAGTCCTATTATGTTTGAAAACAAAGGATAGTAAAGCTTGTGATTATTTATTTTATTGTATTTTTTCTTGTTTCTCAATACATCTATGAATGTAAAAATAAATACAAGAATTGTTCCCATTGCAAGGGTTATTTCTGATGTAATCGGTAATATAAAAGAAATCAATGACAAAATAATTAGGTCAGAAGTATTTAATTTATTATTATAAACTATTTTTTTTTGCCAAAGTAAAAGAAATAAAGTAAAAGGAACAATAGGAAAAAATAACCTAAAAAAACAAGTTAGACCGGTAATAGAGTAATTCCAACTGAATATAGTATACCAAGTTAACAGATAGCAAATAATTAATGATATCGGGAAAAGGATGTTATTTTTTTTTAATTTTATAAATAAAAAATGAGAAAGACACAATGGTATAAGTGTTAATAATATGCTTCTTATAACTGAACCATAAGAAATCGAAAAGTCTTGTATATTTATGTTAAATAAATCCGGGATTAGTTTTGCAATTAGTACATTTAAAAAATATGAAAAATAAAAGCCATGATCAGGCGTAGATATAAAGTAAGCCAAATAATTCTTTACATCTATGCCGTTGGCAAGAGATGCACATATGTCATCATTCCAAATGATTAATCCTGATAATATTTTTATGTTCAAAATGGCTAAAATAATTAAAATAATATAATAAATTAGGACAAAGATATTATTAAATATAAACTGTTTCTTTTGATTAGGTTCCATAGCCATTAATGCTGAATAATTCTTACGTATTATAACATCATTATCTTATATTGTATACATAGCTAATACTAGTTATATCATTATTGAAAAAAACTAAATGTATATATCAGCTTACATGACCTGAGATTCAATCTAAGACAGGCTAAAGTATTGGCAGCAAAAAACTTTATAATAACCTTGTAAATCACATGATACAGTATTTATTCGTGATAGACATTCAATCTGCTTTAAAATAGATTTAAAAGTAGAATCAAAACATTTATTAGAAATAGCATATAAAACATTAGGTTTGTTTTTAGCTTTCATATTGTTTTAATTTACTACCTTAAATTTAATTATAATATTTTAATCGAATCTTTGTATCCAAATTAGCAAAAAATATTCGTTTTAGGGTTTATAAAATTTAAAGTTAGTTAATAATATCAAGGTTTTATGCAGGTTAATTATATTTATAGAAGTTTTGATAAAAGCATAACTGATAGAAGATATTTATGATAAATGTCGATGCGACTAGAATATCTTTCAAAGGTAAGATTATTGATTCACATACACATGTGGGGCATTGGGATAAGCCAAATAATTTGCCTTATACATTAGCGGATGTATTTCAGGTTACCAACACAGCAAAAAGTAATGGTGATAATGTTGAAAAGATAATAGTGTCTACGTTGGAATGTATAAAAACAACCCCGGACGGAAATCCGTTAATGAATGAAATTAAAGGCAATTTAAGACTTTTAGAAGAGTGCGCTAATTATCCTAAGGCTTTTCCTATTGCTGTTTGTCAGCCCAAAACAGGTTCTGTTAAAAATATTATAAATCTATTTAAAAACCATCCGGGTAAGTTTATTGGCTTAAAATTTCATCCTGATAATCATAAATTAATTGCATCAGATGATAAATATAAACCATACCTAAAATTTGCTCAAGAACATAATTTACCTTGCGTTTTTCATTGCGGTATCAATTTATCCCCGGGGTTCGAAGATTTCGTTGAACAATCTAAAAGATATTCAAATCCTGAAGAAATCTATAAGATTGCCAGAAACTTTCCTAATGTACCTGTAATTATGGCACATATGGGAGCGGGCGGTTCAAAGGTTCATGAGAAGACTGTTAATACTTTGCTAAATGCTATTGAAAATGGAGATGCCAATTTATATGCCGATATCTCTTGGGTGAATATTAACACTTTTGACGGAAATAAAAATGATATTATTTATGCAATAAAAAGGTTAAAAAATACCTCTAAAGGAGACCATATCGAAAGGCTTTTATTTGGTTCTGATGCTCCAATTGCTGAATATTCCAGAGATTTTAACACTTATCCAAAGTTTATCAGAGAAGTTAAAAATGCAATTAAAAATGATTCAGAATTGGCCTCTGAAGCTGATGATATAATTGATAAGATTTTTTATAAAAATGCAAATAAGTTGTTTTTTAAGAATAAAAACTTAAAAAGACAAAAGAATACAACAAAGACGATTATAGAAGCTAAAGACAGCTTGAAACATTCGAAGGTAAGTAATATTTTACCTTTTATATTAGCTGGGGTAGGAATATTGTCTTTTATTCTTTTCTTAATAAATAAATCACCTAAAAATCTAAATCCTGTGGTGATAACTAAAAACAATGCATCTATTCCACTTTATTATTCTTATAGAAATAAACCTTATGTATTTGAAAAATTCAATAAAATCCCATGAAAATCATAAATAGATATTTCGTTAAATAGAATATTATTTATTTGATTTCTCCACCAATACGAATATTTTTAGGAAGTTTTATTGAATTTCTCACAAATGCATCCCCTTTAATTTCTTTTAGATTTCCGAAATTTTTGATCTTTGAATGTTCAAAGAATGCATCACCACTAATAATTTCCAATTCTGATAAATCAATTACATTTGAATTTGAAAAATCAGCTGCTCCTCCAATATATTTCAAACCGTCAAGACTTGTAATTTTAGAATTAGAAAAAACCGCACCACCTTTTATGCACTTCAATTTTCCAAGACTACTAAGTCCATTTAAGTTAGCAAATCCACCAATTTCAGTAATATTGCCCAATGTTTCCAATGATGAATTTGTAAAAATTGCCTTACCTGAAATTTTTTCTATATTACTCATCATTTCTTTTTCATCAATTTCCAAATCCCTGAAAGTAACATTATTAGATGGTTGATGATATTCTGAAATTTCCATTTTACCATTTGATAATTGAGTTGTTTTAATATTAAAATAATTTAAAATCGAATTATAGTCTTTTGAATCAATTAAGTGCTGAATATCTTTTTTGTATTGTTGTTGTTCCAAAAATACTTTCTTTGCTTTCTTTATGTAAGAATCTGCCCCTTTGAGGTTTTCTCGTTTTACAATATCTTCAACTTGGGGAATATATTTTGGTGGGATTTTTGAATCATTTTTTCTTCCCTGTATTTCCTCTATAGAATCGCCATTCATCCTTATGCAGATTTGAGGTTTATATTTATCAGTATAAATATATAAATCACCACCAATGAGATAATTTTCGGTTTTTTCATTTTTAGTACACCAAGTCCGAGCACTAAATACTTTTAATTTGTCTAAATTGAATATGAAATTATCACTATCATGTTCTAGTGAAGGGAATTTAGTCCAACCTTGTTTTGGTAAATCATAATATTTACGGAGGTTATTGTTATAAATTTTTGAAAAATCAAACAATAATTTTGGTTCATTTTTTAATTTTTTTTCAAGTTCGTCTACGGTCATATCAAGAACGTTTGAATTATATATGTAAGGGAGATTGTCAGAATTTGCTTTTAAGCCTTTAGTAATTGATGAATAGATAATCAAAGCTAAAGAAGGGTTTTGACGATATTTATCAGCTGACAAAGCTTTTTTCCACCCATACAAAATTTCTTCTCTGTTATATAAAGTTTTTTCATCTCGACCCAAAAAATTTTCCTTAAACAAGTTTCTAAGTTCGTTAGATGCCCACTTTTTCATATCATTAGGGGATTTGAATTTTTCTAAAGGGGCTTTAAAGATATTTGCACAAACCAAATCAAAACCTTCGAGCCCATTCTTTTTAACTGCACCAAATGATACTGTATCGAAGGATAATGTGTTAATTTTAAATGGCGGACTTTTATACTTTTGATTATTTATAGAGTTTAAATGAGTATAAGAATTGATTAAGTGTATCATCATACCTCAATCAAAACACCTCAAAAAAATAAAATGTTAAAAAGATTATAAATTGTAAAATTAGTTTAATAATTCTAAATCTTGTCCAATAACAAGATTTAAATCTGGTAAAAACGTTTAAGAGAAAAGCACCATAAATGTGTTTTTAAAGCTTGTTTTGGGATATTTAACAAATCATATGTTATAATTTAATGCTCTAATATTCCCTATCCGAAAACATTTTCGCAATAATTTCTTGATATTCATTAAAAATATTATTTCTTTTGGTTTTTCCCGTTTTGCTTAAGAGTTTGTTTTCTTGATTGAAAGATTCTTTTAAAATTTCGATTTTTTTAATTTTTTCAAATGGTTTCAAATTAGGTTTATTTTTTATATAAGAGTCTATTTCCGATTTTATAAGTTCACGCAAATCCGGATTTTTTATAGATAAATTTGTACCTTTTTTTAGTTCATTCAAAACCAATCCGCATTTTTGCAAAGCTTCCTGAGTTGGAACAACTAAGGCTCCTATGCTGTTTTTATCTTGACCAACAAGTACAATTTGCTCTATAAATTCACTTCCCAAACAGGCTTCCTCAATAGGAACCGGCTCAACATTTTCTCCGTTAGATAAAACTATTGTCTCTTTTAATCTGCCGACTAAAACCAAATGATTATCTGAAGTTAACCAGCCTAAATCACCAGTGTTAAACCACCCCTCAGCGTCAATAACTTTTTTAGTTGCCTCTATGTCTTTATAGTAACCTTTCATAACTTGAGGCCCTCTAACAAATACTAATCCTTGTTGGAAAATCCCCAACTCTGTATGTGTTGAAGGATCAACAATTTTTATTTCAGTACCTTGAATAGGTTTCCCTACAGAAGATAGATAATTTTTGTCATTAGCGTGTCTTAATGTCAGATCAGGCGACGTTTCTGTTAGTCCATAACCAGTTCTTATATTTACGCCAATAGCATCATAAAAAAGCTCATCCCTAAGTGATAGCGAACCTCCACCAGAAAAAGAAGCTCTAAAATTTAATCCGACTGCATTTTTTAAGCTTTTATAAATCGTATTAGTAAAGTAAACATGCATAGGCTTTATTAAACTTCTTGCAATTGTATGATATAACTTTGAAAGTTTTTTATAACTTGTTTGCTTGTTCGTAATTCTTTGTTCGCTGTACATTTTATGAATTTTGTACTTTATACTAATTTTTATCGCAAAATCAAAAAGGTAATAACTTAATTTTGATTTTTGTTTAAATTTTTGATATATCCCCAATCTAAGTGCTTCCCAAATGCGAGGTACAGACATAAAAAGGTCAATGTCATATTTTTTTAAATCTTTTTTTAAATTAGTCAACGTTGTAAAATGCAGGTAACAACCGGTAGCAAAGAAAAGTGCCTGGGTTGTGCTTTCGTAAGAATGCCATATAGGTAAAATTTGCAGTGATTTTTCACCGCATTTAATTCCTAATCCGTTGGAAATAGTAGGAAATTGGGATAATAGATTTCGATGAGACAAAAGGACCCCCTTCGGAAATCCAGTTGTGCCAGATGTATATAGCATTTCAGCATTATCATCTACTGTTAGGTTTGGATTGACAAAATCGTGATTTTTTCCCAGATTAATAAATTCTTCAAATGAATAAACAGGAATATTCAAGTTATGTTTGCAGTTTTCACTCTTGTCAAAAATAATAACTATAAATTTTATATAGCTACTATCACGAAAATCGTCATGAAATTTGGTTAGCAATTTATAATCAGATAAAATAACAGCCTTACTCTCGCTGTGTTCTAAAATGTATTGCAATTCACTTTTTTCAGTTTCTGCACCTCTCAATACAGAAACAGCACCAGCTTTCATAATACCTTGATTAAAAATAAAATGGTTACCATTGTTTTCGGAAAGGAATGTTACAAAATCGCCTTTTTGAATTCCCGAAACCTGCATAGAAGAAGCAATCAATTTGATATTATCCAAAACTTGATCATAAGTCATTGCAATCTGATTATGCTCATCCTTAACCGCCGGTAAACACCTATAATTTTCCATTGTGTTTTCGATATATTCTGGCAGAGATGTTTTATCGGATAAAAATATATTTATATTTTCTAATTCGTTATTTATCTCAGTATTAATGATTTTGTTTATTATCTTTATCATACCGCTCCCATAAGGTATATTTTACCGTAAACTGTCAAATATTCCAAATATTAACGTTTCGTCAAAATTGTGAATCAAAAGTATGCTGTGCCCAAACTACAGACTAATTCTTTTTCATATTTTTGATATTGTATGAAAAAGTTTCAAGTATACATTTCTACAGCAAAAATGGGCTGTTTTCTGGTTGAGTGTTCATAGAGTGAGTACCGATAACCAGCTATGAGTTTTGCTGAGCCCTTAAGAGTCGTGGTTTTATTTGTGTTATTATTTTTTATAATCCAGTAGCAAAAAAATAAAATTAAGTTTTTTAATATTCTAAATATGTATTTAACAGAATTGAAATATTCAGATGGCATTAATAAAATTTTTTAAAAGTGATAATTTAAAACCAGTAATAAAATCTAAAATTGCTTGGCATAAAGTAAGTCATGCACCACATAAGTCGGATGTATTCTGTAAAACAATTAATTCTCAATTTAATACAATACCTGATCTACCAAAAATAAAAACTTTTCCTAAAGGACTTATTTCATATCTGTCCAGAAAAAAAATATTGAAAGATGAAACATTAATTAGATTAGTAGAGCATTTTCCAGAGAACATATCTGCAAAAGATTATGATTATTTCATTCAGCATAGAATAAAACTCACTAAATATGATGATGATTATATCTTAAATATGAGAAAATCGCTTAGAAATAATAATGTATTGCCATCTGACGAGAGTTATACAGAGCTAACTAGAGAGGCACATCAAATTGAATTAGAAAAACTCTCAAATGTCCCTTCTGATAGAAAAATGGTGATTGTAACAGGGCTTGCCGGCTCAGGAAAATCAACTTATATAAAACAAAACGGCTTGGATAAAGATTATTATATAGCAGATGTGGATATTATAAAAAGATTACTAAATGGAGATGAAACGGATCAGGCTAATTTGAATTTTCATAATTTGTCTCAGCACATACTTCAAAAAGGTCTTATTCCGGAAATATTTAATAAAGGCAAGAATATTGTATTGCCAACCACTGGGATGATGGAATATATTGACAGACTTGCTGTTGCTGCCAAAAATAATGGTTATAATGTATCAATAGTGCATATTAACACAGAACTTCATAGTTGTGTTGAAAGGGCTCTGCTCAGAAACAAAACATTAGACAAATTTACTGATCCTCTTTTTATTTATAAAAGGACAAAAGCGAATAAAAATCTAATTGCTCAATTAAAAAAATCAGATTTGGTTGATTCATTATCAATTTATGAAAATAATGCAGAAGGTTTGAGAATTATTTATAACAACAAAAAACCAGTCAATATTTTATAAGAAGAATTACAAACTGCTATTAAATAGTATAAGAATCAATATTCCCTTGCATTGAATCTTCCATATAAATATGTGGTGAAAAGGGCATTTGCACACGCCGGAGCTGCAATAGGTGCTGCAACTACTGCTCCAATTGTTTTAGTATCTGCGATTTTAATAAAGTTGGATTCTTCGGTCCAGCAATATTCAGGCAGGTTAGAATTGGTAAGGATTTTAAGCCGTTTAATATATATAAACTTCGTACAAAAATTAATAATGCTCAACTAATAAAAAATACTTTTGCGCGTGGGAGTGACCCTAACGTAACACAAATAGGTCGTACCTTAAGGAAAACCGGTATAGATGAGCCCCCTCAATTTTGGAATGTGCTAAAAGGATTGCACACCGAAACAAAAATAAAAGCAAAAAGGGGCTATTTTCTAGCTCCCTTTTTAGATGGTCGGGATGACACGATTCGAACGTGCGACCCCCTCGTCCCAAGCGAGGTGCGCTACCAAACTGCGCTACATCCCGGTCGTATTTACAAGTTTAGCAACAACATTTTTTACAGTCAAGAAAATTATTGCTTTCAAAAATAAATCCTATTTGATATAATTTATTTGAACAAAGGGGGGATATCTATGAATGAATTAAGATATTTAGGGCATAGTGCTTTTTTTATAAAAAATGGTGAATATGGCATATTAATTGACCCGTTTATTTCCCAAAACCCTTCTGTTAAATTTGATGTAAGAGATACCCAGATTACTCATATATTTTTAACACATGGGCATGGCGATCATTTGGGTGACGCATTGGCGCTTGCTCAGACAACAGGTGCTGTTATAGTTGCAGTCTTTGAGCTAGCAAATTATTGTCAGGCCAGAGGAGTAAATACAATTCCTGTTGCTTTAGGGGGAGAAATTAAGTTTGAGTGGGGAAGCAGTTGGTTTTTACCTGCATTTCATAGTAGTTCTACTCCTGATGGGCATTATGCAGGTTGTGCGGCAAGCATATTGTTCGATATTGGTGGAGTTAGAATATTTCATGCCGGAGATACGGCCATGAATACCGAAATGAAACTTATAGGTGATTTCTATAAGCCATACTATGCTTTATTACCTATTGGTGGTCATTTTACAATGGGAATCCCCGAAGCTTTGTATGCTGCCAAGATGCTTAATGCGAAGGAAATCATTCCAATGCACTATAATACGTTTGATGTTATAAAAGCTGATGTTATTAGCTTTGTAACTGCGCTTGAAGAGCAAGGGCAAAAAGGTATAATTTTAAAAGCTAATGAGTCTATTGATATATAAAAATGAAGGATAATTTTAAAAGAAAAACATCGGTATTTATTGTTCCTACCGGGATAGGCGCTTCTATTGGAGGTTATGCCGGGGATGCAAGTGTTTATGCACAAAAAATTGCAAAAGATTTTCAATTAATTGTAAATCCAAATGTTGTAAATGCTGCATGTTTTTCAGGGATTACCTCTAATATGCTTTATACAGAAGGTTGGACGATAACTCAACTGTTCAAAAAAAATATTTCCTTAATTCCGTCAAAACATAATAAAATCGGAGTTATATTTGATAAATCTATATCACAAAATATATTAAATGTGCATATAAACACCCTTAATGCGGTTAAAACAGTTTATGGTATTGATATGGTAGGCTATGAAATATCCGAAGAAGAAGCCGGAGTTGAATTCTTTATGACTTCAAATAATATCTCTTCAGGGGGAGTAGAAAATCCCCAAACACTTTTAAAAGCCGCAAAAAAAATGATAGCAAAAGGGGCAGAGGCTTTAGCTGTCGTTTGTAAATTTGATGAACCGCCTGAAGATGATTATAAAATAGGCAATGCCCCTGATATAATCGGTGGTGTTGAGGCTATTATTTCACACTATTTAACAAGTGAGCTTCTAATGCCGGTTGTGCATTCTCCTGCCTTTGAAAATATAACTATTACAACAGATATTGTAGATTCAAGAGCTGCCGCTGAATATATTACTCCGACTTTTTTACCCTGCCTTATGTTGGGATTAAATAATGCACCTTTAATATATGAAGGTATTAATGATAATTATCTTAATTTAAATGACATAGCTTCATTGATTATGCCTGGTAATTCTTTGGGTGCTTCTATTGTTTTTGATTCCCTAAAGAATAAAATACCTGTAATTGCTATAGGAGAGAACAGAACTGTCTTAAATGTCGATAGCTACTCTTTACTTGGTGAAAGTGCTATAATTAATTTAAATAACTATGAGGATTGCCATAATTATTTAAAAAAGGAAGTTTATAATGACAAATAAAAAAGGGTTCAGCCTTGCGGAAATTCTTATAATGCTGGTAGTCCTTGGTATTATTGCCGCTATTATAATCAGCAACAATAAAAATAACACATATGGTTATAATCAGCTTTATTCTTTCGTTTTTAATAATATCCAGAAAATAACCGGGCAATTACTTTCAGAAAGTGCTTCTTCAAAACTGGACGAAAATGATTCTGAATTTTGTACCAAAATTGTTGAAATGGTTAATATATCAGGGAATGAAATAAATTGTCATGCTTTAACCCCTGCCGAGATTATTGCAAATCCTCTTGCTCAAGATGATTTTTATATCTCTGTAAAAGAAACTCCATTTTTAGGTTTAACAGATACTGTTATTGATAAACCAAATTTTTCACTTTCTAACGGACAGCGTTTTTATCTTTCCAGAAGAATTCCCGATCTTCCTTTCGGATATAGGATTATGTCTGTTGATATAAATGGGACTGCGAGACCTAATGAGATTAACAGAGATATAGTAGCTTTTTTGGTATATGATAATGGTGAAGTTTTACCATTAGGTAAAGCAGCGGATGATAAAATTTATTTGAGTGTTACTGTCAGTAAATATAATAAAAGCACTGGAATTAACACAGGCGAATATGTTCTTTCTGAGTCAGGAAATAAATTTCTTACATTTAGAGAGGCATTTTGCAAGGCAGGACTTACAAGTTCATTTCTAAATTATTGTAAGATTGTAGGTGGATTTGACAAAGATTATTATGTGGATAATGCTTGCTTAAGTACCTCTCCTACTACGTTTTGTCAGCTAAGATATATAAAAACAAATTTTAAAGTGAGAATATAAGTTGGAAAAATATATGAAATCAAAAAGAAAAGCTTTTACTTTAGTAGAAATATTGCTGTCTTTAATGTTATTATCTGTTTTAGCTGTTTTGGCTATTAGAACTTTGCGCACAATAGCAGATAATAATAAATATCTTTACCATGCAGCTTATAGGAATATAAAACAGTCAGTTGGAGAAATTACTTCCACTCTTCCTAACGCAAAACTTTCTTCAATAGTTGCGCCCGCAACATTTTGTTCCTTACTTGTTGATAACTTTACAACGATTGGTGGCAGTAGCACATGTACTTATACGTATTTATTTAGTCCGTCTTTAGTTTTTAATGATTTGCCCACAGGATTTAGCTTGTCAAATCCTTCTTTTGTGCTTACTAATGGTCAAAAATTTTATGTTGGTAGTGGACTGGTTGCAGTTGGAAGCAAAAATTATTTTAATCAACCTGCGACTTTAATTTTGGTGGATTTAAATGGAGATGATGAACCAAATACTATGGATACGAGAGGTTATGCAGAAAAAAGACTTCCGGATATTGCTGCTTTTGCGATTATGCAAGATGGTACGGTTCTTCCAATGTCTCCTATTTCAGATAGAGATGATAGTGTTTTAGCAAGTGTACAGGTTTGCAACTATCAGAAAATATGCCCTGCCGAGTTAACTGATATATCGGATACTAATAATTATTCTCAAGTTCTTTTAAAGAGAGTACCTTTAAGGGAAGCAATTGCTGTTTCTAACTCTTTTCCTCCGAATGTTGGAAGTCCTCTTTTATATCAATATAATACTGATAATTCGCTGGCTTTTAATAAAGTTTATACAGTAAATAGTTTGTGTTCTCCGAATTCAACAACTTATTGCAGAGTTCGTGTACATGAACCCAGACCGGCGGGTTTTTTCGATTTTTTATAAAATATCAATAGGCTCTATATCGACAATTAACTTAACATCATTATTTATTTTTATTGTTTTAATAAATGAATTTATCAAATAGTGTCCTTTTTTATAAATTTTGTTTTTTATTAGTATTTGAAATCTGTATTCATTATTGATTTTTTCCAGAATGCAGTTTGTTGGTCCCAAGACAATCAATTTTTCTTGGATTCCTTTTTTTTCAATAATTTGATTTAGTCTAGAAGCAATTTCCTGCGCAGATTTTTCGGCTTTGTGACTATTTTTTGAAACAGTCAGGATTTTTATAATCTGGCTGAATGGGGGATAATCAAATAATTCTCTTGATTTAATTTCTTCCTCATAAAACCTTAAGTAATCTTGTTTTTTTGCGGTTTCAATCGCATAAAAATCCGGATTTGATGTCTGGAAATAGGCTTCTCCATTAAATTCTCCTCTACCGGCTCGTCCTGCAACCTGAGTGAGTAACTGGAAGCCTCTTTCAGCTGCTCTGTAATCCGGTAGATTAAAGCTTTGATCTGCACTTAGAACACCCACCAAAGTTACATTTTTATTATCCAGCCCTTTTGCTATCATTTGAGTTCCGATAAGTATATCTATTTTGCCTGTTTCGAAATCATTTAAAATGTGAAAATGAGAATTTTTTGTACTTGTTACATCAGAATCCAGACGAGCAATTTTAGCCGTAGGGAAAAATTTATTTAGCATTACTTCTATTTTTTGAGTTCCTAAGCCAGAGCTTTTAATAAATTCAGAGCCGCAATTCGGGCAATGTTTGGGCAATATTATTTGTCGATTACACCAGTGGCATTTTAAGGTATTATCATTGTGTAGAATCATAGGAATTGCGCAGCTGGTGCATTTAATTATTTCACCGCACTCAAGACATTGTGTATGAGTAGAAAAGCCCCTTCGGTTTATTAGTAGTAAAGTTTGCTTTTTATCTTGCAGATTTTTTTCAATTTTATCTAATAAAATTCTTGAAAAAACACTTTTTGAGTCTTTATTATATTCCTGTCTCATATCAATTATACTAACTTTTGCCATTGAGGAGTCGGCAAAACGTTTTTTAAGAGTTGCAAGATTATCTGAGTTTAAAGCCTTATAGAAAGAGCAAATATCAGGAGTAGCGCTGCCCAGAACCAAAGAAGCATTATGTATTTGAGCTATTTTTTCAGCAATATTTTTTGCATTATATCTTGGGGCAGGTATCGTTTGTTTGTAACTATTTTCGTGCTCTTCGTCAATAATAATCAGCCCGATATTTTTTAATGGGGCAAACACAGCAGAGCGAGCTCCTATTAGTATTCTTATTTCGTTATTTTTAAGTTTTTGCCATACATCAAATTTTTCACCATCAGAAATGCTGCTGTGCCATAAAGCTATATCATCAGTTGAAAATCTTTTTACAAGCCTTTGTGTAAGCTGTGATGCGAGGGCTATTTCAGGGGCAAGAAATAATATGTTCCTGCCTTCTTTTATAATTTTTTCTATTAATTTGAAATAAATTTCAGTTTTACCCGAACCTGTAACTCCATAAATCAAAATTGGCTCTTGTTGTTTATTATCGATTTTTCTTTCTATGAGATTATAAGCAATTTCTTGCTCTTCATTTAGATTTGGACTTTCTTTCTTATTTTCGGTTTGGTATATTGATAGAGGATTTCTATATCTTTGTATTTTTTTTATTTCAATAAAACCTTCTTTTTCAAGTTTTTGTATTGTATTTCTTGTTGTTTTTACTGTTTTTTCAAATTCAATTAAATCAACTTCTTGTAATTTTTCTAATTCATCAAGTATTTTAAGTTGTTTTTTTGTAGCATTCTTCTTGTCTTTAAAAACAGCTATTTTTTGATATT
Source organism: Cyanobacteria bacterium OH_CBrB_359 (assembly GCA_023433065.1). Classification (GTDB taxonomy): domain Bacteria; phylum Cyanobacteriota; class Vampirovibrionia; order Gastranaerophilales; family Gastranaerophilaceae; genus JAEZET01. The sequence goes on from JAEZET010000003.1 coordinate 46,777, forward strand.
GAGTTTTTTGTTTTTTATCATCGATTACATTTTCGATTTCAATTAAATTATGTGATTTAAGTTTTTGTATTGCTTTTATAAATTCGGAATATGAGATTTTAGCCTGTTTTTGTAAGTAATTTGCTGATAAAGGTTTATCATTTATAAAGCTTAAAATTTTTAGTTCATTCTCACCGAGCAAATTAATATGTTCAGAGGCGATTTTATCCGTCTTACTTATATATTTTTTACTTTGCTTTAAAAATTTTAAAGGGATTGCAGATTGAATAACAGTATTTAAGTCACAGCAATAGTAATTTGAAACCCATTCTAAAAGCTCAAGGTAATTTAAGTCAAATACAGGTTTATCATCGATGAGTTCTGTAATTTGTTTTGGTTTTATGTTTTCTTCAAGATAATTTGAAAATCCGACAACAAAGGCATTAACCTGTTTTCTTGCTCCGAATGGAACTATGGCAGGACTTCCGATTTTTATTTCGTATTTAAGGTCTTCAGGTATTAAGTAACTGAAAGTTTTAGTCCCGAGTTTAGGAATATCAACAAGAACTAGGGCATATTTATACAATATGCCCGAAGTTTCATTAGATTTGTTGCCTTGTGTTAATTCCATATTATTCTTCTATTGGTGTTGTGAGCTCTTGAATTGCTTCATCTATAGCATCTTTTAAAAGTTCAAGATTATCAGGTGAAACTGTAACCCCCTTTTTAGTAGGATTCCAGTTTATACCATCATCTGTAGTATAGAATATTCTTAAATCAAGATAGCTTTTGCCTTTATATGAATTTATTGCGATTTGCAATTGTTCGGTTGCGCTTCTAGGTATTGTCGCAAGTATTTTTGGTTCTTCTGGCATTTTTTGTCTCCTCTTATCTGTCTGTCTGTTGTTAAATTTCAAGCGTCTTATTGTAGTCAGGAACTTGAAAGTTATCTTTGTATGTCGTTTTAATATAATTTTTACAAATATCTACGCAAAGGTCTTTTGATTTATTGTAATAGTCTTTCCCGATTAATTCAATATATTTTTCATTTAAATTACCTTCATAGTGTCCCATTGTTGAGGCGAACTTCAACACTTCATCTTTATTTTTACCGCCGGCATAGGCTTTTGTTTTGGCATCTGTTCCTGAGGGCCTTATTTCTATGAATTTGTCTGTGAACTTTAAATATGTTCCGTCATTTACAAATCTTATATCAATTAAATCAGAAAAGTCTAAATTCTCAAAAGTTGAATTTAATATATTTTTGGCATCTTCAAGCGTAATGTGTGATTTATGTTTTGCAACGGCAATGGAAAGAAAAAAGAGGTCATTTTTTGTTCTTTTCGCTTCACCTTCCTTTTTTGCCTTAACGAGTTTATTTATATCAGGCTCGGATTCGTTGTAATAAGATATATCTTCTCTTACGTCGTACCTGGCTTTTATATTGTTTTTGTCATGTAATTCGATTAAAGCTTGAGATAATGGTTTATTTTGTTTTTCAAGTTTGCTTACAAGAGCTGAGGCTATAATAATTGCTTCTGTTGCACTTTTTTCTCTCATAGCAATTGCTTCTCTTCCTGCTTTTGATTTTATAATCTCTTCAGCACCGATAATCATGCCCCCTGATTCTTCACCTGCAAATAATACTCTCGGATTAGTGCCAAGATTTATATTGTTTTCAAATACGTCAGTAATCAACACATCCTTTTCGGGATTATTTTTCATTTGAGCTTCGACATTTTTCATTACGCTAGCTATTTCTTTAAAGCCTACAGGTACGTTTACAACTTTAACATTGTTATATTCCGCCCATTCATCCCAGGTCATTGAGGAGGCTGTTGTTTTTATTATAAATCTTGGGTGATTATTAAAGAGGTTTGAATTTTTAAGCTGCTTTGTCCAAAAATCCATAATCAAAAGAAATGATTGATTCGCAGATAAAATAGACAAGACTCTTTCATTACCTAAATCTACATAATCTATGCCTGCTTTATCCAGAGTAAGTATATTTTTTTTATCCTCAATTTGGCAAATTGTCAATCTGTCATGGTCCGGGTCCGTGATTAAAATTGGTGTCAAGAGCGGATAGTCTTTTAATTTTTTATCGTAATTTAAAGTTTCTATGACGGGAAAATGCTTATTGAATTCAGAATCATAAGCAACAACAGTTGCATCAACAGAATAATCATAAAAACAACTGTTCCCCTCTTCGTCTTTGTCAAACTTTCCTATCCCATGGAAAAACGAATCTTCGTTAGTGTTGAGCCAGTCATACCTGTCTGAAATCTTAAGTTCTAATAACAGTTTGCTTAAAGTTCTGTAGGCACATCCTCCTACATTTTCAATGATAATTTTTTTATTCAAAGAGTTAATAAGTTGAATGTTAAAATCATTGCCGACCCCTTTGTGCAAATATTCCTTGTATAGAGAAATTCCATCATCAATTTTTTCCATATAATTTTCATTAATCAGCGGATTTTCATTTTCAGCGATTTCAATATCGTAATAGCCTTCTTTTTCAACAATATCAAAGATGTCACATATTTTTTTTACAAATGCATTAGATTCATCCGGTAAATACTGACTTCCCTGATTATTGAGGTCTTTAGTAGCGTTTTTTACACTTATACTGTGGCTTGCAGTTATATATTCACCCCCGATAAGGTCGAGTTTGAATGCAAGAAAAGACGCCAGCCAAATAGGTATAGTTTTTCTGCCTACAGGCAAGAATGTTTCAATTCCTTGCGCGGCTTGAACTCTTGCTATTAATTCCAGAAATTTATCAGAATTATACCTCACTTCTCTTCCTGCAATTTTTACAAGTTTTGAATCAGGATAATTTTCTTTTGCAACAAGCGCCTTAGCAAGCGTTGCAAGAGCTATTCCTAAAGTATTTATGGGAAATCTGGTGTCATCCGGCCACAAAATGTTTTGGGGGCCTCTTATTCCCGCAGTGGAAACCTGAGCTTCTTTCATATAGTTTATAAGCCAGTTTTTTAGGTTAAGTCCTTGTGGATTTAAGTTTTCATTGTATTCATAAAGATGTTCTTTTTTTAATCTGAATATAAATTTATTTTTATTAGATATATCTATTAATACGTTATTTTTAATATAGTCAGGCGTATTTTTTTTAACCGACTCAAATAGCTCTTGCTCTAGTGGATTATTGGGTTTCATAAATTTCTTTCTGCATAATCTCTATTAGATTATAACATGATGAAAATTCATGTATCAGCTTGTAGATAAATATAAATCTGAAAAAAAAGTCTCACATTAGTGAGACTTTTTAATATTATTATTTGTAATTTCTAACAATAAATGGATTTAGGGTCTAATCCTTTAGTTCCTAGCGGTATTTCTTTAAGTTTTGAAAGAGGATCATTTATTTCAACATTATTTTCTTTTAAATATTCATTATATAATGCTTGAGCCTTTTTGAAATTTCTCATCATTAAATCACAGTCTGCTAAGCCTGGATTTATACCGTTTTCTTTACAAAAATCCTCAAATGAAAGAATTCCGGGCGGCAGTTCTTTCTTTTGAAATAATCCGATGTCACCACTCGGTTTAATACAATTTGTTGTGTCAGTTATTTTTGAAATAGACATATATTTCCCCCTCCTTTTATATAATTATAAAAACAATTTTCTTTTGAAAATTGCTATAAAATAAAACTATTTAAAAAAAATACCCGGCAGTATTACCGGGTATTTTATAATATTATACATTTTATGATTTTATAGCTTCGAAACATCCTTTACATATTGTTTCATGTCCTGTAATTAAGCCTAATTCTCTGTATTTCCAGCATCTTTCGCATTTTTCTCCTGAGGCTCTTGTTACATATACTTTAAAAGGTCCTTCTTCGTAGCTGTTTAGTATTTCTTTATCAATATCATTTTCAATAATCTCAGCCTGGGATGTTATGAATACGTCGCTGAGCTCATCTTCAACTAATTTAAATGCTTTTATAAAATCATCACAATCTATTTTTATATAAACGGCAGTTTCCAGTGAGCTCCCGACAATTTTTTGTGCTCTTACCGGTTCGATTGCTTTTGTTACTATTTCTCTCAGCTTTATAATTTCTTCCCATTTTTCATTAATAGCTTGATTTACAAATTCTTCATTTACTTTGGGCCAATCTGAAAGAAGTATGCTTTCAAGTCCTTTTCTTTGAGCTTTTGGAGTGTTTTGCCAGATATCCTCAGCCTGATAAGGCATAACAGGAACAAGCACTCTTACAAGTGTTTGTGAAATTTCATATAGTACAGTTTGACAAGCTCTTCTTGACAGGGATTTCTTGCCTGCCGTATAGAGTCTGTCTTTTACTATATCAAGATAGCAAGAACTCAAGTCGGTTGCGGCAAAATTTTGTAAGTATTGATAATATTTATAGAATTCATATGCTTCAAAAGCTTCTGTTACGTTTTTAATTAAGTCTTGAAGTTTATTCAATGCATATTTATCGATTTCTTTTAAATCTTTATAATCAACATAATCGTTTTCTGGGTCAAAATCGAATAGATTTCCTAATAAAAATCTGTTAGTATTTCTTATTTTTTTGAATATTTCAACCAGCTGTTTTATTATGGTGTCCCCGATTTTTATGTCGTTTCTGTAATCAACGGATGCCGCCCATAATCTTAAAACGTCGGTGCCATATATTTTGATTATTTCACTTGGGAGAACAACATTTCCGAGTGACTTACTCATTTTTCTTCCTTCTCCGTCAAGAACAAACCCGTGGGTAAGTACTGATTTATAAGGGGCTTTTCCTGTTGTAGCAACCGAAGTCAGTAAAGAAGACTGGAACCAGCCTCTATGTTGGTCTGACCCTTCAAGATACATTTCGACAGGAAGTTCTCCTAATTCATCTTTTCTTTTAGCTACTACTGCTCTATGTGTACAGCCGGAATCAAACCATACATCCATAATATCTGTTTCTTTTCTCAAATTTTCACTTGAGCATTTAGGACATTTAAAGCCTTCAGGTAAAAGCTCTTTTGCGCTGTATTTTACCCAGGCGTCCGAACTTTCCTTATCAAAAATGTTTGCAACACTCTTAATTGTTTCGTCGGTAACAATTACCTCGCCGCAATCGTCACAGTAAAATACAGGAATAGGCACTCCCCAGGCTCTTTGTCTTGATATACACCAATCAGAGCGGCTTTCCACCATGTTTGTAATTCTTAATTCACCCGCTTGAGGAATCCATTTTACATTTCTAATCGCTTCAAGAGTTTTTTCTTTAAATCTGTCAACTTTAACAAACCACTGTGCTGTAGCTCTATAAATAACAGGTTTTTTGCATCTCCAGCAGTGAGGATAACTGTGGCTTATATCATTTTTTGCAAGTAAAGCTCCGATTTTTTCAAGTTTTTCTATAACTATTGCATTACCTTTATAGTAAGGAATTCCTATTAAATCTTCATCATTAAAGCTGCTGCTTTTCTCCCATATTCCTTTTGAATTTAAAGGAGATAAAACCTCGATATTGTATTTAAGACCTACTTCCCAGTCTTCGAGACCATGCCCCGGAGCTGTATGTACGCAGCCAGTACCTGCATCCAGAGTAACATGTTCACCTAAAATTATTGGACTTTTTCTTTGATACAAGGGATGATTAGTTTTTAACAGTTCTAACTCAGAGCCTTTTACATTCTCCCCTAAAACTTTTATCTCCGATTCTTCCCATTTGACATCATCCAGAAATGCTTTTAACAAATCAGTTGCCACTAAATAATTATCATTTTTATATTCAAAAATTGTGTAGTCAAGTTTTGCATTCAAACAAATTGCCATATTAGATGGAATTGTCCATGGGGTTGTTGTCCATATTACTGAGTATAATGGATTATTACTTGATACATTTGCTTTTTGGTATGCTTTTTGCGCATCTTCTTCATCGAATTTGAATCTTACATATATACTTGTTGAAGTGTGGTCTGCATATTCAACTTCAGCTTCAGCGAGAGCTGTTTCACAAGATGCACACCAATAAACGGGTTTTAAGCCTTTTTCCACGTACCCGTTTTTATACATTTCGCCGAAAACTCTTATTTGTTCCGCTTCAAATTCAGGCGCAATAGTCAAATACGGATGTTCCCAATCACCCCAGACTCCAAGTCTTTTAAATTCGGCTTCTTGTCCTTTAAGATTATTGAGTGCAAATTCTCTGCATTTTGCTCTAAGTTCAAATGGGGTTACAGCTTCCCTTCCGCCCTTAATTTTTTTTACAACGGCATTTTCTATTGGAAGACCATGAGCATCGTATCCGGGAACGTAAGGAGCATAAAAGCCAGATTGAGATTTGTATTTTATTAAAATATCTTTTAAAATCTTGTTTAAAGCTGTTCCTATGTGGATTTTAGGCGAGCTTAAATAAGGAGGGCCGTCATGAAGAATAAATTTGTTGCTTTTGTCCCGTTGGCTAATATTCTTTTCATAAACATTAATTTCATCCCAGAATTTTTGAGTAACTAATTCTTTTTGTGCAGCGTTAGCTCTCATCTCCAGTGTTGTTGAGGGCAGGTTAATCGTGTCTTTGTATTCCACTTGTTTACTTTCAGGCATATCTTCCTCGTATTTTCCATAATTACAATAATATTATTTTAGTACAAAAAAATCCTAATATATAATTATACTAATTTTTATAAATAATGCCTCAAAAAGGAAGTTATTAATTTATTTTTTTGGCTAAATTGTAAATAAATATTTTTTTATCCAAAAAGCCATAGCAAAAAAATCAATATTTTATTATTATAGATGTATAAAATTCCAGCATGGGGCATGTATTTTGATTAGAAGAGTAAATTCAAGTGAATACCAAAGCCGAAGAAAAGGAGCGGTTGATGTTGTTGCTTCAGGTTCAACAGGCGCTGCTATTGGTTATCTCGTGAATAAATCAAGACATGGATTTGCAGAAAATGCGCTTAAAGAATTTGTAAAAAATCCCAATAAAGATGAGTATGTGCCTGAAATAATAAATTGTGCGAATGAAAGTATAAAAACATTCCTTAATACTCTTGGTGTTGAAGAAAACAGTATAATAAAAATCGTTGAAGAAAACAAAAAAAAGATTTCAGAAGCCGCTGAAAAAGGTTTTGATGAATCGCTCATTTCAGCTCAAAATTATTTGAAAAAACTTAAAAAAATCAAAATAAAAAATATACTCATACCTGCTAGTATAATGACTGCACTTAGTATAATAGGGGTAGTTGCAGGTAAGGCAAAGAAGGAATGATAGTTCAAGAATAATAACTTGAACTATTAAAACTACGAAAAATGGCACGGAAGGCCATTTTTTATTATAAAAAAGATGAATTTTGAATTGGAATCAGATATTTATGTGGGATAATCTTAAAGAGAATTAGAAAGGCAAATTATGATAAAAGTAGCAGTAGTAGGCGCCTTGGGTAAAATGGGCAAGGAAGTTATAAAAGCGGTATTAAGTGACGATGCCCTAAAATTAGTAATTGCGATTGATGTTTTTAAAGAAGGTGAAGACATAGGCTCTATTGTTGTAGGGCAGGAAGCAGGAGTTAAAATTTCTTCTGATATAATAAATTCAATAAATACTGTAAAGCCTGATGTTGTTGTGGATTTCACACAACCATCAACAATTTATGAAAATATTAAATTATATATGGAAAATAATGTTAAATCAGTAATAGGAACTACGGGACTATCAGAAAATCAGCTTAAAGAGTTAAGAGAACTTTCAAAAAAATCGTCAGTAGGCTGCTTAATAGCTCCCAATTTTTCTACAGGCGCGATTTTAATGATGAAGTTTGCTAAAGAAGCTGCAAAATATTTTGACAATGCGGAGATAATCGAGCTTCATCACAATCAGAAAAAAGATGCACCGTCAGGAACAGCAGTTAAAACAGCACAACTTATGGCAGAAATTCAATCAAACTTTTCGACCGGTAATTGTCCTGAAACAGAACTTATAAAAGGAGCAAGAGGAGCTAATGCAGCTTCTGATATAAGGATACATTCAGTCAGAATGCCGGGATACATTGCTTCTCAGGAAGTAATCTTCGGTTCAAACGGGCAGATTTTTAAAATAAAACACGATACAATGGATAGAAGTTGCTATATGGCAGGAGTTATTATGGCGGTTAAACATATATCTAAAGTTAACGATTTTATTTACGGTTTAGAGAATATAATGTAAAAAGGAAAAGCGAATGAGATTACCAAACATTGCAGTATTAGGTGCAACAGGAGTTGTCGGAAGAGAAATTTTAAATATATTAACAGAGCTTGATGTTCCTTATAATGACATTAAGTTTTTAGCCAGCAGCAAAAGCGCCGGCAAACAAATAGAATTTAAAGGAAAACAACATACTATTATTGAAGCAACACCTGAAGCTTTTGACGGAATAAACATTGTGCTTGCTTCAGCCGGAGGTGCTACAAGCTTGAAATTTGCGCCTGAAGCTGTTAAAAGAGGTGCAGTTTTTATTGACAATTCAAGTGCTTTCAGAATGGATAAAGACGCTCCGCTTGTAATTGTCGGAGTTAATGAAGAGGACTTAAGGACTCATAAAGGGATAATACCGAATCCCAATTGCTCTACTTCACAGCTTATGCCTGTTTTAAAACCTCTTCATGACTATGCAGGTATAAAAAGGCTTATTGTAAGTACTTATCAGTCAGTCAGTGGTGCCGGGATAAACGCTATAAATGAATTAAGGGAGAGTACTGAAGCGGCAAATAAGGGTGAAGCTTATGAAAATAAAGTGTTTAAAAAGCCTATTGCATATAATGTAATACCTCAAATTGATTCTTTTTGTGAAAACGGCTATACAAAAGAAGAAATGAAAGTTACGAATGAAACAATTAAGATTCTTCATTTGAAAGAGAATACGCCGATTTCTTGTACAGCAGTGAGAGTACCTGTTTTCGTGGGACATTCTGAGGCTGTAACAATTGAGTTTGAAAGAGAAATTACTTCTGCAAAAGCAAGAGAATTACTTGAAAATTCCCGGGAAGTTGAAGTTGTTGATAATCCTGAAAATTATGAATACCCGACTCCTTTTATGGCGGCAGGTAAGAATCCTGTATATGTTGGCAGAATCAGAAAAGATTTGGCGTTTGAAAACGCTATTTCTCTGTGGTGTGTGGCTGATAATTTAAGAATCGGTGCAGCTTTAAATACAGTCAGAATCGCTCAAAAAGTTATAGAAATGCAGTTATTTTAAATTATATAAGGAGAATTATTATGACAATAAGATATAATGCAGGTGAAGTTATTACTGCAATGGTCACACCGTTTGATAAAGACCTTAAAATTGACTACAAATCGCTTGATAATTTAATCGAGTATTTAATAAATAATGCCTCCGATGCAATTTTAGTGGCAGGTACTACAGGGGAATCTCCCACCTTAACTCATCAGGAAGAAGAAGAGCTTTTCAAATATGTTAAGAAAAAAGTTAACGGCAGAGTAAAGCTTGTTCTGGGTGCTAGTTCAAATTCAACATCAACTGCAATTGAAGCTTCTAAAAAAGCACAAGAGCTGGGAGCTGATGCAATTTTATCTGTTGTTCCTTATTACAACAAACCCTCACAAAGCGGTATGTATGAACACTTTTCAGCAATAGCAAAAGCGGTTGACCTGCCTATAATCCTTTATAATATCCCGGGTAGAACAGGCGTAAATATGTGCGCCCAGACTGTCGGGAAACTTGCTAAAGAATTCTCAAATATTGTTGCCTTAAAGCAAAGTAATCCGGATTTGGATTTGATAAGTGATTTAAAAATTAATTGTCCGAATGATTTTGTTATCTATTCAGGTGATGACAGTTTGACACTTCCGATGCTTTCATTGGGCGTATATGGGGTAGTTAGTGTTGCATCTCATTTAACAGGTAAAGAAATTAAATCCATGATTACTAACTTTAAATCAGGTGAAATAGCAAAAGCTCAGAGCTATCATTTGAAGCTATATCCTTTGTTTAAAAAAATATTTATGGCTCCAAATCCTGTGCCGGTTAAAGAAGCTCTTTCACAGCTTGGTATAATTAAAAATTATGTGCGTTTGCCTTTGGTTAAATTGACGGAAGCTGAAAAGACTGAACTTAATGAAGTTTTGGCAAAATATTTTTAGTTTCTGACAAGTTTAAAAATCTCATTGCAGATATTAAACAATTCTTTTGCCTTTTTAAAATCAATCATATTAGCACCGTCACAAAGAGCCTTATCAGGACATGGGTGAACTTCGAAGAATAGTCCGTTTGCGCCTGCTGCAACCGCTGCCTTTGCAAGAGTTGCTACAAATTTTCTATCGCCTGAAGATGAATCACCTGCCCCGCCCGGGATTTGAACGCTGTGTGTGGCATCAAAAATTATAGGGTATCCCATTTCCTGAATTATCGGTATAGCTCTCATATCTACTACAAGATTATTATATCCGAAGCTCACACCTCTATCTGTGATAGTAATTTTGTTATTTCCTGAGTCAACTGCTTTTTGAGCAATAGATTTCATCTGAGATGGTGCAAGAAACTGTCCCTTTTTAATATTTATTATTTTCCCTGTTTTAGCAGCAGCTACTAAAAGATCAGTTTGTCTGCATAAAAACGCAGGGATTTGAAGTACGTCGGCAACTTCAGCTGCTATAGCCGCTTCTTCAGGGTTGTGGATATCGGTTACTATTGGAACATTAAATTCTTTTTTGACCTGCTGTAAAAGATTAAGTCCTTCTTCTATTCCAAGTCCTCTGTAAGATTTTATAGAACTGCGATTTGCTTTGTCATAAGATGATTTAAAAATAAAGTTAATATTTAAGTCTTGTGTTATTTTTTTTAATTCTTCAGCTGTTTTAAATAGGATATCTTTACTTTCAATCGCACAAGGTCCTGCTAATACAGTTAAAATTTTTCCGCCTATTTCAAAATCATTGAGCTTTATTTTGTTCACATTTGTCATACCAATATTCCTTAAATTTGCAATTATTATTATATTTCAAATAATACGACTTTTCCATACTTATTAAATTTTATTTATCAAACTGGTGTAAATGTGGCATCTATATGTTTTATGTGCTATAAAGTTGTATATATCGGGAGAGGTTAGTCGATGTTTAAAAGAGTGTTAGTGAGTTTGATATTATGTAGTTTTTTGTCGCTGCAATCTTTTGCAATTGAGGTTATTGGTCTTGATAATCCCCAGAAAAAAACGATTGATTTAAAACCTGTTGATAAGAAAATTTCGAGCAGCATTGTTATAGATGATAAACAAACGCTTAAGGATTTGATAGATATTCAGCAGGAAGAAGAGCTTAAAGATCTTGATTTAATTTGGAAAGCTACGGTTGAAAAGAACGATTTGATTAAATTTACTTTAAAAAAGTTAAACACACCTGAAAGCCAAAGAAGACTCCATTCTTCAATTATGGCAAAGAGCTTGTCAGCAATAGTTTACGGTGCAACATTTCTGCCTAGTTTTATGGGTGCTGATCCTCTTATGCAGTCTGCTTCTTTCACGACAGGAAGACTTGCTAATAATTATATAAATAAAAATGCAAATCCTCAGGTTACGCCTCTTACTGATACAGAGTTGATTGAACTTGCAGGTATGATTGAAAATTTGCAGGATACTATAATATCAGGATATTATAATTATAAAGGCTCTTTGACAAAGCTCAAAGATACAAGAGCCAAGATGATTCTTTATAACAAAAATTATGCAAATGCCATAAAAAAGAATGATAATCTTGAAATTACAATATCATCGGCACTCTATGATGATTTATTAATGCAGGAATTTGAGCAGGAACAAGTTGCTAAAAAATATTATATGGAGCTTGAAAGACTTGCTGGAAAAGAAACTGTAGATAAGTTAAGTTTGTCCCAATATGCCCTTAAAAACAAGCTTCTTAACACTGAGAAAATTAATAAAGAGTAAATATTATGAAAATTAATATAAATAAAATAATATCAATGTTTTTAATAAGTTCATTTGCTTTAAGCGCAAATGCAGCAGTTACTTTAAATGACTTAATAACTCCTAAATCGCCTGCATACAGGTTAGGTACAGGATTTGAAATTGAAAAAGAATATAAAGAAATTGATTTGACTAATCAACAAATTTCAAAAATTTCGACTTATGACAGAGAAAATATAAAGAATATGGCGTATTCTGATTCTACTTTAAAGGATTTATCCAATGAAATTTCTAAGTTATTAGAAATAGAAAAATCAGATATGCTTGAGGATGTTCAAATCCTTTGGTCGGGTGCGGCTGCTAAGAGTGAAACTATAAAATTTGCATTATATAAGCTTTCAAATCCTGAAAAGGATAAACCTGATGAGAGCATTGTTAAAAAAATCATAAGACCTCTTGCAAGTTTTTCTACAATTGCAGGTGCAGGTTTTATTAATCCGGTTGTTGCTACAGGGGCTTTAATGGGAGGCTCTTTGCTCAATTCAATGTCTTTTACCGATAAGGATTTGAATTATAAATATACAAAAGTTAGTGATGCGGACATGATTATATTAATCAGAAAAGTTGATGAACTTCAAAAACGGATGTTAAGTCAATATTTTGATTATATGAGTGCATTTTATGTTTTGAAAATGTCAAATGAAAATTTAGCCAAGAGATATGACAACTTCAATGCAGCAAAGGCTGACAAAAATGAAAGTCTTTTAATTGCTGACTCTTTTTACAGACAGGCATTAGATAAAAAAACCCAGTTAGAATTGGACTTTCTTGCTAAAAGAGCTGCACTGGAGCAGCTTGTTGGGCAAGATGCGTTATTAGAATTTGAAAAAAAATTAAAACAAAGAGTTTTATAATAAGAGCATTATTTTTTCTTTTTCTTACTTGTATTTTTTTGGAAAGAAACCTGACATTGTTTAGTATTTGAATTTATTCTTTTTACAGAGTGAACATCAGGAAGTGCTTGAAGGGCATTCATGACAGTTTTTAGCTTTTCTATGCTATCCACTTCAATTCCAAGTTCGACGACACCCAGTTTCTTTGCAGCGTTTGCTTTAACATTGGCATAGTTTATATTAGTGTTGCAGTCTGTGACTTTAGTCATAACTTCTTTCAACATTCCCACTTTATCAGCTACATCAATTTTTATAAAAGCAAGATAAGTTTTAGAGGTTGTTGTATCAGCCCATTCAACTTTCATTAATCTTTCAGTCGGAGCTCCATCGAGGCAGTTGCAGTCTACTCTGTGAACAGAAACGCCCTTGCTTCTGGTAACTACACCCACAATTGGTTCTCCGGGAAGAGGGGTACAGCATTTTGCCATATTATACAACATTCCTTCGAGCCCGATGATGTCATTTTTGCCTGTTTTTATCTGCTTTTGGGCAACAAAATTAGTTGTTTCTATTGCAACCGGCTTTTTAAGTTTATTTATGACTTTTGTTACAGTAGTTTCACTATTGCCTATGGCAGCAAACATATCTTCTATAGTTTGATAATTTATTGCTTTTGCTGCTTTTAAAAGTTCTCCTGACTTTATATGTTCATCAAAAACCGCTTTGGTTAATTCTGTTTCAAGTAAATTTTTGCCAAGCGCTATATATTCATCCTTATTATGTTTTTTAAACCATTGTCTGATTTTTGATTGAGCTTGTTTTGTAATTGCAAAGTTTAGCCAGTGAAGCTTTGGAGCTCCGTTTTTTGATGTGAAAACTTCGACAATATCGCCATTTTTAAGCTTTGTATCAAGCTGTGCTATCCTTCCGTTAATCAGAGCCCCAGTGGTTCTATAACCCAAATCAGTGTGAATTCTGAAGGCAAAATCTATAGGAGTGGCATTTTGCGGTAAGTCTATGACGTCTCCCCTAGGAGTAAATGCAAATACCTGATTTGAAAATAAATCTAATTTCACTTTTTCAACAAATTCATTTGCATTTTTGGTTTCTTTATCCATCTCAACCATTTCTCTCATCCAGGAGAATTGAATATCGGATTCAGAGTTGGCCTTTGTCGAACCGGATTCTTTGTAGCGCCAGTGAGCGGCAACACCGTATTCGGCAATCTTGTGCATTTCTTTTGTTCTTATTTGGACTTCAAGTGGTTTTTGTCTAGGTCCAAGAACTGATGTGTGGAGAGATTTGTAACCGTTACTTTTGGGCATTGCGATATAATCTTTAAATCTGCCGGGAATTGGTTTGAATTGAGAGTGTATTACCCCTAAAACTTCATAACATTCACGTTCGGTATCTACAATAACTCTCACTGCAGTTATGTCATAAAGGTCATGAAAAGCCAGATTCAGTTTTGTCATTTTTTTATAGATGCTGTAATAGTGCTTTGCTCTTCCTGTTATTTCTGCGTTTATTTTATTTTGTTTCAAGTTGATGGAAATTTTATCTATAAGCATTTGCACAGTTGAATCACGTTCAATTCTTTTTTGCGCAACTAATTGAGCGATTTCAAAATATTTTTCGGGGTTAAGATATCTTAGAGATAAATCTTCCAATTCGGCTTTTATTTTTCCGATACCCAGTCTGTTAGCAAGAGGAGCAAATATATCAAGAGTTTCTTTAGCAATTTTTTGTTGTTTATTTTGAGCCATATAATTAAGTGTTCGCATATTATGCAGCCTGTCTGCAAGTTTCAGAAAAATAACTCTTACATCGTTAGCCATAGCAATAAACATTTTACGGAAGTTTTCGGCTTGTCGTTCTTCTTGCGATTTAAACTGATATTTTCCCAGCTTTGTTACACCTTTTACAAGATTTAAAACATCTTCTCCGAATTCGGCTTCAATTTCTTCAGGTTTTGTATCTGTATCTTCAAGAATATCGTGCAGGAGAGCTGCTATTACCGTATTCTTGTCTACCCTTAAATCAGCCAGAATTTTTGCAACTTCAAACGGGTGTATAATATAAGGTTCTTCACTAATTCTGTATTGGCCATCGTGTAATTTCTCTGCGAATTTGTATGCCTTAAATATTGCTTCGATTTCATCTTTTGAGCGGTTTTGTGCTTGTAAAATATGCTCTAGTTCATGAAAAATTATTTTATCTGTCATATCAGTTCAAACTTCCTTAGTATATTTATTTTACATCTTATTTTAGCTTTTGACCAGAGATATATCCTGTGTAATATTGATTTTTAAAGTTTTTATCACCAATACTTCAAATATAATTCATTTTGAAGTACATTATTTTTATGAGCGATATGAAGTTTTTAAAATTAGATAAAAAAGGAGTTGTAATTTCAATAAAAATTACTCCCAATTCATCTGACAGTTTTGTTATCGGTTATAATGACGAATATCTTAAGCTGAAAATTTCTGCTCCGCCCTTGGAAAATAAAGCAAATAAAGAGCTTGTTAATTATCTTGCAAAAATATTAAGAGTTCCAAAATCCAGCTTTTCATTGATAGCCGGAGATAAATCAAAAATTAAGAGGCTGCTAATAAAAGGTGTAGATGTTGGATATATTGCTGAAAAATTTTCTGTTTATGATAAAATTAATGAATAAACCGGATTTAAGGAGTTAAAATGTTAACATTTTTTTGGATAATACAAATTATATCAGCATTATTATTGATAGTTTTAGTGTTGTTACATTCGCCAAAAGGTGATGGATTAGCTTCAATCGGAGGTGCAGCAAACTTGTTCTCTTCTCAAAAAAGTGCAGAATCAGGTTTAAATAAGCTGACCATGTATATATCCATAGTGTTTTTGGTTACGACTTTTATTACAGGTTTTCATTTGTTTAAGTAATTAATACCCTGTAGAACCAAATCCCCCATCAGCTCTTGAACTTGTTGCAAGTTCTTGTACAATTTCAAGTTGTGCTTTTTCTACTTTGCAAATTATCATTTGAGCAATTCTATCATCAGGTTTTACAGTGTAAGTTTCATTTGAAAGATTAATTAGTCCAACACAAATTTCACCTCTATAGTCAGCATCTATTGTTCCTACTGAATTTGTAAGAGTTATACCATGTTTTATTGCAAGTCCGGAGCGTGCTCTAATTTGTGCTTCAAAACCTTGAGGCAGCTCAATAGTAATACCCGTTGGTATAAGAGTCCTTTCAAGAGGTTTTAATTCAATCTCGTTATCTATTGCAGCATACAAATCCATTCCTGAAGAACCTTCAGTTTGATATTTTGGTAACTGTTTATTGTGTTTTAGTCTTGTTATTTTTAGTTTTACTTCCATAAATTCATTATATCTTAAATAGCAATATAGTCATTAAAGTTATTATATTAACTTTTTGTAACAAATTTACAATTAAAGTAAATTAAAGATTTCAAAATGTTTTTTTTAATATAAGTAGTAAGGTTAGATATAATTTATAGGTGTATAAATGGGTGCAGTAGGAAATTTACTTAAGTTAGCATTTGCAAGCGAAGACTCTTTCGGAAGAGTTTTGACAGGAGCTACAAGAAGAGGTGCAAGAACTTTATGGAGTGAATCAACCGGTAGCGGTTTGAAAAAAGTCGGAAGTTTTATAAACAATTCCAGTGATGAAGTTTTAGCATTTGATAAAACAATGAAGTTGGCATCTGATGTTTTTGACAGCAGAACATTAAAAGCAGTTAGAAAAAGCTCAAAAACATACAAAGAATATTTTAATAAAATTACAGATTTATTTAAAGCAGGTAATCCTGATGAAGCTGCAATCAAAAAATTCCTCTCACAAAATGGAATTGAAAGCGTAAAATCTAAAGGTTTTATAAAAAATGCCTGGGCTAAATTAACAGGAAAAACAATTGCAACTTCAAGTGCCGATGATATTACAAAAGTTGCAGTCGAAAAGCTTGCTGTAAATGGTACAAAACAAGCATCAAAAGCAAAAGGCTTATTTAAAGCCCTTAAAGGCAAAGGCGGAACTGTTGCGATATTGTTAAATATTGCTTTTGAAATCCCCGCTATTATACAAGGATTTAAAAATGGTGACGGATTCAAGCAAATTGGCCGCTCAGCATTAAATATGGGTGGTTTTGCCGCAGGTGCTGCTATTGGTGCTGCAATCGGCTCAGTAATTCCTGTCGCTGGAACAGTAATTGGCGGTATAGTTGGCGGTCTGTCAGGTATTATTGGCAGTATGCTCGGTGGGGCTGTTACTAAGAAAATCGGTGATTCCTTATTCGGCAAGTCAATTCAGGAGCAAAAAGAAGAAGTAGCCGAAGTTCAGGAAGAAGCTATAAAGAAACAATATGCTGCCCAATCCGCATCAAAATTAAATGCAATGGCATAAAAACTAAAAATCTTTCAATGTGAAAATCTCTTGGTTATTAGTTAAATTGAGATTTCTGGAGAGATTATATATTCCTTTTGTTATAAGCTTATATTGTTTTTTGGCTTTTTCATCATAATTCATTTTAAATGCGGCTGTACAAATAAATTCATTTTTTATTCCGAGGCATATCATAGTATCGAGTATGCCTACTTCTTCATTTATATTGTCTGTTGGAGTCAAACGGCTTATACTTACAAGAAAATCAATTTTTATACTTGGTTTGTAGAATTCTCTAGAAAGTGAGTTCAAGGTTTCTCTTGTATAAAAAATAAAATCATCAATGTAATTAAAATCTTTATATACAAGTAATAATTTCTTTTTATAACGACCTTTTTGGCTTATTTGATTTTGATTAAGGTTATCCAATAGAGCCTTGTAAAATTTTTCTTTTAAAGCTTCAATTGCTTCAGGTGACATATTTTCTTCTTGTATAAAATTTGCCAGATTTGTTATCTGTACTTCTAAAAGGAAAATAAATCCTGTTGTGCTTTTAGGTGTTTGTTTTGTTGCAGAGAGATTTTTGTTTACCTGCCTGTTTTGTCTTTCGATTTGTTTGCTTAAAGCTATTTTATATTTTTGTTCAGCTGTTTCTACAATGTCATAAATACTTTTAAATGAGTTAGAAAATATTATTAAAAAAATTGCGCTGATAACTCCGGTAAAATCAATAGTTTCATTGTTTATATTGGATTTATAAGTATAGAATATATTAATAAAATCCCATGTGGGCTTAAATATCCAAAAATAGTCTTCAATACCTTTTACATTTGCGCTGTATAAAATCCAATAGACAAGGCTTAAAAAGGCATAAAACATGAATACAACCTGAAGCATCTTAACAATATTTTTTGTTAAAGAAAATACAGTATTAGATTGGTTCTCTGATATTGTGTATGCCATTGAGCTTTGCTATTCCAGTATTACATTATCTATAAGTCTTACATTATTTATTTTTGCAGCTATTGCTACGAGAGTTCTTTTATTAATAGTATCAATTTTTTCCAAATTTTCAAAATCTACAAATTCGAAATATTCAAGTTCCATATCTTTATCCAAAATTGTTATTGCTGAATCCAAGAGAACATCAGTGTTTAATATGCCTTGAGAATATAATTCCTTAATTTTAAGAAGAGATTTATTTATTGATAAGGCTTTTTGTTTATCTTCTTCAGAAAGGTACTTATTTCTTGAGCTCAATGCCAATCCGTTTTCTTCTCTTATAATTTCGCAAGGTACTATTTCTACAGGAATGTTGAGGTCTTTTACCAGTTTATTTATTATGATTAACTGTTGAGCATCTTTCTGTCCAAAAAAAGCATAATCCGGTTGTACTATATTTAAAAGCTTAGTGACCACAGTGGTAACTCCGTCAAAGTGTCCTGTGCGGGTTTTTCCGCATAAAGTATCAACCAGATTGTAAGGTGGATATACAAATGTAAGATTTTCATTTGTCATTTTAGTTAAATTTTTTCCGTACATTTCGGTTGGACTCGGGGCAAAAACAACGTTTACATCATTATTTTGGCATACTTTTAAGTCTTCTTCTATGTTTCGTGGATATTTGTTGTAATCTTCATTTGGACAAAACTGTATTGGGTTAACAAACACGCTGACAACCGTTTTATCACAGTATTCTACTGCCCTTTGCATTAAGGATTCATGACCTTTATGCAAAGCCCCCATGGTAGGAACAAGAGCAACTTTAAATCCTTCTCTTTTCCACTCCCCAACTATTTTTCTGGTTTCTTCTATGTTATTTGTTAATATACAGCTCAAGTTTCTCACTCTCCTCGGGACTCAGTTTAAAAATGTGTTCTTCATCTGGAAATTTACCGTTTTTTACTTCGTAAATATAGTTTTCAGCAGTATTAAGTATGGTTTCTTTTATGTTTGTGTATTTTTTTGCAAATTTAGGTGTAAAATCTGCATATTTACCTATGATGTCATCTATGACAAGAACTTGTCCGTCACAATATCTTCCCGCTCCTATTCCTATTAATGGTACTGAAATATTTTCCCTTAAGTATTTAGCTGTTTCTTCCGGTATCATTTCGACTAAAATTGCGAAAGCGCCTGCTTCTTCCAGCTTTTTTGCATCTTCAGCCATCTTTAAAGCGTTTTCATAAGATTTTCCTTGCACATAATACCCTCCTATAGAATTGATGTATTGAGGCGTAAAACCAATGTGGGCCATAACAGCTATTCCTATTTCAGAAAGGTGTTTGACAATATCAATTATAAAATCGCTTGCTCCTTCAAGTTTAACAGCTTGAGCTCCTGCCTGAATCAACATTCCTGCATTTTCTATAGCTTTTTCTTTGGAGACGTGATAACTTAAAAACGGCATATCAGCCATAACAAATGACCTTTTTGCACCTCTTGCTACTGCTTTAGTAAATACAAGCATTTCGTCCATAGTCACATTAAGTGTATTATCGTAGCCAAGTATTGTCATTCCCAAAGAATCGCCAACTAATAAAATGTCAGTTCCTGCTTCGTCAAGGATTTTCGCAGTTGAATAATCGTAAGCTGTAAGCATAGTTATTTTTTCGCCGAGTTCTCTTTGTTTTTGAATATATTTGACTGTTATAGGTTTATCTTTGGTTTTGACTGACATTGTAAGATTCTCCTTATTCTTCGATTTTATCTTGCTTTCGATACCAGTAATAAATGGCTCTTGCAACTCTTGTAGGACTGTGTCTGACAAGTTTCTTTTTATTTTCTTCTATTAAACGTCTTCTTACTATCTTGATGCCAATATTTTTTATTTCTTCTTTGTCAAATTTTACAGGCTTGGAATTGACAGCACTATAGGCTTGTATAACTTCTTCAGGAAGATAGTCATTAACTAAAACCGCATCGATAATTTTTTTATTATTGGCATGTTTTAATATTGTTTTTAAGTGGTCAGAAACTGAAAAATCATCGGTTTCACCGGGTTGTGTCATTATGTTGCAGACATATATTTTTTTTGCTTTTGCTCTTTCTACCGCAAGGGTTATGTCTCTTATGAGCAAATTTGGAATTATGCTGGTATATAAACTACCCGGCCCTAATATTATCAAATCGGCATCTTGAATGGCCATAATAACTTCTTCAAGAGGCTTACAGTTTTGAGGCTCTGTATATAGTTTAGCAATTTTTTTACCTGACTCGGGGATATTTGATTCTCCTTTTATTACGCTGCCGTCTTCCATAACAGCAACCAGTCTCATATCATCAAGAGTTGAAGGCAGCACTCTTCCCCTTATAGAGAGAACTTTTGAAGATTCAATAACTGCTCTTACCATATCCCCAGTGATTGCACAGAGCGCTGTAAGGAATAGGTTTCCGAAACTGTGCCCTTCTAAACCTTCTCCTGTCTTAAATCTGTATTGAAACAGCTTGGTAACAAGATCCTCGTCATCAGCAAGCGCTGCTATGCAGTTTCTAATATCTCCCGGAGGTAACACTCCCATTTCTTCCCTTAAACGCCCAGAACTTCCGCCGTCATCACCTACTGTGACAATTGCAGTTATATTATTGGTTATGTGCTTTACACCTTTTAATAAGGTCGAAAGACCCGTACCTCCGCCTATTGCAACTACTTTTGGTCCTCTGTTTAGTTTCCTTCTTCTGTACAAGTCTTCCAAAAGAGCATGTCTGTTTCTTTCATTACTTATATCCAGTATGGAATAATTTGTTTTTTGCCATCCTTTTACGAATACCAGAGCACCAAGGAGTATGAAGATAGCTCCAATAATCTCTGATGGAACAGTTTGTGCTATTTGCATTATTAAATTCATAAGAAAATATATTGGTCTTAGATTCAAAATTATGCACAAGCCTATTGCAGATAGGATTGTGCCGATTATTATCATTAAAAACCATCTTTTTATTTCCAGACCAGGCATAAGCCAGCCTGCGTCTTTAGGGATTTTTATTGTATTTTTTAAGAGTTTCAATCTGGTATACCTCTTGATTATGTATTTATACCCAACCGGATGCTTCTACTTTATTGTAATTACAAGGAGTTGGAATGATAAGCTCATTTGCTTTCTTTATTATTTCTAAAGAATTCGGATTTTGAGCATTAAAATGTATTGTGTCACAATTCACCGTGGTGAAAGCTCCTGATGAAAGTTTCATTTGTGAAGAGTATAAAAGAGTTCTTATCCTGTTAATGGATGCTTCAACAGGTATTATATCTTTATTTTCCCAGTCAATAGCTGCATCTTGCGTATAATTTTTATCAACAAGGACTTCTTTTGCAACTAAGATTCCTGTTTCAGCTGAAACTTTATCTAAAACCTCGGTTGCAGCCCCATAGTAAACCAGCCATTTATCAAATTTTTGTATGGCTTTTGCAACTGCCAGTGAAAAATCAAAATTTTCGGCTGCCATTTTATACATTGCACCGTGAGGCCTTACATGTTCAATATTAAGGTTATAAGTTTTTGCAAATGAAGATATTGCTCCTACTTGATATAGTACAAGTGCTTCAATTTCCTCGGAATCAAGTTCCATAGGTCTATAACCGAATCCTTGCAGATCATGAAAACCTATATGTGCACCTACGGCTACATTTTTATTCTTGCATGCTGTTAATGCATTTTTTATGCTTGAAGGGTCTCCCGCATGAAATCCGCATGAAATATTTACACTGCTTACGTAATCCAGAAGTTCATATTCTGACTTGTTTTTGAATATCCCGTATTCTTGAGCTAAATCGCTGTTAAAATCTATTTTCTTTTCAGACATTAAAAACTCCCTGATTCTCTACCTCATATATATTATACCCCAATATAAAACTTAGTCTAGTTGATGTTTTTTGAATAAATATTTGAAATTGGACTTTGACTTTATAAAAAAAAACATTAAATATGAGTCAAGCCAATTCATTCAAACGGATGTATCGAAAAGGCGTAAATTTAATCATAATAAAAATGTATTCGTATAAGTTAGTAAAGTTATGCCTTTTCACTACCGTTTACAAAAAATACTTGATTTCAGAATCAAGAAGAAAGAAGAGCAATTACAGGTTGTTATTCTGGCTCAGCAGGAAGTACACAGGATAGAAGGTCTAATAATTGAAAATAAAAAGGAAATTGCATCTACAGCCGCAAATATGAGAAAAGCAGACTTTATGATGCTTGAAGCTTATGATAACTATATTAAACACTTATATCAAAAAGAAGAAGACCTTTATTTAGAGCTGCAGAAAGCGATTGATAATCTGGAAAAAGAAAAAGAAAAATTAATTGAACTGGAAAAAGCTGTAAAAGTACTTGAAAAGCATAAAGAAAGGGCGCTTGAAGCTTATAGGGAAGAAGAAAAAAATATTGAGCTTAAACGATTATCTGAAGTCGCTGTACAAAAGCACTTTGCAAAAACTAAAGAACTTACCGAAGAAGAAATGCTTGAAGAACTAAAGCAAATCGAAGGAGAAAACCCTTAATGAAAATTGATTCAACTAAAACTACAAATACAAAAGAATTAAAGAATGAAGATAAAAAGAATGTTTCTGAAGAGTGTCTTGTCCCTTGTGATATGTCGTTTAAGGAAATGATTATGCAGCCTAATAATTTTCCTTCACCCGATGCATCGTTAGGCTTAAAAGACTCTATTATCGGTTTTGGGGATTTGAAAACAGCATTTAATTATGATTCTTTTACCATTGATAGAGATGATGCAATGTTTTTTGTGAATATAATTCAAAATGGACAGTATACAGTGAATCCAAATGGTAATGTTAACGGATTTTTAACTCAGTTAGAAGAAGTCGGTGATGTTAAATCCTATAAAAGCATTAATACATCCAAAACACTGGCTAACCTTATAGAAAGTTCTTATAACACACAAAAACCTGTTAGAATCGATTTTGACAATAATGTTTCGGTTGTATTGAAAATTGATAAAGAAGGAAAAGTCAAAGCCGAATTTATCCCCGGAGATAAAGCAGTTGAAGCTTATTTGAGAGATAATATTCCGTATTTAAAACAAAAATTTGATGAGCAAAATTTACCATATACAGAGCTTTCTTACAGACAAAGCAAACAACAAAACAAGAAAAAAGAAAAAGGAGAATAACACCTCATGAATGATTCTTTTGTAACCGCCTTAAATACCCAGCGTTCTACAACAAACTGGATTGATGCATTGACAGAAAATCTTGCAAATATGTATACTCCGGGATATAGAGAAAGCATGCATACGTTTAAAACATTTATGGGAGGTGCAGTTGTTGACGGTTCTTTGAGAAATGTCAGCCAGGGCAAATCAACTCCGGGTACTTCAGATGAAAATCTTTTCTTGGAAGGTACGGGCTTTTTTGTTATAAGAAATGATAAAGGACGTGTTTCTTATACAAGACTTGGAGAGTTTAAATTTGATTCCGAAGGTGTTTATAGGAGTCCTGACGGTCAAGCAGTACAAGGCTATATTCTGAATGACAAAGGCGAAATTATGCAGGGAACGAAGCCGGTAGATGCTGATATATATTCAGATACAGCGCTAGACGGTGGCAGTGTTTCAATTCCTACTACAAATATAAAACTTTGGATTGATCCTGCAAATGGAAAATATCTGGGCAAATATGATGAATTTGAATTTAAAGGCGATGGCATTTTGTATGGAAAAGCTGATGGCGGAAAAATAAAAACACCTTTGTATAAAGTTGCCGTTATGAATTTTCATAATCCGCAAGGCTTATTTGAAGTTACTCAGGGACAATTTATACAGACAGAAGAATCGGGAACCCCAGTTATTGGCAGAGGTGAGATACGAAGCGGTCTTATAGAGATGTCTAATGTTGACTTTAAGGCTAATTTGACATATTATCAACAGGCTAAAATGCAAATGGAGCTTGCAAATAAACTTATAACAACAAACAAGCAGCTTCTTCAGCAAGCAATTGAATTAATGGGCAGTTAATTTTTTCTGATATTCAATGATATATTGTTAAGATAAATTTGCAATCTATTTTATTTCCTTGGATATTTTTATATAATTTTGATATTATAAAAATAGATGTTTTTATTAAAGAGGAAGTGAAGGGAATAAGTTTTGCTGATTGAAACCAATAGTAATCTTAACGTGAAAGATGAAGTCTTAACTCCTAAAATGGTCAGAGAAATTTTAAATCTGGATAATAATCAGATAGAAGAATTGTGTAAGCTTGCCGCTGTTAAGCTTAAAAAGGATTCAAAAGGTTTGACATATTTTACTAATGATGATGTTGACGTTTTAAAAAATTATTCAGTTAAATCTAAATCATTGCAGTCTAAATTAGCATTATTTCATTCAAAGCAACAAGCTGTTGTTTCTAAAGAGCAAATTGATAATAATTCTTTCGAGCAGTTGCTTCAATCGTTAAAAAATATTGAAGATGCCGTTACTACAAAAGTTGCATCTATTATGGACGAAAAACTTGACGGAATTGATGATGTCATAATCGAGCTGATTAGAGCAAAAAGTGAAAATGAAACTATGCGTTATAAAATTAATGAGCTTAATAAAGAAAATTATAATTTAAAAAATGAACTTTCTTCTTATAAAAATATTGCAATGAATATTTATATTAAAAAAGCTCCCAGAGATAACCAACTCGATTAGTCAATAAATTCAGTTTTGACAATATTTAAATTCTCATCCCAATATGTATAAGCATTGTTTTTTATGTTGTGGTAATTCCTTATATTTGTAGTCGTTGCTTCAATTGCTTTATTGAAGTCTAAAATATTTTTGGAAACAACATTTTTTATAATGTCATTTAAAAGCATAGTGCTGCCCGCAATTGTCCCATATTTGTTTTTTGCTGTATTATTATCGAGGAAAATTTCTTCTCCTGAAAAAGTGATTTTATCCTTTGCACTGTGGGTTATAGGCAGAGCATCACTTATTAGAATAATTTTTTCTATCGGTTTTAGCTTAAATATAAGTTTTAGTACATCGTCATTTATATGTATGCTGTCAGCAATAACTTCAGTATAAATATTATCATCTATAAGCGCAGAAGTTGCTGTTGATTGTTTTTTGTGGTTGATGCCATCCATTGCATTAAATAAGTGTGTTACCTGGTCTGCAAAATTAATTTCGCTTGCAAGGGTATGACCTGCCGAAATTTTTATATTTTTAGATTTTAAATATCCGGATAGCTCATAGTTGTAATCTAATTCAGGTGCAATTGTGACTATTTTAATAATTTTATCTTCAATTTTTTTAAAATCATCAATAGTAGGTTTAAGTATATGTTTTGTGTTATGAATACCTTTTTTTTCAGGATTAATGAATGGTCCTTCAAGATGAACTCCAATAATAATCGCAGAATTTTTAAGATGTTTTTTTTGTGCTGTTTTTATTTCTTGGATCTGTTTTTTTAGATTTTCTGTAGAATCGGTTACTAAAGTCGGAAAAAAAGCGCTTATTCCATACTTAGGAAGCTTTTTGGCGAATGAAATAATATCATCCGCACTGCATTTATTAAAATCAATACCAAACCCACCATGAATATGTTGCTCTACTAGTCCGTTTGTTTTGATTAGTGATTTCATTTTCACCTCAATGATTCTATTGCTGTTTTTATATCTCTGCTTTTGAATATATAATTACCAGCAACGAGAGCATTGGCTCCATATGCCTTACATATAGCAGCAGTTTCGGAATTTATTCCTCCATCTACCTCTATTATTAGCTCTGAGTGTCCGTATTTTTTTAAATATTGAATTTTTTTTGCGACATCAGGCATAAACGATTGCCCTCCAAAACCAGGTTCAACTGTCATTACGAGCACTAGATCAATATGTTCTAAATATTCTTTAATATGTTCCACAGGTGTTTTAGGTTTAATAGAAAGCCCTGCAAGAATATTTAATTTTTTTATTTTTGTTATCATCTCCATTGTATATTCATTTGTTGCTTCAAAATGGATTGTAATTATATCAGAGCCTGCTTCAGCGAATGAGTTTATGTATTTATGGGGGTTAGAAATCATTAAATGAACATCAAGCGGAATTGAGGTGACTTTTTTTAAAGCTCTTACAACAGGTGCTCCTATTGTGATATTTGGTACAAAATGTCCGTCCATAACATCAACATGAATCCAGTCAGCACCGGCTGTTTGAAGTTTTTCAATGTCAGTTTGTAAATTAGCGAAATCAGCCGAGAGAATTGAAGGTGCAATTATTGTTTTTTGCATTTTTATTCCTTTACTAATCCTAATTTTTTTACAGCGCTCATCGCTGCGTTTTGTTCAGCTTCTTTTTTTGATTTTCCTGAACCTTTACCCATAATTATATTTTTATATTTTACTTCTATTTCATAAGATTTGTCATGTGCTTTACCTGATTCTTTTTTTACAATATATTCAGGCAATTCTTTACTTTTAGCTTGTGTATATTCTTGCAGTAAAGCTTTTGCATTGTAGAATTTTATATTTTTTTCTATTTCATCAATGTATTTAGAATAGAGGCTGTCTAATAAAGTGTATGTTTCGTTAAATATTTTATCCTCGTAAAAGGCTCCAAGAAGTGCCTCGAATGCGCATGCTAGTATTGATTTTCTTTTTCTTCCGCCGGTTTTTTCTTCCTGAATACCGAGATTGATATATTCTTCAAGTGAAATATCCAGCGCCAGTTTAGATATGAAGTTATCACTCACCAGATATGCTCTGATTTTAGTGAGTTCCCCTTCATTGTAGTCTGGAAATTTGTCATAAAGATATTTACTAGTGTGAATTTTTAAAACAGAATCTCCTAAAAACTCAAGCCGTTCATAATCTTGAATATTATTTATATTGTTTTCAAAAATATAAGAACTGTGAGTTAAAGCTTGATTTATTAATTGGTAATTTTTGGATTTTATGCCCAGAAGCTTTAGTAATTCTTTAATTTGTTTAATTCTAGAATCCGATAACATCTAAAACCTTTTTTATCGAAGTTATAAAATCATTAAATGAATAATTTGTAATGACAAAATATTTTAAATAATAATAGGCAATAGGTGCACTAAATAAGTAACTATCAACCCTATCCAAAAATCCTCCATGCCCGGGAAGAGAGTTGCCTGAATCTTTAACGCCTGCATCTCTTTTTATTAAAGATTCGGATAAATCGCCGAGTTGAGCGAATATTGTAATTAATAGCCCGAGTATAGCAGAGTGTATAACTCCTATATTTATTGCGGAACCTATAGCTATTGAAGTTATTAGAGCACATATAGCCCCTGCAATAGAACCCTCAACAGATTTTTTGGGACTTATAATCGTTGCCAGCTTGTGCTTTCCGTATTTTGTGCCAAAATAATATGCACCGGTATCAGTTGCAAGTATTACAAAAAATAGTAATATTAAAAAATTCATTCCATCATTTAAATACCCGTCAAAGAGATTGTACCCCGAAGTATTTATTTGTCTTATGAGTATAATATACCCTGGAAGCCAGCAAAACATAAAGCCTAAAATTGTAGTAGCAACATTTGCTATATATGGCTGTCTGCCTTTAAATAAAACTGCAAGAAAAGATATAATTACCCCCGTAACCAATATTATAGGTATAAAATCATTAGCGCCCAAGGATATTATAATTAACATAACAACAGCAATGGTTATAATAACATTGAAAAACGGAAAAAATCCTTTATTTTTTAGAATTTCGACATACTCTTTTGAACCCATATAAACGAATGCAAGTACTAAAAGTAATAAAGGTAATCCGCCTTTAACTACGCAGAAAAACACTACTGATGCTACAATTAGTCCTGTTAATAATCTTTTTTTATTGCTTTTTAGTGAATTAATAACGCTCACTTAAACTGTCAAAACCTCTTTTTCTTTTTCTATAGTGATGTCCTCGATGATTTTTATGTATCTGTCAGTTAATTTTTGGATTTCATTTTGGTTGTCTTTAATGGTATCTTCGGGAATATTCTCTGATTTTTCAAGTTTTTTAAGGTCATCAGTCATATCTCTTCTAATATTTCTTATTGCAACTTTTGCTTCTTCAGCAAGTTTTTTGACTTCTTTGGTAATTTCTTTTCTTCTTTCTTCCGTTAATGGCGGAAATGCAAGCCTCAATACTATTCCGTCACTGTTTGGTGTAATTCCCATTTCTGCTTTAATCAGGGCCTTTTCAATTTCTTTTATTATTGACTTGTCATAAGGTGAAATCACAAGTGTAGTACCGTCCTGAACCGAGACTTGAGACATTTGTCTTAAAGGAGTGGGGGCTCCATAATAGTCAACAGTTACTTTATCAAGAATTAATGGATTTGCCCGACCTGTCCTTATACCGGCAAATTCTTTTTTAAGCTGGTTAATTGTTTTTTCCATTTTTTCTTCGCCAAACAAAAATAATTCATCAATCGGCATTTTATCCTCCTACAAAAGTTCCTATTTTTTCATTATGTAAAATCTTCATAATACTGCCTTTAGCGGCAAAATCAAAAACAATAATCGGTATATTATTTTGTTTGCATAATGCGCATGAGGCTGTATCCATTACTTTAAGCCCTTTTATGATTATGTCATCATAGCTTACGTTTTCATATTTTTTAGCATTGGCATTAAGTCGGGGGTCATCAGAATAAACTCCGTCAACTCCATTTTTGGCCATAAGCATAACTTCGGCATCAATTTCAGAAGCTCTTAAAGCAGCTGCAGTGTCTGTCGTGAAGAATGGATTGCCTGTTCCTGCCGCGAATATAACCACTCTTCCTTTTTCAAGGTGTCTTATTGCTTTAAACCTTATATAAGGCTCTGCTATTTTATCCATATCTATTGCAGATTGAACCCTGCAAGAAACAGCCAGTTTCCTAAGAGCGCTTTGAAGAGCTATAGCGTTCATTACTGTTGCAAGCATGCCTACATAATCACCTGAGGCTTGATCCATGCCATATTTGGCACTATTTTTCATGCCTCTAAAAATATTTCCTCCGCCAACTACGACTGCAATTTGAGCACCTTCGTCATGAGCTGCTTTAATTTCTCTTGCAATCATCTCTACAGGTCTTTGATCAATACCGAACTCTTGTTCTCCCAAAAGGGCTTCTCCACTTATTTTTAAAAGAATCCGCTTATATTTCAAATTATTTCCCATTTTACTATCCTATCAAACTCCTGCTTCTATTATACTAAAAATTTAGCTTATTAAAAAAGAAGTTATATTTTCTTAATAAGTTTTGCCACATTATTCGAGAATTTTCTCACTGTTTCTATGCCTTCAGTATCGTTTAAAGCTTCACCTTCATTTTTTGCAAAGATTATATTCCAGTAAGTTGAACCGGGGACTATCATTTCATTAATAAAATAAAACATTAAAAGTTCAGTATAGGTGAAAGTATGCCCGCCTCTTCTTCCGACAGCAATAGGACCGCCTACCATCCAAGATAAGAAGCTTTCCTCTTCTTTTCTGGCTACATACCCTATTCTCTGCAATGCGGCCATTAAATCGCCTCTTGCCGTTCCAAAATAAACAGGAGATGCAACAATAAAACCTTTTGCAGTTCTTAATTCACTTATAATTTCATTTACACCGTCATCATTGAAGACACATCTTTTTAGTTCTTTACACATTTGGCAAGCAACGCAAGACCTAATATGCTTCCCTCTGAGAGTCATAATTTTAGCTTCAAGTCCCTGGCTTTCAATTACCTGTTTGCACTCATTTAAGACTAATTCACAGTTTGAACCTTTTCTGGGGCTTGCTGATAATAAAATTACTTTCTCCATTATGTGCTCCTTATTTAAGTCCTCAAATAATAATAGCACACAATTTATTAAATCATGTGCTATTATTCGATACTTTGAAAATTATTTAAACCTCAATATATTCTTTTAATCTTTTGCTTCTATTTGGATGTCTTAATTTCCTTAGAGCTTTAGCTTCTATCTGTCTGATACGTTCTCTGGTGACACCAAAGAGTTGTCCGACTTCTTCTAAAGTTCTTTGTCTTCCATCATCCATTCCGAATCTTAAACGAAGAACATCTCTTTCTCTTGGCGATAGCCCTGAGAGAACTTCTGCAAGGTCTTCTCTTAAAAGCTCTTGAGCAACTGTTTTAACAGGTGCATCAGCATCTTTATCTTCAATAAAGTCACCAAGTCTTGAGTCTTCTTCTTTTCCGATAGGAGTTTCAAGCGATAAAGGCTCTTGTGCTACTTTTATAATTTCTCTTAGTTTACTTATAGATATATTCATTTCTGTAGCCAACTCTTCTTCGGTCGGTTTTCTGGAAAGGTCTTGTGCTAATTTTCTAGTTACTTTTTTTAATTTATTTATGGTTTCTACCATGTGAACAGGTATTCTTATAGTTCTTGCCTGATCCGCAATCGCTCTTGTAATAGCCTGTCTGATCCACCATGTGGCATAAGTCGAGAACTTATATCCGCGTTCGTGGTCAAATTTTTCAGCTGCTCTTATTAATCCCAAGTTTCCTTCTTGAATAAGGTCTAAGAACAACATGCCTCTGCCGACATATTTTTTTGCAATGCTGACAACAAGTCTCAAGTTCGCTTGAACAAGTTTTCTTTTAGCAATTGCACCGATATTTCCGCCTTGAATAATTTTTCTGGCAAGGTCTATTTCCTGATCAGCCGTAAGAAGTTTAATTCTTCCTATTTCTCTTAGGTACATTCTTACAGGGTCATCAATAGAAATACCTCTCGGAAGAAGGATACCATCTGCTTCTGCTTCTGTTTCTGTTTCTGTATCGGTTTCTTCCATTATTTCACCAGAAAACAAATCTTCATGTTCCATTGATTCAATAATTTTAGAACGTTCGCTACCTATTATTACATCTAAATTATCTGATGAAATTGATTCTGTTTCTGTTAAAATTGCTCCGGCTGTTGTTTCAGAAGTGGCTTCAGTTAAATCGTTATCTTCGTCTAATACCCCTACAACTGACATTTCTGAAATTCTTTTTCTGCTCATGTATTGTCTCCAGTCTTTAGTTTCTGTTTGATTTTTTCTCTTAGTTGCATTTGACAATGAATTGATTCCAATTCATCATTATTGACCTCTTTATATTTCATTCTGAGTTGTTTTTTTTCTTCTTCTGAATGAAATTGCTCAATATTTCGAATATTTTCATATATGCTAGCTTTAAAATCTTTTTCTGATAAGTTTTTGAAGCTATCCGACAAATATATCAAATCCGTTATAATTTCTTTTAAATCATTATCCTCAATGAAGTGTGTATACAGGGCATCAATTAATTCCCCTACATTATTCATCCTACATATCAATTTGTCAATTGTATTTTTGAGAATATTTAACTTTTTATTATCAAATTTTACGTTCTTAATTATATTTGAAAGAGTATCGAAGTCCAAATGACTTTCAGGTATTAAATAAAGACTCAATAAATTTTTTTGCGCCTTTTCTGAAATATTTAAAGTTTTTGTTACAATCAAACTAGTTTCTTGAACGTTTGTTGCTTCTAACGATTCTATCTTCCCAATCTCCTTTGATAACGCCGCTTCATCCACATTAAGCCGATTTGCAACGAGCTTTATATATTCATTTTGAACTATATTATTTTTTATTTCCTCAAGTAGCGGAATGATTTTTCTAACCAGCTTTACTTTATCTGTAGGAGATAAGTCATTTGTTTTTTCTTTTAAAACCTGGTTCAATTGAAAGTCTATCAATAAAGGTGCTGATTTTATATGCTCCTTATAAGCGTCGATTCCGAATTCTCTTATATATTCATCAGGGTCTTTCCCTTGCGGAGGTGTAACTACACGGATTTCACAGGCATATTTATCATCTCTCATTGAAGAAAAATTTTCATCAAACTGTTTTATATTTCCTAACCCTTCAAAGGCTTCTTTAATTATGTTTGCACCTCTTTCAGTTGCTTTTATTCCGGCAGAATCAGTATCAAATGCAAGATAGATTTTTCTTGACTGGCTGTATTTTGAAATAAGTCTTACATGATCTGATGTAAGGGAGGTTCCGCATGAAGCGACGCAGTTTTTAAGTCCTGCTGCTTGAGCCGATATAACGTCAAAGTAACCTTCCATAATAATAGTAGCATCATCTTGCTGTATGGATTCTTTAGCAATATGAATTCCGTATAGTATACGGCTTTTGTTATATAAAATTGTGTCGGGGGAATTAAGGTACTTTGGGTTTTGACCTTCTTCCAATGCCCTTGCCCCAAAGGCTACAATTACATTGTTTTCATCAAGGACAGGAATAATTATTCTTCCTCTGAATCTGTCAATATAACCTTTTTCTCTTTCTCTTTTAATAATAAGTCCGGCAGCTTCAAGTGTTTCTTCATTAATTTTGTTATTGAAGTGTTTCTGAAGTGAATCAAAAGTCTTTTGCGAATAGCCTATCTTGTACTCTTTAATAATATCTTCTGTGATTCCTCTATTTGTAAGATATTCAAGTGCTTTTTCGGCTTCCGGTAATTCAAGTAAGTTATTTAGGTAAAAATCTGCAGTTTGTATCATGGCATCTTTCATTTTTTGTTTTTTATCTGCATAATCTTTACTGTTTGAATAAGTGTTTGGGAGCTCGATTCCGAATGATTCAGCCAATTCTTTTATTACTTCATTAAAAGATTGTCCGTTGATTTTCATTAAAAAGCTTATTGCATCGCCACCCTCTCCGCAGCCAAAGCATTTATAGATACCTTTTTGCGGGTTTACAGAGAATGAGGGTGTTTTTTCTTTATGGAAAGGGCAGCATCCCCAATAATTAGAACCTGATTTTTTAAGCACAACACGGTTTTGGACTACATCTAGTATATCCAGTCTGTTTTTTATTTCTTCTATTACGTCACCGTAAGTTCTTTCTGTCATTAACTAAGTCCGTTCATCTGTGCAAGTTTATGTAAAAAATGGTCATGATGATCTATGTTTATTGTTTTTGGTATGAATTCCTTATTAAATACTTCTTTATATTTTGTTAAAAGATATCTGTCCGTCATCCCTGAAACATAATCCGCAGCTGTTCTTTGTACTAAAATATCACTGCCATTATATTCTTTTTTAAGAATTGAACAGTAATATTCAAAAAGTTGTTTAATAAGTTTTTTGATTTTTTCTTCATCATCTTTAGCTAAAGGGCTGTAATAAACGTTTGTAAACATCCATGAACGGAGTTTTTCAAGGTAGTAGAAGCATTCTTCGGACATAGATATTTGAGTTTTGTTTATACTGTTATCAACAATATCATGCACCATTTTTGATAATCTTTCACTTCTGTAGTTTGAAAAATATTTAATGCAATCCTGTGGCAAATCCTTTTCTGCAATTATCTCTGCTCTTATTGAGTCTTGGATGTCGTGGTTGATATATGCAATTTTATCTGAAATTTTTACTATTTGTCCCTCAAGGGTGTATGGCGCAGGCATTTCCCAAGAGTGTTTTAAGATTCCGTCTAATGTTTCAAAAGTCAGATTTAGCTCTTCAATATTTTCAGCTACTCTGATACTTTGCTCATTATGCTTATATCCTTCAGCCATGACTTCATTAAGGGCACATTCACCACTGTGCCCGAATGGTGTATGACCTAAGTCATGTCCAAGAGCAATGGCTTCTGTAAGGTCTTCATTTAGATTTAAGGCTTTTGCTATAGTTCTTGCAATTTGAGAGACTTCAAGTGTATGAGTCATTCTGGTTCTGAAGTGGTCATTTGTAGGAGAGAAAAAGACCTGAGTTTTATGCTTGAGGCGTCTAAATGCTTTAGAATGCAAAATCCTGTCCCTGTCTCTTTGAAACTCTGTTCTTAGCGTGCAGCTTTTTTCAGGATATTTCCTTCCTTTGGAGTGAATACTCTTTGCAGCATTAAGACTGAGCTGTTCCAACTCTTTTTCTTCCAGTGTTTGTTTTATAGTTTTTTCTTGAACACTCATCTAGCCATCCTGCTCAACTTCATTAATATTTTATAGCAAAATTATTTTAATGTCCGTTCAAATTTAAGAATATGTTTAAAAAGTTAATATTCTTTACTTTTGATGCTTGATTAATTGTTATATTTCAATTATTATTCCAATATGCGCAATTTGGCGTGCTTTTTCAACCGGAGAAATAATTTGAAAGGAAATAAAAATGTCAGTAGAATGTGATATCTGTGGTAAAAAACCTATTAAAGCGGCAAAGATTTCTTTTTCGCACAAACAAAATACCTACAGACAAAAACCAAATTTACAATCAGTAAAAGTTAATCTTAATGGTACTGTGAGAAAACTAAAAGTTTGTACTTCTTGTATCAGAGCAGGAAAAGTTCAAAGAGCTGTTTAGTTTAGATTAAAAAGTAAAAAAAGCCCTTTAAAATGAGGGCTTTTTTATTGCAAATTTTGCCATGCTTAGCGTGTCAAGATTTTTTTTTTAAAACATTTACGTAATTTCATTAAATTTGCTTCATTAAACTTTGTAAAATTCAATTTTTTCGTTTCTGACAGAGGGCATGGTCAATTGTAAAAGTTATTTAATAAAAAACTGCTTGAAAAGCATGTACAGCCATAATAGGATAAAAACACGAGTTAAGAAAAGAGTGGATGTGTTAGAGAGGTGATGGCTTAGACTTCCTAGGGGGAGAGAATTTAAAAAGATGTTAGACTATTAAATTAAAAATTAGAGAAATTTTAAACCTAAAACAAGTTTACAAGATTTGGGGTTGGGGGTTTAAAAAAAGAAATAGTTGGGAGAAATCAATAAAATGTTCTGTGAAAACAGAACTTTTTTTTTTATTTTAATTGTTTGATGTGCTATATTTAAATAGGTTTAGGAGTTTTTAATGAAAAGAGTAATATTAATAGTTATAGATTCCATGGGTATAGGTGCTATGCCGGATGCTTGTGATTACAATGATTTAGCTTGTTGCAACACTCTTAAAAATGTTGCTGAAGCAGTTAATGGTTTGAATGTTCCTATGCTTCAAAAATTAGGACTTGGAAATATCATTGAGGTTAAAGGGATTGGAAAAAATCCTGATTCTATTGCTCAGTATGGAATTCTTGCTGAAAAATCCAAAGGTAAAGATACGACAACAGGTCACTGGGAGATGATGGGGCTTGTTTTAGATAAACCTTTTAAAGTTTTTCCTGAAGGATTTTGTGATGACATAATTAATTCTTTTATAGAAGAAACAGCCTGTGGCGGTGTTCTTGGGAATTGCCCCGCTTCCGGTACAAAAATCATAGAAGATTATCATACTAAACACAGAGAAACAGGATTTCCGATTGTTTACACAAGTGCAGACAGCGTTTTTCAAATCGCCGTTGATATTGATACTATTCCTCTTGAAATTTTATACAAATATTGTTTGGTAGCAAGAAAAATTTTGGATGAAAAGTCCAATGTATCAAGAGTTATAGCAAGACCATACAGAATAATTGACGGAAAACCTTCAAGAATATCTGCATATAGAAGAGATTATTCAGTTCCGCCTTTTTCTAAAACATTATGTAATGAAATTGTTGAAAATAATGGAATTGTTTTGGGAATCGGAAAGATTGAGGATATATTTGTTGGCTCAGGCATATCACATGCGATACATACAGGTTCAAATAAAGAAGGACTTGAGTTAACATTAAAGGCTGTTAAGAATGAAATAAATTTAGATGAATTAAAAATTTCTGAAATTTCTAATAATCCTGATAAATATATGATTTTTACTAACCTTGTTGATACAGATATGCTTTATGGTCACAGAAATGATGCAAAAGGTTATGCCAAAGCAATTGAGGAAATAGATAGTTATTTGGTAAAAATTATATCTTCTATGTCAGACAGCGATCTTTTGATTGTTACCGCAGACCATGGGTGTGACCCTACTGTTGAGGGGACTGATCACACAAGAGAATATGTACCTTTGTTGCTATATCATAACTCTATAAAGTCCAAAAATCTGGGTACTAAAAATTCATTCAATTATGTAGCGGATTGTGCAAAAGATTGGCTGTTCAGACAATAGCGAAAAGAGGTAGTTTATTTTATTTTTTTTTGTTATAATCAACCTGAAGTAGTTATTTCTATTTCATTCTGAAACAAAAAATATAAATAAAGGAGAAAGACATGAAAGTAAAAGTTCAAGACGGATGTATAGCTTGTGGAGCTTGTGAATCAATATGTGATGCAGTTTTTACAGTAGAAGATGTTGCAATGGTTAACGAATCTGCTATATCAGGTAATGAAGATTGTATTAAAGAAGCTGCTGATTCTTGTCCTGTTAACGTTATTACAATAGAATAAGTGATTTTAAAATATAAAGCTGCCTATTATTAGGCAGCTTTTTTAGTAGGTATGTATGAAAAATATTAATGTGATTTTTAAGAGATTAAGTGAGAGAAATCTTCCCCGTACAGAATTTGTCAGATTCATGGAACAAGTAAAAGATCCTTTTATTGTCCTTATCTCTTGTATCTTATCTTTGAGAACAAATGACAAAACAACATATCCTGCGACTATGAGAATGCTTAATCTCGGGCATACTCCCTTAGATTTTTCCGTATTGAAACCTGAAGTGCTCGAAAAAGAGATTTATCCCGTCGGCTTCTATAAAAATAAGGCAAAACAGATTGTACAAATTTCAAAAAAATTAGTTGATGAATATAACTCGCAAGTGCCTAATTCTATCGATGAGCTTATTAAATTTAAAGGTGTGGGCAGGAAAACAGCTAATCTCACTTTAGCTAAAGGTTTTAATCTACCTGCAATATGTGTTGATGTCCATGTGCACAGGATTTCTAACAGACTGGGATTAGTACATACAAAGACACCCGATGAGACAGAGTTTGAACTGAAAAAAAATCTACCCGTTAACTATTGGATAGACTTAAATACGCTTTTCGTGACTTTGGGTCAAAACATATGTAAACCTACAAGTCCGAAGTGTCCTATTTGCCCTATTAATGAGTATTGCTCATTCTATAAAAAAATTATGAAATAACTTTAGATACAAATTTAATCGCATCTCTTACTGACTCTTTAACAAATGAAACAGCAAGCTGTGAAATAGATTGATTATTCAAGTAATCATATGCCACATAAATCGGATCTTTTGAATTTCTAAATCTCATTCTTGGATCTTTTTTATTAAAAACTTCGGCATCAAAAAAGATGCTTTTATCTATCATTTTAGTTTGCATATTGCTCTCTTTAATTTTACAGCTCTCTTGTATATATAAAGTATTTATTTGATATATAATTGCTTTTTAAAAATATAATTATTAATTTTTATTAACAACATTGTAACAAGTATCCTAAGAATTTATATGAATCATCTTATTTATAGCATTGAAGGCTTTTTCCGCTATTTGAGAATCAACATTGATTTCATATTTTTCTTCGCTTAGAGATGACAGTATATCTTCCAAATGATTCCATTTCATATTAGGGCAGACAGCTCTGGAGCTAACAAGATGAAATTCTTTGTCTTTGTAATCTCTCTCAAGTCTTTCAACAACTCCTTTTTCAGTACAAATTATAAAAGATTTGTTATCTGATTCTTTGGCAAATTTTATTATTCCTGTTGTGCTTCCAACGTAATCTGATATTTTTACTACTTCTTTATGACACTCAGGGTGTGTTAAGACAAGAGCTTTAGGGTATTTTTCTTTCATTTTGTTGATATCTTCAACAGTTATTCTAAGGTGGGTAGGGCAATAACCCGGATATGTTATAACTTCAATATTTGGCAGTTTTGATGAAACGAAGTTGCCTAAATATGTATCAGGCACAAATAAAACTTTATCTACTCCGAGTGATTTAACTACATTAACAGCATTTGAACTTGTGCAGCAAATATCCGATTCTGATTTAACTTCTGCTGAAGAATTAACATAGCATACAACAGGAATCCCTGGATATTTTGATTTAAATTCCCTTAACTGTTCTACATCAATCATATCTGCCATTAAGCAACCTGATTCCATTCTTGGAAGTAAAACTTTTTTATTCGGTGATAATATTTTTGCTGTTTCAGCCATAAAATAGACGCCTGCAAAAACAATAATTTCCGCATCGGTTTTTGCCGCCATTTGGCTTAAATGCAGTGAATCTCCCACAAAATCTGCTACTTCGTCAATTTCAACATTCTGGTAACAGTGGGCTAAAATCACGGCATTTTTTTCTTTTTTAAGTTGATTAATTTTATTTATTATTTCAATTTTTTGCATGTTAATACCTATATACATTGTGAAAAGATGATATCTTAATTTATATCATTACACTAAATATTCATTATGGCTTCTTTCGTAACCGATTGTGGTG
Organism: Cyanobacteria bacterium OH_CBrB_359; assembly: GCA_023433065.1. Classification (GTDB taxonomy): domain Bacteria; phylum Cyanobacteriota; class Vampirovibrionia; order Gastranaerophilales; family Gastranaerophilaceae; genus JAEZET01. The sequence goes on from JAEZET010000003.1 coordinate 85,202, forward strand.
GATTCTTCATGTCCCGGATAGACTATTGTAGAATCATCTAGAGGCATAAGCTTTGTTTTTATGGATGTCACAAGAGAATTAAAATCGCCGTCTTCAAGGTCAGTTCTTCCTATCGTTCCCTTAAAAAGCGTATCGCCGGAGAATAGCTTATCTTCAATCAAAAAACACAGGCCGCCTCTCGTATGTCCGGGAGTATGGAAAATTTTAATTTTTTTATTACCAAGTTTTAAATATGTGTTTTCATCAATAAAGTCTGTAATTTTGATTTCAGAAGCAGCAGGAAGCATCCCCCAGTTTTTCATATATGTTTCAATGTTTTGTGCATGATGCAGGTCGTCTTTATGGAGAAAAATTGGTACATTTATATTTTTATCCGACTCACCCATTATATGGTCAAAATGTCCATGGGTATTAAGGATAAATTTTAATGTAGCGCCATGGCTTTTGATTTCTTGTAAAATCTTATCAAAATCTCCGCCCAAATCAATAATAATGGCTTCTTTTGTATCTTCATCAATTACTAAATAGGTGTTAACTTGAAGTATTCCTGTGTTAAAAATTTTTATTATCATAATGTCTCTCTTTTTAACCGAACGTACAATAAATATTACTATAAATAACCATATACTGCCAGATTTATCATTTAACCTTGCTGTTACTTATTTTTCTCTTGATAATATTTTTCTATAAATTAATTTATGTAAATATTTTTTTATAAACCGTTCAAAAAAAATAAAAAAATGACTTAATGCTAACAAGGATATTTTTATGCAGTGTGTAGAGAAGATATTCGATTAGAGTAGTCGGAATTTAGATAATGACTAGAGTTCAGTTGTCTTTAAGTGTTCCAGTTTATAGAGGGAGCATCCTAAGACAAAATCATCAAAATAACAATCAAAGTGTGTCTAATAGCTATACTTTATCAGAGATGGAGGATAGAAAATGCCAGCCATTTTATTATCCTGTCAGCTTTGGCATGCAAACCTCTGATTTTCCTTTTTTAGATAGCAAAGGAATGCATTGCCCCGGTTGCGGAGCTTTAATTTTAACTGAGCAAGAATATAACGAGTTTTTAAAAAAGCTTGATTCTACTCCTGAAGAAAAATATATAGAATATTTAAAAACTTATAAGCCTTATATGCCGGATTATATTAAAGAAATATTTAATGAAATATGCAGGATTTCCTCTAAAGATCCGGATGCTGATTTGAAGCAGATATTAATGTCTATGAGGACATTACAACTGCCAAAATTACAGAGAAAACAACTTGTAGTTATTAATAAAGTCGAGTCTTTTGTTGAAAAAAATCTTAAAGGCAATGAATATAAATCTGCAAAGAAATTATTAAAATTTACAAAAGAAAAAATATTCGATAATACTTCAACATCAGATACATTTAAGCGTAAAAGTTTTATTTCTTCAGTTGCCCATCTTAATATTGCAGATGAGAATAAAAAATTAGAAATTATTGAAATAGCAAGACACATGGCTAATTCCTATTCTGATAAATCAGCCTGGATAGTTAAATATGGAGGAGAAGATAAGCAAGGTGTACAAAGAGGAAACCGAGAAATCGCAAAAGCAATGTTAGAGCCTTCTTTACCAAATGTTGATCATATATATCCCGTATCCAAAGGCGGAAAAAATAGTTTAAACAATTATGCGGCAATGCATTCAATGTGTAATTTGATTAAAAATGATGATGAATTTCCCGAATGGTTGGCTAAAAGACCTAGTAGAGTCAAATACTACACCAGATATTTACAGGATATACAGGATATGATCGATGATAAGCAAATTAAAAGAAAATTTTATAAGAGATATCCTGAAAGAGTTATAAAAACTATCAGTGATTTGACTAATAATGAAGTGAATATTAACCTTTCACATAAAAATACTAATTAAAATTATTTATTGTTTGCTTCTCTGATTTCTTTAACAACTTTTTTAACTATTTCTTCAGCTGTATAGCCATTGTCATCTTTTATTATTTCAATTTTGGTGCTGTTTGGTTTGTCAGGATATAGATAATTTTCCTGATAAGCTTTATAAGCTGCGTTATATATATTTTTGAAGCTATTTTCTTTCTTGCCGTTAACAATCACACTTAGTTTTGAGTTCATATTTATTTCTGGCATAGTAAGTGTTGCACCAGCTGCAGCATTGTGTCCCCCACCACCGAACAATGTTGCAAGGATTAAAGCGTAATTTGTTCCGTCATGAGATCTGAATGAAAATCCAATGCTGTTTTCATCGGCAATACCCATAGAGCTTGTAATATCACCTTTAACCTCATCTTGTCTTATAGTCGCAAGGATTTTATTTTCTTCGTATTTAGGGTCAACTTTATACTTTGGGTCTTTTGACTGGTATTTTAAAGCTATTGTTACTCTGTTAAATTTATACGCTCCGACTACATCCCTCAGGTTTATGTCAGGGTGATAAAGGTTACATTCATATAAGAATTTTTTTAAAGAATCATAAGGAATTTTAGATATACCCAAACCGATTTCAGGATATACTTTTGTATTTTTTTCAACATCTTCAGCGATTCTTTTTCTTATATTATCCTCGGGGTCATTTGTTTTTGTTACAACTTCAGGATCAGGAATCTCTATATCCATAAGTTCTTCTTTAGCAGGTTCTGAACTATAAAAGTCAACGTAGTCCTGAGGGAAGTAGAATTTAACCTTATTAGGCAGGTCATATTTCATACGGTTTTTAATTGATCTTTTGGTTTCAGCACCGTTAGTAAGATTTAAGAGCCAATCGGAAAGCCCTTGAGGAGCAAACGTAATTCTTTTTTCTTGAGGTACACTGAGGTCTTCATTGCTTCTGTTTATATTCCTTTTATAACCGCCCGTATCAGTTATTGTACCTACAACGAGACTTGATGCCAAGGTGTTTAAAAGCTCTTTTTTGTCTTTATCCAAAGTTCCGTTGTATTCCTTGATTTTAAATTCAGAACCTATATTTGGTAGGAGTTTGTTGACTAATATGCTTACCAGCATTGTATTAGCAGGTACTTTGGGTTCAGTCCATATAAGGTGGTCCCTGGTAAGGTTACCAAGGTTTAAACCATTATTATCGCTTTCTTTTAACCATTCTCTTTTTTGTATAGGATGGTGATCCACGTATATTACTTTTTTAGCATTTCTGGCATATTTGAGGATTTCGGGGCTTACCTTGCCGGGTGACGGTACATCTAAGAAGATAGCCAAATCATATTTATCATCCTTTTTGAGGAAAGAAATATTTTTTTGATAATATTCTTGAGTTTGCTGTGCAGAGAATATTTCTGATAAAGTACTAATGTCGGTTTTATGGTCAATTATGTCTTGGTATCTTTTATTGAGACCCTTTTTAAGTTTTTCTTCAAACTCAGGTGATTTTTTAATTTCTTTTGTAGAAACAAAGTTTCTCAAAAATCCTGCAGCAAGGTCATCAATAGCTATATCAACCTGCTGTTTACCTAACAGTTGCAATGCTGCTTTCATACCCGCACAGCTGCCGATTGTATCTCCATCCGGCTTATTGTGCCCGATTAATAATATTTTTTGGTTAGCCGGATCCTCAATCGTTTTTACTATTGTATCTATAGCAAGTTGCGCTTCTTTAATTTTTTCACTGCCAACTTCTTCACCATAAAGAACTTTTTTATAATCTAAAATTCTACCTAAAACTTCTTCCGGCGTTACAATGTTTTTATAAAGGACAGAATTCATTAATTCTTGAATTTCAGCCTTATTTTTGCCGTGATATTCTATTGTTGTAAGTACATTAGCAGGTTTTGAACCTTTTTGAGAGACTGTTCCATATAATAAGAAAGTGTAAGCATCAGGTTCTTCTTGTATCTTTTTTCCTAATTTCGAGGTCAAATATTTTGGTAAATCACCGAGTTTTTTACCTGTTGGGCTTAAAACTTCAATATCTACCTCATCTTGGGTATTATTATTTCCCTCTACAAGTCTGAATTTTAAAGCTTCTCCTCTTGTAATTGATTTTGTTTTTTCAACATCATTTTTATATAATTCTGAATTATCCAATCCTGTCCTGATTGATGGCAACTTCGGTGTTGTAACCGTTGCGTAATTTACACCCTTAAAAGCTATAAGCCTCAGTGTATTCCCTTTTTCAACAAGTCTGTAATTATAGTCGCTTTCTTGTTTGTTTCTATATTCAAATTTATCACTATTTAAACTCTGGCTATAAAGACTGTTTAGTTGTTTCTTTTTGTTGATTTGATAAGAATTCGATGTACTTATCGGATTAAATGTCACTCTCATATTAATTTACACACACACTCATGTCGACAATATTTTAAAAACCGTCTTATGAATTTTTTGGCTAGTAATTATGATTAAATTTAAGATAATTTTACAATTGTTAATAACTTTTTTTATTTAAATAATAATTATAATGCTAGTTTGAGATATTAATGTTATGCTAGAGACATGAATACGTATTCAACTAAAATCACTGAGTTGGAAGCAGATGCAATAAAAAGAGTTTTGCTTGAGAGGGGAGCATGCTTTGATAAGGCTCCTTATTCTTTTTGGAGAGCGAAATCACCTGACTTTTCGGCAACTTTTTATGAAAGTAAAAAATTTTTAATTCAGGGAAAAGACATAACAGGTATTGTTGAGCAAATAGAAAAACTCTTGAATATAAATACAATCAAACAATCTGTAGATAATCATTCGGATAATATTCATAAAATATACATAGGGACTGATGAATCAGGCAAGGGAGATTTTTTTGGACCTCTTGTGGTTGCCGGTGTACAGCTAAATGAAAAAAATAAAGCTTCGTTTATTCAACTTGGCATTAAAGACAGTAAAAAACTTGATGATGAAAAAATTAAAAAGCTTGCTGCATATATAAAAAATAATTCGTTTCATTCGGTAGTGGTCATAAATCCGCAAAAATATAATGAATTATATGATAAATTTAAGAATTTGAATAAACTTTTGGCTTGGGGGCATGCAAGAGCAATTGAAAACATACTGGAAAAAAATCCTTGCAGCTATGCTCTATCTGACAAATTCGGCGATGAAAGCCTTATTAAGAATGCATTGCTAAAGAATGGAAGATGTATTACTTTAGATCAAAGAATTAAAGCAGAGAGTGATATAGCTGTTGCTGCTGCTTCAATTTTGGCAAGAGCGGAATTCGTTAAAAGGATTTCAGAACTTGAGGCAAAATATTCTATGAAATTTTCTAAAGGAGTTTCAGATAAGGTTTTATTTCAGGCAAAAGATTTTGTTAAAAAATATACTTCTGATGAACTCAAATGTATTGCCAAGATACACTTTAAAACGACAAAAGAAGTATTAAAGTAAAGTTGCTTGACAGGAGAATTAAATTAAGCTACAAAACAATAATAGAAAAGAGAAATTAATGGCTAAAAAAACTTTTTTACATAACGAACAATTAAAATTAGGTTCAAAGATGGTTAATTTCGCCGGATGGGAGATGCCGGTTCAATATTCAGGGATTATTGATGAACATCTTACAGTAAGAAATGATGTTGGATTATTTGATGTTTCGCATATGGGAGAGTTGTTTGTTATAGGAAAAGATGCACTGGCATACCTGCAAAAGCTTGTGCCGCAAAATGTTGCAAAGTTAGTAGACGGGAAGGCGATATATTGCCAGCTTACAAATCTTCAGGGTGGGATTATTGATGACTTAATTATTTACAAACTTGAAGATAACAAGTACCTCTTAATAGTAAATGCATCCAGGATTGATGATGACTTAAACTGGATGATGCGAAACAAATTAGGCTTTGACGTCGAGATAGAAAATCAGTCTCATAATTATTCTCTGCTTGCGGTTCAAGGACCTAAAGCTGTTGATTTGATTGAAAAAATCGGTCTTAAAAGTGAAAAGCAGCCTGAGTTTTTTAGCATTAAAAGAGCAGAATTTTTTAATATTAATGTATTGATTTCAAGAACAGGATATACAGGAGAAGATGGATTTGAGATTCTTGTAAGAAATGAATTCTCGACATTATTATGGAATTATATCTTAGAAGCAGGTAAAGAATTTGGCATAAAACCAATAGGACTTGGAGCCAGAGATACATTAAGACTTGAAGCAGCTTTGCACTTGTACGGGAATGACATGGATGAAGATACAACTCCTATTGAAGCTATGCTTACATGGTCGGTTTCAAAATCAAAAAAAGAAGATTACAACGGCAAAGATATCATTATGAAACAAATAAATGATGGCGTAGATAAAAAATTAATTGGTTTTAAAATGATTGATAAAGCAATTGCAAGGCATGATTACGAAATATATTATAATGGTATAAAGGTCGGGAAAGTAACCAGCGGAGGTTATGCTCCTTCTCTGGAAGAGAATGTAGGATTAGGATACGTTTTAACAAATTCAGAGATAAAACTTGATAGCATAATACAAATTATGGTAAGAAATAAGTTATATAATGCCAAGGTCGTTAAAAGACCTTTTGTAAATAAAAAAAATAAAGTTGGTTAATATTCAATAAGGAGAAGAAAATGAGCGCGCCAGACGGTATTTTATGTAGCAAAAGCCATGAATATGTAGTTGAGAGTCATGGCACTTATACTATTGGTTTGACAGACTATGCTGTAGAACAACTTGGAGATATTGTTTTTGTTGAGCTTCCTGATGTAGGTTCTTCCTTTGCAAAAGAGGAGGTTTTTGGAACAGTTGAATCGGTTAAAGCGGCATCTGAAATATACATGCCAATAGGTGGAAAAATTTTAGAAGTTAATGAGGCACTTTTAGACAATCCTGAACTTTTAAATGAAAGCCCTTATGAAAAAGCATGGCTTGTTAAAGTAGAGCCGGTGAACTTCAATGCTGATTCAGTGGACCTTTTAGAATATGACGATTATAAAGAAGAAATAAGTTAATTATGAAAAATTTTGTTGCAAATCCTGATTATGTAAAAAAAGAGATGCTTGATGACATAAATATAAAGTCAGTTCAGGAGCTTTTCAGTATTATACCGGAGAAGGCAAGAGTCGACGGGCTAAACCTTCCTGACGGCATCAGTGAAATGGAAGTTCAAAGAACAATAAAGGATATTGCAAAGAAGAATAATACAGACTATAAGTGCTTTTTAGGAGCTGGAGCATATAAAAAGTTTATCCCTGCTTGTGTTTCTCAAATTTCAGGCAGGTTTGAGTTTAATACAGCGTATACTCCATATCAGCCTGAGATTTCACAAGGTACTTTGCAAGTGATTTATGAATTTCAGTCAATGATTTCTTCATTAACAGGTATGGATGTTGCGAATGCTTCTGTTTACGATGCAGCATCAGCTTGCGCTGAAGCGATTTTAATGACAGTAAGGATTACTGGAAAGAAAAAGGTTCTTGTTAGTGAATGCTTAAATCCTGAATATATAGAAGTTATTAAAACATACGCAGCGGCAGGAGATATTGAGAGTGAATTTGTTAAAAGTAAAGATTTTACTACTGACTTAAATTCTGTAAAAACAAAAATTCTATCAAATGAATATGCATCTATATTACTGCAAATGCCTAATTTCTACGGTTCTTTGGAAGATATCAACGAATTGAAATCTATAATGGAAGATTCCAAGTCTTTACTTATAATTTGTGCGGATATTTCAACGCTTGCTGTGTTAAAACAGCCTATAGAGTATGGCGCTGATATTGTAGCTGGAGATATTCAGCCGTTTGGGAATCCTGTTTCATTTGGCGGTCCTTATGCTGGATTTATTGCGACTAGTGATAAATATAAAAGACAATTGGCAGGCAGAATAGTCGGAAGAACACTTGATGCTGACGGTAAACAAGCTTTTACTTTAACTCTTCAAGCAAGAGAACAACACATAAGAAGAGAGAAAGCTACAAGCAATATTTGTTCAAATCAGGCTCTGGTTGTTTTAAATTCTACAGTTTATATGAGCGTTATGGGAAAAAGTGGGCTCAAACAGGCAGCTTATTTAAGTTATGAAAATGCACATGAATTATCTGTAAAATTGGCGCAAAAGGGCTTTAAAACTTTAAATAAAAACTTTTTTAATGAGTTTGTAATTGAAGTTAAAAATGCTGACAATTTTTTACAAAAAATGCGAGAAAATGGCATTTTGGCAGGTCTTAAAATTGATGATAATAAAGTTTTGGTATGCACAACAGAAATGAATTCTAAAGATGATATTGAGGCTTATATAACGCTGAGTAGCTAACAAATTCATAAATAAGGAGTATTAAAATGAATTTTTTAAAAAAACATATGGAAACTTTTTCAGTTTTAATACTTTTAATTTTTTGTTATTTTCTTTTCTTTTATAAAATGGGCAATTATCCTTTAATTGATGTTGATGAAACCAGATATGTTGCTATAGCAAAAAACATGATAAATCTAAAGGATTGGCTCACTTTAAGACTAAATACAGAGTTATTTCTTGAAAAACCGCCTTTGTATTTCTGGCTTTTAAATATGTCTTTCTTCTTTTTTGGGAAAATTAACGAAGTTACTGCTCGTATTCCTGTGGGACTGTGTGCTTCATTTAGTGTTTTAATTACTTATTTTACCGTTAAGAAGTTAAGTTCAATTAAGTTAGGATTGATTAGCGCATTGATTGCAGCTACCGGTTTGGAGTTTTTGATTCTTTCCAGAATATCAATTTTAGATATGTTTTTATCAACTTTTGTTTTAGCTGCTGTTTTTATGGGCTTTTTAACGTTTTTTGTTGAGGATAAAAATAAAAAATATTTTTGGTGGTTATTTTATATATTTTCTGCTTTGGCAGTCTTGGCTAAAGGAATTCCGGGATTTATTCTTCCTTTTGGGATTCTATTTTTTGCGTATCTTATATCAGGGAAATTTAAAGAAATTTTCAATCCAAAGTATATGCTGCCAGGATGGATTTTTTTCTTTCTGATAACGCTTCCTTGGCATATTGCAATGTTTCAGATACATGGGAATCTTTTCTACAGAGAATATATTTTTAAACACCATATTGAAAGATTTGTAGATTCTAAAGAAATTGGCCGTAAAGAGCCGTTTTATTACTTCTTTATTGTTTTTGCAATCGGTTTTATACCCTGGTCTTTTTCATTTATTGCAATGATTATAGAAAAATTTAATTCATTAATTGAATCAACAAAAAACTATTTTAAAGGAAGCAGGATTTTTAACTATTCCGAGAAATGGGATTCTTTAACGTCATATAATAAATTTTTAGTCCTAAACTTAATTGCATTTCTTTTTACTTTTATATTTTTCAGTGTTTCAAGCACGAAACTTCCGACATATATTTTGCCGGCAATTCCATTTGCGTCTGTGTTGCTTGCAAATTTTTGGAATGAATATATCTATGAAGAAAAACACCATAGAGCAATTTGTTTATCTACAATAATTTTAAATTCACTTTTAATTATAGGCGCAATTGTAGGGATTTTTTCACCGTTTTATCTCCCTGAAGTCATTAATAATGATGTGAGAATATTTTTAGTTCCCGCTGTGTTAATATTGTTTATTTTTCCTACACTTTCGATATTGTCAGTTATTATAAGAAAGAGATCTTTAGTATTTTTTAGCCATGTTTTTCTAATGTGTGCACTGGCAATGTTGAGTGCTTCCCATATTTTTAATTTTATGTGCCAGTTCGGTGAAAATGATTTAATAAAATTTGCGCTTAAAGCAAAAAATGACAAAGTAAAACTTGCTACATTTTATTTTGGGCGAAGATACAGCGTTTGGTATTATTATGACAATTATGTCGATTTTCAGACAAAAAATGACATTAATTGGCTTAATGACTATACAAAAAAATACCCTAATGCTTATATTATTGTTAAGTTAAAAAACATACCGGATTTTGAAAACCAGTTAAAATATAAATCAATTGAGACTGGTCGTAAGTATTCTTTGATACAGAAGATTTGAACTACTTAAGCATTCTTTTTAAATATATGCCTGTATAAGAATTTTGACATTCTGCAATTTCTTCCGGTGTTCCTTGTGCAACAATAAACCCACCTTTATCGCCTCCTTCAGGACCCAAATCTATTATGTGGTCGGCAGTTTTTATTAAATCAAGATTATGTTCTATTATAAGGATTGTATTTCCGTTATCTGCAAGTTTATTTAAGATTTTAATTAATTTATCAAGGTCATACCAGTGGAGCCCGACTGATGGTTCATCTAACAGGTAAAGAGTTTTTCCGGTTGCTTTTTTGTTAAGTTCGGCTGCTAGTTTTATCCTTTGTGCTTCTCCACCGGATAGCGTTGTGGCGCTTTGACCGAGTTTAATATAGTCTAAACCAACATTATTAAGAGTTTTTAATCTATTCTTAATTTTGGGTATATTTTCAAAAAACTCTAATGCTTCAGCCACGCTCATATTTAATATATCTGAAATATTTTTGCCTTTATATTTGACTTCCAATGTTTCTCTATTGTATCTTTTGCCTTTGCATACGTCACATTTGACAAATACATCTGATAAAAAATTCATTTCGATTTTTATTATGCCGTCACCTTTACAGGCCTCACATCTGCCGCCTTTGACATTGAAGCTGAATCTTCCCTGCTTGTATCCTCTTATTTTTGCTTCTGTTGTTCTGGAAAAAAGCTCTCTTATGTGGGTAAACACATCTGTATATGTAGCAGGGTTTGAACGGGGGGTTCTGCCTATAGGTGACTGGTCAATATCTATAACCTTATCAATATTCTCAAATCCTTTAATATCAGTTATTCCTTGAGGTTTAGGTTTATTTCCTCTTAATTTATGAAGTGCAAATTCATAGATTAAATCCTGCATTAGGGTGGACTTGCCGGAACCGCTCACACCGGTAAGCGCTATGATTTTGCCCAGGGGTATATCTAAGTCAAGGTTCTTTAAGTTATTTTTATTAGCACCTGTGATTTTTAAGTATTCGCCGTTGCCTTCTCTTCTTTTTTCAGGTGTCGGGATTTGCTTTTCACCTTTCAAATATTGGCCTGTAATAGATTTTTTTTCGGCTTTGATATCATCTAAAGAGCCTTTTGCAACTATTTCACCACCTTGGATACCAGCTTTTGGACCTATGTCTACAATGTAATCAGCATTTCTTATTGTATCTTCATCATGCTCGACAACAATCAATGTATTGCCCAGATTTCTGAGTCTTAGGAGTGTTTTTATAAGCATATCGTTATTATATTGGTGTAATCCGATTGAAGGCTCATCAAGAACATAGAGTACGCCTGATAAACCGCTGCCTATTTGGGTTGCAAGTCTTATCCTTTGAGCTTCGCCTCCTGATAAGGTACCTGCCATTCTCGCAAGATCCAAATACCCTAAACCAACATCCAGCAAAAAATTAAGTCTTGTTCTTATTTCTTCTAAAAGTTGTTTTGCAATTGTCATTTGATAATCATTGAGTTCCAAAAACAAGTTTGATATAAACTTAAATGAATCTTTTATTGACATAAGACAAACTTCATTTATATTTTTGTCTTTAATTGTAACCGCAAGCGAAAACGGTTTTAATCTTGCTCCTTTGCAATCACTACAGGGTATTGGGGACATATATTTTAAAATATCATCTCTTATTTCTTCAGAATTTGTTTCGTTGTATCTTTTCATAAAGTAAGGTATCACACCCAAAAATACAATATTGTTTGTTACCCAACCAGTCCCTGCAAAATTTTGGTAATGCAGTTTAACTTTTGTATTCCCGCTTCCATAGAGAATAATATCTTGATGCTCTTTGGGTAAATCTTCAAATGGTATATCCATATCAATTTTATAATGTTTTGCAACTGAAGATAAAATTTCCTGATAATATGAATTCCCGGTTCTTGCCCAAGGATAAATCGCTCCTCCGGTAAGGGTTTTTCGTTTATCTGGAACTATTAAATCAGGATTGATTTCAAAATGAGCGCCTAGCCCCGAGCATTTTGGGCAAGCTCCGTAAGGGCTGTTAAAACTAAAAATCCTTGGAGCAAGCTCCTCGAAGCTTAAATTACAATTAGGGCAAGCCAGTTTTTCACTGAAAATGAGCTCTTTTCCGCCTACAACATCAACAACCATAAACCCCTGGGCTTTTTGCAACGCAATCTGTACGCTGTCCGCCAGTCTTGATTTAATATTTTCTTTTATAACAAGCCTGTCAATAACGATTTCAATTGTATGTTTTGTATTTTTCTCAAGCTCTACTTCATTTTCATCAATGTTAATAATGGTGCCGTCAATTCTCAATCTTACGAAACCTTCTTGCATTAATTCCTTTATTAAGCTTGTATATTCACCTTTTTTACCTCTTATAACAGGTGCAATGATTTGAATTTTTGTTCCATTAGGCAGTTTAAGTATTTTATCTACTATTTCGTCTATTGTTTGCGGTACAATTTTGTTTCCGCATTCAGGGCAGTGAGGTATTCCGATTTTTGCATACAAAAGTCTTAAGTAGTCATAAATCTCAGTAACTGTTCCTACAGTTGAGCGAGGATTATTACTTGTGGATTTTTGGTCAATTGAAATAGCAGGTGAGAGCCCTTCTATGCTTTCAACATTTGGTTTATCCATTTGTCCCAAAAATTGCCTTGCATAAGTTGAGAGACTCTCCACATAACGTCTTTGACCTTCAGCGAATATTGTGTCAAAAGCAAGTGAACTTTTCCCTGAGCCGCTTACTCCGGTAAATACTATTAGTTCATTTTTCGGCAATTCTAAATCAACATTTTTTAGGTTATGTTGATTTGCTCCTCTTATGATTATTTTTTCGTTCATAAAAATATTATCGCATAAAATCTATTTGATTATTCCGTCGGGAATCAATCTATATCCCCCACCATAGATGGTTTCAATGTATTTTTTGCCGTTAGAAATTTTATCAAGCTTGGACCTTATATGCCTAATGTGAACCCTTATTGTTTCGACATCATCATCAGGCAAATATCCCCATATTTCTGTAAGTATTTTTGATGAAGGCACCATATTTCCGTAATTTTGCACTAAAAGATTAAATATTTCAAATTCAATCGGGGTTATTTTTACTGTTTTGTCATTAATTTTTACCGAATACACTTCAGGAATAAGAGTAATATCTCCTATAGTTAAAATTTCTTTAGATGTGAGGGATTCAGGAATTCTATCCGCTCTTTTAAGAAGCGCTCTTACTCTGACTTTTAATTCTTCCATTTCAAAAGGCTTAACAAGATAATCATCAATTCCTATATCAAATCCTTTAATCTTGTTTTGAAGCATATTAAGAGCTGTCAGCATAAGGATTGGAATATTCTTTGTGGAAGGATTTTCTCTGATTCTTTTTGCTACAGTATAACCATCGACTTCAGGCATCATTATATCCAGAATTATTAAATTCGGAAGCTCCTGTTTTGCAATTGCATAACCTTTGATTCCTTCTAAAGCTGTTATAACTTTATATCCTTGAAGTTCAAGATTAATTTTTATAAGTTCATTAATTGCTTTATCGTCATCAATTACAAGTATCTTATTCATTGTTGTTCTCTTTCACAAAACCAAATTTATTCATATTTTAAGCCGTATTTTTTCAGCCTGTCAAACGCTTCAATAATTTTTTCGTCAGGCTGTACGGTGGATATTCTGAAGTATCCGTCGGAGTGACTGCCGAATGCTATACCCGGAGTGAATACAACCCCTGTTTCATCAAGGATTTTTCTGCAAAATTTCTTAGAACCCAATCCTTTTGGTACTTTTAACCAAAAATACATTGTTGCAATAGGTTTTTTAACATCCCATCCGAGGCTTTTAAATCCTTCGACTAAAAGGTCTCTTCTTCTGCTATAAGCATCAATCGTCGGTTTTATTTCTTTATAATCCATTTGCAATGCTTTTATAGCTGCATCTTGGACAATTGTTGCCGTACCGTAATCCATATTTGTTTTCATTGCATAGATGGCTTCTATGAATTCTTTTTTGCCTACAACAAATCCAATTCTCCATCCAGCCATGTTAAAGGTTTTTGAGAAAGAATGAAATTCTACCGCAATTTCTTTCGCTTCTTCAATTTCAAAAATACTCGGAGGTCTGTATCCGTCAAAACAAATTTCTCCGTAAGCTAAATCATATACGAGTAAAATGTTGTATTTTTTACAGAATTTTACTAATTTTTCAAGAAATTCCTTGGTGGCAACGGCACCAGTGGGGTTATTAGGGTAATTTATCATAAAGATTTTTGCTTTTTGAGCTATATCTTCAGGGATAGAATCCAAGTCAGGCAGAAAGTTGTTTTCTTCTTTTAAAGGGACATTATAGACCTCACCTCCTGCAATCCAGGTGCCTCTTGACATAACAGGATAATAAGGGTCAGGTACAATATTAATGTCTCCGGGGTTGGTGAATGCAAGAGCAACATTTGCAAGCCCTTCTTTTGCACCGCTAAGTGTTTGAACAGACATAGTTTCATCAAGTTCTATATTATATCTTGATTTCATCCATCTTTTGATTTCATCTCTGAATTCTTTTTTGCCTCTGAAACAAGGATAACCGTGACTTGCAGCGCACTTAATTGATTTAATTGCTGCCTGGACAATCGGATCAGGCGTTGGTCTATCAGGATTTCCTATCCCAAGATCTATTAAATCCAAACCTCTTTCTCTTGCCTCTTGTTTCCATTCATCAAGCTCGGCGAAAATATATTTTGGTATATTTAATATTTTATCAGATGGTTTAATTGTGGTTTTAGTGTACATTTTTTTCTCCTTGGTGTTTTTAAAATTATTACAAATTTTATTTATTATTTATCGTTTTCAGAATCTTTTCAGTCCTGATTTTAAACGTATGGTTATTTACAACAGATTTTCGCCCTTGACGGGCAATCGCTTGTGCTATATTAAGATTTTTTAGGTAAAAATCAATTTTATCTAATAAATCATCGACTGTATTGTAAGATTCAAGCTCTTTGCCTGGCTCAAATAAATTTTGCAGGTCATCCATATAGTCTGTAATTAGAAAACCGCTGCTTGCAAGCACTTCAAATACTCTGTAGTTTATATTATCAAGCCCTTGCTCTGTGATATTCAGGTTGATTTTTGTTGAATTATAAACTTTAGCAAGTTCCTTTTCTGTTTTTAGGAATCCTTTATAAGAAGATTTATATATTTCAATTTCAGATTTTGAGAGCAGTTTTTTATCAAGGATTTCGTCAATACTTCTTGCAAAATGGTCTTTATAAGCATATATGCTTATTTCTCCGTATTTTTTTATTAACTCGCATAGAATTTTTTGTCTTTTATCTGTTAGGGGTCTTCCAACGAATGATATTTTATGTTCATACCCTTCAAACATGGACTTATATAATGAAGGATTTACAGCAAGCGGTAAATATTTTGAATTTTTAAAGGCATCTAAAAATTTATTGTCCCATATAAAAACTTTGGCGTTTTTAGAAGATTTTAACAAATCATAAGCTTTGGGATTGTCAGTGAATGCAAATCTGCTTTGCGGCTCATCAGCGAAATAGTGTATTTGTGTATAATCAGTATTATTATAAAGAGATTTTGTAAGCTCGCTGTCCATAAGATAGCTGTAATCGTAGCCTAATATTAGGTCCGGCTTATATTTCTCAATTTCTTCAAATTTAGTTTCCCTGATATCTTTTTCGATTACAAAATACCCCAGCTTTTTGAATGCATCAGCAAAGCCTTTTGTAATAAGGCATCCAGCTATACTGACAGGTGATATTATAAATATTTTATTCATGACTTTCCGATATTGTTTAATATAAGTAATATTATAGTTTATAAGCTTACTTCGGGCTATTTTTAACAAATAAAAAACCGCCTTTTAAAAAAAGCGGTAAATAAGTGTTCTCTTTCCCTGTAAAACTTATTATTCTGCAGCCGTTTCCTCGACAACAGCTTCAACCGCTTTTTCAGCTTCGGCATTTTTCGCCGCTTCTGCTGCTGCGGCCGCCGCGGCTTTTGCTTCTTCTGCCGCTTTTGCTGCTGCTTCTTTTTCTGCTGCTAATTTAGCTTGTGCTTTTTTAGATAATTTTTCTTTTGATTTAGGTTTATAAACTAATTGTCCTTCATCATTAGAATTATCTATAAGATATTTAACAGTTTCAGTAGGTTGAGCACCTTTTTTTACCCAATCTAAAGCTGACTTTTTATCTAATTTTAGTTCTTTTGTTTTAGGGTTATAATTTCCTAATTCTTGAATAGGTGCTGCTTCACGTTTTGTTGTAGAGTTTAGTACAACTATTCTATATATAGGGTTTCTTTTATATCCCATTCTTTTTAATCTAATTTTAACCATGAGGTTATTTCTCCTTGCTTATCAACTGTAATGTAGCAACGAAATTATATATTCCGTAAGCCCCAGCCGCAGCCTGACAGAATTTAGAGGATTATTCATCAAGCTTTAATAATTATATAATCACAAGGATAATTAATAATCAAGCAGTTATAAAAATTTTTTAAAATATTTTTCGGCTGATTAATTTTTGTTTAGTGTTTTAGTTTTTTCTATATTATGAAAGGCTATTCATGTTATAATTGTTTGACCAGTTGTAATAAGGAGGCAGACCGTATAATGAAGAAATTTGGACTTTTATTAACTACGGCTTTTTTATTTAATTTTCTCAAAGCTGATGCTGCAGAGACGCTTTCAGAACCAATGAAACAGCTTTTAAGCCGTTCACCTGAAATTCCCGGAATTTCTCATATAATATTGTCTACTGCTTTAATGGTTGTATTTATATACATAATGGCAATTGCGTATCATAAATTAAGTGCTTTTAATAATAAAAGATTTTCTAATATGAATGATAAAATTCTTAATTTAAATAAGTTAAAATTGGTTAATTCAATGTCCTTAGGAGCAAATAAATCTCTTCATGTAGTAGAAATAAATAATAAATTTTTAGTTTTGGGATCGACTCCTGCCAGTATTAATTTATTAAAAGAGTTTGATAAAAATCCTGTATTAGACAGTGATTTCTCTGTTAGTTCTGCATTTGGCGACGAAGAGCATGACCACATAATAGAAGAAAGTATGCCTAGTATATCTGAGCTCTCTTCACAAAAATCGAAAACAAAAACTTCTGCAGAAATGGATTTTGAAAAGATATATAAAAAATACTTATAGTGTTGATTTAGAAAACGGAGTTTGTAATGGGTAAAGTTGTTAAAATAGGGGATAGATTTGTCGGACTTGGTCATGACTGTTTTATTATTGCAGAAATCGGGATTAACCATAACGGTAATCTGACCTTAGCTAAAAAATTAATAGATACGGCGGTTTTGGCAGGTTGTGATGCTGTAAAATTCCAAAAAAGGACTATAGATGTTGTTTATACAAAAGAAGAGCTTGAACTTTCAAGACCTAACTGCTTTGGTGAAACAAATGGGGATTTAAAACGAGGACTTGAGTTTGGATATGAAGAATATTTGGAAATCGACCTATATTGCAAGAAGATGGGAATAATGTGGTTTGCATCTTGTTGGGATAAGGGTTCAGTCGATTTTATCAATCAATTTGATCCTCCATGTTATAAAATTTCATCAGCTTCTTTGACTGATGATGAACTTTTAACATATATAAAAAATAAAGGTAAGCCAGTTTTATTATCTACAGGCATGAGTAGGTTTGAGGAGATAGATCATGCGGTAGATATTTTAGGAGATGAAAATTTGATATTATATCATTGTACTTCGACTTATCCGACAAACGATTCCGAGCTTAATTTAAGGGTTATTCAGACATTTAACGAAAGATATGATTGTCCTATAGGTTACTCCGGGCATGAAAGAGGCGTTATGCCTTCTGTAGCTGCAGTTGTCTATGGCGCCATATCTGTAGAAAGACATATAACAACTGATAGAACATTATGGGGTTCAGATCAAGCCGCAAGCCTAGAGCCTCAAGGTCTATTTAGGTTGGTTAGGGATATAAAACTGGTGCCTAAGATTTCTGGTGATGGTAAGAAAGTTGTATATGATTCAGAAAAACCGATAATTAAAAAACTAAGAAGGGTAAAATCTTTAAGTGTTTAAAAGACCTGCAGATATTGATATAAAACTTGTAATAAGTGATTTCGACGGGGTTTTTACTGACGGCTCAATTTTTATATTTGATGATTTTAAAACAGCAAGAAAAGTCAGCTTTAAAGATATAATGGGAATTTCGCAAGCCTTAAAAAATGATTTTCAAGTCGTTTTAATGTCCGGTGAAAAATCATCAACAATTGATTATTTATTAAAAAAATTTGATAAACTTAAAGCATATCAAAATATTAGAAATAAGATTGAAATTTTAAAGCAAATTATTGATGAAAATAATGTAAATAAAGAACAAGTCATATATATTGGTGATGATGTAAATGACATTGAGTGTTTAAATTATGTAGGATGTGCAGTAACTGTTCCTAACGCTAATATAAGAGTAAGAGAACTCGACATAGTGAGCGTAACAGCTAGTTGTGGCGGAGACGGGGCTTTCCGTGAGGTAGTCGATGCTTTATTAAGAGCTTAAAATATGGGAAATTTTTTTAAAAAAATCTTAGAATATATAATAAAATTTGATAAATATACATCTGACTATAAGATAAAGGGCTGTGTTGCAGAGCTTCCGTCAATTGCGTATATAAACTGGGGCGTGTATCTGGCTAATAATAATGAATATGATGAGGCCATAAAAAAACTTGAAACAGCTACTTCAATGGCACAGCAATCGCCTGCTGCGTATTTAAATTTGGGTATAATATATGCTAAAAAAAATGATTATCAGGAAGCAATAAATTATTTTAGAAAAACAATTAAACTTGATTCCCGTAATATTCAGGCTTATTCTATGTGGTCTGCTGCTCTGGTTGAGGTTGGGGATTATAAAGATGCAGAGTATTTTTTCAAAAAAGCTCAGGCTTTAGATCCTCAAAATCACGCAATATATCTAAATTATGGAGTGGCATTAGCAAAGCATAATATTAAAGAAAAAGCCAGAGAAATGTTAAAAACATCTTTATTCTATTCTCCGGAAAATTATACTGCAGCATTTTTACTTGGTATAGTTCAATTTGAACTGGATAAGATACAAGATGCGATTGAAAAATTTAAGTTTGTTTTAAAACTTAGCCCTGAGCATTCAGGTGCATATTATTACCTTGGATTATGTTATTACAAGCTTGTTGATTATAATAAATCAATTGAATGTGCAAAAAAATCTCTTGAATTGAGCATTGAAAATCCTAATGTATGCTTATTATTAGCTGAGTCTTATATGATGCTTAAGGATAAGGAAGAATCTTTAAAATATTATCAGCTTGCATATGATTATGATTTGAAAACTTCGCAATTATATTCTTCATGGGGGTTGTCCCTTCAATCTTTTGGGGAAATCGCGGAATCTACCGAAAAATTTAATTCAGCCTTAGCTCTAAATCCTGATAATTATCATATAATCTATCACCTAGGGGTTAACTTTATGAAAGAAGAGAAGTATGAACAAGCTCTTTCTAATTTTCGAAAAGTAT
Source organism: Cyanobacteria bacterium OH_CBrB_359 (assembly GCA_023433065.1). Taxonomy (GTDB): domain Bacteria; phylum Cyanobacteriota; class Vampirovibrionia; order Gastranaerophilales; family Gastranaerophilaceae; genus JAEZET01. The sequence goes on from JAEZET010000003.1 coordinate 104,678, forward strand.
TGGAAGCTTGTCCCCAGTATTCAAATGCTTTTGCCCAAATAGGCATGATTAATTACGACAAGCATAAGTATAAAGAAGCAATAGGCTATTTCTATAGAGCTATACGTGCTAACAGAAAATCATCACATTTATATTTTTATGTTGCAAATTCATACTATCATTTGGGCAATTTTAAATCTGCTGCCGGATATTATGCAAAAACGATTGAGTATCATCCGCAGCATTTAGAGGCATATATTAATTATACAAGTGTTTTGATGGAGACAGATAATAATAAAGAAGCATTGAGAAAAATTAGAACAGCTTATCATATTGATAAATGTTCGGTAAAAGTTAATTTTTTATATGCAATTGTTCTGATGCGGTTAAAAATGTTTAAAGAAAGTTATGAAAAATTAGAGAATGTTGTAAAGCTTAATCCTAAATTTTACAATGCAAAATTTGCTAAGGCAGAAGTATTATTCCATCTTAATAAGCCGCAGGAAGCTATAGGTATATTGCAGTCACTCCCTGAAGATTTACATTTATCGAAGGATTTTTTATATTTATCATCAATCAACTATACAGCTCTTGCGCAACTTTCTCCTTCGAATTACAATATAAAAATGGCAATGGAGTATTGCGATAAAATCAAGGAACTTTATCCGTTAGAATATGACTGGGAAGAGACGAGAGATTATTTACAGGAAACATTAAAAACAAGCGAGAGGCATTAAAACAAAGTGGGAATAATTGTACAAAAGTTTGGCGGAACATCGGTTGCAGATGCAAAAAAAATCCATAACGTAGCTTCTGCTGTTATAAAAGAGAAGAATAAAGGAAATGATGTTGTCGTTGTTGTTTCTGCGATGGGCCATACAACGGATTATTTGGTAAAATTAGCTAATGAAATTACTGTTAGCCCTGATTCAAGAGAAATGGATATGCTTCTTGCTACAGGAGAACAGGTTTCAATTGCGCTATTAACTATGGCTATACAATCTTACGGCTATAATGCAATTAGTATGAATGCCCAGCAAGTTGGTATTATAACTGAGTGTGTTCATTCAATGGCAAGAATAGTTGATGTCAAAACGGATAAATTGAATAAATATTTAAAACAAGGTAAAATTATAGTAGTGGCTGGCTTCCAGGGTGTAACTCCAGATGGGGAAATAACAACCTTGGGAAGAGGCGGCTCTGATACCTCTGCAGTCGCAATAGCAGCTGCGTTAAAAGCCGAAAGATGTGATATATATACAGACGTTGAAGGTGTTTATACTACTGACCCTAGAATTGTCGAAAAGGCCAAAAAATTAGAAACAATTTCATATGAAGAAATGTTAGAACTGGCGAGAGTGGGCGCTAACGTGTTACATCCTCGTTCTGTTGAAACAGCCAAACAGTTTGACGTTCCTATGAGAGTCAGAAGCTCTTTTAAACTGGATGATATGGGAACATTAATTATAGGAGTAAAAGATATGGAAATATATAAACCAGTTGCCGGTGTTGCCGCAGATTCATCTCAAATAAGAATTTTAATTAGCGAAGTCCCTGATTCACCCGGTAATGCAGCTAAACTATTTAGTGCTTTGGCATTGAGTAATATAAGTGTTGATATGATTATTCAGTCATACGCAAGAAGCAACAAAACTAATGATATTGCATTTACTGTCAGTGAAAAAGACTTTGAAGCTACTATGAACATTATGAATAAAGTTAAAAATGAAATGAAAGCAAGTGATATTCTCGTGGATGAAGATATTTCAAAAATATCTATAGTAGGCGCAGGCATGGTTGACAGACCGGGTATAGCGGCTGCGATGTTTAGAGCTTTAGCTGATGTCGGTATAAATATTAAAATGATAGCAACCAGCGAAATTAAAATAAGCTGTCTTGTTGAAAAATCTATGGAAAAAGAAGCAGTTAAAATCCTCTGCAAAGAGTTTAAATTGGAATCAGATGAGATTGCTGTAGTAAAAGGCGATTTGCCTAACCTGTAATTTAATTTTATAATTTTTAAAAAGCTGCAATTTAAAAATGCAGCTTTTTAAATTTAAAATAATCCGCCAAACCTTCTTACGGGTGTATATATTGTGCCGCCCGGCTTAATTTCTTTTATAAGTTTTTTGTAAGCTCTTTTTAATTCTGCGAAATTTAATCCGTATTTACCTGCGATTCTTGAGTTTTGTACTCCATTATCTGCTTTTAGCAAGTTTAGTTGGAATGTTCTATAACCTCTTGAGAGTATGCGGTTTTTATTTAGGAACAAAATATTAAAGTCGAAATTTTTCCCGTCATTTTTAAGAAAAGTCTCAAATCTATCTAATTCTGTGTGTTCTTGCTTGGATAAGTATTGGTAAACATCGCTTATGTCTACTTTTGAACCAAAACTAATATTTTTTTTATTACAGTCAGCATTGATATTTTGTATTTTCATTATATTTACACCTTAAGTTTTATCATGTAGCTATATTAAAAATCGACAATAAATATTTTGCAAACAAACCGGGATTTATTAAATTATATTTACAAATTATCCATAATAAGATTTATTTTCTAATGAAAATCTTATTTATTTATTTTATAATAGACTAGATTACAAGGTTAGGGAAGTAATTAATTATGAAAATTGTCTTAATCAAAAATAATGTATTTTATTGCGGTACAAAAGATAAAGAAAGAAAATTATTTGATCAACTGGTAGAACTACCACAAGGTACGAGCTATAATTCATACCTCGTTGTTGGTAGTGAAAAAAAAGCTCTTATTGATACTACTTATCCGCCTACAATTGAAAAATTAATTGAAACGCTTGAAGAAAATGATATTAAAAACATCGATTATATAATAGCAAACCATGGAGAACAGGACCATTCAGGAGCTTTGCCTGTTCTTTTAAAAAAATATCCTGACGTGAAAATTGTCACCAATGAAAAGTGTGCAGGCATAATCAAGGATATGCTGCATGTTGACGATGATAAGTTCATAATTATAAAAGACAATGACGAAATTTCTTTAGGGGATAAAACACTAAAATTTATTTTTGCTCCATGGGTACATTGGCCGGATACTATGTTTACTTATTTAAAAGAAGACAAGATGCTATTTACATGTGATTTTTTAGGCGCTCATTATACAGAATTTGATTTATTTTCTGATAATTCACCCGAACTTGAAGATGCAGCAAAAAGGTATTATGCAGAGATAATGATGCCCTTCAGGTCTTTTGTGTCAAAATACATAAAAATCATTGACTCTATGGATGCAGATATGATTTTGCCCAGCCATGGTCCTATTTACAAAGATTGTTCATTTATTCTTGATTTATATAGAGACTGGGCAAGCGACAGAGTTGATAATCTTGTTGTAATTCCATATGTTTCTATGTATGAAAGTACAAAACTTATGGCAGAACATTTAGCTAAAAAACTCAAAGAAAAAGAAATTGAAGTTGAGCTTATTGATATAGTAAGCACCTGTCATGGCGATTTGGCAATGAAAATAGTTAGTACGGCGACAATAATACTTGCCTGTTCAATGGTTTTGGCAGGTCCTCATCCTTTAATGTTTAGTACTGCATATTTAATATCAGCATTAAGACCTAAAATGAAATTTTTTGGCATAATCGGTTCATATGGATGGGGTGGCAATCTTGCAGGAAAGCTCGAAGAAATGTTTGCACTGTTAAAGCCTGAAAAACTTGATTATGTGATTATAAAAGGTGCACCAAAAGAAGAAGATTACAAAAAACTGGACGAGTTAGCTGAAACTATATATTTAAAACATAAAACAGCTGGTCTTTTATAGTCAATTTTTTATATTTTGAAGCAGCTCATTGTAAACATCTATTGTTTGTTTACAAATGGGAAGTTTACGCTTTAAAAGACTTTTAATTGTGAGTTTGTAGCATTTTAGAATTGTTTTATCAAGACTGCATGATTTTTCAAGAGTTTTGATGATTTTTTGTCTGCATTTTTCCTCACGTGTATTTCTTTCAATTTTATCAGCCAGAAAAATTATTTTTTCGAAATCTGACATATTGATTTTTCCTAAAGTATGCCATCTGATTGATGATAATATTTCCGGGTCCGTTATATTAAAGTTAACCTTCGCAATATATGCACTAACAGGAGCATGCCAAGTTTTCGGATTTATGAACTCATTTTCAAGAGCATCTTGGACTTTTGACTCAAGAAGAGCTTTAAGTTCTTCATTTGGATAACATTTTGCACAGTCGTGTAATAATCCGGCTATAGCGGCTTTGTCAATATTTTGATTAAACTTTTTTGCAAGTTCAACGGCCATATCCATTGTTCCCAGAGAATGTAAAAATCTTTCTTCCGTCAAACATTCTTTGAGTTTTGATTTAATCTCGTCTATGTTAATGTCTGTATAATCCATTTTTAATAATATAATCAGCTGCTTCTTTTGGTACTATATCATAAATGTCTATATTTTGGTTTATTTTTTGCCTTATTTCACTTGAAGAAACATCTAAAAAAGGCATTTTTGCGATTATGTATTCATAACCTTTTTCTTTTAACTCTTCAAGTTTTGCATTGTCAATATTGTTGTCTCGTGCAAATACAATAAATTTAACCAATTTTTTTAATTCATCACTTTTATACCAGCTTTCAATTTCCAAAAATGCATCCGTTCCGATTATGAAGCTGATTTTATTTTCAATATTATACTTTTTAATGAGTTCTAAAATTGTTAAATAAGTGTAGGATGGTGTGTTTTTTTTATATTCTATATCGCTAAATTCGAAGTATGGATAAGGTTTTATTGCCAATTTGACCATTTCTAATCTGTGTTTGGCAAGAGTTATATTATCTTCGCCGTTATTTTTGTGTGGAGGCTTAAATGCAGGTATAAAAATTATCTTGTCAAAGTCAAAATTTTCATAAACAAATTTTCCCACCTCGATATGGGCATTATGAATAGGATTAAATGTTCCCTGATAAAGACAAAATTTCATTATTATACAGCCGTTTTATTACAGTGAATTGTTTGTATAAGTTTAATAAGTCTGTTTATGAAAGATTTATAGCAGCTTCTGTCTGCTTCTCCGGATAAGACTATATCAGCACATTGTTTACAGGGTCTAATATAGATATGTGCCTTTTCCGAGGCATTATCCAGAATATTTTGTGCATTTTCACCCAGGTCTCTTTCTTTTGCTCTTATAAAAAATCTTTCTGCTTGAGTTTTTTGTGTAACGTCAACGTAGATTTTAAAATCAAAAGCATCTTTAATGTTGTCAGTTAATGAGAACAAACCTTCTGATATTATAATTTTTGATGGAGTTGCCAGAGTAAAGTTATCATATCTTATAGCGGTTCCTGACATATCATATTTGGGAAGTAGTACTTGTTTACCCAGAAGTAATTCCTGAATGTGTTTTTTCATAAGTTCAAGTTCGATAGCCTGTGGTACATCAAGGTCATAGTTCTTGGTAAATTTCGCAAAGCTACCTGCTGCTTTGACCATTTCAGAGCGGTCATAATAGTAGTCATCTGTATTTATTCTTGTTATTGCGTTTTCTATCTCAAATTCCTGCGCAAAGTCTTGAATAGAGGTAATAATATCATAAGCAACTGTTGATTTGCCGCTTGCGGTTTCTCCTGCTATTCCGATAGAGGCACATTTTTTTGTTGAACTTAAAATAAATGAAGCAATTTTTGGTATTACATTTTTGTCAACTTTTATGAATATAGAATCTTTTTTATTTAATTCTTCTTCAAAAATCATGTTTAAAGTTTGTTCAAGAGGAGAAAGATTACTATTAGGAGAGAAAGAATCGGCAAACGGTTTGCCTATTTCCTTTTGTGTAATTCTTGTTAATGTGGAAGTCAAAACTATTCCTCAAAATTCTGTCAGCTGGATTAATAAAAAAATAACAAAATAATTATTGCCTTTTTTCTAAAATATCAAAAATAATTATTCTTATCAATCTAAAAATAATAATCTGTAACATGTCTGCTTGGTGTAATTGACTTAAAAAATAAAAACTAATATCATGAAATTATAAGGTTAGTACACACATTGAACTTGGAGAGGCTATATGCAGCTCGTACAAAAGCTGAAACAATTTGAAAAACAAATAGTATTTTTGAAATGGGGATGCTCTGAAGAATACGGTAGAATAAACTATGTAGGATATGATTTTATTGAGTTTGAAGTCTTGGACACAGACACAATGGAATATACCGATAAGGTTCTTATAAATGCTCAATTAATACTTGAGATTGTAGTTAAAGGCTCTGATATTTCAAGAATTATAGCGGAGTACTCAAGTACTCTTCCATCACCAATGACAGATTTATAGGCTTGTATCATTCACTTTTAATTATTGTTGTAAAATATAACAATGACTGAAAAACAAAAAATGCTATCAGGTAAATTATATAATTCTTTAGACTCTGAGCTTGTAGGCTTGAGACAAAAGGCCAGATTGTTATTGGAAGAATTTAATAATTCAAGTGTTTTGGACAATAAAAAGCGTTTACTTATAATAAAAAAATTATTTGCTAAGATAGGTTCTAAAATTCATATTGAGCCGCCTTTTTACTGTGATTATGGCTTTAATATTGAATTTGGAAATGATGTATATTTAAACTATAACTGTATATTTTTAGATGTATGTAAAATTACAGTTGGGAGTAATGTACTTTTTGCCCCCGGCGTCCAAGTATTAACAGCGTCACACCCTCTTGATTCTGAAACTCGTATTAATGGATTAGAATATGGAAAGCCTGTTTCTATAGGTGATAATTGTTGGATTGGGGCAGGTGCAATAATTTTACCGGGTGTTACTATTGGCATCAATACAGTTATTGGTGCAGGAAGTGTTGTCACAAAAGATATACCCGATAATACTTTGGCTGTTGGGAATCCATGTAAGTTAATAAAAAACTTATAGCTATCTGAATATTATCTCACCGAAGTTCTTTTTTAGGCCTTCTCTGATATTATTCATTTCAGATTCAATGATTTCGTCAGTAAGCGTTGAGTCTGGATCTTGCAGTCTGATTCTGTAAGCCATGCTTTTAAATCCTTTTTCAATATGTTCGCCCTGATAAATATCAAAAACGCTGCTGATGTTAAATAGTTTTGAGTTCGCAGATTTTTTAATTACATTTGAAATCTGTTCATGAGTTATATTTTCTCCTATGGCGAAAGCAATATCTCTTTGGACTTCCGGGAATTGAGGGAGCTTTTTATATCTTGTTGAAGTTTTTGAAATTGATTCTATAATCATATCTAAATCAATTTCAAACAAATAAATATCCTGATTAATTTTTAATTTGTCTTTTAAAATGGGGTATATTTCGCCAAAGTAGCCGAGAGTTGCAGGTGTTTTCCCCAGAATTGTTATTTTAGCGCTTCTTCCCGGGTGTATATATTCTATATTTTCAGCTGCAGAAAGTCTGATTCTGTTTTCTAAACCGAAAATTTCGAACAAGCTTTCAATTATTCCTTTAATTGTGTAAAAGTCAGTTTTATTTTTCTTTATCCACAGATTGTTATTAATATTTCCTGTAATTATACCAGAGAGGGTTAAAGTCTCTTTTACACCGCTTTCAGTCTGATTAGCTTCATTTTCTTTAAAATATGTTTTCCCGACTTCATATAACCAAACATTTTTTTGGGCATTATCATAGTTGTTTTTTACTGTTTGAAGCATATTCGCAATCAGTGTTTGCCTTAGCATCGTATGTTCTTCTGATTGAGGATTCAGAACTTTAACAGCTTTTTCTTTGTTATAGGTCAAGCCAAATTGTTTAAGCAAAGGTTCTCCTATTAGAGAAGATGTTGTTGCTTCATAAAAACCGTATCCGGTAAACAAATCATTTATTTTATCAAGAATTTTTGTTTCGGGCCTTATCTCCGGAGATTGTGTTTTTCTTGGAAGAGTTGGTGAAATTTTATCATAGCCGTTAATTCTTGCAACTTCTTCAATAAGATCGATTTCTCTTGTAACGTCATTTATTCTGAAACCCGGCACTTTAAATTTAGCTGCAACTTCATTTTTGCCAAGCAGTTTAAATCCTAATTTTTCTAGAATTTCAATTGCTCTTGATGGAGGTATTTCACATCCTAAAACTCTTTTTATCTGATTAAACCTCAAAGTTATTTCAATCGGTTCAAGCTTGTTAGAACCGTCTTCAACGATTCCTTCGATTTTGGCATCGGCAAATTCTGTTAAAAGTTGCATAGCTCTTAATAAGGCAGGTTTTACCGTTTCTATGTTAACTCCTCTTTCAAACCTTGCGCAGGCTTCACTCCTGTAACCTATGCTTCTTGCATTTCTTCTGTTTGTAGCAGGTGTAAAATATGCAGATTCAAGTACTATGTTCTTTGTATTGTTGTCGATTTCACTGTTAGCAGAACCGAAAACTCCTGCTACACAAACACCTTTTTCTTTTGTAGCAATTAATACAGAGTCATGCGTAAGATTTCTTTCAGTATCATCAAGTGTTATTATTTTTTCGCCTTCTTTAGCTCTTCTTACACACAAATAACCGTCAAGTTTATCCATATCAAACGCATGCAATGGTTGTCCATATTCAAGCAATGCATAATTTGTGATATCAACAACATTGCTTATGGCTCTTATTCCGCAAGCTTCAAGCCTTCTTTGCATCCAGATTGGAGAGGGCTTTATTCTTATATCTTTTAGTATACCTGCAGCATAATATGTGCAAGTATCTTTATCTATAATTTCTACGTCAAATGAATTTGTAGAAAGGTCGTTTGTGGATTCCAGAGGTGAAAAATTAAGTTTTTTGTTGAAAATAGAACTTAATTCTCTTGCAACACCTATGACTGACATTTGATCGCCTCTATTTGCTGTTGGTGCAAGATGGAAAATAGTATCATTCTGGATATTCAAAACTTTTTCAAGATTTTTTCCAATTTGAACATTAGAATACAGTTTATTTAATATTAGAATGCCGTCTTCTTCTTGCAGATTATCTAAGCCAAGTTCATCTTGTGAACAAAGCATTCCTTGGGATTCAATACCCCTTATAGTCGCAGCAGCGAGTTCAAATAATTCTCCTGTTTTTCTTGAAAAAACTTTAGAGCCAATAGATGCATAAGGTATAATTTGTCCTATTTCAATGTTTTGAGCACCACAAACAACAGTTTTTATCTCTGAGCCTGTATTGACAGTAGCAAGTCTTAATTTGTCGGCATTAGGGTGAGGATTTAAATCGATTATTTCTGCTGTAATTATATTAAGAAACTTTGGACCTTTAGTTTCTATTTCTTCTACTTCCAAACCGCTCATTGTAAGCTCGTGTGATATCTGCTCAGGGCTAATGCCTGTTAAATCAACGAATTCCATAAGCCACTCTAATGATACTTGCATATTTGTTCTGATTGCTCCCTTTTATCTTTCTCTTAATTTTATAATAAACGAATTTATATGTCATTATAAAAATGTTGGCATAAGTAAGAAGCTTATGATTATTGGAAGATAGGACCTATTAGTATTCATTGAGAAATATAAACCTATCCTAAAAGACCATACTTTAGTATATCGAATATCTAACTTTTTGAGAATTAATTGCAGGTTTAAAAATCTGTATTATGAGAATGTGAAAACAAGGTAAATTGTATGGCTCACAAGCTATGCAGCTATGTTGTATTAAATTTACTAAATAATAAACTACAAGGAAGTAGAAAAATTTGAAAGGAGATTCAAAATGGCAATAGTTGTCAACACAAACCAATCATCTTTACTCGTTCAAAAGAATTTGAACAAAGCACAGTCATCCCTAAATGCAAGTATTGAAAGAATGTCTACCGGTTACAAAGTTAATAGAGCTGCAGACGATGCGGCAGGTTTGTCAATCGCGACAAAAATGAATACTCAAATTAGGGGTTCAGAAGTTGCAAAAAGCAACATTCAGCAAGGGATAAACGTTCTTCAAACAACCGAAGGGGATTTAACTTCAATTCAAACCAACCTTAATCGTATCAGAGATTTGGCATTGCAAGCATCAAACGGTGTTAACTCCACTGAGTCAACAGATGCTATGATTTCAGAAGTTAAAGCTCTTGTAGATGAAATCAACAGAACAGCTCAAGGTTCAGAATTTAACGGTAAGGAGTTATTGAGTGCAGATGCTGTAGATAGCATAAGAATTCAAGTCGGTCCTAATTCTGAGTCATCTATAAACGCAATAGATATTGAGGATGTTTTTGGTGATGCTCAAGCAACAGCATTAGGCTTATTGGATGGAACAGCTAATTTTGATACAATAGATGATGCCTTTGCAACTGACACTGATGCAGCATCATTTGTTGAAGATTGCGACAATGCATTAAAAGAAATTAGCGGAAGAATATCCGGTATTGGTGCTTATCAAAACAGATTAACAAATGCATTAGACGGATTAACAGTCAGAGCAGAAAACTTGACTTCTGCTAAGTCAACAATTATGGATGCTGACGTAGCAACAGAAGCTTCTACATATACTAAAGCTAGTATATTACAACAGGCTTCAGCAGCTCTATTAGCTCAAGCTAACCAGTCTCCAAGTATCGCTCTTACATTAATATAATTAAAAATTAATTGATAATGGCAATATAATACCCGAAGGCAACTTCGGGTTTTTTTTGTTTACAATTATTTAATTTGCTTATACAATATGGCAAAAGGGACAAATTATGATTTTTAGATTTCTAACTTCAGGAGAATCTCATGGTTATAGCTTAAATGCTATTATAGAAGGTGCTCCGGCAGGGCTAGAATTTGATATTGATTTTATAAATAATGAATTAAAAAGACGCCAATCAGGTTACGGTAGAGGAGACAGAATGAAGATAGAGTCAGATTCTGTCGCCGTTAAGTCTGGAGTTAGGCTAGGTAAGACATTAGGCAGTCCTATTTGTCTTGAGATATTAAATCAAGATTGGGAAAACTGGCAAATTCCTATGTCTATTGAAAAAGTGGACTTAACAGATGATAATTTGAATGAAATTAACAGTAAAAAAATTACAAAAATAAGACCGGGACATGCTGATTTAGCTGGATGTATCAAATATAATCAATCCGATATAAGAAATATTTTAGAACGCTCAAGTGCAAGAGAAACTGCAGCAAGAGTTGCTGTTGGTGCGGTTGCAAAAATGATTTTGTCTCAATTTAACATTAAATTTTATTCTTATGTGACACAAATAGGTTCTGTGAAAATTGATAATGTTAACCCCGAAGATGTTTTAGCAGAACAAATAGAGTGTTCTGATTTGAGATGTGTTGATTCCGCATTTGTAGAACTTATGAAAAGTGAAATTGATAATGCAAAATCAAAAGGTGAAACTTTAGGCGGTTCTTTTGAGGTTGTTGTAAAGAATCTTCCGGTTGGTTTAGGCTCTTATGTACATTGGGATAAACGGCTAGATGGGCTCTTAGCACAAGCTGTAATGAGCGTGCCGGCGGTAAAATCTGTCGAATTCGGATTAGGGGCAGATGTTGCTTCAACTTTAGGTTCAAAAACTCATGATGAAATATTTTATGAAAATGGTAAGTATCTGAGAAAAACTAATAATGCAGGCGGTATTGAAGGCGGAATGACTAATGGTGAAGACTTGCTTATAAGGGCTTCAATGAAAGCAATTCCTACTATGAAGACCCCTTTAAATTCTGTTTGTATTGATACTCATGAGCCTTACCATGCGCATTTCGAGCGCTCTGATACCTGCGCTGTTCCTGCTTGTGCAGTTGTAACTGAGAGTATGGCTGCAATAATATTAGTTGACGTTTTTTTGGAAAAGTTTGGACATGATAATATAGAGCAGATTAAATCAAACTTTGAATCATATTTAAAAATGCTTTCTGAGAGATAATTATGCCTAAAAAAAATTTAATTCTTACTGGAATGATGGGTTCAGGGAAATCAACGGTCGGATTGATTTTACTTACAAAATTACAGAGTGATTACAATTTTATTGACACTGATGAGTTGATAGTTAAGATTGAAGGTGAGTCAATCAATGAGATTTTTAAATCTAAAGGGGAAGCTTATTTTAGAGCGTTGGAGTCAAGTGTTGTTGATGAAATTGCAAATACTACTGATAAAATAATTGCAACAGGCGGCGGCTTAGTTAAAAATCAAGATAATATAAAAAAGTTGAAAATAAATGGTATAGTGTTTTATCTTTCTGCGCATTTAGAAGAAATTTTTTCCAGACTTAAGAATTCAAGCAACCGCCCTCTTTTAAATTCCGTCGATATGAAAAATACTATTGACATGCTTTTAAAAGAACGGCAAAATTTATATAAACAAGCTGATTATGAGGTAGACACAGTTAATAAATCACCTGAAGATGTCGCTGATGAAATAATAGAAATCTATAATAAATTATGAAAATGTTAAATGTTGAAATTCCACCGCAAAAAGCGTACGGTTACCCTATTTATATAGGCAGCGGTATTATAAAAGATTCATATTCTTTAATAAAAGAGTGCTGCAAAAGCAACAAATTTTTGATTGTAACCAATGAAACAGTTTATAAACTACATTCAGATAAACTTTATATACCAAATTCAAAATATTTAGTTTTGCCGGATGGGGAAGAGTATAAAAACTCTGATTTCTTTAATTTAATATTAGATAAAGCAGTTGAAAACAGTTTAGAAAGAATTGATGCCATAGTTGCGTTTGGAGGAGGTGTAATTGGCGATATGGCAGGATTTGCTGCTTCTACTTATCAAAGAGGAATTAATTTTATTCAGATTCCGACAACTCTTTTAGCGCAGGTTGATTCTTCTGTCGGCGGCAAGGTTGCTATAAACCACAAATTCGGTAAAAATTTAATAGGCAGTTTTTATCAGCCTGGCTTAGTGATTATTGATATTGACTTTTTAAAAACATTACCTGAAAAGCAGTTCAAGACAGGTATGGCAGAAGTTGTTAAATATGCATTTATTGAAAAAGCTTGTAGAGCAAATGAGAATTTTGATGTTTTAAATTTCTTAGCAGATAATGCTGATTTGATTAAATCCCTCGATACCGATTTAATGGGCAAACTTATTTATATGTGCTGTTCATTAAAAAGCAGTGTAGTTAGCCAGGATGAAAAGGAAAAGGGCTTAAGAAGAATACTTAATTTTGGCCATACATTTGCCCATTCAATTGAAACACTTACTAATTATAAAAAATATACTCATGGGGAAGCCGTGGCAATTGGAATGAGAATGGCTTTCAAGCTTTCTAAAGAGATGAAGCTTATTGACGATTGTTATTTTAATTTAGCCATTAAGCTTTTAGGTGAGTTTGAATTAGATTACAAACTTGAGATTGATGCAACTGTAGAGGAGTTTATAGACTCAATGCAGCATGATAAAAAAGTCGAAAATAATAAAATAAGATTCGTGTTACCTGTTTCTTTTCAAAATGTGGATATTTTTGAAAATGTGGATAAGAATATTCTTAAAAAACTTGTCGACAAAGAATTGTAAGCTGATTTAAAAGGTGTTATAATAAATAAGCCAAATATTTTAAAGGTTGGATATGAAGATTTTAATTTCTAATGATGATGGTATATTAGCTAATGGTATAAGAGCTCTAATAGAAGTTTTGGGGGCTGAACATGATGTTTATGTTGTAGCACCTGACAGAGAAAGAAGTGCCGCAGGTCACTCTTTAACTTTGCACACTCCTTTGAGAGTTGAAGAGTTAGAGCCTAAATTCGGTGCTAAAAGAAATTGGGTCACAACCGGTACTCCAGGGGATTGTGTCAAGATTGGCTTGAGCGCAATTTTAAGCGAAGATGAAAAGCCGGATTTAGTCATATCAGGGATTAACCATGGACCGAATCTTGGGGCTGATATCTTGTACTCCGGTACTGTAAGCTGTGCAATGGAAGGCGCAATGCTCGGCTATCCAAGTATTGCAGTATCTCTTGCCAGTCTGAATTATGAGCTCGATTCTTTTATGTTTGCTGCAAATTTTATTAATAAGTTTTTGCCTAAAATCAAAGAAATTGATTTTCCTAAAAAAACCATTTTAAACATTAATGTACCTGATTTACACGCTGATGATATTGCGGGAGTTGCTATTACAAAGCTCGGCACCAGAATGTTTACTGACGAATACGATAAAAGAATAGATCCAAGAGGCAAGATATATTATTGGATGGCCGGAGAGCTTATTAAAAGTGAAGCGGAAGATGGTACGGATATTAGCGCTGTTCGCTGGAATAAAGTGTCTATTACTCCTGTTACTTTTGAAATGACACACAAGAGCATTATGGCCGATTTGGAAAATGCTTTTTGTAAAGACGGCAAATGCGATTGGTTTTAAGTCTTAGTTCAAGCTAATGTCTTTTAAATGCTCAATTTTAGGATTTTTTGTTCCGACAATTGAAATTGCATCTATTCTGTAATTCTTATATTTAACTTGTGTTTCATTTAAGTAAGCCAAGATTGCGGAGTAAATTTTTTCAAGTTTCTTTGAATTTATTGCTTCGAAAGGATGACCAAAATTTGTTGTAGTTCTGGTTTTAACTTCTACAAAAACTAGTGTATTGTTTTCTAGTGCAATAATATCTATTTCGGAATTTTTAGAATAGTGCCAATTTGTATTAATAATTTTATAACCGAGATTTTTTAAATAATCTTTGGCAATATTTTCTCCGGTTTGACCAGTCAGAATATTTTTTAAATTACCCATGAAATTAATTATATCAACAATAGCGATAATGGCATATTTATGATAAAAATGTAATATGAAAAATGAATTAACAATATTAGTTACAGGGGCATCATCGGGGATTGGTAGAGAAGTTACAATCTCTCTTGCTAAAGAAGGGCATAAAGTTTTGGCAGGAATCAGGAGTAAAGCCGATAAAATAAATCTTGAAAAAATAAGTAAAAATATTATCGGAGTGTATCTTGACGTTGCATTTGCTGAGAGTATTGAAAAAGCATTTTGGTATGTTTTAAAAAAAACAGATAAACTGGATTGTATAATTAACAATGCCGGAATTGCAATAGCAGGTCCGATGGAGTTTATGCCTATAGATATGTTGAAAGAGCAGTTTGATGTCAATACTTTTGGGCCAGTTGCTGTTACACAAAAGTTTTTGCCGCTAATGACCGAAGGAAAAATAATAAACATAAGCTCAATGTCGGCCTGTGGAATTATTCCTTTTATTGCTCCATATGCTGCATCCAAGGCTGCTATGGACATATTGTTTTACAGTTTATCACTTGAAATTGATAACCCTAACATAAAAATTGTTTCAATTAAGCCTGGCGTAATCAAAACTCCTATATGGAATAAATCGGTAAAAAAAGCCTTGAATTTATATAAATATTTGCCTCAACAGGCATTGGATAAATATAAAAATGAAATAGAGCTATTAAAAGCAAGTGCCAAAACTAATGATATAAAAGGTATACATCCAAAACAAGTATCAGAATTAATTATAAAAATAATTAGAACTAAAAAGCCTCGACCTTCTTATACTGTTGGATTAAAGGCATTTCTATTAATGCAATTCGTAAAATTGCCCTGTACAATTGTTTATTTTTTGGCGTGTTTTTTGCTAAGAAGGAAAAAAACTAATTATTGCTCACGTTAGGTTCAATATATTTCGAGAATTTTTTATTTACATCAAAATAATAGCCGCAGTTATCTAAAGGTTGTCCTCCGTTGATAATAAATTCCGTATTTATTTTAGGATAATTTCTACAAGCAATTGACCTGAACATATAGTCTTTGCACTTGTTGTCATCACTTAAGGATTTGCAAGTAAAAAATAGCGCTTCATCTATGTCTTGACCTGAGATATAAAAATGGTTATATTTTTTATTTAGCTTTTTTAAGTTTTCAAATTGCTGTTCGTTTTTAATTAATTTTTTATCCAGGTAGAATGCAATTTTTCTGCAGCATTGACCGCACTGTTTGCATTTACCGTTTAAGACAAATTTAGATGAAAATAATTTTTGAAACCAAAAAATAACATGTTTAATCATTCAAATACCCCAAAATCATTGCGTGCTATAGGTTTAGAGAGGTTTCTAAGTTCAAATATCTGTATTATATAATATCCTTTTTCTCTTGTTATAAAGTAGTCCAGGTAAAATTTTTTGTTTGTATCGATATTTTTTTCTTGCGAGTCATAAATGCTATATCCCCAGTGCTGTGTTTTTTCATCTTTTTTTATAATTTGAACCCTTATAACATTGTCTTTAAAACCTTTTGGTGATAAAACGGCATAGTAAACTCTCTTGTTGCGCCCAAAAGTCTGCTCAATGTCATATATATTATTTTTGGTAATAGGGTTACTGTTTAAAACTATCACCGGATGTTCAACTTTGCATCCGGAAAGGCATACAATTAAAAAAAATAATATTATAAAGAAGGCTTTTTTCATTTAGTTATTGTGGAAATTTTTTCTTCAAAAAATTTATTTTATATTGAATATTTGATTTTAATTCGTTGTCGTTAGTATATTTTATAAAGTTTTCATAATATTCGACTGATTTTGAGTAATTTTTTTCTTTCTCGAATGCCAGTCCCAATGCATAATGAGCGTAAGCATAGTCAGGTTTTAATGAAATAACTTTTTGAAAATTTATTTTAGCTTCTGATAACTTATTTAATTCAGCCTGGCAGAGTCCGAGGTTAAACATGGCATCTGTGTTATTAGGATTAATTTTTAAAGCATTCTGGTATTCAAGAATGGCATTTTGGATGTCGGATTTTGTTTTGTAGGCATTTCCTAATTTAATGCATAGAATGTCGTCATTTGGCGTTATAAATTTTGCTTTTTTATATTCATCAATAGCCTTATCATAATTTTTATTTTTCAAATAATTATCAGCTAAATCAATGTGTACATTTGCTTTATCTACTTCTGAAATATTTTCCATATTAAGAACTTTTTGATAAACTTGCTCTGCAGCTTCATCTTTATCGTATTTTGCAAGAGTTTTAGCGTAGTCTGTTGCAATTTCATTGTTCTCAGGGTCTATTTCAACAGCTTTTTCATAATTTTCGATTGCTTTACCTTCAGAGCCTATTTTATCGTAAGAACTCGCCAGATTTGTGTATGTTTTAGCATCATTAGCATCAAGTTCAAGCGCTTTTTCATAATTTTCGATAGCTTTTCTGTAGCTGCTTGATGTTAAAAGTGTATCACCTTGTGCTATATATGCTTTTGCAAGATAATTTTTGATTTTTGGATCCGGTTTTTGCGAAAGCAAATTAGTATAAATTGCAATAGCTGTAGAGTACATTCCTCCTGCATGACAGGCGAGTGCTTTATTGTAATTTAAGTCGTAGTCACTTTTATTTACCAACAATAATTCATCATAAAGCTTTATTGCATCCGCATAATCTTTATTCAGATGATAGCATTTTGCAAGTTCTTTTTTGATATCATTATTTTTAGGGTCAACATTAGTCGCTGTTTTTAACGAAACCAGTGCTTGCGGTATATTTTTATTCTTAACATAAAGCAGCCCTAAATTATAATAGGCTATTGAGTTGTTTTTATTTGTATTTACATATTTTTTGTATTCTGTAATTGCTTCATCATATTTGCCCAAGTCTGCTAACAAGTTAGCATAATCAAACCTTATATTATCAAAATCAGGTTTAATCGTAAGCGCTTTCTGGAATTCTGAAAGTGCTTGATCATCTTTGTTTTGGCTGACATATACAAACGCAAGATTCGCATGTGAAGCATAGTCATTGGGATTATTTTGTATAGCTTTTTTTAGCATTATTTCAGAGTTTGTATAGTCTTCAATTTTGTATAATGCAAGTCCATAATTAGAATATTCTTTGAACGTTGTAGGGTTATTGTTATAAAGTTTATAATACTGATCTGATGCATCTTTAGGATTATTATTTTTCAAATATAAAGATGCTAAATTTTCTCTTGCTTCAGTATGATCAGGATAATATGTCAAAAAAGTTTGGTAATAATTTATGGCTTCATCATTACTTCCCAATAAAAGTTTTACATTGGCAAGATTAAGGTAGTTGTATTTATAATCAGGAAATATTTGTAAGGCATGAGAATATGCACTGAAAGAATTTTGATAGTCTTGCTGTTGTTGGAGTATATTGCCGATACTTATATAAATAAAAGCATCATTTGGACGTAATTTTGCTGCTTTTTTATACGCAACAAGGGCGTTCTGCCAGTCTCCTATTTCGCTGTACATACCTGCTAATTTCGTATATAAAAGGGCGTCTTCGCCGGATATCTGGATTGCTGTTTTTAGTTCCGAAACAGCTTCCATATATTTATTTGCAGCTTCTAATTTGCAAGCTGACTTATAATGCAGATTAGCTTCGGGCGTCATTTTCGCAATAGCTCCGGAGTTTAATAGCCCGATTGACAAGATTGTGGTTATCAGCAATTTACGGTTAATGATTGTGCCCTCCTGTTAATTAAATTATCTTATGATATTTAAAAAAAATCAATCAGTTATTATCTTTTTGAATAAGTTTTTCATAATCTTGCGAATTTATCTCTCCGCCGATAAGGATTATCAAAGAGGTATAATAGAGCCAAACCATCATTATTGCAAAAGCTCCTATTGTTCCATATACTTTGTTGTAGGTATTAAGATTATTAAGGTATAAAGAGAAACTCCAAGAACCTAAAAGCCAGAAAAAGCAGAAAAATAAAGTTCCTTTCAATGCGCTTTTTCTTTTAATTTTTTCATGCCCTTGTACGCAAGGCAAAATATAATAGTTAATAAATGCCATAATATAAAGTGCAAGAAAAGACACTGGCCATCTTGTAATCATAATGAGGTTAATGTAGAAATCAGCAAGGCTTGTATAATTTAAAGCAAAATTTAGTATAACTTTTCCAAAGACGATTAAGTTCACTGTGATGAATAGAACAAATGCATTTGCAAAAACCATAAGGACTGAAAGCATTCTTGTATACCCAAAAGACCTTGTTTCATCGATCTGATAGGCTCTGTTTAGTCCTTTCATTATCACTGCAACTGCATTTGAAGCGAGGGTGACAGTAATAAAAAGACCGACAATAGCAATCAGTCCGCCTTTATTGAATATCATTGCTTCATTTAAAACGGTATTAATTAAATGTATTATATCATAGGGTATTACTGCTGCTAAAAACTCAAGAATAGGTTTTATAAGTGATTTTTTCCCAAGCCAGGCAAACAGTGACATTAGAAAAAGTAGAAAAGGAAATATTCCTAAAATAAAAATAAATGCCATTTCGGATGCCATACCTGAAAAATCTGCTTCGATAATTTTTGTTATCAGGTTTTTAAGATATTTTTTCATAAAGCTCTTTTCTAATTGACTCAAGCAACTTGTTTAATGCTACAGCAGGAGGTTTTTTAATTGTGCAGCCTGCTGCGAATTTGTGGCCGCCACCTCCAAATATTGCTGATATTTCGCTAACATCAATATTTTTGCTTCTAAGACTTATTTTAGTTTGTCCGAGTGTAGTTTCTTTTAAGACAAAAGATATTTCAACGGTTTTAATTTGTCTTAAAGCCTCTGAAATTCCGTCGGTGTAATCATCCGATGCTTTAAATTTTTGCATGTCTTCAATTGAAATGATTGTATAAGCTATTTTGCCATCAGCACTGAAAACGGCATTACTTAAAGCATAAGATTGAAGTTCAACCATAGCCTGAGGTTTTGATTCATAGCAGGCTCTATATATTTTACAAGGGTCTGCTCCGTTTTCAATAAGCTCTGATGCTATAATTAATGTATTAGCAGTTGTGTTTTCGTACTTGAACCCGCCTGTATCAGTCAGTATTGAAGTATAAAGACAGGTTGATATGTCTTTATCAAGTTTGAATTGAAGTCCTTTTGTCATATTAAATAAAACTTCACCGGCAGAAGATGCTTTGGAGTTTACAAAGTTTATTATTCCATAATTATTATTTGTTTTATGGTGGTCAATATTTATAGTTAATTTTGCTTTGTTGAAAAAATCAAAACCTTCAGATAGCCTGTCTTTAGATGCTATATCTACCGCAATAGCAAGATCAAAAATTTCTGAAGAATTTATTTCATTAATATTTATAAATCTGTCTAGATGAGGCAAAAAATCGTATACTTCAGGGACTTTACCCATCACAACAAGTTTTGAACTCTTGTTGAAATACTTTTCTAAAATAAGATTTAATGCCAAAGCTGAACTTATGGTATCTCCGTCAGGATTCACATGTGGCATTATTATTATTTTTTCGGAGTTTTTTATAGCTTCTTTAAAATCGTTAATATTATTCATTTTCGGGTTTCTATTTATGAATGATAAATTATATTGTATCATAAATAGAATATGAACCAAATTTTTGAGAACAGACAAGGAGTTATTAGTTGGAATTTTTAATATCGGCAGTATTGATAATAGTTCTACTTGTTTTGATAGTATTATCCTGTATTGTATTTACTAATGCAGTTGAGCATTTGGGAAGAGTTTTTGATTTGGGAGACGGAGCTGTCGGATGCGTGCTTGCAGCTGTTGGTACGGCTTTACCCGAGACAATAGTGCCACTTGTTGCTATATTTGGTGCTTATTTTGCAGGAGGGAACGTTCAGGCAGGAAGCGAAATCGGTGTTGGCGCAATATTGGGCGCACCTTTTCTATTGAGTACGCTTGCAATGTTTGTGACCGGCATTGCTGCAGTTATGTTTTCAAAGCTTAAAAAAAGAAAACATGAGGTTCAAATTGATGTAAATTCGCTTTTAAGAGATTTGAGATTTTTTATTATAGCTTATACGGTGGCGGTTTTGTCATCGTTTGTGTCAACCCAATATATTAAATATATTATTGGGATAATTTTACTCTTATATTATGGTTTTTATGTATTCAGAACAATTCTGAAATCTTGTAATGTAGTTTGTAGCAACGAACTTGAAGAGCTTTATTTATTTAAAATATTTAATGCTCTAAAAAAATTCAAAAAACTCTCTATATGGCTTCAGATTTGTTTATCAATTTTTGCATTGATTTGTTTTTCCCATTTATTCGTGGAAAATATCAAGTTCTTGTCCGAAGGTCTTAATATTTCACCTTTGATTATAAGCTTGTTGCTTGCTCCTGTTGCAACTGAGCTACCTGAAATGTTTAATAGCGTGATATGGATTAATGGGTCAAAAGATACTCTAGCCCTTGGAAATATAACAGGAGCCATGGTTTTTCAAAGTTGTATCCCTATGTCAATAGGATTGTTTTTTACATCATGGGTATTTGCTCAAGAAGCTTGTATAAACATAATTTTAGTCTATTTTGCAGTAATAGTTCTCTATATTTTTGCAGCAAGGAATAAATCGCATATTTCTCCTTTTACATTGATATTTTCTGGTTTGTTTTATTTTATTTACCTGGCTTATATAATTTTTCAAGTTTTTTAATATAGACGAATAGACGGTTTAATCTAATGACAAATCATTTATATTGGAGTAAAATAATTGAAATATAATACATAGAGGACTTTTATTTTGTTTGAAAAATTTACAGAAAAAGCTATAGAAGTTGTAAAAGCTTCGCAAATTACCGCAATTGAATTAAACCATGAAAAGATATATCCCGAGCATCTTTTAATCGGTTTAAGTTCCCAAAAAAGCGGTATAATCGGCAAGTTTATGTCTATGTATAAAGTTTCGCCTGACTTAATAAAAGAAGCATTTGAGGAAGATTTTAAATTAAAACAAACCGTGAAACCAGTAG
The DNA here is from genome assembly GCA_023433065.1 of Cyanobacteria bacterium OH_CBrB_359. Classification (GTDB taxonomy): domain Bacteria; phylum Cyanobacteriota; class Vampirovibrionia; order Gastranaerophilales; family Gastranaerophilaceae; genus JAEZET01. The sequence goes on from JAEZET010000003.1 coordinate 126,371, forward strand.
AATTCGTCGTTTTTAGTGATTCTTTGAAAACAATCTTTGATAAGTCATTTTCTATTGCAAAAAATTTTGGAAATAGTTATATAATGCCTGAGCATTTATTTTTAGCTTTAGTTGATGATAAGAAAAATAAAATTAATTCAATACTAAAAAAACTTGATTTTGATGTAAAAAAAGCAAAAGGTATTTTACAAAAGGTACTCGAGAAAAGGATTATACGAAAAGATGTACATCCTGAAAGTACTTCAAATGATGTGAAAGATAAATACCAATATATAGATTCTTTATTTAAAGATCCGGGCTCTTCTCATTTATTTGAAAGAGCGGTGGCAAAGTTATCCACATCTAATTACGAAATTTTGGGTACTGAGCAGATTATGCAATCAATTTTAGAAGATGAAAATTTGGAAATTTTAGCTGTTTTAAATTCACTTGGGCTTAATTCTTCTTCATTTTTTGAAAAACTCAATGACATTTCCTCAAGACAGGCAGAATATGCTGATAAGCAAATTATCTTCACTCCAAATGCATTAAAGACAATGTTTTTGGCAATAGAAACAGCGAAAGAATTAGGTTCGGCATCTGTTCATGCAGAGCATATTATTTTAGGGCTTTTAAAAGCAAAAAGCGGTATTGCTTATAATATTTTAAAAGAGCTCAATATTGATGAGGGGGAATTGGCACAAAAAATATTAAGACCTATTGAAAAACAAATGTCTGAAACCAGCGTTGTTTTGAGATTGGCAAGACAGGAAGCAAGAAGAATAGGCAAAAATGTAATAGGAAGTGAATCAATTTTGCTGGGGATTTTATTGGAAGGTTCAAATATTGCGGCTCAGGTGTTGCAAGAGCTTGGTATTACAATTAAAGATGCAAGAAATGAAATTGAAAAAATAATCGGCTCTTCAGAAGATTATTCAGAAAAAGAAATACAATTCAGTCAGAGAGCTAAATTAATTTTGGAGGAGGCATGGAATATAGCCAAATCTGAAAATAAAACTAAAATCGAGGCAAAACATCTTTTACTTGCTATATGTAATAACCCAAAATCTCTTGCTATGTTAGCACTTTCTCATCTCGGTGTTGATGTTCTTGAAATCAGACAAGGTATAAGTAATAAAAATTCTTAGTATGAAAAATGGCAGAAAAATTGAACTTTTAGCCCCTGCAAAAAATAAAGAAACAGCAATAGCTGCAATAAATGCAGGTGCAGATGCTCTTTATATGGGGTATTTGAAATTCGGTGCAAGAAACATTGCCGGAAATTCTTTAGAGGATATAAGGGCGGTTGTTGATTATGCACATATTTTTAGAGTTAAAGTTTACATTACAATTAATACTATTTTAACTGATGCGGACATAAAAGAAACAGAAAAGCTCATAAATGACTTATATTTAATAGGTGTAGATTCAATAATTATACAAGATATGGGGATTTTAGAGCTTGAGTTGCCCCCTATAAATATAATTGCAAGCACGCAGTGTCATAATAATACTTTAGAAAAAATATTATTTCTTGAAAAAACAGGATTTAAAAGAGTAATATTGCCGAGAGAATTTTCGTTGGATGAAATTAAAAACATTTCACAAAACACAAATATTGAACTTGAGTCTTTTGTCCATGGAGCCTTATGTGTTTCATACAGCGGGCAGTGCTATTTGAGTTATGCAATAGGAGGAAGAAGCGCTAATAGGGGTGAATGCGCACAGCCTTGCAGAAAACAATATTCACTGAAAGATTCAGATGGAAATATTATTGCAAAAGATAAATATCTTTTAAGTCTTAAAGATTTTAATCTCTCAGATTATATTAAAGAGTTAATTGATGCAGGAATAACGTCTTTTAAGATTGAAGGAAGGCTTAAAGATGAATCTTACATAAAAAATGTTGTAGGCTATTATCGAAATAAAATTGATATGGCGCTTTATCAATCTAATCTTGAAAAGAGTTCACAGGGACTTATAAATTTAGATTTTGAGCCTGATTTATTTAAGACATTTAACAGGAAATATACAACATATTTTACAACCGGCATTCGGGATAATATTTGTACCAAAAGTTACTCGAAATCTATTGGAGAAAAAATAGGCATGGTTAAATATCTGTCTAAAGATTATTTTGTTGTTGATAATAATAATCTAAATCCTGGTGACGGAATTTGTTTTTTTGATTCAAATAATCAATTAATAGGTACAAATATAAATACGGTTTCAGAGAACAAAGTCTTTCCTGCCGATATGTCAGATATTGAAAGAGGCGCTGAAATCTATAGGAATTTTGATAAAAAATTTTCAGACTTATTGAAAATTTCTAAAACCTCAAGAGTCATTCCTGTTTCTCTTAAAATTATTATGAATGATAATAATATAACATTTCAGCTTTTCGACATTGAAAATAATTTTGCCGAGATTAATATTAATAATGATTTTGAACTTGCGAAAAATCAAGAAAATGCACTGGAAAATATTATTAAGCAGTTTTCAAAACTTGGCGGAACTGAATTTTATCTGGCGGAAAAATTTATTAAAATGAATAAAATTCCTTTTATTCCTGTTTCTAGATTAAATTCAATAAGACGTGAGCTTGTCGAAGAATTAAGAAATCAAAGAGAAAAAAATTATAAATTTGAAAAAAGAGTTTCAAAAATAAGCGTGGTTGAATATCCATATAAAAACTTGGATTATACATTTAATGTGCACAATAAATATGCCAAAAAATTTTATGAAAAAAGAGGCGTTACATTTATCTCACCTTCTCTTGAATCTTCTGTAAAAGTCGAGCCTGATACAGTTGTAATGACAACAAAGCATTGTCTGAGATATGAATTTGGTCTTTGCCCAAAGAAAAATGCTAAGAGTTCGAAAAGTAAAAATTTAATTTTAATTGATGGCTATAAGAAAGAATATAATCTTGAATTCGATTGCAAAAATTGCATAATGAAAGTTATCTTTTAGTTTTTTCTAACAACATCTTTATACTCACTGTCGAAAAATTTTTTTTATTGTATTTTGCTTCAAGCAATGACTGCAAGTTATCATCAGGAAGCTTTGACGTATGCCAATCTCTAAATTCTAATATTTTAAATCTGGAATTTTTGGTAATTTTGACATAATCATCATAAAAGAGCCTGTTTACAAAGTCCGAGTAATAAATCTGTCTGATTAAATCTTCTTTAACATCATGATTATAATGTGGTGTAATTATTTCAGAAAGCTCATCTTCTTTGTAAATCAGATGCCCCCAATCAGGGATTTTGGAATTATTGTATGTAATATTATATTCATTATTAACAAGCCATACATGATTTCCCTTATGGCATGACCAGATTGGTCCCATAAGCGCAGATAGTTTACCGCCATATTTAAGCAATCCATACATTTTATTAATTGCAATATCTAAGTTCTTTATATGTTCAAAAGAGTTTGTTGCAATTATAAGGTCAAATTCATTTTCTTTAGTAAAATTCGATATAGAGCCATTAACTTTGCAGTATTTTTTGTCATCTGATTCATAATTCCCAATTAAAGGGTCTATGCAAATCCACTTTTTAACTTTAAGTTCCTTTGTTACCTCTTCAGGCGTATTTCCGCCGACTTCGAGAACTTTAGAGTCTTTAAATAATTCTCTGTCTAAACAGTCATTCAAGTGATTTTGCTGCCATATGGGTAGAGTTTTTAACATAACTTAATTATATCATAACGATATTTTCTACATTTGTTTCTTTATTTAAATTTTTAGAATTGAAATATAAAAATAGTATTAAGAATTGTAAAATTATATACAAAATATCTAAAATGTATATATAAAAAATTTTTTATATATATGTGTGTATTAAGAAATTACAATCGGGAGATAAAAAATGACATTTATTGATGCTTTAAACGCCGGAAATTACAAATACGCTACTGGCACAGGTGGAACTGTAAAAATTACACTGGGTGACGGTGATAATGTTATTCAGGCGAATGCTGCAAATCTCGAAATTGTTACCGGTAACGGTAATCAACAGATTGTTGCGAATGCTGCAGATAGTTTGAGTATTCAAACCGGAATGTCAGGTATGGACCTTGTTATTGCAAGTGCCGATTCAGCATTTATAAATACTAATGACAGCAACGATTATATTAAATTTACAGGAACACAATTTGATATTTCTGCAGTTGGCGGAAATAATACAATAATTGTTGATGGAAATATTAACAATACAACAGCTAATAATTCGATAACTCTTGGTGATGGTGACCTAAACCAAATTCACATGGTTGCAAATAATGTTGATATTACTGCAGGTAATACAAATTTGGCGGCTGCTTTTGTCGGCAACAATGTTGATATTGCTTCAGGTAACGGTGACAAAGCAATTGCTTTCTGGGGTGATAATATTAATATGAACTTCGGAAATGGTAACAATAGTATAGCTACTATGGATATAGCAATAGCCCAAGGAAAATACCATGAATTTGCAGATTTTGTTGAAGCTGATACTACTAAAAATGTATCCGCACCTGTAAAAGAATATATTGATCCTGATTATACTACTGATATAGAAGCAACAATTAAAAAATATAATTTAAGCAATAAAGAAGCTCAAACTTTACGTAATTTATATGCTCAAGGAAAACTTGACGATAAATTGACAGCAGACGGACTTCCTCTCTATGCATTAGTAAAAAGTCCTGATTTGGGTACATATGTTGTAGCTCAAAGAGATTCACAAAATCACTGCTGGTCAGTAAATAATTATAAAAATGACGCAGGCAACCCAAGAAGATCAAATTACACAGCAGATGGCAGAGAATGTATTGCAACTACTTCTGCTTGGACTGATACTTCCCTTGAAGCCAAAAGAGCATACAATATGGTAACAACAACTACATTTACAGTTGACGGTGTTAAAAACGTTAATATAAATACAGGAACTGGTATTAACGATATTAGAATTACCGCAGGCTTAGATGATTTAGACTCTATTGAGGTAAAAAGTCCTGGGTCAGGTCTTGTATCAATAACACCGGGCTTTACTACACAACCTGTAAAAGACATTATAAAAACCGGCTACGATATATTGAATTCCAATATGGGCATATTAACATCTGCTTCAACAAGAACTTCACCTCTTATTATAGATTATAATCAAGATGGAGTGGTCTCCGCAGAACATGCAAGAGGTATAGACCTTGATGGAAACGGAACAGCTGACGGTTGTGCTTCAAATGGCGATAAAATGTTAGCAATGACAGATATCAATGGGAACGGTATCATTGATGGTTCTGAAGTATTCGGTGATGAAACAGTCAATCCGTTCACAGGTGAAAAACTCAACGCAGCAAACGGTTTTGAAGCATTGAAAAAAGTTGCAGAAGCTGCTGAAGCAAATACAGGCATCGATTGTATCGGTGAAGATGGATTAGTTAACTTAAAAGCATTAAAATCAGCTTTAGCAACAAAAGGAATAGTCCTAGGATTTGTATCAGACGACAACAACTCAACTGTTGAAGACCTGGCAAAAGTAGCTTACATCGATACCCAAAACTACACTGAGCAAGAAGATAAAGGCGATGTTCAACACAATCAATTAGGAACAAGCATCTTCGATGACGGCTCTAAAGTAAAAGTTGATGATGTCTGGTTTACATTAACATAATATCAAACTTCTATAATTAACAAAAAAGCGTCTCCTAATGAGGCGCTTTTTAGCCTTTTATTGCACCTTCGTTTTGTCCAGAGATAAAATATTTTTGCATACTGATGAAAAATATTAGTATAGGGACTATTGAAATAATTGAACCTGCAGCTATATATCTCCAGTTTGCACTAAACATTCCTTGAAGATCATTGATTCCAACAGGAAGAGTGTATAATGATTTTTTTGTAAGCACAATGCTTGGCCATAAAAACTCTCCCCAAGAGCCGATAAAGGTAAATATAGCTAATACCGCAAGGGTCGGGGTAACCATTGGGATAAGAATTTTATACCATATTTGAAATACGTTGCATCCGTCAACAAATGCGGCTTCTTCGAGTTCTTTCGGAATAGCCATAAATGCCTGCCTCATTAGAAAAATTCCAAAGGCATTAACCGCAAAAGGCAATATTAAACCAAGATAACCCATAAAATCATTTACCGTATCAACCAGATTCAGCTTTAAGGTTATAAGGTAAATCGGCAGCATAATTGCCTGAAAAGGAACCATTATCGTTGCAAGAATCAAATAAAAAGTTACTTTTTTCCCTTTAAAATCCATTCTTGCAAGAGGATATGCAGCAAGTGCGGATAAAATTAGGTTTAATAAAACAGTAAAACCCGCAACTATCATACTGTTTACAAAATACCCCACAAACGGTATCTGATGCCAAACTCCTATAAAGTTATCAAAAGTAGGCGTTTGGGGTATAAAGACAGGTGGGTATTGAAAAATATTTTCATCAGGGCCTTTAAGAGCTGTTGAAATCAGCCATAGAAAAGGAAATATCGATAGGATTGAAGTCGTTATCAAAATAAAATGAATACCAGAAGATTTCAAAAATTTTCTTATCATGCCTGATACCTCTTGCCTTCAAAAAATACTATATTTATTACGGAAAATACCATTACTATAATCAAAAGTATGACAGATGCCGCAGAAGCTATAGATAAATCAAGATTTTCAAATGCTCTTTCATAAATATAATATACAATGGTTTTTGTGGAATCCAGAGGACCGCCTCTTGTCATAACATATATTTCAACGAAGACTTTTAATGCTGAAATAGATGATATAGTAGTTACAAGTGCAATTGTCGGCATCAGATGAGGGATTGAAACAGTAAGGTGCTTTTGCAAAATATTTGCTCCGTCTACATCAGTGGCTTCATACAAATCCTTTGGGGCACTCATTAAAGCTGAAAGATAAATCATCATGTAGTATCCGATTCCTTTGAATATGGTTACCAGTACAACTGAATATATGGCGACATTTGGATCGGTGAGCCATCCGACAGGTTCAAGTCCGAATATTTGGGCAAAATAATTTAATATGCCCTGCTGTGCATAAATCCATTTAAATGCAATGGCAACAACTACAATAGATATAATTACAGGCAGATATATCAAAACTTTGTATAATGTTAAAAATCTGATTTTTTGATTAATTAAAATAGCAAGAATCAAAGGTATTATTGCAAGAATTGGAACAGCTGCTATTAAATATATAAATGTATTTATTATTACCTTATAGAATTCGGGAGAATTGAATAGCTTGATATAATTAGCAAGTCCGACCCAGCTCGGGTTATAAATATCAGCAGAAAAATCCTTAAAGCTTAATATTATTGTTTCAAAGAACGGGATAAAAAAGAAAATCAAAAGGATTACCATCGCTGGTAATATAAATAAATAAGGAACATATTTTTTATAATAGCTGTACATAATCTAGCTGTAATTATAAAACATTTTTTAATCTTTTAAAAGTAAAGCCGCAATAATTCTCTGTCTAATGTTTTTATATAAATATGAGGATGCAGGATTATGCATAAATTATTATATAATTTAATAACTTTAATTTTGGAAATGCAAAATAAATTTCACACGAAAAAGTGCAGCAAAATTCCAAACAGGCTTGTTTTCAATGACTCTACGACGAAAACATCTATGAATGATGCCTGTACTCTTAAATTGACATCAAAAACCGAAGAAAATAAGGCTAAAGTAAATAAAATCGCAAAAGATATAGTAAAAAAGAATATAAAAACACCCGAAAAACTCTTGGATTTGATAGAGGAAAGAGGCACAAAAGTTTACAGATTTTCGGCTGCTGCTAAAGTTCTTGATTTTATTGGAGAAGAAGAAGGTTTTATTCTTCCTTTAAAAGGTATAAAAGCTTTATATTTAAATTTTATGATAGGAATTTTTGTGCATAAAAAGTTTTCAATATCATTTGAAACGCATGAAATGTTTGTTTTAAGAAATTTACCTGTTGATATATATATAATGTCGCATCAATTCCATAAATGGTACGGTTTTAAAATGAAGTTGCCTGGTTATGACTATAAAACACAACAAAAATTTAAAAAGTTATTCAAAAATTCAAACTCAAAAAATATACAAGAATGTTCTTTAGGCGAAGTTATCTCCTTAAAAGAGGCAGTTGCAAGAGATGTTGAATCAATTGATTTCGTTGTAAATCTTGCAAAAGAATATGAAGGTTCAAAGAAGTCTTTAGAAAAAATTATGGCTAAAAAAGGTGCTAATATCTAGCTTTTGCCTGAAAATTTATTAGAAGAACAATTTAATATAATATGTTAAACAAGTGAATATTACTTCATCTGTAAACAGTATCTTTTAACTTGCACAGATTTTAAAATAGGCTTACAATTATATATGTGTATGAGTTTAGTTAGTTAATTTTATATAACTGTTTTACACGAGAGTAAAGGAAAGAGTAAATGAAGTATTTAAAAGAATTTTCAAACTCGCTTAAAACAAAATTAGCCTTGCTGTTTTCGACATTTTTGATTGCAGCTCCGGCTTTTGCGAGTGAAGCGGATCTAGTCGTTCCGGATTTTAAAACAGTGCCTTTTGCTTATCATATTTTGATAGCAGGTATTGTTGTTTCTGTTCTTGGTATGATTTGGGCTTGGAAAGCATTTGTGGATGTAAAAAACATTAAAGCCCATAAATCAATGCTTGAAGTCGGTAATACCATATTTGAAACATGCAAAACTTATCTTATTCAACAAGGTAAGTTTTTAGTCGTTTTAGAGACTTTAATTGCAATATGTATTGCATTTTATTTCGGATATCTTCAAGGAATGGGTGCTAAAGAAGTATTAATAATACTTGCGGCTTCAGTTGTCGGTATCTTGGGTTCATACATGGTGGCCTGGTTTGGTATCAGAATGAACACTTTAGCTAATGCAAGAACTTCTTTTGCAGCATTAAAAGGTATACCTATCAATGTTTTAAATATTCCGCTAAGAGCAGGAATGAGTATTGGAGTATTATTAGTCAGCGTTGAGCTTATTGTTATGTTGTGCATTTTGTTATTTATTCCAGGGCACTTAGCAGGAGCTTGCTTTATTGGATTTGCAATCGGTGAATCATTGGGTGCCTCTGCACTTCGTGTAGCTGGTGGTATCTTCACAAAAATTGCTGATATCGGCTCTGACTTAATGAAAATACAATTCAAAATTAAAGAAGATGACCCAAGAAACCCCGGTGTAATTGCAGACTGTACAGGTGATAATGCAGGGGATTCAATAGGACCTACAGCTGATGGTTTTGAAACATATGGTGTAACAGGTGTTGCTCTGATTAGTTTCATTCTGTTAGGTGTATTCCCTCAATATCAAATTCCATTATTAACATGGATATTTACAATGAGATTCTTAATGATTGTAACTTCTGTAGTTGCATACGGACTTAATACAATTATTGACAAAACAGTTTATGCAAAACATGAAAAACTTGATTTTGAAGCTCCATTGACAAACTTAGTCTGGATAACTTCACTATTATCAATAGCAATGACATTTGGTGTCAGCTATTACTTATTAGAAAACGTATTTGCGCTAGGAAATAACCTATGGTTATCACTATCGGCAATTATCTCTTGTGGTACATTAGGTGCTGCATTGATACCTGAATTTACAAAAGTATTTACAAGTCCAAAAGCTAAACACACAAAAGAAGTTGTTACGGCTTCAAGAGAAGGCGGAGCGTCTTTGACAATATTGTCAGGTTTGGTTTCAGGTAACTTCTCAGGCTTCTGGATTGGCATGGTAATCGTATTCTTGATGGGGCTATCTTACTTTGTAAGCTTACATATTCCTCATACGGTTATGATTTATGCTTCAGTATTTGCCTTTGGTTTAGTTGCATTCGGCTTTTTGGGAATGGGACCTGTAACAATTGCAGTTGACAGTTATGGTCCTGTTACTGATAACGCTCAATCCGTTTATGAATTATCTTTAATCGAAGAAATTCCTAACGTTAAAGAAGAAATTCAAAAAGAATTCGGGTTTGAGCCTGACTTTGAAAAAGCAAAAAAATATCTTGAAGAAAACGATGGAGCAGGAAATACATTTAAAGCTACTTCAAAGCCTGTATTGATTGGTACAGCTGTTGTTGGAGCTACTACAATGATTTTCTCTTTAATCTTAGTTATTAAAGAAACTCTAGGCATTCAACCGGAAGCTATATTAAACCTATTAAATCCATATACATTACTGGGTTTGTTATCTGGTGGTGCTGTAATCTATTGGTTTACAGGAGCTTCTATGCAGGCTGTTACAACAGGTGCATATTCAGCTGTAGAGTACATTAAACAACATATTCATCTTGATGAAAATGCTGAAAAATCTGCTAATGTTGCAAACTCAAAAGAAGTTGTTAAAATCTGTACAATATATGCTCAAAAAGGTATGTATAACATATTTTTAGCACTATTTGCGTTTGCTCTTGCATTTGCTTGTTTATCAGCTCCTAACGGAAAAAATGAGCCGGTTGCTTTCTTTGTAAGCTACCTAATTGGTATTGCTATATTTGGCCTATTCCAGGCAGTATTTATGGCAAATGCAGGTGGATGCTGGGATAATGCTAAAAAGATAGTGGAAGTTGACCTTTGCGAAAAAGGGACACCTCTACATGATGCTACAGTTATCGGCGATACAGTTGGTGACCCATTTAAAGATACTTCTTCAGTAGCTATGAATCCGATTATAAAATTTACAACATTATTCGGATTGTTAGCAATGGAAATATCTATTAATGAAGCATTTAGACAGTTTGCTCCGATTGTAGGGGGTGTACTACTAATCATTGCTATAGTTTTTGTAATTAGATCTTTCTATACAATGAGAATACCTACGGGTAAGTAGTGTAATCTGTAGATTATAATGAAAACTGCCTTAGAAATAAGGCAGTTTTTTTAATAAAATTATTAATTAAGAATTAAACTAGTAATCTCTAGGCTCTAAATCTTCTTCATCAACAAGAGAAGATAAGTCATTTGAATATGATGTATCAAATTCTTCAGGCAATAATTCGAGGTCCGGCCATATAGTAGTTTCATCAAATCTGCAAGCTGAAAGATTTTCGGAAGCACTAAAATCTGAATGAGATAAATTTGCTTCAATAAAAATACATCCTGCCATATCAGCATCGGTAAAATTACAATAATCTACCACTGTATAGCTAAAGTCAGTGCCGTTTAAAACTGACTCTGAAAAATCACACTCTATTAATGTTGCTCTGTTAAAATCTGTTGATTTTAAATCACATTTGCTGAAATTAACCAATGATAAATGTGCATCAGTAAAGGAACTTCCTGATAAATCACTGTTTGATAAATCAATTTCATTAAGATTAGAACCGGAGAAGTCAAGTTCACTCAAGTCTAACTCATTATCAGTTGAAGCTTTAAATTTACTATACTCATCAGGGCTATTTGTGATGAGATTAAATAAATCTTCTTTAGAATACATTGTGCCTCCTTTAATCGTCAATAATTTTCATTTGCATAGCCAAAAGAACTGCTTGAGTTCTATTTGATACCTTCAGCTTTTTAAATATACTATTTAAATGTGTTTTAATTGTAACTTCTCTTACAAAGAGTTTTTCTGCAATTGTAACATTACTGGCACCTTGTGCCACCATTTTTAGTACTTCTTTTTCTCTTTGCGTAAGCGGTTCTATCTCGCCTTCGATAGAAAAAGAATAATCAATTGTTTTAGCTTTATCTTTTTGCCAGTTTGAACGTCTTATCAAAGCTTCTATTCTTGCTAAAAGATTCGGCAAAATAAAAGGTTTAGTTATATAATCATCAGCGCCGAATTTCAGCCCAGATATTTGCTTTTGGTCTTCATTTACAGCTGTAATCATAATTACAGGCATAGTTGTATAGTTTTTATTATTCCTTATTGCTTTTAAAGTAGCCCATCCATCCATATTTGGCATCATTATATCGAGCAAAATCAGGTCGTAAGAAGCATAATTTTTTGCAAGTTTGTTTAACCCTTTAATTCCATCCATTGCTACATCTACCTCATACCCATACATCGGCAGTGCATCTGCCAGATATTTTGGGTTATCGTCGATGATTAAAATTTTCGCAATTGATGACATGTTTCACTCCTGTCTCTTATTTTAATTGTATTTTTAATATTTTTCAAATGATATTATCATTTAATGCTTTAATTGCTGCTTTGGTTCTGTCTTCAACTCCTAATTTTTGCATAATACTGCTTACATGAACTTTTGCAGTATTTACGCTTACGTATAATTTCTCAGCTATTTCACTGTTATTATGGCCTTCTCTTATAAGCTTCAAAACTTGTTTTTCTCTTTGGGTAAGGTTGTAATCATTTGTAGATTTGTTAATTTTCTTTTCAGAAACAACATCATTTTTACTTGAATTGTCAGGCTTTGAGGCTGCATCAAGAATAACTTTTGCAATATTTGGGGCAAACCAGGCGGCACCCTCAATTACTGATAGTACAACGTTCGACAATCTTTCAGGGTTGATATCCTTAGAACAATATGCATTAGCGCCTGCTTTTACAGATTCCAGAACCTCCTCATCACTATTATGTGAAGTTAATATAACAATTTTAACAGCAGGATTAATAGCTTTAATTTGTCTTGTAGCTTCTATACCGTCAATATTTGGCAGACCCAAATCCATTATAATAACATCGATTTTATATTTTTGGGTTATATCTATTGCTTCTTCTGCATTTGGTGCTTCAAAAATATTATTGATGAAATCTTTGGTTTCAAAGGCAGTTTTAAGCCCAAAACGAATAAGTGCATGATCTTCTACTATCATCAAATTATATTTATTCATTAGAAATTTCTTAATTCTCCGTTTTCATCATAAATCAAATTAGCACCTTTTTTGATATTATATAACATTATTGATGTTTTGATGTTTTTTTCTTGGTTTGCGTCATCATTATTTATTTTAGCAATCAGACCTTTATAGTAGTAATATCTGTGGCTGTTTTCTTCAATAAATTTAACAGAATCCAAGTAAGCTATAGCCTTTTGAGGTTCTTTTTTACTAAGCAGTGTTTCAGTATAGTTAAACCAGGTATTTAGGTAAAACGGGTTAAGTTCAAGAGATTTATCTAAATAATATTCTTTTTTATCTTTTTCAATAAGTGCTTTTAAATAATAATATTTATAATTATTATTATCCAGGTTTGCTGCTTTATTCAAAAAACTCTCTGCTTCTTTTTGGTTATTTAAATATTTTTGGGTCAGAGAGATATTTAAAAGTAAATCATAGTCTTTTTTATTGTATTTATAAGCATATAAATAGTTTTTTGCAGATTCTGAGTAATTAGTTTTAATAAAGTTAATATTTGCTATTCCTTTATAGGCTTTTGAATTTTTCTTGTTGTTTTTTAAAAGTTTTTTATATTCTTCATTTGCTTTTTCAAGGTTATTAGATTTTAAATATGCCAGAGCAAGCAGTTCCTGAGCTTGTGGCAGCTTATTTTTGGCAACCACTGGTAAAAGTTCATTGATTGCCCTTTCATAATCCTGATTTAAATATATGTAGTATGCCAGGTAATATTTAGATTTTAGTTCATTTTTTTCGCATTTAGAGATAACGTAATAGTTAATTTTTTCAATGTCATTCTGTAAATCCGGCAGTTTTATATTCATTGAGTTTAAGTCATTAGCGACTTTTAGTGCTTCTTTATATTTTTTTTGTTCACAAAGTGTTTGAATTTTGAGTTTATTATAATAAATATTATTTGAATTTCCTACCAAAGCCTTATTTATAGCAGATAATGCTTTAGTGAAATCTTTTTCTTTAAAAAATGCCTGAGCAAGAAGATAATTGGCATAATCAGATTTTTTCAATATTTTGTCTTTTTTCATCAAGTCAGAAATAGACTCTCTTGTCAGATTATTATAATTAATTGCTGCATAAATATTTGCGAGAAATATCTCATCATCGTAACTCAGTTTATTTTTAGGGAAATAAATCTTTCTTATTTCATCAATATAGCTCTGCCAGATTTTAGTATTTTGCACTTTAGTAACTGAGATATCGGCAAGGCCAAATAAGCCCAAATCGCTTAATTGATATGCCATAAGCATATATTGAAAATCATTTAAACCATCAAAAACGACTATTGAGTTAAAAGTTTTATATGCTGAAGATACATTTGATTGTGAAAATTTTTCTTTAGCTTCATAAAAAGATTTCAATTGTTCGATGGTAGTATACGGGTTATTTTTATTAGCTAAAAAGAATTGTTTAGCATCCGTTAAAAATGTTGAATAATCTGCTTTATTTATATCTAATGAGTATTTTGAAGAGTAATCATCAAGAGAATTTTTTTCATCAAATTGGATTTTTGCACTTTGTGGATTAACTGCCTCAGTGCTTAAATTTACATCATCTGCAAGTGCGGTTGATGCGAAAAAAAATAATAAAGCCAATATTAAGAATTTTTTTATCCCCAAGTTTTCTCCTGTTAATTTTCTTTTGAATGTATCTCATAATATTTTTTGAAAGTATTTATGAAATTTACTTCTGTTTCATTTATAGTATTATTTTTTATAAAATTGTATAAGTCAAAAAGGCTATATTTATTTAGTATTTCATTATCAGCCGGCTCGATTTGGTACATATATTCAGTTATAAATGTTTGAATTATTTCACTGCAAGGAATTGATAAAAATGCATCTGTAACTTTTTTGTCAAAATGTTTATTTTCGCCCTGAATTAAAATATCTATAGCATTTTCAATCGGCATTTTTTCCCTGTAGTGACGTTTTGATGTAATGGCGTCGAATACGTCAGCAACTGCAAGGATTCTCCCTCCGAAAGGAATATCCTGCCCTGTTATTTGTCTGTAGTATCCTTTTCCGTCAAACTTTTCATGATGAGTTGATGCAATTGCAATTACATCTTTAAATTCATCAGAAGCATAGATTTTGCTTAAAATATCATGAGTAATACTAACATGTTCTTTTATGTGGTCATATTCGTCAGGAGTAAGTGAGCCTTTTTTCTGTAAGACAGAATCTCTTATACCTATTTTCCCTATGTCATGAAGTATTGCTGCCTGTTCTATATTTTCAATGTCTTTTTGGGATAGTTCAAGTTTTTTGCTTATAAGTTTAGAATATAGCCTTACCCTCAAAGAGTGACCTGATGTTATTTTATCCCTGGCATCAATAGATGCGGCAAGTGTATCAACAAAGCTTGAGAATAATTGTTTTTGTTCTTCAATCATCCTTTGCTGGCTGTCAAACAGTCTTGTGTTTTCAAGCGCAATACCTGCACTAGAGCCTATTGTGATCAGTAAATTTTCATCCTGAGAAGTAAAATCCCCGTTTAATTTGTTTAATACCTGAAAAACTCCAATTATTTCAAATTTAATATTTCTAATCGGCATACACAAAATATTATTGGTTTTATAGCCTGTTTGCTGGTCGATTTCTTTATTGAATCTGCAATCCTGATAAGCATTTTTAATATTAATGGTTTCACCCGTTTCAGCAACATGCCCGGCCAGTCCTTTATTAAGCGGGAATCTGATAACTTCACTGCTGCCAAGACCCAGTGCAACTTTAGACCATAGTTCATTTTTTTGTTTATCAATTAAAAATACCGTACATCTATCCGCATTAAGTGCGATTTTGGTTTGTTCCGCGATAGTTGTTAAAAGAGTATCGAGATCCATTTGGGCATTTATAGTTCTTGCTATCTTTAATAGTGCAATCATAGGGTCTGTTGATATTTTTTCTGTTTGTTCTGTGGAATTGTGCATGCTGTCAGCTGCTTTATTTAATATAATTTCATTGTTGCTTTGCAAGGTTTCATATATTTTATTCAGCCTTCCGTTACAAGTATCTATATTAAGTTCTTTCGCCAGTTTAACGGCCATATCAAAAGCTTTATAAGCTTTTTCAAATTGCTTCAGCTCTGTATTTACAAAGGTAAGTTCTTCAAATGCTCTCATCTGAATATATTGAAATTCGTTCAGCATAAGAACAGCTCTATTCAAATAAAGAAGAGCTTCTGAATAATTTCCTTCCTTAACAGACAGTTGAGAAAAAGCAAACCTGTTAACTCCTCCGGCTTTATCAGACATAGAGCTTTGGGCTAAAAATTTTGCATCTTCCAGAATTAATAAACTTTTGTAATATGAAAGAGGGTCTAATAAATATTTTGTTAAACCTATAAAAGAAAGACAAATTGATATATTTTCGATAGAGTTAATTGAAAGGTATAATTTGTGAACATTTGTCACTGATTCAAGAAACTCATTGTATTGCTCCTGTTCAAACAAAATTAAGCTTTCAGCAAGCAATTTATCTGCATTTTTTTTAATCTGGGAGTTTTCAGATGCTATATTGTCTTGAATCATAATAAAAACCTTAACAAACTATATTTTTAATTATACAATATTATTTATATAAAGTATAAATGAGTTTAAGTTATATGAAAAAAGTAAGTATTTTAGTTCCGATTTACAATGAAAAAGCCACTCTATTGGAGCTTTTGGACAATATTGAGAAAGCATCTTTTTGTAATTTAGAAAAAGAAATAATTTTAGTCGATGACGCTTCATTTGATGGTACAAGAGATATTTTAAAAACATTAGAATCTAAATATAGTGTGTATTACCACGATATTAATCAAGGGAAAGGTGCAGCATTAAGAACCGGATTAGCGCATACAACAGGTGATATTGTAGTAATTCAGGATGCTGACTTGGAATATAATCCTCAAGATTATGAAGAATTAATAAAGCTTATCATAGAAGGAAGAGCAGATGTCGTTTATGGTTCAAGACTTACGGGCAGCAAGCCTTCAAGGTCTTTTATGTTTACACACTTCTTGGGTAACAAGTTTCTGACGCTTTTGACAAATTTTTTATATAATACAACGCTTACGGATATGGAAACATGCTACAAGGCATTTAAAGCAGATTTTATTAAAAGTATAAAAATAAAATCAAACAGATTTGATTTTGAACCTGAAATTACAGCTAAGCTTGCAAAGAAACATGCCCGTATTTATGAAGTGCCTATTTCGTATTTTGGAAGAGAATTTCATGAAGGTAAAAAAATAACCTGGAAAGATGGTTTCCATGCTATTTTTGCTCTTGTTAAATTCAGATTTTTTGACTAAGCTGCATCATTCTTTGTATTGTAATGTACAACACAATTTTTAATTGTCAAATTGTATTCTTTTTTTGCTGCTTCAAGTAATTCTTTGGCTTTTTTATCAAATGTTATATTGCCGTTTTTATCGACGTTGTTTAATATAGACGTTTTCATTTGTCTTGGCAAATAAGCATAATTACCGAGTTTAAATGATTTCATCGCTGCAGTGAAATCCTTTTCTTTTCCAAGGTCTGACCATGTTTCATTTTCTGGTTTTTTATATGCAAAAATTCTTGCGGTTTGTCCGTCTTGGTTTTCTATTTCACCATTGTTAATTGCGTTTACTATATTGCCGACAATCATTTTAGAGAAGTCATAACCTTTTTTAGGGTCTTTAAATATTTCAGGAGTTTTTGTGTAGTTTTCTTTAATCCATTTAAGAGCTTCAGATGACAGGATATAAGGACCAATAGCTCCTAAATAGCTGTCTTCGGTTCCTTTTACTTTGAACTCTTGAGCTTCCTCCGGTGATGGTTTTTCCATGAATTTTGTAATCTCAAGATTATCATTTGCTTTTACTTTAGTCGCACCTAAATCTAATACTCCTTCCAAGTTGGTAGGAAGTACTACAAGTGTTGCAAAGGCATTGTTGGCTTCATGATTCTTAATCAGGCTGGTTATATTTAAATCTGAGAAGTTATCTCCCCAGCTAAATACAATAGGTTTATCGGTTGAAATTTGTCCGTTTTTTAATCCCTCTAAAAATGCATAAGCACTGCCTTTAGCAGGTTCAATATGAATGAATTCCGGTTCTTCGGTTAGTTTACCTGTTTTTGCAAAGTTAGTAAGAACAACTTGTACCAGCTTCATATTTTTACCATTCATAACCGCAGGGATTTCAGAAGCAGGTTTTGTTACTCCGCCCTGAAGTTTTGTAATATCTCTATATCTTGTACCGTCGCCATCGCTAGGTACATAGAAATTGTAATCATCTTTAATTGTTTTTGCTGTAGCAGCTGTATTGAATTCTTTATTAATAATATCTATAAATCCATTATTCCAAAAATCATTATATGCATTTTCCATTTTTGTATCTACAGAACCGTCATTATTTTGTCTTATACTGCCATAAACCTTTCCCGTAAAATTAGGTGATGAAGCGGAATAGTTTTGCTCAATTATGCTGTCAGGCTTAAATAGTATAGTTAATCCTTTGTATTTTTCATCATTAAATCTTATAAGATATTTTTGTCCTACTTTATCATCAGAGATATTTTCTACAGATAAAATTTTATTTTTTTCTGATGTTTTGCCTTCTCCATCAATTATTTCAAAGAGTTTAACAGATTTTTCTCTTAGAGGATATTTCGCTTCTTTGCCTTGAAAATTTGTTTTAGACTTTGCGTAACTATTTAGACTATAAGATGTGATGCCTGAAATTTGCATTAATTCTCTCCATTGATATAACATTTACTATATCTCTAAATTATGAAGAAAAATTTTTTTGTTAGAAGGTTAATATTTATTAATTTTGATTGTCACAACTTGTAATACTTATTTCAACGGAATCTTTAAAGTTATTTTTTATTGTTTGGGTTAAATCATTTGAAGCATTAATCCAAAAATTAGCAGAAGACAAAATTTTTGTTTCGTTTGCGGCACTAGGTATGTTAAAGACTAGTGGGTCATTCCCTTTGAAATTTGAAAGAATCTCCTTTAGTTTCATAATATCTTCGAATTTCATTTCTTTATTAATGGAAATTGTTGTGATATTACTGTTTTCAACAGGTTTTACACTTTCAATAATAATTTGAAGGCTATCTTCATCTCTTCTTTGGAACTTTCCGGAAATAATTACTTTTTTTTCTGTTTCAAGCATTGAATTGTATTCTTCAAGTGTTTTAGTGAATGCTACAAATTCAATCTTGCCGGTTAAATCTTCAATTATGCCTGCTTTTAAGAATTTAGTCGGGTCTTTTTTTAAAGGGATTTGCCTTACTTGAGTCAGTAGCCCGCAGATAGTGACGGATTTTTCATTGGGTAATTCCGAGAGGTCTGATATATTGTGAGTAGTTAAAAACGGCAGTTTTTCTCTGATTGTTTCAAGCGGATGGCTTGATACGTAAAATCCGAGGTATTCTTTTTCAAATGTTTGGATTTCAGTGTCGGAAAATTCTTCATCACTTCCATAAAGCTCAAATGCTTGCAACTGATAACTGGAAGGTCCTCCAGCTGTAGCAAACAAACTTACCTGTCCCAGCTCTTTTGCTTCATTTTCTTTGCTGGCGAGATTTATTATGTTTTCAAGATTGTTTAAGAGTTTTTTTCTGGATTTTTCGAGGCATTCAAAAGCACCTGATTTAATAAGGCTTTCAAGAGTTTTCTTGTTTATACATTTGATACATACCCTTGTTGCAAAATCCTGAATTGAAGTAAATTCACCGTTTTCTCTTTCGGCTTCAATCATCTCCAATACTGCTGCTCCAATACCTTTTACCGAGTTTAAACCAAATCTTATATTATTTACGTCAGGGGTGAACTCCGCATTTGATTTGTTTATATCAGGTGGGAGCACCTTAATACCCATTTTTTGTGCTTGAGCAATGTACATTTGGGTTTTTTCCTGATCATCTTTGACGCTAGATAAAAGAGCACTAAGATACTCAATAGGATAATGAGTTTTTAAGTAAGCGGTTTGATAAGCTATAAAGGCATATGCTGCTGAATGTGATCTGTTAAAACAGTATGCGGCAAATTTTGACATTGTTTCAAACAAATCTTCGGCTATTTTCACATCAATATTATTTTGTTTTGCACCTTCTACAAAGCCAGATTTCTGTTTTTCCATTTCTTCGGCTTTTTTCTTACCCATTGCTCGTCTTAATATATCCGCTTGTCCAAGGGTATAGCCGGATAAAACCTGAGCAATTTGCATTATCTGTTCCTGATAAACAATTGTGCCGTAAGTATCTTTTAAAATCGGTTCTAATGCAGGGTGAAGGTATGTTATATTTTGCCTTCCATGTTTTCTTTCAACAAAGTCTTCTACCATGCCTGAATCCAAAGGTCCAGGCCTGAATAATGCTACAAGAGCGCCTAAATCTTCAAACACAGAGGGTTTTAAATCTTTTACCAGTTTTTTCATGCCTGCTGATTCAAGCTGGAATACACCATCCGTATCTCCTTTAGACAATAATTCAAATGTTGCTTTATCATCAAGAGGAATGTTATTAATATCTATTTCCACCCCATGGCGTTTTTTAATCATTGCCAGAGTATTTTTGATTATTGTAAGGTTCCTTAGCCCCAAAAAGTCCATTTTTAAAAGACCCAGCTTCTCAAGATCTGACATTGGGTATTCAGTTATTATTATTCCTTCTTTTGAAGGCTGAACGGGTACAATTTCATCCAGAGGTGCATGAGAGATAATAACTCCTGCAGCGTGCATCCCAATATTTTGTTTAAGTCCTTCAATATTTTGTGCTTCATCAATGATTTTTTGTATTGTTGTATCAGAATCATATAACTTTTTAAGCTCTGAACCTTCAATTAGAGCGTCAGATATTTTTATACCTGGGGCAGATGGAATCAACTGGGTAATTTTATTTGATTCGGCAAAAGGAATATTTAAGGCTCTTGCAACAGCTTTTATGGCATTTTTTGCTCCAAGCGAACCAAATGTAATTATTTGACAAACTTTGTCCGCACCATATTTTTCGGCAACATATTCAATTACTCTGCCTCTGCCTTCAATACAAAAGTCTATATCTATATCGGGCATACTTACGCGTTCAGGGTTCAAAAAACGCTCAAAAAGGAGGTTGTGTCTGATTGGATTAATATCTGTTATTCCTAGAGCATATGCAATAAGACTTCCTGCGGCAGAACCTCTTCCAGGACCCACAGGTATTCCCTGTTCTTTTGCATAATTTATAAAATCCCATGTAATAAGGAAATATGCAGCAAATCCCATTTGTTCTATTATCGCAAGTTCGTATTTATATCGTTGTTCGATTTCAGGTGTAATTTCCTTGAATCTTTTTTCCAGCCCTTCTCTGACTTTAAAATCAAGATAGGATTCAACCGTATGTGTTTTGGGGACTTCATAATGAGGAAGTACAGATTTGCCCATTTCTATAATAAGGTGGCATTTTTCTGCGACTTCGCAAGTATTTGAGATTGCTTCTTCGAATGTTTCCGTATCCAGCCACCTGAAACTGTCCCTTAGCTGTTCCGGTGTTTTTACATAAAATTCATTATTAGGGAAATGAAATCTGTTTTCATCTGATTTTAAAGAATTTGTTTGTACACATAAAAGCGTATCATGCCAGCTTGCATCTTCTTTTTTAAGATAATGGCTGTCATTTGTTATGACAAGTTTTATTCCTAATTCTTTAGCTATAGCGATTAAGTCAGGGTTAGAGCGTTTTTGGTCCATAAGCCCATGATCTTGTATTTCAATGTAATAATCTTCATTAAAAATACTTTTGTAATATTTTGCTATTTCGGTTGCAGTTTCTTTTCCGGATTTTAAGACAGCTTGTGCAAGTTCTCCCTGAATGCAAGCAGAGAGGCAGATTAGACCTTCCGAATATTTTTCTATAAGCTTATGATTTACCCTGGGTTTATAATAGAATCCTTTGATGTGTGCTGTACTTACTATTTTTACAAGGTTTTGGTAACCTTTTTTATTTTTAGCTATTAAAATCAGGTGGAAGAGTTCATTATGCGAAGGATTTTTTTCATCCAATTCTCCGTTATATACATAAACTTCACAGCCAATTATGGGCTTAACACCCGTATCTTTTGCTGTCCTGTAAAATTCAATAGAACCATACATCGCCCCATGGTCAGTTATGGCAATTGCTTCCATATTATTTTCTTTTGCATATTTGCAAAGCTCTGAAGTCCTTATGGCTCCATCGAGTAAACTGTATTCACTATGCACATGTAATGGCACATATTTCATTAGATAACCAACCTTTTTGACAGCTGTTTAAAAAAGTCTAACACTTACAAATTTATCATAGAGAGTATGCACGTGCAAATAAAATTAATTATTATTAACTTTTGCAATAAGTTTCCTATTGTCTTCAAAAAATGCGGTAATCTTAATTTTTTGAACAGAATTTTTTGGGGCAATTTTGTCTGGTGTTAAAAGCACGTTAATATAATTTCTTGTTACTCCTTTCAGGAATTTTGTTTTTTTGTCAGGATTCTGCTCGATAATTATTTCATTAATTGTTCCGATATTTTTCTTTAAGAATTCAAAGTGTTTTTTATTTGAGATACTTTGAATTATTTTTACACGTTCTTTTTTAATTTTTTCATCCACTTGATTTTCCATGGAATAAGCTTTGGTATTTTTTCTTTTTGAATATGGGAATACATGTATTTGAGACAGCTCAAGTTTTTCCAGATTATTTTTTGTTATAAGGAAATCTTCTTCAGTTTCATCAGGGAAACCAACTATTATGTCAGAGCCAATGAATGGCAATGAAAACTTCGAGTGAATGGTTGATATTCTGTCAAAAATATAATCTTCACTGTAATTCCTGTTCATAGCCTTTAATGTTTTGTTGCAAAACGATTGTAGCGAAATATGAAAGTGCGGGCAGAATTTTTTTGATTCGGATAAAAAATTAATCACCTCATCATCAAGCTCCAAAGGGTCTAACGAACCCAAACGATATCTATGTATATCTGTGGATTCAATCATTTTGAGTAAATCAATAATATTTTTCGCAGGCAAAAAATCTTTTCCCCATTGTCCTATGTGTATACCTGTTAAAACAATTTCTTTAAATCCGTTTTCATGAAAAGTATTAATTTGTTCAATAATATTTTCTGCTTTATTACTTCTGTTAAGACCTCTTGCTAATGGGATTGTGCAATAGCTGCAGCGATTGTTGCAGCCGTCTTGTATTTTAATTGTGGCTCTGGTTTTTTTTGTAAAATTCAGCTTTTCATAATGAAAATTTTTTTCACTAAAAATGTCGTCGATTTTATATCTGTTTTCACCGTTAATTATTTCTGGAATGTCGAATTTGTTTGCATTTCCGACAAGATAGTTAATATTTTTGTTGTTTTTTAATTCTTCGCCATCTAGTTGCACGAAGCATCCTGTTAAAACAATTTTTATTTCAGGTTTTTGGTTTTTAACTGATTTTATAAGGCTTAAAGCCTTATCATCAGTATTTGAAGTAACTGAACATGAGTTAAGGATAAAATAATCAGCTTCTTCTATTGAATTTGTATAAATAAACCCGTTTTTTACGAGCTTTTCTTCAATGATTGAAGATTCGAGCTGGTTTGTTTTGCAACCGAGTGTTTTAATTGTAAACTTTTTCATAATAATTCTTAATATTTGTATGTAAACTGACAAAACTATTTATTTTTATATTTTATCATAGTATAATATTCGTTCGGAAGGGTTTATTTTATGTCTCCAATGGTAAATACAATTAATTTGAATAACATTCCAAAAGAACTGATAGCGACGCTACCTGATGAAGACTTGCGCAGATTGGGCAAAGTACAGGCTTTAGCTTCCATTAATCCAAATGCATTGAAAAGAAGAGAAAGATTTATAAATTCTTACTTTGTCGATGGATTTGTACATAGTGCAGAAGTTCAAAAATTGGTAGCAAAACAAGCAGCAGAAACAGTAACAGCTGCAAAAGTAGCAACAACAGCTGCCTCATCAGCATCTGCTGTATCAAGATTTTTCTCCAAATATTCAGGCATAGGTTTAACATACTTAAATATGTCTATCATTGATAAGGCAACAGAAAAATCTAAAACATTAACAGAATTTAAAGAAAAGCATCCTTTTGCTAAAGCTGTAACTGATTTAGCAGTTGCAACAGCCTTATTACCTGCCTCTAAAAAGGTAGCTAAAGGTTTAACAACAATTTTAAGTAATTCAATTCCTAAACCTGTTAAAAAATATGCGCAAGATTTTGTAGCCAACTTGACAAGACAAATAAAAGACACCTCTTTTGTTAAAAACATTGTTAAACCGGGATACGAAAACGCTCTTAAATTTATATCATCACATCCGCATTTGGATAAAGTCTTAAAAGCTTCAAAGAGAAATGCTTTACCGATTATTGTTGGTTTAAGTTTCTTAAAAGGCTTTATTCTTCCTGCAGTAACGTTAGGTATAAAAAGCAACAGTAATTATAAAAAGCTTAAAGAATCAAAAAATGAAGTTTTAGCCAATCAATATGAAGATTACAGAAATAACAGAGCTGCAAATGCAATCAACCAGCAACAATCTTATGCAAGTATGTTTCCTTTGCAAAACGATTTGAGTTCAAAAATAAATCCTCAAGAAACAGCAGATATTATAGAAGCGCCGGTAGAAGTTTCTCCTGCTGATGAAATTTTAAGCCCAGCTATTGAACAAGAGGAAATTGCTTCAATTGAACCTGATGTAGTTGCCGAAGTTGATGAACAAATTGCTGAGCCCGAGGCTGAAGCTTTTGATGCAGAGCTATCTGAACAGGCACCTATTGATTCAGAAAGTGATTATTTAGAAGAATAATTTTCTTTTTTCTTGCAATAAAACTACTTGACCGACAGTTATGTAGATGTTATTTTAATATAGCAAGGGCTTGTGGCGCAGCGGTAGCGCAGAGGACTCATAATCCTTTGGTCGTAGGTTCGAATCCTACCGGGCCCATTTTTATCTAAATCAATCATAGTAATAACTTTAGTCACCTTAATAAGGTGGCATTTTTTGTACCTTTATAAAAGGTAATAAAATTTTTTAGGCAAAAAATCATAAGCTTATAGTGTTAACAGTAAATAAGAAATTAATCCTATTATCAACAGAGGAAAAATAAATATAAAATAAGATGGAAAAAATAACTAAAACCTGAAAGTATAAAGAATATGGATACAAATATATCACATTGTTTTCTGATTTTTACAAATGCAGAATCATTGATTAAAGACTAACTTTCTCAACTTGGATTATCTACTTATGTGTTTAATTTTCTAAATTTTTATAGATGAATGCTTTTGAGAATTTTTCTCCAATTTTATAATAATCCATTTCTCCTGTGCTAAAGAGGAAAGGATCTATTTTTGACATATCAGGGTTGCCTTCAGGATTTAAAACGGATTCATCTGCCTTTGTATCTATAATTTGTCCTATAAACATTGTATGGCTACCGAGTTCTACTTTATTAATAACTTTACACTCTATAACGAGAGGGCATTCTTCCACATAAGGTGCATTAACAACCTCACTTTTTACAGGGGTGAATTTAGTATCTGCAAACTTGTCTGTGTTTTTACCTTTTACAATTCCTATATAATCCGCCTCTTTCATTTGAGACGAAGAAGGAATATTTATTGTAAAAGCATTATGGTCTAATATTCCTTGGTAACTTGATCTTGTTTTTTGCAAAGATACATAAACACAAGGTGGCGATGAATTGCATATTCCGCTCCAAGAGGCTGTCATTATATTTGGCTTATCTTCTTCGATATAAGAGCCTACAATCCAAACCGGTGCAGGTTGAAGGTGAACATTAGCTCCAAGTGATTTTTTCATTCGTATTTCCTTTTTTTTATTCAATATTAGTTTATAATACTATTTTTTTTATTATTTAAAAATAGCTTATTTAGACAAAATATTTTGTAATATTTAGGCAATTTTTTGGTAGAAAAATTTTTAATAATAATATAAGGTTAGTTAAAATTGATAGGATGGTTTTGCATGCTAAATAGTGTAAGTTTTGGTAATTATTCTTATCCCCCTGTATTAAATAACGACAGAATTTCTAATCCAATTACCTCAGGTTGTTGGGAAACTCCAGATTATAATCCACCTCAAGGGTTTAAGCCCCCTTTTATTCCTTCTATTGATCAGAAACAAAGAGACAAAACAATAGAAAGACTGGAAAAAATGGAAGAAGGCGCGCAAATAACAATTGCCGATCCTAATATAAATGACAATCAGCTTAACTCCCCTAATTTTGACAAAAATAGAATGATTATCACTAAATTACCTAATGGTCAGTATCATGTAAGGATAGTAAAACCTCAAACTGATGGGGCACTTACATTTGCGCAAGTTCAAGATGAATATAACGGTATAGTAAGCGAAGAACAATTAAAAGCTTATATCAACGGCTCAAGTGGCTTACCTAAAAATGACGGAGTAATAAAGTATTAGAGAAGGTTAATAAATAATCATTATGGCAATTCTATATTAGAATTGCCATATTTTTTTAGTATTTTAATTTTCACAAATATTGCAGTTTAAAATTTTCTCAAGTTTTTCACAAGAAAAATCAAGATTATGGCTTACGCTGAGTACGGCATACAAAGAAGGGTCAAATATGGGCGATTTTAATCTAAGCATATTAGATACAAAAGTCGAAATGCCTCCGATAGAGATTCCAAGCCAAAGCGGCAGGTAGATGTTGTGAAATTTTTTATTTGGAAAGTGCTTTTGTGTCATTTTTTTATAGAATTCGCAAAGAGTTGTATGCTTCTTATCGATGATGTTAATGGCTTCCCCGTTAAATTCATCAGTGTTTGAAAGTATATGTATAGTTTTTGCCAGTGTTTCCACATTGGCAAGCGGCCAGCGGTTGTTGCCTTTCCATTTGCCGAAATAAACGATAAAAGGAGAATATTTTAAAAAATCAACAAATCTTTTTTCTAAAGTTTTATCTCCTTCTCCCCAAACTGCTGCGGGTCGAATGATAATATATTTATTTTTATCAAGGTTTTCTTTTATCCACTTTTCACTTTTAATCTTATATTTTTGATAAGGATTAATAATTTTTCTTTCTGGCAATATTGAGCTTTCATCGGCAAAATAAAAATCTTTTAGCCCGTATACATCTGTAGAAGAAATATATATAAACTTTTTTATTGCAAGTTGAGATATTATTTTTACCGGTTCAAAATTTAACTTTTTAAAAATTTTGTCATTTCCGATATCCGAAGCTCTTGCTGCTGCATGTATAACAATATCCGCTTTTGGCAAAGATTTAACTAACTCTTTTTTTGTGATATCCGCCCTGATTATTTTGACATTATTAATTTGGTAAAGTTCTTGAGGTGTATTGCTATTTACAACGGCAAATATTTGCCAGTTATGTTTCGAAAAAATTTTGACGATATGCAAACCAATAAAACCGCTTGCACCTGTTATAAGTACAGTTTTTTTGAGTTTTTCCATAATTATATTATTGCCAATTTTTTGCCGACTTCTTCCAAAACATTGAGTGCCTTGTCAAGATGCTCTTTTGTATGTTCGGACATAAGGCTCATCCTAAGTCTTGCAAGTCTTTTGGGTACAGCAGGATAAAGCACCGGATTAACATAAATTCCGTTTTCATGGAGCATTTTGCAGGCCTCTTTTACCTTTGTGTCATTGCCGATTATGATTGGAAAAATTGCTGTTTCAGAGTTACCTAAATCAAAACCGAGATTGGTTAAGTTTTGTCTAAAATAATTTATATTATCCCATAACCTCTCTCGTCTTTGAGGCTCATCTTCTATAACATCAATTGCTTCAATTAAAGACGCTGTGACCTGTGGGGTCATAGCGGTTGAGAACATGTAAGGACGTGAATAAAATCTTAAAAGTTGTACAAGTTCTTCATTTGCGGCAATAAACCCACCTACTCCTCCCAAGGCTTTGCTGAAAGTACCTGACACTATATCGACTTTCCCTTCAATATCAAAATGCTCTGGTGTTCCTTTACCGTTTTGACCAATGACACCTGTTGCATGAGCTTCATCAACCATTACGTATGCTCCATATGTTTTTGCAAGCTCAATTATTTTGTCAAGAGGTGAAATATCACCGTCCATTGAATAAACACCATCAACAACAATTAATTTTGTTCTATATTCTTTTTGTGCTCTATCAAGTATTTTTTCCAGTGAATCCAGATTATTATGCCTAAAATACTTTACATTAGTGTTCTTACAACCGTCAATTGTACTGGCATGAACGAGCATATCAAGTATTGCGATATCACTTTCGTTTAAAAGTGCCAGCAGGGTTCCACAATTTGAACCGAAACCAGATGAATATATAATTGCGTCTTTGCAGCCTTTAAACTTTGATATTTTATCTTCAAGCTTTGTGTGAATGTCGTTAGTTCCACCAAGTAACGGTACACTTCCTGCTCCTGAACCATATTTTTCTGTAGCTTTAATACCTGCTTTAATTGTTCTTGGATGTTTTGTCAGGTTCAAGTAGTCATTTGAAGCAAGATATATCATTTCTCTCGGATTACCGGTATATTCATCAATGATTGTCATTACAGGCGATGAACCGTTCAATGAGATTCTTCTGTAATAATTATGCTTATTGCCTTTAATATAATCGGCGTAGTCATTAAAATAAGAAGCTCTTTCCATAATATCTTTGCCCTCTGTGTCCATAAAGTCCATAAGGGTGGCTTCGCTAAAATCCAATTTTTGCATTGTTTCATTTCCAGTAATCTTTTTTAGATTTTAGCATTCGTGTTTTGAATTTTTTATCCGTCGTTGTTCTTAGCCTTGTTGGTATTATAGGATGCTTAAAAAGTTGTGTTCTTTCTGTAATTAAGAATAGAGAAACACTTACATTTTTCTTCTACAATACTTAAAGCAAATAAATCACTTTTTTATTACAAACTATTTAAACAATTTTTCGATTTCATTTTTGATAGCAGGATTTTGTTTAAAAAATTCCTGAATAAACGCTGAAAACTTAGTCATTCTAAAAAATAGTTCTTCCGACATAACATGTTCAATCTTGCAGGCATTTTTGATTGCTTCTTCATGAGAGAGTTTTAAAATTTCACTGAAAAAATGTGTCATAACTTCGTGTCTATTAAAAACAGCTTTTGCCAGCTTTTCCCCTTTTGAGGTTAAAGTTATTGATGAGTATGGAGTATAAGTTATGAGCTCTTTTTTTAACAAAGCATTTAAAGCCCCGGTAACAGACGATTTTTTTACTTCAAGAGCCTTGGATATTTCAGTTACTTTTGCATACCCGAATTTATTTACCTGATTATAAATTTCTTCTAAATAATCTTCCTGGCTTGGCGTTAATTCTATCATTGTTACCCCTTATTTTGTCCGATTTTAGCATAATTTTAACATTATTGTAAAATTAGTAATAATTTATAATCAACTTTTAGTAATTTTTTAATTAACTTTTTGAATTGCCGATTTGGAGAATTAATTATTAAAAAATGAATTATATTATGAGTTGCTGATATCTACAAGGCGAAAATTAATGAGCGGAACGTTTGTAATTTACAATAAATTCTTATCTTTTATACTTGTTGCTATAATGCTTTTTTTAAATATTCCTATAGCTCAAGCTTCTGATATTTCTATTGATAAGATTAATAATTCGTTTGAAAATGCAAATTTAGAAAAAAGAAATGTCACAGAATCATCTGAAGACGAGCTTAATGTGAATTGTACTTGCCAGCCGGCTTGTCCTTCGCAATGTCAAACATGTTGCCCTCAGAATAGTTGCGCTTGTCCTCAAAATAACTGCCAATGTGCCCAACAGCAGATAAGTTGTCCTCAGCCGAATTGTACTTGTCCTCAAGCTGCCTGTCCTTGCCAGCCGCCTTCTTGCTCATGTCCTACCCAAACATGTGCTCCTTCTCAGGCATATTGTGCTACTGTTGAAAAACCTTATATAATTGAACATTTGCCTACACATAAAGGTTCATCAGTTAATATGGTGAAAGTTACTCAGTCATCTGCGACAATTATTGCTAATAATGTTTTAAAGGTTATATTTACAGGAGATTTTAATTCAAAAACAGCTTGTGATAACGATGTAATTGCTCTTTCTCTGCCAAACGGTTTAACAACGTGTGAAGGCAGGCAGTTATTACCCTGCGGTACACAGGTTGTGGGAAGAATACAGTGTGTTCAAAAACCAAAGTGGGCTAATAGAAATGCAAAAGTATATGTTGTTTTTGACAGATTAGTTTTGCCAAATTGTGTCTGTGTACCTATGTGTGCAAGAGTTTATGGTAAAGATTGTGTTTTGAAACGCTCATCTTGGGCTGCCGTAGGAAAGGCTGCTGCTTATACAGTTGGTTTATTTGGTGTTGGTACAGGGTTAGGTGCTGCAATAGGCGCAGCAGCGCATTCGATGGGAAATGGAGCCGGTTTTGGCGCATTAGCCTTTGGTATGCCAATAGGCGGCGGAGTCGGACTTTTAGTCGGAACTCTCACTCCAGGGCTGCACTACAAAGCAAAATGCGGGAAACCAGTTTATATTCAGTTGGCTCAAGACTTGGAGCTTTGCTACAAATAGTAATGTAAAGCCTTACTTAATCATAAGTTTTTTTATTTCAAACTTTATGTTATATTTGGTTTGCGAAGTGAAAAATGGTGATTTATGGAAAGATTTATGGGGCTTATAGGCATTATAATTATTTTGTTAATTGCATTTTTAATGTCTAACAACAAAAAATCCATAAATCTTAAAACAGTTTTTGTCGGTCTCGGGTTGCAATTTTTACTTGCTGTTTTTATTTTAAAAGTCCCAATTGGTAAGGCTATTTTTGCTCAAATCGGCTTTTTTATTCAAAAAATACTTGATTTTGCACTCGAAGGCGCAAATTTTGTCTTTGGCCCTTTGACTTCCTGTCCTGATAAATTTGAAGAACTTTTTGGCAGTAATGCTGGTGTGTTTGCTCTTCAGCTAATGCCGGCATTAATATTTATGATGATTTTGGTAAATATTTTGTATTACTACGGGATAATGCAAAGAGTAATTGCAGTTTTAGGCAAATTGATGAAAAAACTTATGGATATTAGCGGAGCTGAGGCACTTTCAAATGTTGCAAGTTCCTTTGTCGGGCAAATTGTAGCCCAAATTATGATAAAACCATATTTGCCAAACCTTACTCGCTCTGAAGTTTTGGCTTCAATGACAGGTAGTATGGCTTGTATTTCGGGTGGAGTTATGGCAATCTATGTAGGGATGGGCATTCCTGCTCAATATATGCTTGCTGCTTGTGTAATGGCTGCCCCTGGAGCAATGGTTATATCTAAAATAGTTTATCCCGAAACAGGCGAACCTCAGACAAAAAATGAATTTAAAATTAAAAAGCGGCGCACTGATGTAAACGTTTTGGATGCTATTTCCAAAGGTGCAAGTGATGGCATGAAGGTTTCTCTAAATGTAATTGCAATGATAATCGCACTAATTGCGTTAATCGCTATGATAGACTGGTTTTTGGCTAAAATTGGTTTTGGGATGCATCATTATCTTCATATGAATCTTTCATTTGTCGGCATTGACCTTGATAATCTTTCTATGAAGATGATTTTAGGTAAAATATTTTCCGTATTTGCGCTTTTAATGGGGGTTCCGTTTGAACAGTCAAGTGCTGTTGGTTCTTTGCTCGGCACAAAGTTCATACTTAACGAAATGATTGCATATATTGATTTAATGAGTATTCAGAATGTTATTTCTCAGAAGAGTTATGTAATTGCCTGTTTTGCATTATGCGGTTTCGCAAATGTAAGTTCTGTAGCTATTCAGATTGCCGGTATCGGAGAAATGGCACCTAATCAAAGAAAAAATCTGGCCAGACTGGGAATCAGAGCATTGATTTGCGGTACTCTGGCTTCTTATGTTTCCGCTTGCATTGCAGGTATGCTTTTATAAATTTTCTAACCTATTTAAATAGTTTTATGTTTTCAGCGTAAAATTCTTCAAATCTGTCTTCAAGAATGCTTATTCGCATTGATTCCATTAATTTTATTAAGAAACGGATATTGTGAATCGATAAAAGTATTGCAGCCGTCGCCTCTCCGACCCTGTAGAGATGTCTAATGTAAGCTCTTGAATGGTTTTGGCAAGTGTAACAATCGCATGAAGCATCTAGTGGGGCAGAATCGGTTTCAAACTCTTTGTTTTTGATGATTTTGCGACCTTGATTTGTGAAAAATGAGCCATGACGTGCGTTTCTCGTAGGTAAAACACAGTCAAACATATCAACTCCGCGTAATACTCCCTCTAATAGGTCTTCAGGAGTTCCAACTCCCATAAGGTATCGAGGTTTTAATCTTGGTAACAGAGGTGCTGTAAGCTCTACAAAGTGATTCTTAATTTCCTGAGGTTCGCCTACACTTACCCCTCCTATCGCATAGCCTACTGCATCAAAGCTTGAGATAACATTTGCGCTTTCTTTTCTTAAGTCATCGTAAAATGCACCTTGTACAATCGGGAAAAGCGCTTGGTCCTCTCTGTAGTGAGCTTTAAAACAGCGCTCAAGCCACCTGTGAGTTCTTTCCATTGCTAGTTTTGCTTCATCATAGTTGCAAGGATAAGGGGCGCATTCATCAAATGCCATTGCAATATCAGAGCCTAAATCTTGTTGGATTTCCATAGAAATTTCAGGATTTATATAATAGTCAGAACCTGTCTTTGGGTCTTTAAATTTTACTCCGTCTTCAGATATATTTCTCAAGTGACTCAGGCTGAATACCTGAAATCCTCCTGAATCTGTCAAGATAGGCCTATCCCAGTTCATCCATTTGTGTAATCCCCCGAATTCTTTTATAAGTTTATTTCCCGGTCTTAAGAATAGGTGGTAGGAGTTTGATAGAATTATCTGAGGGTTAGTCTCTCTTAAGTGGTGATTCGTAAGCATTTTTACAGCCGAATTTGTACCTACAGGCATAAAAACAGGTGTTTCGATTATGCCATGCGGTGTATGTAAAAGACCGGCTCTTGCTCCGGTCTTTTTGCATTCTTTAATTAATTCATAACTAAAATGCTTATCCTTCATTTGCAACTATTTCCATTATCGTTTTCCAGTCTGTGCAGAGCTCTTCGGACTTAAAGTATATTTTTATTTCTCTTTCAGAGCTTTCAACACTGTCTGAACCGTGTACCACATTAAATTCCATAGTTTGTGCAAAATCTGCTCTTATGGTTCCAACTTCGGCATCATTAGGTCTTGTTGAACCCATCATGTGCCTTGTTCCTTCGACTATATTTTCTCCTTCAAGGACCATAGCTATAATCGGACCTGAAGTTATATATTTGATTAATCGGGGATAAAAAGGCTTTCCTATATGTTCTTTATAATGTTCTTGCGCCATCTCAATTGTTGGATGAACCATTTTTAGACCTATAATTTTATAGCCCTTGTTTTCAAATCTTTTAATAATTCTGCCTATAAGTCCCCTTTTTACGGCATCAGGCTTAATAGCTACAAATGTTCTTTCCATACTAATCTCCAATTCTTTAAACTACATTAGAACATAGAATATGCTTTTTTTCAAATAAAATTAAGTGATTTTTGTTTGATTTTACGTTATTATTTAATAATAGATAATATGATTACGATATGAACAACATCAATGTGAAACTTGACGAAGCCAATGCTTTGATATCTGAAA
The DNA here is from genome assembly GCA_023433065.1 of Cyanobacteria bacterium OH_CBrB_359. Taxonomy (GTDB): domain Bacteria; phylum Cyanobacteriota; class Vampirovibrionia; order Gastranaerophilales; family Gastranaerophilaceae; genus JAEZET01. Next base: position 159,901 of record JAEZET010000003.1, read on the forward strand.
AAAAATTTGAGAAGGCTAAAATCCTTCTTGAAGAAGTTGTTTCCGAAGATTCTGAAAATATTGAGGCATACAAATCTTTAGGACTATGTAATATAAATTTGAATAAATTTGCAGAAGCTTACGTTAACTTTAATGCAGCAATAGAAAGAGTTCCTGATGATGCTTTAGCCTGGTTTTATCTTGGGGTAATATTTGAAACAAAAAATAACTTAAAAGAAGCAGAATCCGCGTTTTTAAAAGTTATAGCGTTAAGAGAAGATTATGTTGATGCTTATAAGAATCTTTTCATAGTTTATTTGAAGCAGAATGAGCACAAAAAAATATTTGAATATCAATCTAAAATTACCGAAATAGCCCCTGATGATTATCAGATCTATTATACAATTGCGATTGCTCATATAGGCTTGGCTGACTATGAAAATGCTATGGTAAATCTGGAAAAAGCAATAGAGTTGAATCCGAATCATTGTGCTTTGTATAATAATTTGGGCAGTTGTTTTGTTGCTTTAAAGCAGATTGATGAGGCTATTCCCGTGTTTACTAAAGCGATAGAGTGTGATGACAAAGATCCATCAAGCTATCATAATTTGGGCGTTGTTTATCAGATTCAGATGAATCATCAGTTGGCTTATGAAAATTTTAAAAAAGCTTATGAAATTGATTCAAGCGCAATAAACTTAAATGCTATCGCTCTTGCAGCATTTAATGCTCATCAATGGAAAGATGCCATACTCTATTATAATATTTTAATATGTACAAACCCTGAAAAGCAGAATTATCAATATAATTTGGCTTGTGCATATCAGGCAATAAAGGAATTTCAAAAAGCAATCAATATTCTTAAAAATCTTGTTATGTTGAATCCAAATTCTTTCCCTATTTTAGAACGTCTCGCTAATGCTTATATTGAATCAGGTAATGTCAACGAAGCAAAAAAAATATATGAGACGATAATTCTAAAAGGACACGTCTCGCCTCAGATATATTATCAATATGCGGTAATATGCGCTCAAACAAATGATTTAGACAAGGCAGAAACAATTTTAAATAAAGTGATACAATTAGACCCTAAAAATGCCATTGCACATAAAGATTTGGGCGTAATCTATCTGGCAAGGAGATTATTTGATTATTCAAAAGATGAGCTTGAGTTTGCTTATGGACTTGAACCTGAAAATCCTTATGTAATCTTTGAACTGGCTAATTATTGGTATGTCTTGTCTGATTATGCAAAGGCACAGGAATACTACGATAAACTTTTGGCAACAAATAAACTTACTGATGCTATGGTTCTAAATATAGGTATGAATTATGTTGCACTCAATAAACTTGATGAGGCTCAAGAGCTATTCCAGCAGGCACTAAAGCTTGGTCTTAGGACTTATGATATTCTCTTTGCGTTAGGTAAAGTATATTTTATGAAAAAACAATATGAAACAGCAAGGCAATTTATTGAGGATGCTTATTTTATAAAACAGGATATAGAAATTTCAAATCTTTTAGCATTGATATATTTTGAATTGAATGAATTTGCACAGTCTTTAAGCCTGTTTTTATTGATTGATAAAGCTTCACCTAATAACATAAACAATATGATAAATATTGCAAAATGCAAAATTGAATTAAATGAAATTGATTCTGCAAAAGAAATTTTAAATAAAGCCCTTGATATTTTACCTGAATCTAAAGAGGCAAAATTCTTGCTTAAAAGAATAAAATAATTTTCTCAGATAAGATATTTTCCAATATTTAAGCAGGGTTAAAAATTTGTTTAAAATATTAAGGTTTGATATAATGGGAGTATGGAGAAAGGTTAGGAATATTGGAAATGAAAAGAGAGAATATAATTTTAAGCTTTTTAAACTTTATTTGGAAAAGAAAAGTTTATTGGATTGTTCCTGTTATCATTTTTTTGATATTGCTGATTTTTATCATAGCTATTGGCACTTCGCCTGTATCACCTTTTATATACACAATTATATAAGGAATTTTAATGGTGTTAATTAACGAAAATCAGGATAATAATGAAATAAAAAGATTTCTCTTTATGCTGTTTGTTTTACCTGTTATTCCCACTTTTTTTCTTGTTAAGTATTCGCATTTTAAATTTGCAATAATACTTCTTGTAAGTTTTTGGGGTTGTTTTTTAATTTCGGTTATAAGTAGAAGAGTTTTGAATTTTTTGTATAAATCAGTGATTTCAATCTTGAGATTTTTAGGGGATAAGGCTGCTAAAATTGCATTATTTTTGGTTTACATTTTATCGGTTGTACCGGTCGGTTTATTAATGAAAATTACGAAGAGAGACAGATTAAATCTTAAGAAGAATAAGCAGGAGTCTTATTGGGAAGATTACAACAATAATGATTCCGATTACAGCTATCAATTTTGAAGGGTGAACGTATTGGGTTATATTTTAGGAATAAGTGCATATTATCACGATAGTGCTGCAGTATTGGTTAAAGACGGAAATATTATTGCCGCCGCTCAGGAAGAAAGATTCACAAGAATTAAACATGATTGCGGCTACCCTGAAAATGCAGTAAAATATTGCCTTAACCTTGTAAAAATATCACCAGAACAAATAAATGCTGTTATTTATTACGAAAAACCGTTTTTAAAATTTGAAAGAATATTAGAGACAAATCTTGCATACGTCCCATACAGCCTAAAATCTTTTGTAGATGCAATGCCTGTCTGGTTGAATAAAAAACTCTTTATCCCCAGAGAAATTGACAAACATTTCAATAACAGATTAAAATGTCCTATCTACTTCGCCAATCATCATGAGTCTCATGCCGCAAGTGCATTTTTCCCTTCTCCCTTTGAAGAAGCTGCTGTTATTTGTCTTGATGGAGTTGGGGAATGGACAACTACAAGCTGGGGGATAGGAAAAGGCAATAAAGTTGAGCTGAAACAAACAATAGAATTCCCTCATTCTTTGGGTCTTTTGTACAGTGCATTTACATGGTTTTTGGGTTTCAAGGTCAATTCAGGCGAATACAAAGTTATGGGGCTTGCTCCTTATGGTGAAGGAAAATACACAGACCTTATTTTAAATACCCTTATAGATATAAAAGATGACGGCTCTTTTTGGCTGGATCAGTCTTATTTTGATTATTGTAACGGCAAGTATATGACGAACGACAAATTCCATAAGCTTTTCGGTAAAGAACCAAGAAAACCTGAATCACCATTAACTCAAGAAGATATGGATATTGCCAAAAGTATTCAAGAAGTTACTGAAATCGTGATTCAGAAGATTGCTGCTTATGTTTATGAAAAAACAAAACTTAAAAATCTCTGTCTTGCCGGAGGATGCGCTTTAAATTGCGTTTCAAACGGTAAAATTTTAGAAAATGGTCCATTTGAAAATATATGGGTTCAGCCAGCATCAGGTGATGCCGGGGGAGCTTTAGGCGCTGCTTTAGTTTGTGACTATCATATATTTAATACCGAAAGGAAAATCATACATCCTGACTCTCAGGCAGGAAGTCTTCTAGGGGAAAATTTTTCTAATGAGGAAATACTAAACACACTTAAAAACTATAATGCAACTTTTGAAATTGTATGCAAAGAGGAAGAGTTAACCCGAAAAATTGCTTCTTATATTGCCGAAGGTAAAAGCATAGGACATTTTTCAGGCAGGATGGAATTTGGTCCAAGAGCTCTTGGGAATAGAAGTATATTAGCAGACTCCAGAAATCCGGAAATGCAGAAAAAACTTAATATAGCAATAAAAAAAAGAGAATCATTCAGGCCATTTGCACCAAGTTGTCTTGAAGAACACGTATCTGAATTTTTTGATATAAAGGAAGGAAAAAATAGTCCTTATATGCTTATTACTGCTCCTATTACTGAAAGTATAAAAACTCAAATAACACAGGAAGAAGAGCATTTAAAAGGATTAGAAAAGCTAAAGGTTAATCGTTCGATTTTACCAGCAATAACTCATGTTGATTATTCCGCAAGAATTCAGACTGTTTCAAAAGATGTTAATCCAAGATATTGGAATATTATTAATGAGTTTTATAAATTAACTAAGTGCCCGGTTATTGTTAATACATCGTTTAACGTTAGAGGGGAGCCGCTTGTAAATACTCCTGAGGATGCATATAGATGCTTTATGTTCACTGATTTGGATGTTTTGGTATTAGAAAACTTCATAGTGTTGAAGGAAAAACAGGCTGAACTTGAGGGTGCTAAAGAATATCAGGAGAGCTTTGCACTTGACTAAGTTTTGAAATAAACTTGCTAAGCTTTTTATTTTAAAATACAATTAAGTAAAGATTTGGGATTAGTTGAATGAGCTCTAAAACCTTAATTTTAATAGATGGGCACGCACTTGCATACAGGTATTTTTTCGCGCTTGAAAGAACCGGCATGAAGACAACCGAGAATCAGCCGACTTGGGCGGTTTTTGGTTTTTTTAAAGCAATGTTTGATTTATTAAAGAACAAAAATATTTCTCCTGAAGCAATTGCCGTTGCATTTGATGTCGGAAGACAGACTTATCGTGTTGATATGTATCCGGAATACAAAGCCAACAGAGAGTCTATGCCTGATACTATGAGAAGCCAGCTTGCTTTGATAGTTGAAGGTCTAAAAGCCTTTAATATTCCGATTTATACAAAAGAAGGCTTTGAAGCTGATGATGTGATAGGAACAATTGCCACCGAAGCTAAAAAATTGAGACATAAAACTCTGATTTTAACAGGTGACAAAGACTCTTTTCAACTTGTTGACAGGGATGGTTTTATAAAGGTTCTAATTCCTTCAAAAGGTGAGCTTGTTGAGTATGATTGGTATAAAGTTCAGGAAAGAATGGGCGTGTATCCTTATCAGGTTATTGATTTTAAAGGCTTGAGCGGCGATACTTCGGATAATATCCCCGGGATTAAAGGCATAGGAGATAAAACTGCAGCAAAGCTTTTGAATAGATTTGATACTGTTGAAGAAGTTTATAAACACATTGATGAGTTGACTGAAAAAGCACTTAAGCAAAAGTTGATTGATGGTGAGCAAATTGCGCTTTTGAGCAAAGAACTTGCTACAATTCAAAGAGATGTACAAATTGACTTTGATTTTGAACATACCAGACTTGAGCCCCCTTGTGTTGATTGTGTTGTTGAATTCTTTAAGAAAAATCAGTTTTACAGCTTTTTAAAAAATATTGAAAATATCTTAGCACCATTTAATACCGAAGCCCCAAAAACTGAACAACCTTTGCAAATTGAACAGTTTAGTGAATCCATTATAAAAAAACGAGAAGGGCAGCTTCAATTAGGCTTTAATTTTACGCAGCAAATAAATCAAACATCGTCGAAGGAATATCATGTCACAAAAGAGATTATTGATACTGAAGACAAATTTAATAAATTCTATAATGAGTTAAAATCTCAGACAATTTTTTCTATAGATACAGAAACTACAAGTTTAGATCCTCTTGAGGCAGATTTGGTTGGAATTTCAATAGCTTTTAATGAACAAATTTTAGTGAAAAATGGCAGAATTAAGTTCGATGATTCAAAAGAAAATATTACAAAGTCATTTTATATTCCTATCTTTCATCAAGTCGGAGAACAATTAGAGCTTGATTTTGTGGTTGAAAGATTAAGTGATTTGTTTAATGATGCTTCAATTTCTAAGACTTTGCAGAATGCAAAATTTGATATGAATGTCCTTAGAAAAAACAACATGCCGCTTAACGGGATTATTTTTGATACAATGCTTGCAAGCTATATCAAGGATTCTTCGAGAAAACACGGTCTTAAAGTTCAGGCTAGTGAGCATTTGGACTATATGATGACTGAGTTTTCTGAGCTGTTTGGAGGCGGTAAAAATTTATATTCTATGGAAACAGTTGCTATTGATAAAGCTGCTGATTATGCTTGTGATGATGCATTTGCGACACTTGAGCTTACAAGATACTGGCAAAACACTCTTGATGAAAAAGAACTTGAACTTCTTTATAATATTGAAGTTCCGGCAACTATAGTTCTGGCTGAAATGGAGTGGAACGGCGTTAGTATTGATAAAGACTATTTAAAAGAATTATCAATCGAAGTCCAGAGAAAACTTGTTGCAATTGAAGAGAAAATTTTTGAGCAAGCAGGTCTAAGGTTTAATATTAATTCACCAAAGCAGGTTGCTGATATTTTATTCGATAAGCTTCAAATTAAAACAAAAGGTAAAAATAAAACTAAGACAGGTTTTTCTACTAATGCGAAAATACTAGAAGATCTTGCCCAAGAATATCCGATTGCAAAGGATATATTGGAACAAAGACATTTAACCAAACTTAAAACTACATATATTGATACCTTGCCGACTTTAATAAGTCCTGTTGACGGACGTATCCATACAAGTTTTAATCAGACAATAACAACTACAGGCAGGCTTTCCAGCTCAAATCCAAACCTGCAAAATATTCCGATTAAAACAGAACTCGGTAACAGAATCAGAGGTGCTTTTGTCCCTAAAAACAAAGCCGATGCCGTAATTCTTTCTGCTGACTATTCACAAATTGAATTGAGGCTTTTAGCTCATTGTTCACGTGATGATAATTTAATTGAAGCATTTTGCTCTGATGAAGATGTCCATACAATAACCGCTTCAAAAGTGTTTGAAGTACCGACTGAAGCTGTCACAAAAGATATGAGATATAAAGCAAAAACAGTTAACTTCGGGATTGTATATGGGCAATCACGCTTTGGACTAGCCGCAAGTCTGGGAATTTCACCACTCGAGGCCCAGATATTTATTGATAAATATTTTGCAACCTATCCGAAAGTTAAAGAATATATGAAAGATACCATTAATTTTGCATATCAACATGGTTATGTTGAAACAATGTATGGCAGAAAAAGATATTTGGGCGCTGATTTACTTAGTACTAATGCTAAAATTCAAGAATCTGCACAGCGGGCAGCTATAAATGCCCCCATTCAGGGTAGTGCGGCAGATTTGATGAAGTATGCTATGGTTGAATTGCAAAAAAAAATTAATGAAAACAAATTAAAATCTCTTATAATACTGCAGGTGCATGATGAACTTGTCATAGAAACATATCAAAATGAAATTGGTAAAGTAAAAGAGATTACTGTTTCTGCGATGGAACTCAATCAGCCCCTCCTTGTCCCACTAAAAATTGATGTTGCTGTCGGGAGCAGTTGGATGGAAAATTAATGAATAAATTTTTCACCGTCTGTGTGATTTTAGTAATTCTATTTTTAAATTTAAATATTTTGGCTGAGTGCGCAAGCGCACCGCCAAGTAATGCAATTATTAAGGCATACACTCCTCAGAGCTATAGTTCTATTCCTGTTGCAGCGCCTGCTAAAGTTAATATTTCCGATTGCTCAAAGTATTATTCAATTCCTAACGAACAGCTTTTTTACCTCTCTCTTTCCGCAATAAATAATGCAAACTATCAAATACTTGAAATACAGTCGAGCGGGTCTAAAATACTTTTTAAAGTCTATGCTAAAGAGTTTTTGCTATTGGTTTCACGTCAAGATTCGAAAAGCTCTTTTGTAAGGATTACGCCTGCTGATAGTAACTATAATTTTTCAGATATAGTAGTCAAAAATATTTATTCTTTTTTAGACAGAAGCGCTTCTAATGGTATAAAAAAAGTTATTTAAAGTGCTTCCTTGGCTATATCGAGTGCCTGAGGAAATATTTGTGCTATAAAGTTTTTATAATTCATATAATCAGGTATTTGTTTTCTGAATTTATGGAAAAGCTCAATAGATACAGTATCCAAAGTGGCATCAAAGTCTCTGCCGTCTGCTTTTACAACTGCTAAAACAGCTATTTTTAAACTCTCAAGTTCAACTCTCAGATTAGTAAAAGCTTTGGTTAATATTTCAACAGGATCAGAATTGCCTGCTTTTAAACCTTCAGAAGTGCATTTTTTAACTTCATTATCAAGCATTGTTATGAATTCTGACGGTGCAAAATCGAAATCTTTTTTAATTGAATTGTAAAATTGACTTAAAAAATTTGATTGTGAAATATTGTTTTTATTAACTCTGAGAACTCCGGAGAGATTTGAAATTCCTGTTTTTCCAGGGAAAGAAGTATAGCCGTTTTGGGTATTGTTGATTATTTCCTGAATGGATTTTGGGCTCAAAAGAGGGTTGATTTGTCCGTTTGGATTTACTTGAGTTGTTGCATCATTGAGTACTTTTGGTGCAATAGGTTGCGTTTTTGCGGGTTTATGCTCAACTTGTGAGGTTGCCTTTTTGATATATTTTGGGTCCTCTCTAAGTAAACTTTTAACTTCTTCTTGTTTTTTAATTATATTTTTTGATAATGAATCAATTGTCCCATTTGTTATTGCTGTATTTATTTCATCAAAAGATTCTATAAGTCTTGAGCCAAATTTCTTTAATGAATCGGGGTTATCTTGCCAGAATTCATTAAATAAAGATTTTTGATACTCAGTTAATTCATTAGGATCCCTATACATATATCTTTCCGCTCTATGAAGACCTTTGGATTCAAAGAATTTTATCATGTTTTCAGCTATTTCAGGTGAGTTATTCCAAGCATTAGCTATAGCTGTTAAACCTTGTTTTTTACTGACAGCATCATCACTCGATTTGAGCATATCATCTAATAATTTTACTTGTTCTTCAGTAGCAAGAGATTCCCAATTTTGCCTGATTGTAAGTATGTCAATAGGAGGTTTTTTAACAGTTGTTTCTACGGTTTCTTGAGGTATTTTTTCTGTTGGCGGTTCAATTTCATTTTGTTTAACAACCGTTTCTGCTTGTTTTGTAACTGCTGATTTTGCAATAAGTTTATGCTGTTCCTGAGTTTCTATTATGTTGCTGCAAAAATCATCGATTTTTCCATTATGTACAGCTTCTTTAATTTCATTCCAGGATGCTGTTATTTGAATTCCGAAAGCTTCTGCTTCTTCAGGATGCGAAACCCAAAATTCTTTAAATAAACGTTGTTGATATAGTGCTAATTTCTCAGGCAGAGTTTCTGTAAGTTTTTTTGTGTCACTGATTTTATTTGTCTGAAAATATTCTATCATTTTTCCTCTGATATCGGGGGCATTATTCCAGGCATTAATCATTGCATAGCGTCTGTATTTGCCATAAAGAGAGTCATCATAATTGCTGATTAATTTTTGAATTCTCTCTGCTTTTTCTTCGGGTGTCAGCGCTTGCCAGAATTTTTTTAATCCGTCTGAGATTTTCTGAGACCTTATGGCTTTTTCTTCTGGTGTTAATTCACGCATTACTCTTCCAGATTGTGATTGTCTTGATGTTTTATCTAACGGCGACATTTTTTCGTAATATTCTTTTAATGCTTTTGAAATAGTATTACCGATAGCATCGGCTGCACCTTCTCTCGTGAAGTACAAAGAGGTTAGATACCTGTGGTCAGGGAGTTCTATTCCTAAGGCTTTTAAGGTTGAACTTTGAATGCGGCGTTCTGAAAAACCCTCATTTAAATCCAGATTTAAATCTTCATTTACTTCCTTCAATGTTTTAGCTTCTGCAAAAAGTTTTTTAACTAAATATGCGCTCAAGTCGTCACTTCCGTCTTTAAACAGGTGTTCTCCGGTCTCTTTTAATACGTCTGAAAGCGTATTGATTTCATATATCAGACCTCTTGTACCTTTTGCTTCTTTCACTGTCTTTAAACCTTGGAATAAAGGCTCATCAGGATATAATTCTTTTATCTCATCTACTGTTTCAGACAAATAAACGTCATTAAATGCTCTTGCATGTGCTTCGATTGGCGTAGGGATTTCTTTACCGTTTGTTAAAGAATCAAAAATTTCTGTTTCAACGCTTTTAGGTAATCTTTCTTTATTTCTTTCATAAAATTGCTCCAGCCCTTTATCAACTCTTGCTCCAAAACTCACAAAGTGGTTATTGTAATAGTTAGATAAGAACTGATTTTCTGTTACTGTTTGCTCGGTTCTGACAGGTCTTGCTTTTATCTGGTGAGTATTATAATTTGTTTCATTTTGCTTAAAATTAATCGTGTTAATTGAATATATTTTCATTCCGGCTCCTTTGTGATTTATTTTGGTAAAAGAGCCTAAAAATATTATCATGCTAAATATTTTATTATTGTTTACAAATTTTAAGAAATACTACAAGTATAATGCTACATTTGTGTTGCGCCGATTCTGTGAACTCTTATAAAGTTAGTTCTTCCTGTAATCAATTTTGGAATAGAACCTATGATAATAATTCTTTCATCTTTCTGGAAATCTGTATACTTATAAATAAAATTGTCAATTTTATCCAATAATTTTTTATCGAGAACTGTATCCCAATTTTTGCAAACAGGTTGAATATCCCAATAAAGTGATAATTTTCTGCATGTCTTCTCTTCATCCGAAATAGCTATAATAGGTACAGAGGGTTTTAATTTCGAAAGTAATCTCGGAGTATAACCCGTATGCGTAAATGTAAATATTGCTCTTGCTCCTAAGTCCTGAGCCATTTTAACTGCTGCATTAGCTATAGCTTGCGGGGTTATTTCGTAATTTTCGTTTATTTCAAGGTCTAAATCACAAAGGCTGAAGTTACTAGATTCAATATTATTTGCAATCATTTTCATCATTGCAACAGCTTCTTTTGGGTATTTTCCCATGGCGGTTTCACCTGATAGCATAACTGCATCCGTACCGTCAAGAATAGCATTTGCGACATCACTTGCTTCTGCTCTTGTTGGGATAGGTTCTTCAATCATAGATTCAAGCATTTGAGTTGCGACTATGCAAACCTTTCTGGTTTTGATTGCTTCTTCAATCATAACTTTTTGTGCAAGAGGTACTTGTTCCGGTGACATTTCAATTCCTAAATCACCTCTTGCAACCATTATGCCATCTGATTCATGCATAATTGATGTCAAATTATCAAGTGCCTGAGGTTTTTCTATTTTTGCAATTACCGGGATATTTCCGCCGAATTTCTGAATATATTTTTTAGCCAGAATTACATCGCAGCTTTCTCTTACAAATGAAAGTGCAATATAGTCAGCCTTTTGCTCAATTGCAAATTTAATAAATTCCTCATCCCTGTCTGTAACTGCGGCAAGGCTGCCTGTTGAACCCGGGAGGTTTAGACCTTTTCTTGATTTTAAAAGTTCACCTCTTATAACTCTCACTCTGATTCTTGTTTTTAAAATTTCTATTACAATTAGCTCTATTTTGCCGTCATCAAGTAAGATTTTGTCACCAATTTTAACATCATTAACTATACCTTTATAATCGACAGGTATTATGCCGTTTTCTTTTTGTTCCATCATATGTTCAAGATAAAATTCCATCCCCGCTTCAATTTTAAGAGGTTCTTTCAGATTGCCGATTCTGATTTTTGGACCTTGTAGGTCAATTAAGATTGGGATGAATTTTTTTAGATCTTTTTCAATTTTTCTTACTATTTCAATCCTTGCTGCATGTGCTTCCATAGTTTCGTGTGATGTATTTATCCTAAACATGGTTGCGCCCGCATCAACCAGTCCTTTTATACTTTCATAAGTTGAAGTGCTGGGTCCTAAAGTGGCTACAATTTTTGTTTTTGTTCGTGTAAATTTATTCATTTTTATTTCCTGATTATTAATATTTCCTACAAGATTATATTGCAAACATTTTTTTCTAGCTAGCGTAATTCGTAAAAGGCTTTACTTATGGGCTTTTCTGGGCTATCATTAAATGGTAAGCAATATTTAATATGGAGAAGCTATGGGAGGATTACACACTTTAGTTGCTGAGCATGCTATGTTAATTTCGGCATTGATACTTGCTGTTGTTTATTTATTCATAATTATTGAAAAGATATCCAAGGTCACTGTTGCACTTCTTGGTGCAAGTTTTACTATATTAGTAGGCCTTCTTTCACAGCATCGAGGAAATGATTCTGTTAATCCTTTTTATTTTATAAATTTTATAGATTTTAATGTGATATTTTTACTTGTCAGCATGATGATAATAGTTAACATTACTGCCAAAAGCGGTGTTTTTAAATGGTTTGCGATTGAGCTTCTTAAAAAAACTAAAGGTCAGCCTGTTTTAATATTAGTGACTCTTGCTATATTTACGGCAATTGCCTCTGCATTTTTAGATAATGTAACTACTGTAATACTTGTTATGCCTGTAACTTTTGTGATTGCCCGAGAGTTAAAATTAGACCCTATACCGTTTTTTGTTACTGAAATACTTGCATCTAATATAGGTGGAACCGCTACTTTAATTGGTGATCCTCCCAATATTATAATTGGAAGTAAGGCCGGATTTTCTTTTATGACTTTTGTTAATGAGCTGACAGGGGTTGTTGTTGTGATTTTGGCCGTTAGCATAATTTGTTTAGTATGGTTTTTTAATCATAAATTAAAGACTGAGCCTGAAAATATGGAAAAAATTGCTAATCTTGATAATACCCAAACTATCAAAGACAGAAAATTAATGAAACGCTCATTGGTAGTATTAGGTCTGGTTATATTAGGGTTTGTGACTCATGATATTACTCATATTGAGACATATCTAATCGCCATGATTGGAGCTTCATTTATGCTTTCTTTTGAAAGACCCGAATTAGTGCTGCCGCATGTGGAGTGGAATACAATATTCTTTTTTATTGGACTTTTTATTGTCATCGGAGGATTAGAGGCTTCTGGTGGCATAAAATATATTGCTAACTGGATATTAACTGTTACTAAAGGTAATGAGTCTGCTACGGCTATGATTATTCTGTGGGCATCGGGTATATTGTCAGGGATAATTGATAATATTCCCTACACAGCTACTATGGCTCCTCTCATTTATCAAATTCAGCTCGTAGAAGGTGCTCAATATGCCCATCCTTTATGGTGGTGTTTGTCTCTTGGGGCATGTTTGGGCGGCAATATGACTATAATAGGGGCAGCTGCAAATGTTATTGTTGCAGAGACTTCAGCAGGTTACGGATATAAGATTTCTTTCGGGAAATTCTTTAAATATGGTGCTACAATAACAGTAATATCACTTATAATAAGTTCTGTTTATATATACTTCAGATTTTTAGTTAACGCTTAAAGGAGCAGTTTTGGCAATTATTTCAGATGATGAAAAGAATATTAATCAATCGAGCAGACAGGATATTTCTACTCAAAAGATTGAATTTGATATGTCATTTGAAAATAACATCAGACCAAAAATGTTTAATGAATATATAGGGCAAAGTTCATTAAAATCGACTTTAGCCATATCTATTGAAGCTGCTAAAAAAAGAGAAATGCCATTGGATCATTTACTTTTCTACGGCCCTCCAGGTCTTGGAAAAACCACTTTGGCTGGTGTTATTGCAAACGAAATGGATAGCACAATTAAGATTACATCAGCTCCTGCATTAGAGCGCCCTAGGGATATAATCGGGATTCTGATGTCATTAAAAGGCGGTGAAGTACTTTTTATAGACGAAATACACAGGTTAAATAAAATAGCGGAAGAGATTTTATATCCTGCTATGGAGGATTTTTTTCTTGATATGAACACAGGAAAGTCTCAAAGTGTTAAAACTCTGAGAATACCCGTTCCAAAATTTACATTAATAGGTGCTACAACAAAAGCAGGTTCTCTATCAGGTCCTTTGAGAGATAGATTTGGAATTATTCACAGGTTAGAGTTTTATAACAAAGATGAGCTATCACAAGTTGTTTTGAGGACAGCAACTATTTTAAATATTGAAATTACTAAAGAAGGAGCAAATGCAATAGCAGGTCGTTCAAGAGGAACTCCTAGAATTGCAAATAGGCTGGTTAAAAGAGTAAGCGATTTTGCCCTCGTAAAATCAGACGGTGTAATTGATGAAAAAATCGCTAATCAGGCACTCGATAACTTAAAAATTGATAAATACGGGCTTGATAACACTGATAGAGCATTGATGGATTTGATTATAAATAAATACGATGGAGGTCCTGTAGGTCTGGAGACTCTCGCTGCTGCACTGGGGGAAGATTCAAGGACAATTGAAGATGTATATGAACCTTATCTTTTGCAGGAAGGATTTATTCAGAGAACGCCTAGAGGCAGGAAAATTACTTCTTTTGCATGTAAATGTCTCGGGTATAAAAATGTGAATTTGCAGCAACAACTTTTTGAATAATTAAATTTTAATTTTAAATACAGCTTTCTTAACTGAAGAAGTATTCTCAATTGAAATTGAAGGCTTGTGAGCATCTTGGGGAAAAAATATAAAAAAGTTTTCATTATTTGCATTTATGTATTCATGTTTACCGTTTAAAAAAATTATATCTTTTTCTTGGCTGTATTCTGTGGCTTCTGTTGTCGAACAGAGCATTGCTATACCTATTTTTTCTTTACCTTGAATTACGTACTGTATATCAATATATTTTTTGTGAGCTTCCAAAAGGCTTGAATTTTCGTCTTTTGTTAGGTATTCCTGTATTACTACATATACATCTTCGTTTTTAATAGGATATTTTTGGCATTCAAGCAATTTTAAATCATTTTTATTTATAAATTCTTCTACTAAATAAAAGTTTTTATGTAATGAGTTGTATTTTTTTAAATTTTTAATATTGTCGTAAATCATTGTTTTCTGCTTTTTTTTAAGTTCCTAATCATTTATTTTATTGTGTTAATAAAATTTTTACAATAATTAATGTTTTTTTAAAAATAGGCAATATTAGCCCCAAAAAATACTTTAATAATATAAGACTTTATGAGGGATTATATGAACGAGCGGGAATTAAACACTATTATGGGAGTTATAGCAGATCCGGAGAAGAATGTCTATAACATGAAATTACAAAAAAACGTTAATGAAATTCAAAGAATTATTAGAATTTTTAAAATAACCGAAGAGCAAGAAATTAAACATAAAATGCTTTCCATAAAGAATCTTGCAATGCTTAAACTTTTGCTTAGCAATAACTAAGATATTGGTCTATAGGCTTGAGGGTAGTTATAGTCTTCTTTGAAGCCTATTGCCCTGTACATTTTTACTGCTGAATGATTGGATGTATCAACTGAGGCGTTTATTTCTAAAAGAGGTTTACCGTAGTTTATTGAACTATTTACAATTCCTTCTACCGTTCCTTTTAATAGTAATTTACTGAACCCTTTGCCTCTAAGCTTCTTTTCTATTGCAACTATAGGGATGTTGGCAATTTTTTCGCTTGTCATATTTGCAAAACAGAATCCTACAGGCTTGTCCTTATGCAACAGGACTTTTGTCTCCTGAGGTAAAAATTCCCCATAAATTCCGGTTGTGATTTTTTCAATAATATCAGTTGTACCGTTGTTAGACTTAAATCTGGTATCAAATAAGGCGTCTGACATATCTTTGAATGAGTTGTAGACTATATCAACTGCTTTTTCAAAATACTTAGGATTCCATTGAACAATAGAAAAATCGCTTTCTAATTCAGGCAATTGGACATTTTTTAATATTTTAATACTTGAAATGTTGTTTAGCGCAAATCTTACTACACTATGACCAACGAATTTGAAACCGTAATGAGCAATTTCTCTTACAAAATCAGCTTGTTTTCCAAGCATAGGGTAAGTTACAACTTTTTTATCAAGTGCTTCCGCATTTAATTCGAGGAATTTTTCAATTAAAAGTCGTCTTTTGTGATTCAAGTTAGAATCTCCGATACAATGGATTAGGTTAAGCTCAAGTGCTTCAGAGATTAGTGTTGTGTAGACTAAAAAAGCAGTTGGTATATTGTCTTCAAAAAGAACAATGCATTTTATCAACTCTTCTTTAACTGATTCAATAAAATCTTCATATTCAAGCGGCTCAAGCTCAAATTTATATTCAGAGAATGAATTAAGTCTGAAATCATTATAAATCCCACTGAAAATTTTATAATGATTTTCATTAAGTTCTTCTACTGTATAAATTAGTATATTTGCCATAGTTCCGTCTCCGCTTTATATACTTATAAGATGTTCCATCTTTTGGGCTTTGGTCTTTATGTATTTTTCATTATATTTATTTATTTGTGCTTTGAGTGAAATCCTTTCAGCAATTTCTAGCCCGTAACCATTTAAGCCTATTATTTTCTTTGGGTTATTTGTAATTAATTTAAATTTCTTATAGCCTAAATCCAATAGAATTTGTGCTCCTATTCCGTAAGTTCTGAGGTCAGGCTCGAACCCAAGTGATACATTAGCCTCAATCGTATCCTGCCCGCATTCTTGGAGTTTATATGCTTTTATTTTATTAACAATTCCTATGCCTCTGCCTTCGTGTCCTCTTATATAAATGATTGCGCCTTTGCCATAATCATTAACCATTTTAATTGCTTCTTCCAGTTGATTGCGGCAATCGCACCTGAGACTGTGGAAGATGTCTCCGGTGAGACATTCACTGTGAACTCTCACTAAGGGTATTTTATCTGAACCGTCATCTTTTATAAGCGCTACTTGTTCTTGGTTGTTAATTGTATTTGTATATCCGTATATTTTAAAATCGCCGTATTCTGTAGGTAGATTTGCAGTAGCTTCTCTTTTTATAAGTTTTTCTTTAGCAAGACGGTATTTTATAAGCTGTTCTACGGTTATGAATTTAAAATTATATTGTGCAGCAAATTTCATTAAGTCATCACGTCTTGCCATAGTGCCGTCAGGGTTTATAATTTCACATATTACAGCAGACGGATACATTCCTGCGATTTTCATTAGGTCTACAGAAGCCTCTGTATGCCCTACTCTTTGAAGTACGCCGCCTTTCTTTGCAATAAGAGGAAATATATGTCCGGGGCGCCTTAAGTCTTCGGGTTTTGTATTTTTATCAGTTATGATTTTGATTGTTTTAGAACGATCAAATGCTGAGATGCCTGTTGTTACACCAAATTCAGGAGATGCATCAACACTTTGCGTAAATGCGGTTTTCTTTGCGTCGGTATTCTTTTGTACCATTTCTGTTAATTCAAGTTCCTGAGCTCTTTCAGTTGTTATTGAAAGACACACAAGACCTTTACATTCAGATATCATAAAGTTTATTGCTTCAGGCGTTGCAAATTCAGCTGCGACTATGAGATCACCTTCATTTTCGCGAGCTTCATCATCAGCGACAATAACCATTTTTCCGTTTTTTAAATCCTCAACGGCTTCTTCAACCGTATTAAACTTTAATTTTTTTGTATTCATTAAATAAAACCATTCACTTCTAGAAGATTTTTATCTATTTTATTAGTATTATCGAACGATAATAAAATTTTTTCAATATATTTTGCCGTAATGTCAGTTTCAATGTTAACAAAGTCACCGATTTTAACTGTATTGAATGTTGTTTTTTTAAGCGTTAGGGGGATTATAGTTACAGAGAAAGTTTTATTATTGATGTCTGAAATCGTTGTGCTCACTCCATTTATGGCTATACTACCTTTGTAAACCATATATTTTTCAATATTTTTTGGCATCAAAAAAGTAAAAACTTTAGAAAAGCCTTCATCCTTAATATTTGTACAATTCGAAACAGCTTCTATATGTCCGTTTACAATATGACCGTCAAGCCTTGAATTTGCTTTTAGGGCTTTTTCAAGATTAACTTTTTCTGAAATTTTTGCATTAGCAAAAGTTGTTATTGAAAGAGTTTCATTAGAAAGCTCTGTTTTAATATAGTCAGACTTAAGTTCTATTACGCTTTGGCAAACACCGTTAACACAAATACTGTCACCTAAAGAGATATCGTTAGTAATTAAGTCACAAGAAATTGTCAAAACACAGCCTTTATGTGTTTTATTTATATTTTTAATTTCGCCGATTTCTTCAATTAAACCTGTAAACATAGATTAACTTTAGCATAAAATCCAAATTCAATATATAAAATCTTGTTGCTTGTAAATATCTGTTAAACGTAATAAAATAGTTTTTAAAGGAGAGAAAATGCCAATAGCCTATTTGTGTTTGGGTTCTAATATTGAGGATAGAGTGAGTTACATTCAGCAGGCTACAAATCTGCTCATTGAGTCTAATCTTGTTAATATAATAAGAAGTTCTGCAATATATGAAACTGAACCCTGGGGAAACAAAGAACAAAATTGGTTTTTAAATGCCGTCATTGAAGTTAAAACTTCTCTAGAACCGCTTGAACTTTTGGATTTGTGTCTGAGCGTTGAAGACAGGCTCGGCAGAGAAAGAATTGAAGGAAATCATTGGGGAGCAAGAAAAATTGATATTGATATCCTTCTCTATGGCGACTTGATTTACCAAGATGAAAGACTTATTATTCCTCATAAATATCTAGATAAAAGAGCTTTTGCATTAGTTCCGCTTTTAGAGCTTATTCCTGATTATGTTCATCCCAAATATCAAAAGTCCCTAATGGAAATTCATGAAGACCTTGAAGATTTAGAGGATGTGTATCTTTATGGAACAAGGTTTGAGTTTGAATAAGAGTATTGCAGTTATTGGCGCCGGTCCTGCCGGGGCATTGTGTTCTATTTTGCTTTCAAGGTTTACTGATTTCAAAGTTGTAATTTTTGATGACAAACCTATTCTTCATTCGATTTTGCCTACGGGCGGAGGCCGTTGTAATTTGTCATATTATGAAAATGATATTAAAGAATTGGTCAAATTTTACCCCAGAGGCGAAAAGTTTTTATTCTCAATTTTTTCAAGATTTAATGTTCTCGATACTATAAATCTTTTTGAGGAGCTTGGCATAAAAACATACGTTCAAGACGATTTGAGAATATTTCCAAAATCAGATAACTCAAAAAAAGTTGCAGATATATTAATAAATCATATAGAAAAATCTTCAATTGTCTTTCAGAAAGAAAAGGTGTCATCCGTCAAAAAAGAAAATGATTCTTTTATTATTGCAACTGAAGCATCTGATTATAAATTTGATTATGTAATACTCGCAACAGGCGGAAAAGGTAACGGGGTTGATATTGCTAAAGCATTAGGGCACAAAATTGAGCCTTTAAGACCTTCTTTAACCCCTCTTAGGATAACAGAAAAAGAATTTTATTCACTTTCAGGGCTTACTTTAAAAGACATTTGGGCTGATGTTTATTTTGGAGATTCAAAACTATTTACAACTTATGGCGATTTGCTTTTTGCCCATAAATCAATTACAGGTCCTTTGGTTTTTAAGATTTCCTCATTGGCTGCATATACTGATTTCAATGCTGCTGAGCCACTTATTTTAAAGATGAATATTTCTAATCTTACAGAAGAGGAATTAGTGCAATTTATTGAAAATAACATTAAATTGCATCATCATAAAACTATAATTAATACATTTTCTCAATTAGTTAATAAGAATCTCTTAAATATAATTTTAAAAAACAATAATATTGATTCTGAAAAGCAGATTGTCCATATGAATAAGAGAGAAAAATCAGTTTTAATAAAAGAGATTATTTCTTTTGAATTAAAAGTTATAGAAAGAATTAAAGGCGGAGAAATCGTCACAGCAGGCGGTGTATCACTTGCCGAGATAAATCCGAAGACTATGGAGTCAAAAATCTCAAAGGGTTTATATTTAATCGGTGAAGTCATCAATATAGATGGCTTCACCGGTGGATTTAATCTTCAAAATTGTTGGTCTTGCGCTTATGTTTGCGCTAAAGGATTATCTCTCTCTTAATTTCGAGAGAAGTCTTAGCATTTCAATGTAAACCCAAACAATAGTTATTAAAAGCCCGAAAGCCCCATACCATTCATAGCTTTGAGGCAACAATCTTGCCGCACCTTGTTCTATAAAGTCAAAATCGATTATAAGATTTAAAGATGCAACAATAGTAACAATTACGCTGAATGCTATTCCTATTGGGGTTGCGCTGTAAAATGCAGGAACCATAACCCCGAAGAATGAAGCTATAAAGCCTACCATATACAATATAAATATTGAAAAAGTTGCGATTATAAGTGTGCTTCTGAATTTTTCTGTAGCTTTAATTATGCCTGCTTTGTATAAAATCGCCATTGAGAAAATTGCCATAAAAGTTAAGGCAACGGCCTGCATCACTATACCCGGAAATTTTGTTTCAAAAAATGCCGACATACCTCCTAAAAGCGCACCTTCTGCAAATGCATATACAGGAGATAAAACAGGAGCTAGATTTTGCTTAAATATAATTACAAAACCTACAATCAGACCGACAATAAGTCCTGTCATCATTAAAATATTTACTTTATCAAGATACCCCAGCGCAAATTGTTGCCATACAACAAACCCTGACACTGCCATTATAGAGCAGAGTATTAAAAGCTTTGTTAAAGCTCCTTGTATTGTCATCGGAACACCGATTGCTGTAGGAATACTCCCTGTAAGGTTATCTGAAAATACGGGGTTTCTACTTTCCATACTAAAATCCTCCTTTATCTCAAGTATATTATATCATAAGAAAATTACCTTAAAAAATAATAAAAAATTAATATTTTATTTGTTGTAAATCCACTATTCTTGTGTGATAATCCTCTTGTAGAATAAATGTACAAATTAAGGAGGATTAAAATGCCAACATTTATTGAAGATGTAAAAGCAAGACAAATATTAGATTCCAGAGGTAACCCGACTGTTGAAGTTGATGTTAAATTGTCCTGTGGCGTAGTAGGTAGAGCAGCTGTTCCTTCAGGTGCTTCTACGGGTATATATGAAGCTCTTGAGTTGAGAGATGCTGATTCTTCTATGTATGGAGGAAAAAGCGTTCTTCAAGCTGTAGATAACGTAAACTCAGTTATTGCAACTGAATTAATTGGTGAAGATGCTTCTAACCAGTATGAAATAGATAGAATTATGCTTGACCTTGACGGTACTGAAAATAAAAGTAAGTTAGGTGCAAATGCTATATTAGGAGTTTCACTTGCAGTTGCAAAAGCAGCTTCTCTAGCTTATGAGACACCTTTATACAGATATTTAGGTGGAATTAACGCTACTACGTTGCCTGTTCCTATGATGAATATCATAAATGGCGGTGCGCATGCTGATAATAATATCGATTTCCAAGAGTTTATGATTGCTCCTGTTGGTGCTTGTTGCTTCCAAGAAGCTATTAGAATGGGTGCTGAAGTTTTCCATGCATTGAAAAAAGTTTTACATGACAAAGGTCTTGCGACTTCTGTCGGTGACGAGGGTGGTTTTGCTCCTAATTTAGGCTCTAATGAAGAAGGTATTGAAGTAATCTTAACTGCTATTAAAAACGCAGGTTACAATACAGACCAAATTAAAATTTGTTTGGATGTTGCTTCTTCAGAATTCTACAAAGATGGTAATTATGTACTTGAAGGCGAAGGCAAAACTTTAACAAGAGAAGAAATGGCTGATTTCTTAACAGCTTGGGTTGATAAATACCCTATTATCTCGATTGAAGATGGTATGGCAGAAGAAGATTGGGATGGTTGGAAGTTGCTTACAGATAAAGTAGGCTGCAGATGCCAACTTGTTGGTGATGACTTATTTGTAACTAATACAAAAAGACTTCAACAAGGTATTTCAAAAGACATAGCTAATTCAATCTTGATTAAAGTTAACCAAATCGGTTCATTAACAGAAACTTTGGCAGCTATTAATTTAGCACATAGTGCAGGATATACTGCCATTACTTCTCACCGTTCAGGTGAAACTGAAGATACATTTATCGCAGATTTAGCTGTAGCTACAAATTGCGGACAAATTAAAACAGGTTCAGCTTCAAGATCTGACAGAATTGCTAAATATAACCAATTAATCAGAATTGAGCAAGAACTTGGTGCAGCTGCCAGATATGCAGGTCTAAGCGCATTTAAAGGACAATCTTCAAAAAAAGAAATTTGTAACTGCGGTTGTACTTGTTAATTAAATTCGTTTATATAAAAATCTTGGGTCTTAACATAGGCTCAAGATTTTTTTTGTTTATATCAAAAGAATCTTCATAGTATAATATAATAAAAATGGGGGAACTTATGTTTGATATTGGGATAATCGGAGCAGGACCTGCTGGTTATACAGCAGCAATAAGAGCAAGCCAGTATGGTTTAAAGGTTGTTTTGTTTGAAAAAAACGAAATAGGAGGTACATGTCTTAATAGAGGCTGCATTCCGACGAAATCTCTTTTGCATTGCGTAAAAATTTATTCTGAGGTTAAAAATGCATCGAAATTGGGTATTAATTCCGAAAATATTTCATATGATTATTCTGTGATTTCTGCAAAAAAAAATGATGTTGTACAAAAAATTAGAAAATCATTGACTCAGCTTATTGAAAGTTACGGTGTAGAAATTGTAAATGCAGAGGCTAAAATAAAAGATAAAAATACAATTATTTCCCAAGGCAATAGTTATGAATGCAAAAATATAATTATAGCCACAGGCTCAATTCCAAATAATTTAGATTTTAAAGGCGACTACAGTAAAAACTTTATTTTAAATTCTGATGATATTCTATCTCTTGACAAATTGCCTGACAGTATTTTGATAGTAGGTTCTGGTGCTATAGGGATTGAATGGGCAAGAATCTTCTCGGAGCTAGACAAAAAAGTCTCGATGGTTGATATTGCTCAGAATTTGGTTCCAATTGCTGATGTTGATGTTTCAAACAGAATTGAGCGAATTTTTAAAAGAAAAAGAATCGACTATTATTTAAATACGTCGATTGAAATGATTTCAGGAACTAATGTTTTATTATCTAATCAAAAACAGATAAATACTGATTGTATTTTAGTTGCAGCGGGCAGGTCAGCTTTGAAATTAAATGATGATTTTTGCTTGAAAAATGTTGATATGAATAAATTCATAGATGCTGATAAAAATAACAAAACATCAGTTGTTAATATTTATGCAATAGGAGATGTCAACGGAAAATCAATGCTGGCTCATAGTGCCATTCATCAGGCATTAGAAGCAGTTGAAAATATAAAAAACAATATAGACTCAGATTTTTGCCCAAATCTTGTGCCGTCTGTAATATATGGCTCTCCTGAAATCGCCTGGATTGGCTTTACAGAGCAAAAACTCGTTGAACAAGGAATAACTTACAATAAGTCATTATTTCCTATTGCTGCCTTGGGCAAAGCCCATGCGGACAATGATATTGAGGGATTTGTAAAAATTCTTGCCGATGATAAAAAAATACTTGGTGCGCATATAGTTTCAAATGAAGCATCTGCGCTTATCCAACAGATTGCGATTGCTATAAATAATAATATTTCACCGGCTGATATTGAAAAAGTTATATTTGCTCATCCCACATATTCAGAGGGGATTTTCGAAGCGATTTTGGGTTTGAAAAATATGTCTTTGCACCTGCCACAACCTAAATAATTCCTTTACATAATCAACTTTTTCACTTTTTTAAACTATAATATTTATAAATAGACATGATAAGGATATAAAATTGAGCATTGATGAATTAATAAAATTAACCGCAACTGAACAAAGAAAAGCTCTTCTTGATAAAGAAGTTAAAGCGGTAGAGCTGGTTGAAGCTTATTATAATCAAATAGAAAAAATTGACTCAACAATCGGTGCATATAACTCTCTAACAAAAGAATGTGCTATGGAAACAGCAACTCAAGTAGATGCAAAAATTCTATCAAATGAGCCGCTTCCTCCTTTAGCCGGTATTCCTATTGCTCTTAAAGATAATATGAATGTTTTTTCATATCCTACTACTGCTTCTAGCAAAATATTGGAAAATTTTATTTCCCCTTATGATGCAACTGTAACAAAAAAAATTAAAGAAAACTTTATGCCAATAATTGGAAAAGCAAACCTGGATGAGTTTGCAATGGGGTCAAGTAACGAGAATTCCGCTTTTAAAATTGTAAGAAACCCTTGGAATCTGGACAAAGTTCCTGGCGGCAGCTCTGGCGGTTCTGCAGCAGCAGTTGCATCTTACCAGACTACATTGGCATTGGGTTCTGATACGGGCGGAAGTATCAGACTTCCTGCAAGCTATTGCGGAATAGTAGGGTTGAAACCGACATACGGAAGAGTCTCCAGATACGGCTTAATAGCATTTGCATCATCTCTTGACCAAATAGGACCTTTAACACGCTCTGTAGAGGATTGTGCTTTAACACTTGATGCTATTTGCGGACATGATTATCATGATTCTACTTCTTTGAATATTGATTCAACTTGTTTTACAAAAGGTTTAAAAGATACTCTTAAAGGAGTTAAAATTGGTGTTATACGAGAACTTACAGGTGAAGGGCTTACAGATTCTGTAGCTAAAGCATTGAAAGAATCTATCGAGATATATAAAGAACTTGGTGCTGAAATTGTTGAAGTTTCATTACCGTTAATTAAATATTCGATTGGTGTGTATTACATAATTGCCACAGCGGAAGCAAGTTCTAATCTCGCAAGATTCGATGGCGTTAAATATGGACATCGTGCAAAAGATGCCGCTACTTTGATTGATATGTACACTAAAACAAGAGCTGAAGGTTTTGGTGATGAAGTTAAGCGTAGAATAATGCTAGGTACTTATGCTTTAAGCTCTGGCTATTATGATGCATATTATAAAAAAGCCCAGCAGTTAAGACGTTTGATTAAAAACGATTTTGACAATGCATTTAAAAATACAGATGTCTTAATTTGTCCTACATGCCCTCATACAGCTTTTGATATCGGTTCAAAAGTTGAAGATCCTTTAAGTATGTATTTAACTGATATTGCAACAATCACCGCAAATCTTGCGGGGCTTCCTGCTATGAGTTTGCCTTGCGGCTTATCAGATGATAACATGCCAATAGGACTTCAATTATTGGCTCCGCCTTTACAAGAGGGCAAGATGCTTAATGTGGCTTATAATTTGGAGCAGGTTGTTAACTTTAATAAAAATATCCCTACAATTGCAAAAGTATGAAAAAAATTGTTTTAGTTATTGCTTTAATTATCTTTTCATTCGGTCTTAAGAATGAAGCTTTTGCCGTTGAGTATGCATTTAGTGCAATAGATGCTTATAATCAGGGCGTTAGCCAGTATAATTCTAAAGCTTATAATTCAGCTATTTCTTCTTTTGAAAAGGCTGTTCAAATCGAGCCAAAATTTGTTGATGCTTATTATAATCTCGCAAGTATTTATGTTTATTTGAAACAATACGACAAAGCTATAACTGCATATTCAAATGCTCTCAAAATCAATCCTAATGATACTGAGACCATCTTAGAATTAGCAAAGATTTGTTTTTTAAGAAAAAATTATTCAACAGCTGTTAAATATTTATCTTATGTCCCACAAAGCGCCCCTAATTATAAACAGGTTGAAAAAATGATAACAGATGCAAGAAAACTTGCAGCACTTGAGCAGGAAAAAGCGCAACGCATGTCTGTTAAGAAAGCAAATCAGAATAAAAAAATAATTATTGATAAATTTTCTTCCCCTACCGGTCTTGCAACAGATTCAAAAGGCAATTTATACGTTGCATGTTATTCTGATAATTCGATTATGAGAGTAGAAAACTCTAACAGCAGAACCACTTTATTCTCAAGAAGCCCATTAATTAAAGGACCCATAGGTCTTGCTGTTGATAAGTTTGATAATCTTTATGTTGCAAATTACGGAGCGGATAATATTTTGAAAATTAGTCCCAAAGGCGAGATTTCGGTTTTTATGAACAAAGTTTATAAACCTTATTGTTTATATATTATAAGTGATGTTTTATTCATTTCTGAACAGTCTAATAATATTGTTATTAAATACAATTTAAGGAATATAAACTAAATATTAAGCTTTGTAACAATATATACTTTATATGCAATTGGTATATAAAAAAAGTTTTTATATAAGTGTAAAGTAAAGTATAGGAGTATACAAATGGTAGATGCTCTCAGCTATGGTGCATACACTGGTAAAACAGGTGATCTTGGTCGAGAATATGATTTGCAATATTCTAGATACCAGCAGCTTTCTAACCTATATGGTGCTGTAGATTTCAAAAGCATGCTATTCCTAAACGGTGTTAATGGTGATGCTGTTCTTCAAAAAATAGAAAACCATATTGAAGGTAATGAATCTATTGGTAATGGCGTTGAAACTGATTTGCTCAGTTGGGATCGTTATTTGTCAAGTTCAACTGATAAAAACGACATGGTTTTCCAAAGCAAAGATAGAAAGCTTTTTACAAATGTAAATTTTAACCATGACTATTATGAAGTTATGGATGCAAATACATTTATAGAAAATATTGGTTTGGGCGACATTGCATATGATACTTATGAAATCAATCAAAATAAAATAAGTTTTTATGAATTCTTATTTGAAGGTCTTGCTGATGGTCAAGATATAATTCCTCTTGGTTCTAATGCAGCCTGTAAGTGGGGTACATCTGATTATTCAATAAGAGAAGTTGATACTTCTTATTGGACTAAAGCTGAAGATAAGACAAATGAAGAAAGCGCTAAAGCTTATGACTCTATGGATATAATAAAAAGAACCATGCCTCAATGGATGACCGAAGAAATTAAATCAAAACTTTCAACCTACAAAGAGGGCTCTACAGAATATTGGAGTAAATTCTATGAACTTGCTGTAGAATTGATGGATCAAGTTAAGTAAAAAACAAGTAAGAAATGGATTGGCAAAGAAAAAAGAGGTTTAAAACCTCTTTTTTTTATTCTGAAATAATAATGTTTTTAATTGCATTTATAAAGTTTGATGTTATTTTTTCTATATATTCAGCTGAAGTCAGACCGTTAACTACAATATCAGCTTCTTGCATTGTTGGTCTTATATAGACTTGTGCAGTTGAGTTTACGTCCGCAAACTGCATTTCTGCTGCTTTTCCGCATTTACCACGACTTTCAGCTCTTCTATACCAGCGTTCTTGAATTATATTGAATGGTGTAAATACATATACTTTTATATCATGAACATCTTTTACATCCGGATTTAATACATATAAACCTTCGTTCAGAACTATGGATGCAGGTTTTTTATATATTTTGTTTGGTATGCTTTTACAAGTTACAAAATCATAATAAGGTGCATTAATTCCGCAATTGTGTTTAAGACTTATTAGATGTGATTTCATTAATTCTAAATTAATTGCATTCGGTGTATCAAGAGAAAAACCATTCAAGAATAACTTTTCGTAACTTCCTGCAGCTTTAAGCTGTTCCGACATATCATGATAATAATCATCACAGCATATCGTTGTGAATAAATCATCTCTTGAATTTTTATGAAAAGCCTTTGCGGCATTTTCCACAAGAGTTGTTTTTCCTGAGGCGGATTCACCTGTTATTCCTATTAAATAAGTAGTTTTATGAGCATTGATTATTGTCTTTACAAGCTTTAGAATAAATTGTTCAGAAATTGAAAGAAAGAGCGGCTGTTTTTGTAATTTATCCTCTTCAATTATTGTTTTTACAGAATCGACAATTTTAAAAATTAAATTTACTTTATCGTTTTCTACTGAAATATTAGACCTGTTTTCTGTTAAATTCATGCTTTTTCTTTCTCTAATTTACTGCTTAAACTATGATATCGTAAACGTTTTGTTTATTCATTATATTTGTATAAAAGTTAAAAAAACTTAAATTTGTCAGTGTGAAAAAATAATTATAATTTATTTACAAATGAGTATATTTCAAAATAGGATTTAAATTCCATATGTTTAACATTTTCTTTTTTGCATAATTCTATAAGGTAATCTTTAGCAAAAACCACATCAGCGCATTTCGCAGCTTCGATATCCGGCATTCCGTCACCAGCAAATATAACAGCATATCCATTATTTTGGAATTCTTTTACAATTAATTTTTTAGAGATGCCAAGATTATTGTCGTAAAATTTATGTTCTTTTGGAAGAGGGATTATCTCAAGCCCGTTTTTTTGAGAATATTTGCTTGGATTTGTATATATAGGGATTCTTTCTCTTATTTTGAGGTTATGTAATATTCTTGATATATAATAATCAGCTCCTGCACTTACAATATTAAATATTACATTTTTTTCTTTACATAGATTTATTGTAGGAATAAAAAATTCTTCTATTTCTATAGTATCGATAAAATCGTTGAATTCATTTTTAGGAAGCCTTATCGTGCTGAAAATAAGATTGAGAGCCTCAACATGGGAAATTTCACCATTCTTGTATTTAGCCCAAGGTTCCATATTCTTTTCAGGAATAATAGTATTTGTTGCATAGCTAAAAAAATCGTTTTTAGATATAGTGCCGTCAAAATCAGATAAGAGTGCTATTTTTTTGTTATTTAAATTTAGCATTACCGAAATTATCTATATAGTTATTTAATTCATTACATTTATCGCTTAATGCATCAACAATTCCCAGCAAAGATTTAGAGTGATTTGTCGCATTATTGAGTTTATAAGTGTTAAAAATATAAGTTTTTTTTATGTCGCTTATAAATCTATTCTTAAATTCAGTTATATTTTTCAAAAATGAGCTATCAATATATTGTCTGCAATCATTCAAATCGGACATTGTTTTGAACAGCTTATTTTGTGCTTCGGGAATCTTATTTTTTAGAAGCAGCGAATGGGTATCTAATAAGTTATTTAATAATTTGTAATAGCATGGTAGCAATTGTTTTTTCTTTTTAATTAAATCTTTCTTAAAATAGTTAATTGTTGTTTCGTAGCCGTTTGACATAAGCTCCAGCCGTTTTTGCTCTTCAAGCGCAAAATCAATAAGTAATACATCTTTTGTATCAATTAGAATGTAATCATATTTATCATTTTCGCCATAGCAGTTAATAACATTTTCCGTACAAAAATTAGAGAAAGCACTAAATACCATATTAAAGTAGTCAAGAGGATTTTTGATTGTTCCTGACTCTTTGTAGCCTTCTAGTCTGAATTCTAAAATTCTGGACGTTGATTCTGTTAAGAATCTATCCGTTTTCCATAAAGGCCAACTTTTTACGAGATCTCCGTCTATTAAAATAGTATCTTTATATTCACTAGGGTTCATAAGTCCGGGAAAACTGGCTGAAATTCTAACAGCCATTGCTATTTCAAATTCAGGTGTGTTATTTTTTGAAAAAACAAAAGGGGTATTGTTCATTAAGTCGCAGGTTAAAATATATAAATCTTTGTCTATGTCAATGAATTTTACGGGTGGATTTTTGCCTTTTTCATATTCTTCTCCATAAACTTTCTGTTCAATCAACTCTCTTAGCCAGTCAAGGAAAACCTGTCCTTTACTGAATGCAAAATTTGGACCAAAATTCAAGTTTATGTCTTTAAATTTATTAAAACTGAATTCAAACATTATTTCTTGCAATTCTTCAGTTGTAAAACCGAGGGAGTACAAGACCGCAAATATTGCACCTACAGATGATCCTGCGATTGCATCAGCTGTTATATTTAGTTCTCTTAGTGCTTTTATAACCCCGATGTATGAGATGCCTCTTACTGCTCCACCGCCGAATATAAATGTGTAATTTAATCCGTTATTCAATTTTTTGTCCCTTTTCTTAAAGGTAAGGTGCTTTAAAATAAATTAAAGCACCTTAAAAAGTTAATTATTGTTGGCAAACCAATGCTGCTTCTTCAGGAGATACACCTTTGATTGTTAAATTGACTCTGCCCTTATCATCGATTTTCATGACTTTAACCACAACTTCATCACCGACTTTTAAGTGCCCTTCAATTGTTTCAATTCTTTCTCTGCATACCTGTGAGATGTGAACCATTCCGTCTTTGCCAGGCGCAAGTTCAACAAACGCACCGATAGGAATTATTCTTACTACTTTACCTTTTTTAACCAGTCCTTCAAACGGTTTAAAGGTCATTTGGTTAATCATGCTTATAGCAATATCAGCGCCTTCTTTATCATTTGACGTAATTGTCACAAGTCCTGAATCCTGAATATCTATCTCAACACCTGAGCAGTCTATGATATTTCTTATGTTTTTACCGCCAGGTCCTATTACAGCTCCGATATCTTCTGTCGGAATAGTCATTGTATAGATTCTTGGGGCATGTTTCGAAAGATCTGCTCTAGGTTCTGAAATTACTTCTTTCATTTTTGAAAGAATATGTAAACGGCCGTCTTTTGCTTGTGCAAGTGCTCTCCTTAATGTTGCATTAGAGATTCCTTTAATTTTCATATCCATTTGAAGAGCTGTTATGCCATCATTATTACCTGTAACCTTAAAGTCCATATCTCCTAAAAAGTCTTCAATACCTTGAATATCGGTAAGAACAACATCTGCATCACCTTCTTTAATAAGACCCATTGCAACTCCGCCTATCATAGACTTAACAGGAACGCCAGCATCCATAAGCGCCATAGAACTTCCGCAGGTAGATGCCATTGAAGTTGAGCCGTTTGATTCTAACACATCAGATGTAACTCTGATTGTATATGCAAATTCATTTTCATCCGGAAGAGCTGGAATATTTGCTCTTTCAGCAAGATTTCCGTGACCTACTTCTCTTCTGCCAGGGCCTCTTAATGGTTTTACTTCGCCTACTGAGAATCCAGGGAATATGTATTTGTGCATATATTTTTTAGTTGTTTGAGGGTCAACTCCGTCAAGATCTTGAGCCATTCCTGGACCTGCAAGTGTTGCTACTGAAAGAACCTGTGTTTGTCCTCTTGTGAAAACAGCGCTACCATGTGCTCTTGGGATTATTCCAACTTCGCACCATATAGGTCTTACTTCAGTTGTTTTTCTGCCGTCAGCTCTGACGCCTTCATTTACTATCATTGAACGCATAATCTTTTTCTCAAGACTTTTAAATTCTTCAGAAATAAAATCTATTCCTGTTTCTACCATCATTTTTTTGATTGGATGCTCATCATCAAGATTGCTAAAATGTTCTTTTACAAGGATTTTAACAGCATCAAGCTTTTCTTTTCTATAGTCTCTGTCAAAATTGTGGTAAGCTTCATAGACGGTATCATATGCAAGATCTTTAATAATTGCGGCTAATTCTGATGTATCATAAGGATTTGTAAATTCAGGAATTTCAATACCGCATTCTTTTGCAAATGCCAATTGAGCTTCAACTTGTTTTTTAATTTCAACTTGTGCAAACTCAACAGCACTCATAATTTCATCTTCGCTTACGAATTTACATCCGGCCTCAACCATTATTATTGAATCTGCAGTACCTGCAATTACTATATCCAATTCTGAATCTTCAGCTTCTTTATAAGTTGGGTTAGCAACCAATTCACCGTTTACCCTGCTCACTCTTACAGCTCCGATAGGGCCTTCAAAAGGGGCACCTGATAGCATTAATGCAAATGATGCACCAAGCATAGCTAACGTATCAGGTTGATTAATCTGATCTAAACTTACTAGCTGGGCTACAATTTGTACATCATTTCTATATCCTTTAGGGAATAGAGGTCTTATTGGTCTATCAATAAGTCTTGATATAAGTACAGCTTTTTCGGAAGCTCTACCTTCACTTCTGTTATAACCTCCCGGAATTCTGCCTACAGCAGACATTCTTTCTTCATAATCTATAAGCAGTGGGAAAAAGTCTATTCCTACTCTTGGTTCAGCACTTACCACTGCATGTACTAATAACATTGTGTCTTCACATTTGATTACGATTGAAGAATTTGCAGACTTTGCATATTTACCTGTTTCAATCGTTACGAGCTTGTTTCCTACCGTTAGCTCGGTTTTTTTTACTTCATTCATTTTGAATTTCTCTTTCTTTTCTATTCTGTTATACACTTCTTTTCTACAATATTAGTATAGCCCAAAAATAGATATATTGATAATTATTAATTTTGATAACTTTTTTGCTTAATGTTTGCCTTAATTCTTACTATGAGTTAATATTAACGCATATGGAAGGACAGGTTTTTAAAATTCATTCTGATTTCTATTACGTAAATACCAATGACTTTGGGATTTTAGAGTGTAAATTAAGAGAAATTATAAAAAAACAGAAGCAACAAGTTTTAGTTGGTGATTTTGTTTCTTTAGAGCAGGTTAGTGAAGAATCAAAGCAGGCATTTATTTCATCCATATTGCCAAGAAAGAATTTTATAACTAAGCCGAAAGCTGCAAATATCACTCAGGCGGTTATTGTGTCTGCATTAAAAGAACCAGAAATCGACTTTGAACAATTGAACAGATACATTGCATTTTGCGAATACAGTAACGTAGCTCCAGTTTTGTGTTTCAACAAAGACGATTTAATAGATGAAGAGAATTTGATTTTTGAAATTAAAAATCTTTATGAATCTCTAGGATACAGAGTAATTTTTACTTCGGCGCTTAGAAAGTCAGGAATATGTGTCTTGTCGGATATTTTAGCTAATCAGACATCCATTTTTTGCGGAATGTCAGGCGCAGGTAAATCATCACTTATAAATACACTTTCATCTGAAATTAAGATGCGTACAAAAAATGTCAGCGAAAAAACAAAAAAAGGAGTTCATACAACAAGACACTGCGAAATTATTGAGGTTGGAAAAGATACATATGTTGTTGATACTCCCGGGTTTTCAAACTTAAGATTCAATTTCTTATTGCCCCAGGATATTCAAAGCTTTTTCAGTGAAATAAAAGAACTTTCTAAGAACTGTAAATTTAATAATTGTCTTCACCAGAATGAAGCAGGATGTAATGTGCTGTTAAATCTCAATTTAATTGATAAAAACAGGTATTTGAGCTATTTGAAATTTGTTGACGAGGCTTTTGAGTATAAAAATAAAATCACATATGAAGGAAAAAAGGTTGAAAGTACAGTTAAGTTGAATAAAAATAAAAATATGTCAAAAATTTCAGCTAAAAAAAGAATTGATTCCCGAAAAACAGACAGGCAAAAAATTGAAAAAGAGTACTTCAAAGAGGATTAAAAACAATAATAAATGAGTAAAAATTATACAGAAATATTTAATGAATACAAAAAAATAGTTGATAAAAATCTTGACTTATATATCCCGCAAGCATATCCTGAGAGTATTTTTGAGTCGATGAGATATTCCTTACTTGCAGAAGGTAAGAGACTCAGGCCGGTTATAGCTCTTGAGGTTGCTAAAATTCTTTCAGGTTCATATGAAGTTGCAATCCCTGTTGCTTGTGCAGTTGAAATGCTGCATTGCCAGAGCTTGATTCATGATGATTTACCTTGCATGGATAACGATGACTTTAGACGTGGCAAACCCACAAATCATAAAGTTTTTGGAGAAGCAATCGCAACACTTGCAGGAGATGCTCTTTTAAGCTTTGCACCGCAAGTTATTTTAAGGAATACCAAAGCGCCTGACGATGTAATTTTAAAACTGTTGGATGAATTCTTTACTGCAGCAGGAGTCTATGGGATTATTGCAGGGCAAGTTGTTGATATTGAGTCAGAAAAAAAACAAATCGATTATAAAACTTTAGAGTACATTCATGAGTATAAAACAGCTAAACTATTTGTCTGTGCAGTGCGTTCAGGTGCAATTGCAGCAGGTGTATCGGAAGAGCAACTTGCAAACTTAACAGAATTTGCGATGTGCCTTGGGCATGCATTCCAAATTTATGATGATATATTGGATGAAGTTGCAACAATTGAAGAATTGGGAAAAACTCCCGGGAAAGATATGGTTTTTCAAAAAGCTACGTATACCTCCATACATGGACTTGAAAATGCTGTCAAACAGGTTAACTTCCTTTGTGATAAGGCTTGTGCTATACTGAAAAAGAATAACATTAATTCAGTAATCCTTGAAGGAATTGTCAAACACATAATTGAAAGGGTATCAAAATGACTACGGCTCCAAGTATTGAGATCTTATTAACAGGAGTTGAAGCTGCAATAGTTGCGCAATTAATTAAATTTGTTGGTTATATATTATTCAACAAAAAAATTAACTTCCAAATTCTTGCCACGACAGGAGGTATGCCAAGCGCACACAGTGCAGGAATGGTTGGATTATCCACATATGTCGGCTTTTTAAAAGGTTTTAGTTCTGTTGAATTTGCAATTGCGGCAGGTTCAGCACTCGTAGTAATGTATGACGCAGCAGGATTAAGAAGAGCAGCCGGAAAAATGGCGGCTTCTTTAAATAAAATTATGCAGGATTATTATTCTCATAAACAATCTGACCCTGTTGAAAGACTTAAAGAACTGCTAGGGCACACTCCGACAGAAGTTTTTGTCGGCGCGATTCTTGGTATATTTATGGCATATTACAATTTTACTTTTCTTTTTAATTAATTAATAAAAAATTTAAATTATGGATGATTTTAAAATCTTAAATAATGTTGAAGACCCGATTATTGTTATTGACAGTAAAAATCGTGTTTTTTTCCAAAATAATGCTGCAAAAAAACATTTTAGCGGATTTGAAAATTTAAACAAAATAAAAAAATATTTCAATTTTGATATTTGTATGCTTAACCCCGATGAGATTGCGCTTACTACTCCAATTGACTTGATATTAAATTCTAAAGAGAATTTCCATACTTATTGTACTTATCAAAAAGCAAAAGATGAGTATTTGCATTACATAATTTCTGCAATCATAAGAAAGAAAGCAAAGATTTTAATTTTTAAGAATGTTACTGATACTCAGAGGCTGGATTCAACAGAAAAACATCTTATGGTGCTTGAAAATAGATATAATATCTTGTTAAAAGAAAATAAAAAATTTATTCAACTCAAAGAAAGTGCTCAAAATCAGGCAATTAAAACATCCTTTTTAAACAGAATATCTATGATTATGAGAGAATCACTGGACATAGATACACTCATTTTGGCGACAATCATAGAAGTTAAAAATATTCTCGGAGCATATAAAACTTATTTTGCCCTGCCTTACAAAAATCAGTTTAAGGCAAAATATATTACTCCTGAGTCCTGCTATGATAAGAAAAATCTTATACTTGATTATAATGAAAATGTTATTGAAACTATTAAGTCTAAAAAAATTACAATGGCGCCTTGTATAAAAGAATGCAAAAACTCAAAAGAAACTCTGGGTAAAAACATCAAACGTATAATTATACCTATTTATCATCAGGACAGGCTTTTAGGGATTATTGTCTCTTTTACTTCCGTTAAAAATATTTTAGATGATAATTTCGACATTTTAGAGTCTATTTCGACCCAACTTGCAAACTCAATTGTAAGGATTAACTTATTTGAACAGGTTAATAAAAAAAATCATAAACTGCAAAAAACATTGAATGAGTTAAAAGAAACGCAATTGCAATTAATTAACTCTGAGAAAATGGCCTCAGTTGGTCAGCTTGTGGCCGGAGTTGCACATGAAATTAATACACCTTTGGGTTCAATCAATTCAAACAATGAACTGACCAAGAAGATTTTAAATAAAATTTCTGTTAAAGATGACCTTCTGAATACACTTAAAGATATTAATGAAATAGATAATGAAGCTATAAAAAGAATCAGCAATATCG
Source organism: Cyanobacteria bacterium OH_CBrB_359 (assembly GCA_023433065.1). Taxonomy (GTDB): domain Bacteria; phylum Cyanobacteriota; class Vampirovibrionia; order Gastranaerophilales; family Gastranaerophilaceae; genus JAEZET01. The sequence goes on from JAEZET010000003.1 coordinate 195,178, forward strand.
TTAAATCACTGAAAAAATTTGTAAGGCTTGACGAGGCCCAACTTCAAGAAGCTGATATCAATAAAGAATTAGATTTAACATTGCAGCTTATTTCTCACGAAACAAAGAATAAAATCAATATTGTAAAAAATTATTCGAAACTCCCATTGATTAGATGTTATGTAAATATGTTGAATCAAGTGTTTATGAATATTCTTGTAAATGCCTGTCAGAGTATAAAAGACAAGGGTGAAATCGTAATTACTACTCAATATAAAAATTCAAACCTTATTGTATCGATCAAAGACAGTGGCGTAGGAATGAGCAAAAAAGTTCAATCTCAAATATTTAATACGGGTTTTACCACAAAAGGTATTGGTATAGGCTCTGGTTTGGGGCTTGCGATTTCAAATAAAATAATACAAAAACATAAAGGTACTATTACATTTATTAGTAAAGAAAATGCCGGTACAGAATTTATAATCACAATTCCTTCCAAAAAGAGTATTAAATAGTAATTTTTTTGTATTATAATTTTATATTAAGAGGAAGTTATGAATTTAAAAGCACAAAAGGGTACAAAGGATATATTGCCTTCTGAAGTTTCAAGTTGGCAGAAAATTGAGCAGATTGCAAGAGATGTCTTTAGAAAAGCAAATTTTAAAGAAATCAGAACCCCTATTTTTGAAGCTACAGAATTGTTTGAACGTGGTGTCGGAGATACTACGGATATCGTAAATAAGGAAATGTATACTTTTATAAAAAGTGACCGCTCATTAACTTTAAGACCTGAAAATACAGCTGGAGTTGTTCGTGCTTATTTGGAACATAGTTTTACAAGAGAAAGTGCGCCTGTAAAACTTTGGTATTCTGGCCCAATGTTTAGATATGAAAGACCTCAAGCCGGTAGACAAAGACAATTCCACCAGATTGGGATTGAAATGTTTGGTATACAAGATGCCTCAGCAGATGCAGAATGCATTAATATTGCAGTAAAATTCTTGCATGAATTAGGACTTCCTGATTTAACAGTTGAAATAAATTCTCTGGGCTGTCCTAAATGTAGGTCTGAATATAAAGAAAATTTGATAAGCATACTTTCACCATATATTGAAAGCCTTTGTGAAGATTGTCAAAACAGGTTTAATAAAAATCCATTGAGAATTCTCGATTGCAAAAATGAAACTTGTCTTAAAGTTTTAAGCGACAATAACCTCAAAGATAAAATATCAAAAATGAATCTTTGTGATGAATGTTCGGACCATTATCTATCACTTAAGACTAATCTTGATATTCTCGGGATTAAATATTCTGAAAATAACTTTTTGGTCAGGGGGTTGGATTATTATACAAAAACGGTGTTCGAGATTAAATCAAATAATTTGGGTTCTCAAAATGCTGTTTGTGGCGGAGGAAGATATGACGGGCTGGTTGAAACTCTCGGCGGACCCTCCACTCCTGCTGTAGGCTGGGCTATGGGTGTTGAAAGATTGAATTCCCTTGTTGATTTTAAAATTATTGAGAAGGTAGATTACTTTATTGTTTCTACTGATATGCCTCAAGCTTTAAAGCTTGCTCAAACAATCAGAAATAAAGGTTATTCGGTTGAACTTGATTATTCAAAAAGAAAATTTGTTAAACAACTTGAAAAAGCTTCAAAAATAGCCGATTTTGCAATTATTTTAGGGTCTGATGAAATTGAATCTGATACATTAACAGTAAAAGATTTGTCTAAATCAACCCAGAATATATTTAAATTAATGGAATTTATTGATTCTTTGTAATTGTTAGTTATAATTTTGTGCTTTATGGCCTTACAAAAAAATATTTTTCTATATAAAATTTCTGTTTTAAACAATGTTTTTTAATTGTAAATGTTAAGCTGTTTTTTTTCTTCTAATCAATTATTTTTAACTAAGTTGGTCAAATATTTGGATATCACCATTGTAACAAAATTGTTTTTTAAAACATAGAGACACTTTACAAATCGAAAAAAATTTTCTAATATAAGAATAAGTGTTCTCTTAATCGGGATTTAAAAGTGTCGTTATCAATTAATAGTTTGCAAACATTTTCATTAATGTTTCTTAAAAACATTAATTCTGCCAACAGAATTGTTCAAAAATCTTTAGAACAATTGTCGACAGGCAGTAAGATTAATTCTGCTGCTGATGATCCTGCCGGCTATACAAAGCTTTCTAAGCTTAATACCTCCTTGAGTTCTTATGCTCAAGCGCAGGAAAATACGCAAGAGGGGCTTTCTCTGATTACTGTTGCAAATGGAGCACTAGAAAGTGTTAATGATGATCTTGAACTGGTACGTGAATATGCACTAAAAGCTTCAAGTGATACTCTTACTGACGATCAAAGAGCTTCTTATCAGACTTTAGTTAATGATTTGGGTAACGGAATAATTTCTACATTGAAGAATACGAAGTTTAATGAGATTGAAATATTTGGTAGTAATCCTGGCAGTTATACTGCTGTGACAAGTTCAAATCCCGATGCGGAACCGGATTCAATTCCAACCCAAACAACAAAAGAACTTAGAATACAAGTTGGTGTTGATTCTAGCGATAGTTCGGCCATAATTGTTGATACAGGTATAAATTACGGTGATATTACTTTTAATCTCTCAACTGCCGAAAAATCTTCAGAAACAGTCGGATATTTAGATGACCTTATATCCCACACTACCAAAAAACTATCGAATCTTGGCTCAAGCTCGGTAGCTTTAACAGCTTCTCTTGACAGGCAGACAGAGGCCATATCTAACTTGACTGAAGCCAAAAGTACAATTTCTGATGCTGACTATGCAAGCTCAATGTTAAACTTGTTAAAAGGTCAAATGTTGATGGAAACCAATGTGAGTATGTTATTAAGTGCTCAACAGTCACATAAATCAGTTATTTTAAATTTATTATATGGAAGCGTAGCTTAATTATTTAATTTTGTTTTAACACTTCTTCTAATATAGTTTTGGTCGGAAAAGCTTTATTCAAAATGTAAAAATGAAATCCAGAAAGATTGTATTTTTTGAGTTCATTTACCTGATTAATTGCATATTCAATCCCGATTTTTTTGATATCATCAGGTGAATTCTTATGTTTTTCAAGATTGCTTAATAGTGCTTCAGGTAGAGTAACTTTACATAAGCTCGTCATTTTTTTTAGTTGATTGTATCCTGTTATTGGAAGAATTCCGGGAATTACAGGAACATTTATTCCTGCATTTCTTAATTTTTCCAGATATTTTTCAAAATAGCTATTTTCAAAAAACAACTGTGTATAGATAATCTCTGCTCCTGCCTCAATTTTCTTTTTTAAATTTTTTATGTCTGCATCTAAATTTTCTGATTCTATATGCCCTTCAGGGTAGCCTGCTACAGCTATATTAAGGTTTGATTTTGACTTGATGAATTCGACAAGCATGTTTGCATATTGGAAGTCTGAATTGGTTATATTTTCACCATTTGGGATGTCCCCTCTTAAAGCAAGTATGTTTTTTATATCCATATTCGAGATTTCATTTAGATAGTTCTCTACAGAATTTTTACTTGCATTTATGCATGTAAAATGTGGCATTATGCTGATATCAAAATTATTTTTAAGCAATCGTACCAGATTTATTGAGTTCTCTCTTCCCGTGCCGGCAGCTCCATATGTTACAGATATAACTTGCGGGTTATATTGCATGAGATTTTGTAATTCTTTTATTAATAATGAGTTTTTTTCCGGGTCTTTGGGAGGGAAAACTTCAAAGGAAATGACCGGAAAATTTTTTACAGAATTATTCTGTTGCTTATATATGTCTTTAAATTTCATATTTGTTCTCGGATTTACATTATATTATTTATTGATAGAAAAATAAACCTCTTTTAAACGTTTTTTGCTTACATGGGTGTACAATTGAGTGGTAGATACATCTGCATGTCCGAGTAATTCTTGCACTATCCTCAGGTCAGCACCATTTTCAAGAAGATGTGTAGCAAATGAGTGTCTTAGTGTGTGTGGTGATATTTCTTTTCCGATTTTTTTACCCAATGATTGAATAATTGTATAAATATCTTGGCGGTTGAGTTTTCTTCCTGCTTCGTTTAGAAAAATAAACTTTGTATTCAGGTTATATTTTTTAACTGTAAAATCCCTTAACTTCAAAAAATTTTTAATTGCTTTGTTTGCTCTTGCACCAATAGGTATAACCCTTTCTTTTGAGCCTTTGCCGATGCATCTTACAAAATTCGAGTTCAAGTCTATGTTCTGTAATTGCAGACTTACAAGTTCAGATACTCTAAGACCTGCAGCATAAAGAAGCTCAAAAATAGCAGTTTCAATAATAGTCAGATGTTTATCCAATATTAAATTTATTTCTTGAATTGTAAGAACTTTGGGAAGTTTAACAGGCAATTTAGGCTGCTCAATACTTAAACTCGGGTTGTGTTCTGTCAACTCGTTTGATGAAAGCCAGTTAAACCATCCCCTTATAGAGGCAATAGCTCTTGTTATGCTCGTTGGATTATAACCTTTTCCTCTTAAGTTTTTTATATGCATATTTATGTGATTTCTGCTAATATTTTTAAAATCTTCAATTTGCTCTGAAGATAAAAAATCACAAAAGCTTACCAAATCTCTTCTATATGCATCAATTGTATTGGAAGATAATCCTCTTTCTATTTCAAGATATTCAAGGTATTGCGCAATATAATGAATAAACATTCATTTATTTTAGCATTATTTTTCAAATCAGGTTTATAATTTTTTCAAAATATCGTTTTCGATTGATTCTGCTTTTTTAATCAATGCTTGAGCTTGTGCTTCCGCTTCTGTGGGAGTTTCCGGAAATTCAGTAGGCACTGAAGAAGGAACATAACTTCTATTTTCTCCGGAGGATGAATCATCTTTTGTTTTCTTTTCATCATTTATTTTTTTTGCAGGTATTGCGCCATTTACAGGCGTTGCTGAAGAAACTAGAGGTTGTTGAGTTGGTGTTGCTTGTTTAATTATAGGTTGGGATCCTGATGTTGGGGTTGTAATTTGTGGCTGTTGGGCCCCAGATTGTATATTCTTGTACATATCCAGATAGTTTGTTGAACTATTCGAAGTTGGGGCACCGGTTGCGCTTGTATTCGTTATCTCATTGACTTTATTTTTCTCGGATTCATTTTTTTTATCCGCATAGTCTGAATCTGAAGGTGTTCCGAAAATTTTATGGCAAACTTTCATTATAGGTTTTATTAAAATTGGACTTAGAACTATACCTATTAAAATTGCTCTGGACAAGCCACCGCTAAATCTGCTGATTCCTTTTGTAATAACATTTTTACCCGGGTTTGTCTCTATGCCTGCACTTAAAATGCCTGCCAGTTTCCTAATTGGTTTATAAATAAAGCTGACATCTTTAGATAATGCTTTTTTAGCTGCTTTGTAAGCAGTTGAAGCTTCTGCTTTTGTAATTTGCTTTTTAGCCACTTTTTCAGAAATATCTTTAAATGCATTTTTAAAGGCTCTTATTTGCTCATTACTAGAGCCGAGGTACTTTAGAGTGGCAGATTTATATAAGAATCCTCCGGCTACTGGAATTAACATGTAACTTCCAGCATCACCTACTGCTTCTTCTGCAAATTTTGATATTCGTTCGTTTTTGGGGGCACTAAAAGTTTTATTCATAACCCCTGTATATATTATTGTGCCTGATAAAAGGCCGAATCCTGCTCTTGAGGTTACTCCGTTAGTAATGGCTTCAACACCTCTAAGCAAGAGTTTTTGAACTCCTTTTCCGAGCCATGTCTTAGCACCGTCCCCTTTTAATATAACAACTTTTTTAAGAGCATTTGCCATATTTACAGTTTGGGCAGTTAAAGCTCCACCAGGTGTTCTTTGTATGATTTTTCCTATTTCACCATTTGTTGATAAGAAATTCCTAAGCCCGTCAACATCTAAAACCCCATCCTTAGTGAAGTTTTTTATCATTCTTGAATATATATCTTCAAATTTTTCAAATTTAAGAGAATCATCTTTAGCAAGGGCTTTTACTCCGGCTATTAAGTCGTCAACGTTGTCTCCATTTGTTATTTTTACAAGAGTTTCTCTTAGTTTCTGAGATTGCTTAAATAATGAAGCGAATGATTCTATTTCTTTGGGGTCTGTTAAGTTTGTTGCTTTCTTAAGATAATTAATTACTTCAGGTCTGTTAATAAAATTATCAGGATTGCTTTTATATAATTTTTTCAGTTTTGAGATTACCCCAGTTGCACTATTTGCAAGAGCTTTAGGCGTTTTCCCTTTTACTTTTACAATTTTTTCAAGACTGCCTGAAACAGCATCATCAATATCCATTGCTTTAAGTGAATCAGTCACTGTATCAACCGCTTCACCCCAGGTACCCCTGAGCATCTGTTTGGCGGCATTCCATTTTGCGCTGACCCAGTTAGCTTCATTTCCTTTTTTGAACAATTGGGTAAATTTACTGTTTTTAAATGGTTTTTTTATAGTGTTTTTTATACCTGAGAAAAAATCTCCAATATTTTTGAAAATTTTTGAAGAGCCAATATTATCAAGGTTTCTTCCGAGTTTGAATAATCCTTCTTTTGCAATTCCGCCTCTATTTATCAAGTGACTAAAGCCAAATATTATCAAAACTGATGTTGCAACTGCTGCTATCAACTTTTTGGGGTCATTAAAAACAAGCCCGAAAGATTTTAACGTGCTTGTCATCCAGTTGTCTTCTGCTGTTTCTTTTAATACATTTTGAGTTTTGTTAACGGTTTCTTGAGCAACCGGTGAAAGCGCACCAAAATTGTCCTGTGGTTTTACAGGATATGGCACATTGTTTGTATTGGTTATACCAAAACTCATTTATTCCGCATTCCTATTAGCTCTAGTATAATAAAAAAATCTATTAATAAAAAATTGCTTTTTTAAATTAGTTTATATTCAAATATTTACAAAGCAAAAAAGCAGCTGTGGTGGCTGCTTTTTTTGTGTTTAATTTTTTTGGTTTAACCTTGAGCAAAGATTTTATAAGATACTTCGATGTTTTTATCTATAACTTTTTTAACTGAGTCGTATTCTGTTTCGATTGCTTTATGTTGAGTTTCGATTTGTTTTAGTTCCATATCTAACATTTTGTCTTGGTTTTGTAATTTTAGAGATGATGCTTCGTATTTAGCTTGTGCTATATCGTCATCTTCTGTATATAATTTTGTTTGGAAATTGTCATCACTTTGCCATACATTTGCTTTAAATGTTTTAGAGCTTGTATCCCATTGATCTATGAATAAGCTGCCGTTTTGAAGTCCGTTTTGAAATAGGCTGGGATTTAATATTGCGGGAGCTGTAAGTACTTCATATCTTTGACCGGCTACTGATACTGTTTCTGGAGTTGTAGTAGGATTGCCGTTTTCATCTTTTTTGTATACAATTTGACCGTTATCATCTACTTTATTTTGTTCGAAGTAATAAGTAGCGTATGATTTACCTGATTCTTGGTCAGTTGTTACTTTGAATCCGCTTGGAACATTGTCTAATGAAGGAACAACCAATCTGCCTTGAGCATCTGTAACAATATATTTACCGGCCATTGTTGCACTGTTTTCACCAGTTAATCCTGTGTAGGATAATAATTCGCTTATTGTTTTATTTTCATTTGCGTCTTGAGCGTATACAAAATATAATCTTGAATTTGATAAAGCTCTTGTATAGTCTGTAGCTAATTCTTGTGTTTGCATTGCTAACAAAATTTTTCTTTGAGAAATTACTTGAGCTTTATATTCTAAGTCACTTTTTCTTGCTGTTAAAAGTAATAATCTTGCTTGAGATGATGCTAAACCCATTTTTATAAACCTTTATTGTACCACACTTATATAAAAACATTTCATATATACAAATTTCATAAAAAGTATATATCGTTACATAAGTTTACATTAATTTTGAAACCCAATTAAAACGGGTATTTTCGGGATTATATTTGAAATATATTTATATCGATTTTATATATTATGGTGAATTTTTTCTATATTGATTAATATCAAATACTTTATTTATGTCATTTGGAAGATAAAAATTGCAAGAATTCCATAATAATTTCTTTTCAGGCAGTTCTATATTTTCTTCAAGGTTGTTTTTATTACAAAAGCCTTTAATCATATTGGTTGTTCCGTCGATTTCGGATGTAAAATATGCACAAGTTTGGCATATTTTAATTCTAAAGCCATGTTCTTCAAGCTTATCTGATATGTTCTTTATTGCATCATACATTCTAATGTATGAATCAGTAGTATATTTTTTCTTTTTAAACTTAAATACTACTTTAACAAGTCCATCTTCAGAAATCATTTCCAATTTGCAAGGTAGTATATTTTTTCCATCGGTAACTTCAACGCCAATTATTGCTTTTTCTGTGTTTATTTCATTTTCAGAAAAATCTTTCTTCATAATTCTGTTTATTAAAGAATTTTTTTTTATAAATTTTTCATAAATTGTATAGAAAGGAGAAATTAGTAAAAATTTTAAAATATTTTTTTCAGACTTTAATAAAGAAACAGAATATGCAAATGCCCCTATTAATATGAGTCCTACAGACATTACTAAGGGGAAATCATAAAAGAAATAATAGTTATAAGAGAATATTGCGATTCCAATATATAATACCGTTAATAATAATATATTTGGGATAAACATAGAGAATATAAATTCTCCGAATTTCGGATTTGTTGAAAAAATGAGTCTAAAACAATTTTTAAGTAAAGAAAATTTAAATGCGGTATCTTGTGTTTTATTCTCAAAGTCGTCATAATGCACCCAGGTTTTAACATTAGGGTTATATATAGAATAAAAATTGTTTCTGGCAAGTAATAGAGTATATTTAAGTTCGCCATTTGTATCTTTAAAATCTACGCATCTGATTTTTTCTAAAACCTCCTGTTTTATTGCGACAATATCAGAATCAATAGTAGATATAAGACCTAAAACCGAGCGGCCGGTTTTTAATATTCTGTTTTTATAATTATTTATTGTTTTAGTAAGCTCTGATTTGAAGGATAAATCGTTAGTAATTATTTCGGTAGAGCCTGTTATAATATCATTTGTGTAAAGAGCGGAATTTATCGATGATAAAAACTCCGTATCAATTATTCTGTTAGCATTTAAAAATACAAATGCACTTACGTTCTGAAAAGAAATTAATCTTTCTAAAAGCCATGACACAGCTTCGTCTTTTCCTAACGGAACATCTTCTGAGAGTCTCCAGACTTTTGCTCCACCTATGAATTCAAGCATGTTAGCAGAGTTGTCAGTACAGTTATCAAGTATAATATGTGTTTGGTAGTTTGATTTTGGATAGCTTTGTTTATTTAGTTGCTCCAAAAGAGGTACAACTGTTTTTTCATTATTTTGAGCATAAATTATTACTATTAAATTATTATTATATGGCTTTTGTGTGAATTTTTGCGTCAGGTCAAGCCTTCTTTTTTTGCCGCTCATGAAAACTATTAAAGTGTAATAAGCTGTAAATACTATTATTACAGTGAAAATTAATATTAATATATTTAAGAATAAATCTATCATGTGTACCTCTTAGCACTATTTTATGGAAAAAATAATTAAAAATCCATAGATTTATCAATAAAATTAAATTTAATCAATATATTGTAAATTTTTATTAATATTTTAATAAAAATAGTAAACTTTTTTTTTCAGGTGAATTATTATATATGTAACAAATCCCCAAATCTCCTCCCAAGATTATTAAGTATTAGCTGCGAAGGCAGCTTTTTTTTTGTAAATATTTGACAAAATTTTATTTGTCCCTTGATATGAAATCTTTATAAGATATTATAATTATATAACTTGCGCCTGTAGCTCAGTTGGATAGAGTGTTTGGCTACGAACCAAAAGGTCGGGAGTTCGAATCTCTCCAGGCGCGTTTATTATAAAATAAACCTTTTAAACTTAATTCATTTTATAAATTTAGTTTTTTAACTAATTCGGGGATTATTTTATTCCATGCCTTTTCATTAGGATGTTCATCAAATTCTGCAAGTTTATAAATATCCAAGTTCATGTTTTCTTTGACTAAGTCTTTTGTATCGAGTATTATTACGCCTTGTTCTTTAAGTCTATTGAATTTTGGATATTCTTCAATTTCATAAAACTTTCCAACAGATCTATATTCTAAAATAACAAATTTTATATTAGGGTAATGTTTTTTTATTTCTTTCATGCATTCAAGGAAAATCTCTTCAAAGTATTCGTATTCAGGATATTTTGAGTCATTTTCCAGCTTACGTTGAATGTTTCTTAATATATATGGGTAATAATATTTGTAGCATTTATTAATTTTTACTTGGGTGTATTTGCCATTAACTAGCTTATATTGCAGGTTTTGGTCATTGGAGCCAAATTTGCTAAAATATTTAAATCTGGGGTTTTGAACGTATATCCAAGTATATATAAGATATTCAGGTTCTTTTTTTATAGCTTTGTATAAGCTTTCATCCTTTAGCTGGTAGAGCATGTGATTTATGGAACCTGAAGGGATGCCCCTATTATATACGGCTCTTTTAGAGAGCATTGAAAGCTTATATGAGCCGGTTTGCTCTTCATTTAAACCATAACCGTATGCAAAAGAACAACCGAACCATAATATTGATTTTTTAGAAAAATTTTCCCCGACAGGTTTTCTAAGATTTATTTTTTTCCATTCATTATATATTTCATCAAAAGGTTTTATTGTTCTGGAAAATCGGTTTGCAAGAATCGTTCTGCGTCCATTTTCATCATAATCTAATGACCAATTAATATATGAAATAATCTCAATGATTGCAAAAATAACAAAAGTAACAATAATATTTATAAAAATAATTTTTTTCATGACTAATTTCTCTATTTCCCAGATAGTAGCAAGCATGTTTAATATCTTATATTTATTATATATCGTTCATACTTTTAGATAAAATTTAATTTTTTTGAATGAGACAATTAAGCATACTTAAATCAGTTTTTGTGTATTCGTATAAATTTTCAAGAGTATTTAGTAATACGCTATTTAAATCAAGAACTTCCTGTATTAGCTTTTATACACTCGATAATAATAGAAGGGTAAGGTATTCTGTACAAATCGTTCCTTGTATTTATGTTTATTTCCTTAAAAAATTTCGATGCAAGCTTAAAATAGTCTTCTTTTGTCCTTAAAACTTCACCGCGTTCATTATTTAATAAAATTTGTTCTATCAAAGATAAATTTAGACTGTAGCAGCCATCATAAATCACTAATCTTCCACCATTTTTTAATAAATTATATGCGTTTTTAAATAATAATCCGGCTTCATAGTCATTTAAATTCATTAAAATTGCATTAGCCATTACAACATCAAAATTTTTAATATTTAAACTAATATCATTAATTGAAGCTTCGATAAATTTGTAATTACTCTTTTTAAAGTGTTTTTTTGCATAATTAATATATTCTTTAGATTGGTCAACTCCATAATATTCAATATCATTAGGTAAATATGGGATAATATTACCTGGGCCGCAGCCAAAATCCAGAACTCTTTGTTTGTTTTTTATTCTTAAATATTTTTCAGAATAGTATTTTCTGAAATTTTTATCACCAATAATCTTTTGGTAAAAAATATATAATGATGGAAATTTTAGTATTGATTTCATAATATATTTTAAAATTTTGTAATTATATAATAATTTTTACAAAAATAAAGAATAAATTCAAACTAATGTTAATTTTTTGAAAAAAATAAATATTTAATTTAAGATATTTATGAAACATTACGGATTATAAGATGAATAATATATTTTTAAATAAGAAGGTAAAAGGTTTAGCCGTCTTTTTCTTAATTATTTCCATTTTACATGTAATATATGCATCATGTGTCCAAAGAGGTGCAATTGCAGATGGGTCTCTATTTATATTAAGCATTTTGGATAAATTTTCTGATGGTAATTGGGGCTTTATGTCTGCAGTAGATTGCAGGACAAGACTATTTGTGAACGTAATGAATCAACTGCCTATGAATATCGCTTATCATATCTTTAATGTTGATAGCAAGTATTGGCTTTCAGTGATTTATTCTTTTCCTCTTTTCTTTTATCCTTTTATTTTTGTTTATTTTAATTATGCTCTAGCCAAAAGATCTAAAAGATATGATATCGCAGTACTAGGTGTAGTCTTATATTCAGTAGGAATATTGCTTGGCATAATGTATGCCGTTGTAGAAATTTTTCTTGCAGTATCTGTTTCCTTGTTATTGTTCCATTATATCGTCGCAAAAATTAACTATACAAAATGGGACATAGCCGCAGTAATATTTTTAACAATTATGCAGTTTAATAGTCATGAGCTGGTTGCCTATGTTGGCTATATGATGTTTTTAGCTTCATTATATTATGCTAAATCTGAAGAAAATCTTGATAATAAAAAAGTAAAATACATTGCAGGCATCGGTTCATTACTTGCCTCAGTATATTTGACTTTCTGGTTTATATTTACACCGAATATTAAAGAAGCCGAAAGATTTTTCCATGATACATTTCATTCGTTTATAGATATGCAGTTCCATTCATCTTTACTAATATTATTGTTCCTTTATCTTTTTCTCTGGGTGCTTTTTAAAAAAGAAGTTTTTTCAACTAAGAATATAATTACTATTTCCCTTATTAATCTTATAGGTGTTGCATTTATGATAATGCATTTAGATATATATTCTTCTTTTGCTTTTTTTCATTATAGATTATGGCCATGTATAATTTTGCCCGTCATAATTTTGTATATATGGTTATCTGATGTTTATAAAATAAAGCATTCAGAAGTGTTTTATACCAATTTATTGGCTATTACCTTGTGCACAGGCATTGTATGCAGTATTTGGCAACTTAACAACAGTTATAGATTCGATAAAATAGTAGATCGTTTAAATGCTAAAATCGACAAGGTGAATAAAACTTTTATAAACCCTGATAAAGATCTGGTAAAATTATATAATAGCCAGAAAAATATGTTTTTTTATTGTGATACTTATTTTGCCGATTCAGTACTTTTTCAAAATGAGGTTGACATAAACAGCGTAATAATGCCATCAAAAAAAGAAGGATGCCCTTCGGAATTTTCTATAAATGAAGATGAAGAAACTTTTGATGTTCCTTTTTATGAAGTCAGTATTGAGAGTAAGTTTTGGGATTTGCGCAATGTCGCAGACAAACTGGAAGAGCAGCAAATGATTAAAGAAGAACAAAACAATACTTTGGAATAGCTTAAAGTTTTAAAGTTGTTGTAAACTGAGTTGTCGTAAAAGGAATATTTCTAATTGCATAAAATATCCTGTGGGTTCAAAAATATAATTGCCTATAATTTTCATTAGTTCTGAATCGGAGCCACCTCTACCTTGCAATTTAAAATCTTTGAAACCTAACTTTATTAATTCATCAATATGTTTAACTGATATAGACGTGCTTCTGTATATTGATTCAACTTTATTCATGTCTATATGGCAGAACCTTTTATATTTTGTTTCTTTCCCGGCATCGATGTCTGCAATCATATCATAATGAGTTTGAGAAAGCGGGCAATTTTTTAGACAACCTAAGTTGGGCATAAGCTCGATTTTATTTTTATCTTTAAGTTGTTTCATGAATTTTTTATTTGAGTAAAACTCGGGACGAACAACAACTTTATCATATTTTTTACATAATTTATTATAGTAGTCGGGAGTTTCATCATATTTTTTATATTCGTAAACAGGTTTCAATATTGACGAGATAATCTTAATTTTGGGATAATTTTCTCGAATGTGTTCATAAAGGATATCCGACGAAACTATGGCATAATTATTTTCGGAGATTTCTCCTGCTATTTTTAAAAGGAGATTACCTTGTTTATCTTTTAAGTCATCTTTGCAAATTCTATAATTGCTGAAAGTGAAGCAACAACTTATGTTTTTTTTATTATGTTCTTCTATAATATTAGTAATCGAATCAGAATTTATTTCTGCTATTTGGGAAGGTCTTCCACCGCTCCAGGGTGATTTTACTCCTCCATAAACAGATTGAATAGGTTGTTTTATCCCTAGGTCTTTACAATAATCAATCAAAGCTAATATTAGTTTGTCATTATTAAATAGTGAAGGGACTTTCCAGTTGATTTTTTCTCTTTTAGCAGGGTAAAAAGTTTTTTTATCCATATTATATTTTAACTTTTTTATATCTTCTAAATTAAAAGGACTATAAACAAATTATAGTCCAAAGTATTTAAAAATCCAAAATTATTACTTTTTTTACTATTTAAGATTCAGCTTGTTCAGGTATTTCAGGAGCGTCTATTGTTATATCGGTATTTCCGTCTTTTACTATATAGAACTTATCTATTTCGCTCCTTGCTGCGGTTTCAGTCTTGCCCTTATCAACAAGCTGTTGAACTTTATCTTCATATTGAGATTTTGTTATTAGTGTACGTCCGTCTGTATTTGTTGTTTCTGTTATTTCAGTGTTATCTATTTCTCCCATTGAATCGTCATTTCCACCATTAGAACCATGGGATTTATGATAATAGTTTGTCTTTTCACCTGTATAAGTGTTAGTTCTGCCATTATAATATCCGCTGTCTCTTTTGTGTTCAAAGTCTTTCCAATAAGCTGCACGTTCATTTTCAATCCAATCGGCACAATCTGCTTTTTTTATGTCTTCTGTTTTTAAGAAGTTGTCCCTTGCTTTTTTGGCATTCATTCCGCTTGAGGTGCCTAATTCTGAGTTATCCATCTGCGCCATAGCCTTTATTTGTTCATATTCTTCCGGGGATAAGTCCAAAAAAGATACACAATCATATCCCATCATGTCAAGAATTCCTGATGCAAATATTTCATTTTTCTGAGCAAGTCCGTCCGGCATCATATTATCTGATTTTTTTACTTGTGCCAAATTGCCGTCTTCGTCTTTTATTACGTTTCCGTTTTCATCTACAAGTGATACCCAGAACATTCTGTTGCCGGTTTTTTCTATGGAAATTCCATATTTTTCTTTTAATATATCGGCTTTGCCCATTATTCTATCCCAGTTGACCATTGTGCAGTCTTCACCGAATATATCTTCCAGAGCATCATTAAATTTTTGGTCCAAAACTAAGTCTAATGTTGAGTCATAAGATGCTGCTATGGTATCAGCATTTTCCGTTCCAATCATTCTTTCAACTGAAACAGCAACGCTTTGAAAATTTCCAACAGATAAATCTTCAAGTTTGATACCGTACAGTTTTAATGCTATGGCTTGATATTCGTCATATTCTTGTTCGCTAAGTCCATGAATTTTAGATTTCATTTCATCTTCTGCATTGCGTTCTTCAATTATAGAATTCAAGCTTTGCACATTTTCTTGCGTATTACCTGTATCTGTAAATATAGAATTATGTTGAGGGACATATTTTGTATCCGTCGTAGATGAACCGCTGCCACTACTGTATTGTGGTTTGGTTTTTACAGCTTGATCCTCTCTAAAATACAAATCTGCATCCATGTTTAAAATTCCTTCTAATATATGTTGTATATATATAAAATATACAACCAGTATGTAATTGCGTATTTAGCTACAGATGTTAAGTTTGTTTAAGTTTGTTCAACTAAATAAATGGTGAAGTCGCTGAGTTATAATTGTATTATAAATTTATATTATTATAGGAATTCACATGAATATTTTATACTTATTTCCACCTCAATGGATGCCAATAAGCCCTCATTTTGGAATACCATCCTTAATGGGACAATTTAGTGGTTCAGGCTATAATGTAAGTGCTTTTGATTTAAATTTGGAGTTTTATAATCAACTTTTAACTCAACACAATATATCAAAATCTTTAAAAATTGCAAAAAAAATGGAGTCTGAACTTTTTGTTGAAATAAGTAAATTTTATCAAAGAGGTAAAGACTTTAATACTTATACAAATTATCAAAAAAACCGTTTTGCAAAGCATGTAATGATAAAAAATTTTTTAGCAAAGAATAAAGATGATATTGATAAAATTCCCGTTTTAGTTGAGGGTGCAGTTTCAATAATGCGTTCAAAGCAACATTTTTATAACCCAAAATTATTATTACAGTCCCTAAACATAATTGATATGGCATTAGAAATCGCATCTATGCCTTATTATCCCGCTGTAATAAGCCTTAGCAGCTATAACAACCAGCATTTCGAACTGAATTTTGAAAGTATAAAATACTACGTTTTTGATAATGATACTAATATATATATTGATTTCTATAAAAAAATTATTCCGAAAATTTTAGAAAAAAATCCTAATTATATAGGTATTTCTATAAATTCTTCAAGCCAAATTGTTGGAGGATTAACTATATCTTCAATGCTGAAGAAGGCTACAAAAGCACATATAAATATAGGTGGAAATTACTTTGGACGAATTACAGAGGCTTTAAGCAACAAACCAGAATTTTTTGAATTATTTGCAGATTCTCTTACATTTGAAGAAGGTGAAAAACCAATGTTAGAGCTAGGTGATTATATTGCAGGAAAAATTCCGATTGAAAAAGTTTCGAATCTGATGTATCTGGAAGATGGAAAAGTGAAGTCAAATCATAAAACTGAACCGATGAAGCTTAATGAAATGAAGCCAATCAGTCTAGAGGGGTTTGAGCTTAATAAATATTTTATTCCTGAAATCATAATCCCTTTTCAAACATCAAGAGGTTGTTATTGGCGCAAATGCAGCTTTTGTGATCATGATTTTGGCATGCAGTATAATATAAAAAACCTCGATAGCTTAGTTGCTCAAATTAAAGAAATGAAAGAAAAATACGGAATAACAAAGTTTGAGTTCATAGATGAGGCAATCGGACCTAAATATTTAAATGAGATGTCAGAAAGATTTATAAAGGACAACTTAAACGTGACTTTTTTCTGTGATGCAAGACTTGAGAGCGAATTTTCAAAAGATCTTATGAAAAAAGCATATGATGCAGGTTTAAGGATGGTTCTTTGGGGCTTGGAATCCGGTTCAAAAAAAATTATGGATTTAATTAATAAAGGTGTGGATTTTGACAAAAGATTAAATGTTTTAAGAAATGCCAGAGAAGCTGGAATTTTTAATTTTGCTTTTATATTTTTTGGCTTCCCTGCTGAAACAAAAGAAGATGCAATTAAAACAATAGATTTAATTTGTGATAACTCAGATATTATAAATGTCTATGGTAAAAGTATTTTTACGATGGGTAAACATACAAAATTAAGAGAAGCACCCGACAAATACGGTGTAATTGGAGAAATAAGGCAAGCAGAGGAATTTTCTCCCACTTATGTTTTTGAAGGTGCAGGAATGAACAAGAAAGAACTTAATGAAATATCTGATTTGTGTGCCAAAAGAGCTTATGATGTGTATGGCAATGGTCTTATATTTCAGCTTATCACAAGAGAGTTGCTATTTTTATATATTGATAAATACGGCGCTGATTGGGTTTCAAATTATAGATTTTAAGAAGGTATAAAATGGATTTTTTAAATATTATAAAAGGCTTATTTACATCCTTAAAAAAAGATGAGGGTATTGAAGAAGTTTTTTTGGTTAGAACCCAATATAAGAGAAAATTTAAATTTCAGTTAGAAAAACAACTTTATATGTCTGAAGATGAAATTAATCAAATCATTGATATCATTGAATCTTACGAAAAAAAAGTTGACCTGATTAAAAAAGAATTTGATTATTCGGATTTTTCTATCATTAAACAGAATAAATTTGAGCTTGAGCTAAAAATGATAGAAAAAGAAATGTTTCATATAATTAAAGAAAGAATCAAACTTATAATGCGAGAAAAAGCAAATAAAGCAAAGAAATTTTTTGATTAATTTTTTCGTTATTTTTAAATTTAATTTGATTAAAAAACTCAGTTAGAAAAGCTATTATTTCTTTTTAGCTTTTTATATATTAATTACTCCATAATTTAATTTTTAATATTTCTTAATAAATGAAATAATTATGTCAATAATTCTGTATATATATTTTTTATATAAATATCATATGCTATATGCGTATGCATGTTAGAGATATTACACTAATACATATTAAAGAAAGAGAGAGAAAAAATATGTTAGATGAGGAACTTAGAAAAAAGCCGGTTTCATTAGCAACATTGAGACAGGAAGAAGCTAAAGAAGATCCTAAAAAAACAGAAAAGAAAGAAGAGGATACTTCTGTATTTACTTCAAAAAGAGTAAAAGACGATAGTTACTATCAAGATTCAAATAATTTGTCATCTAAAAAAAGTTTATGCACACTCGCCGATTCAAGCTTATTTGCTGGTGAGGGGATGAAAGACTATATGGATAGAATGACAAATGCGATTGACCATATTGATCAAAATGAAAAATGGAGAATCAGCATGGATGTCAATGGTGATGGCACTCCAGATGATGTAAAATTAACTGATGCAATAAGACAATGCGGTGATAGTGAATTAGACCTTTATGTTCAGGCCAAAGTTGACGAAGTTATGAAAAAATACGGACATTGTTCGAAAGGCTATTTATCTGAAGACGCAATTGCTGACTTAAAAGCTGCAGGCATCAGAGTCGACTCTGTAGGAGCCAGTGACGGCACAAATACCAATAGAGCTTATGCATTTACGCTTGTTGATGAAGAGGGCAATGTTTTACAAGATGAGAACGGAAAAGCCGGTAATTATATTATGGCTGACTGTTTAATCCCTGACGGATATGCACAAGGAGCAGAGAGAGAATTAGTAAGTATATTAGATACAATGGGCGAGGATTTAATATCCAAAGCTGATTTTGTCGGTAGAGAATCAGATTACTATGATGTTGTTGCTCAAGTTGAGGCGAATATTCAAAGTGGAGCATATGAATCAGGTGGTTCAATCGACACATTATATGGAAATATTAAAGATGCTCAAGAGGCAGTAAAACAACTATGGGGAGGCCATGGTTCTGCACCTGGAGCTACTAGCTCATCTTCAGGAAATACTGTTGAAGGTGACCCACTTGGTGATGAATTGGTAAATCCAGAAGAGGCCGCAAATACTAATGCAGCACAAAGCGCATATGAAGCAAGACTGGAAACAGCGATTGCTGAATATAAGGCAATGAATGGAAAAGATCCAATTGGAAATGATTTAGCTCAGATACAGACTCAAGTTAAATCACAGGTCGCATCTTATTACGGAACTGATGTTATTGATCAACTGGATATATAATTAAGCAAATAATTTGAAGATAGGGCTGAAATTTATATAGGCCCTATCTTTTAATATAATTATATTATTTGTGCTGTATTGCAAATTATGCTAAAATTACTGTAAAAGGACAGTTTATGAAGACGTTATTTCTATTTCCACCACAGTGGATGCCGGTAAGCCCTCATTTTGCACTTCCTACATTATTGGGCCAATTCGAAGGCACTCCATATGATGTTGAGGCTATGGATTTAAATATTGATTTTTATAATAAAATTCTTAAAAAAAAGTATGTTACAAATTCTCTAAAAAAAGCTAAGTCTTTGATGCCTAAACTAAAAGAAGAAATAGCAACAGTTTATGAAAAAGATAAAAAATTTAGTGATTATTCTTTTGAGTGGCAAAATAAAATTGCAAAAGCTTCAATGATTAAAGATGCTTTGGCAAAAAAAGAAAATAAATTCAATAGAGTTGCTTTTTTAATTGAAGAATCCGTTAAGGTTCTTAAATCTAAAGAACATTTTTATAATCCAAAACTTTTTTTGTCAGCATTAGATTCAATAAGTACGGCATTAGATATTTGCTCAATGCCATATTATCCTACAATGCTTGGTTTTTCCAGTTTTAATAATCAGCTTTTCAAGTTGGATTATGATATTATAAAATATTATGTCTTTGACAAAGAGTCAAATATTTTTATTGACCATTTTAAAGAAATTTTGCCTGATATTATAGCTAAAAATGCTGATTATATTGGCATATCAATAAATTCTTCTAATCAGATAATAGCTGGTCTTACTCTGGCTCATATGTTGAAAAACGAAACAAATGCTCATATTAATATTGGAGGGAATCACTTTGGCAGAGTTACTGAATCCTTAGAAAAATATCCTGAATTTTTTGAATTATTTTGCCATTCTGTGAGTGTTGAAGAAGGTGAAATCCCTGTTTTACGTTTAAGTCAATATATTGCAGGTGAGATTCCTATTGAACAAGTTCCTAATTTAATGTATTTGAAAGACAACAAAATTTATTCAAATCCCAAAATAGAACCGTTAAAGCTTAATGATATGAAACCACCAAGCTTAAAAGGGTTTGAGCTTGATAAATATTTTATTCCTGAAATTGTAATGCCTTTTCAAACATCTCGTGGATGTTATTGGCGAAAATGTAGTTTCTGTGATCATGATTTTGGGCTTCACTATAATATAAAAAATCTTGACATCTTAGTTGAGCAGATAAAAATATTTAAAGAAAAATACGGAATAACAAAATTTGAATTTATAGATGAAGCTATTAGCCCTGCATATATGGAAGAAATGTCCAAACGTTTTATTGAAGAAGATTTAAATATTTCATTTTTTTGCGATGCAAGATTGGAAAATGGTTTTACAAAAGAAGTTTTACAGCTCGCTAAAAAAGCAGGTTTAAAAATGATGTTATGGGGGTTTGAATCAGGCTCTTGTAAGATTATGGAGCTTATCAACAAAGGGATTGATGTTGATAACAGGCTTAGAATCTTAAGAGATGCCAGAGAAGCTGGGATTTATAATTTTGCTTTTATTTTCTTTGGATTTCCTGCTGAAACTAAAGAAGATGCGCAAATGACAATTGATATTATTTGCGAAAATTCTGATATAATTAATTCTTATGGTAAAAGCGTTTTTACTATGGGAAAACATACAAAGCTCAGAGAAGCTCCTGAAAAGTACGGTGTAGTCGGAGAAACAAGGCAAGAAGCTGAGTTTTCGCCTACATACTTGTATCAGGCAAAAGGCATGACAAAAGAAGAGCTTGATGAAATGATTAATCTTTGTACAGAAAGAGCCAGTGAATCTTATGGAAACTCTTTATCTTTTCACTTGTTAAGTCGAGAAATTATTTTTCTTTACTTAGATAAATTTGGAATTGATTACGTTTGTAACTATAAATTTAATAATGAGGTAGAAGATGGAAAGCAATGAATTCATAGAAAAGTTTTTTGATCCCGATAAAGAATCTTTTGGTTTTG
This sequence comes from Cyanobacteria bacterium OH_CBrB_359, assembly GCA_023433065.1. GTDB lineage: Bacteria > Cyanobacteriota > Vampirovibrionia > Gastranaerophilales > Gastranaerophilaceae > JAEZET01. The sequence goes on from JAEZET010000003.1 coordinate 216,363, forward strand.
AGGAAGTTGTATACAAAAGACAAGCTCACTTAAATCGTTTAAGAAAAAAGTTGAGAAAATATTATCTTTCAGATGAAGAAATAGATAAACTTTTTATAATAATTGATAAGGCACAAATTGCAATTGAAAAATTGAAAAGAAGCTCAGACTATAAAAATGCATCTCACGGTGATGTAATTAAAATCACTCAAAAAATACTTGAAGTGCAAAGAAAAATGAAAACTGACTTTGAAACTAAGTTAAATGAAACAATGAAGAAAAAGTATGAAAAAGCCAAAAAAGAGCTTGAAAAGATAAATAAAAACAAAAATAAAAATAAAAATAAAAAATAATTTAATATTTTTCTATTATAAATAACTTGCTTTTTTAGCAGACAGCATTATTTTGCTATAAATTTATTTAGACATTATTGTGAGTCACCGTATAAGGGTTTAACGGCCCTTCATTATATAGAGATTTGTCAAAAGGTATAAATTCAGGCAAATAAAACAGTTGACAGATTTCGTCAGCATAATAAGCACCTTTTTTAGTCAGTTGAATAATATTTTCATTTTCTTCAATAAAATCATATTGTTTCAGATTTTGGAGCATATTATAGTATTTTGTATTTGTAATATCGATGCCGGTTGCTTCTTTATATACATTTTTTCTAATATTGTAATTTTTTAGGGGCAAAATTAATGCCCATCTTTCTTGTTGCTCCTGACTCCTTATAATTCCTCTGTTATATGGCAATTTTCCTTCATTGATTAATCTATAATAATCGTTAAAGTTTTGAGTATTTAGAACAAATCTGTCTCTTAGACTTGAAAATGCTGTTAAACCAAATGCCATCTGGTCATATAGGTTGCAACATTGATTGTAGGCATAAAGTGAAATATTTGACTTGTCTTTTGTAAAAACTCTTCTTAAATTTTCATAAAAACCTTTATCTTCAAGATAAAGTATAGACATTTGCTTCATTCTCATGACATTTTCTATTGATGGATATTGTTGCGGATTATTTTCTTTGATTTTTTTAATTGATCCCTGTTGATCACCATATGCCTGGACTTTTAATCTGTAAAATTGTATTTCATGAGCATCAAGTGTTATCATTTCTTCTAAATCCTGGTACCAGGATTCAAGTGTTTGATTTGGATAGCCAAAAATAAACTCGATATTCAACTTATATCCATTAGCCAAAGTGTTTTTTATAGATTTCAAGGCAATTGCTTTATCATGAGAACGATTCATCTGTCGAAGGATATTTTCGTTTAAAGATTGAATCCCTATTGTCAATCTATCGACCCCAAAATCTTTCATTATTTTTAATTTTTCAAGCCCTTCCTGCCCTACCAGATTGCTCGGCGATACATCAAAATTAAATTGTTTTAAACTTGACAAGTCACATTTGTCCGTGAATATTTTTAAAAAGCGTTCCAGTTGTCTTGGATTTAGATTAGTAGGAGTTCCTCCTCCCACAAGAGCTACTCTTAGTTTTATTTTTTCCAGTCCCAATTTCCTTATATAAATATCCATCTCTTTATCAAGAGCATCCAAATATTTATCTTTTTCGGCTTCATGAGCATTATATAAAGAAGGATAATGGCAAAATATGCATTTAGTTGAACAAAATGGTATGTGAATATAAACGTCCATTAATTTATTTTCAGGCGGAGTATATCCTAAGAACATTTCATCGTAAGAAATCGGTGGATATTTTGTTATTGATGGATAATGTATTGCGGGCACAAAATCGTCGTTTAAACAAAGTAGTCCAAGTTTTTTAAAATTGTTAAACTCGGTAATTCTTTCTTCTGAAATATTTATGAGATCATTAAAATTCATTAATTTATACCTCTCCCAAACTAATTAAAAATATGCCGATTAAGGCATAACACATTCCTATAATTTCCTTTTTAGAAGGGACATATTTTTGTAGCAGCACCATAAAAAGAATAATAAAAAAAGGTTCTAATGACATTAAAGTGCTTGCCGTAACCAAGTCTATATTTTTTATTGCAACTGTTGAAAGCCAGAAACCTCCAACTGCTATAAGACTTACTATTAAAAAAAATGAGGCTCTGAATTGATTACTTTTAAAAGGTTGTGCCCAATTATTTAATTTTTTTGAAAATATTCCAAATATTAAAAGCAATATTCCTCCAAAAAACATTCTGTATATTGTAGCTGTTAAAGTTGTTACTTGTGATAGTACAGGTTTTATAATAACCATTGAAAGAGAAGTACATATCAATGATAATAAAGCAAAAACTAAGCCTGCTACACTGGTTTTAACATTGTTTCCCAACTTATTTACAGGGAATAAAAGACAGGCAAGTCCTGTTATCGTAAGAATAATTCCAATCCAGACTAATAAAGGTGGATTTTCTTTAAGCATAAAGAATGCAAGTATTCCTGTTGCAATGTCTGGGCCTGCCAGCAGTAAAATAGAGAGTATGATTGGCGATAAACGGTTTAATGAAGCGAAGAATAGTGAATCACCGATAGCAATCCCCAAAATTCCACTCAATGCCAGAGGTAAAAGAAAATTAAAATTAATCATTAAATTCTCTTTAAGAATAAATGCCAGAAGTATCAATAACAATACGCTGCATAGGGATTTTAGCATTGTCATTCCAAGCGGTTCAAGCTTTTTCCCCAGTCTTTTAAAGGTAATAGCGCCAATTGCCCAAAAAATAGTAGAAGACAGAGCTGCAATTACTCCAACTAATCCTGTCATGTTTAGTCCCATCATCGTTTAATTATATCACTATCCTAAAAAATAATATAATTTAAACAATTGATAATATTTAAGGGTTATATTAAAAACGGCTCGGGTTCCATTTTCGCGGAATATATCAATGAACGGCAGAAGTCTTCTGAAGGAGTAAATCTTTTTTGTGTATATATTGTGTAGTTTTTTTCAAATTCTTCAGGGGTGCCATCGTGTATTGTTACCGTATTGCATCCTGCCAATAATCCCATTAGTTGGCCGTCTTTATCTTCTGTTTGCAATGAAGATGTCGATGGGATAAGACAATTAGGGTTTAAAATCCTTAGTAATGCAATAAAATTCAATGTTAAATTTATATCTCCACTTTTATAATTTTTAAATTCTGATTTAGAGTTCGGTATAAATTTTGTTGCACTGACCATTGATAATTTTAACCTTGTCGTTAAAATAAGGTCATCAATAAGGTCATTAATAGTTTGGTTAGGTAATCCTACAATATTGCCGCTTCCTACCTGAAATCCCAGTTCAATCAGTCTGTTTATATGTTTTAACCTATTTTTAAATGTGTCTGTTGGTCTGCAAAATTTGTGCAAATCCGGGTTAGAAGTTTCAAATTTTAATAAGTATCTTTTAACTCCGGAATTTTTTAATTGTTTATATTGTTCGTCATTAAGATTCCCGATACATAGTATGAGTTTTATATCAGGATATAATTTAGAGACTTCTTTACAGGCCAAACATATTTCTTCAATAAATTCTTGTTTGGGGCATTCTCCTGACTGTAAAAGAAATGTTCTGCGCCCTAATGATGCCAATGAGGTAATCCTTTTAATAATTTCTTGATGATTTAACATATAAAATTTTGACTCGGGTTTCCCTATCCCGCAATAGCGACAAGCCTGGCGGCAATGGTTAGATATTTCAATTACACTCCTGAGTTCGACTTTATTTTTAAAAATTCCGTTATCTCTTACGTATCTGGCTAATTCAAATAACTTTTCTTGTTTTTCGCCTCTGGCAAATAATTTTTTTTCAATAGTCGGCTTGTCAATATGTATTATTTTTTCGAAATCTTCATTCATTATTTTTGCCTTTAATTAATCTTCATTGTAATTCTTTTTTTATTATATAGCATGCGTCTCTGTATATTTGTATATCTGATGCAAAAGTAAAAAAATGTTCTAAGTCACAGTATTACATAATTCAGCAAATTAGGTATACATATTTTCAATTATTTTTTTATATGATTCATATATTTTAAGTCTTTTTAGTTTAGAAGTGTGTGTCATAAATCCATTTTCATTATTGAAAGGTTCATCAAGAAAGGAAATATTTTTTATTTGTTCGAAATGCCTGTAGTTTTCTCTGCTGGAGAGAATTCCGTTAATTTCTCCGATAAGGAATTTTTTGAAGTTTCTGTTTTGTTTTATTTTTAAATAACTTAATTTTTTTCTATCAGCCCAAGCTTTTATTGCTGTCTGATTTAAAAATGCAAGAGCCGACAAATAAGGTTTGTCCTGTCCTGCTAAAATAAATTGGTCTAAGTAAACGGATTCAAGGCATGTTTGCTCAAGCGGCAATGGCTCTATGGTCACGCCGTTAGATAAAACAATGACGTCTTTGTATCTTCCTGTTATGACTAAATAGTTATCTTCTGTAAGCCAACCTCTGTCTCCTGTTATTAAGTATCCTTCTTTTGTGATGTTTTTGGACGTTTCCTCTGAAGATTTATAGTAACCAAGCATAATTTGAGGTCCTTTTGCAAGGATAAGTCCTGTTTTTCTACTTTGTAACTCTTGCATTGTCTCATTGTCAACTATTTTTATATCTGTACCTTCAAAAGGCGGGCCTACAGAATAATATTTTATTTTTCCAACAGAAGAGTGTGTTAAAAGAGGCGAGGCTTCTGTTAAACCATAACCTATGAGCATAGTAATATCTAATACATCTAAAAAATCTTCAATTTTGCGTTGTAAAAGAGCTGCCCCTGATATCATTATAACGTCGTCTTTAAATAGTTGTTTTTTAAATTTTTTATAAAATAGATTCTTTCCTGTTTTGTGAATCATTGAAAATAAAAGCTTTTGTATGTATAGGCTCAGGATGCTAAATAATCCATTTTTTTTGTTTTTTATACTTGTATTATCAAAACGTCTCAATGCTTTTTTAAATTTTAAAGAGAATTCATAGAAAATTTTAAAGATTAATTTATAAAATAAGCCATTATTATTTATTAATAAAAGATATTCTTTATAAATAAGCTCAACTACTTTAGGTACACAATTTATGCAATCTGGTTTTATCTTTTTTAGAACTTTAATGTAATTTTTATATTTAACATAAACTATTGTCCCTCCTAAAGATAAAAAATAAAAATCATAAGTTCTCGGACCTATATGCCAAAGCGGAAGTACACTCAGAAATACTAACTTTTCTTTCAGCTTTATCCTTTCGTTGCAGCTTTTTATTTGAGAAACTAAATTTTTTTGCGTAAGCATAACTCCTTTTGGCATGCCTGAAGTTCCTGAAGTATATGTTATAAGAGCAATATCATCAGGCAATATTTCAATATTTTTAAAAGTAATATTTTCTGCTTCGTTTAGTGATTGTTCGTAAGTTAAAACAGAAAAAGGCAAATCATCAGGTAATACTAAATCTTCTTCACCTATATATATGACGAATTTAGGCGGATTCATTTTTAATACTTGCAAAAATTGATCTAATAATTCCAAAGAATCTGTTATAAATGCTGTAGAGTCACTGTGCTTGTATATATAATGTAATTCAGTGTAAGGGATTTTAGAGCCTCTTGGTACACAAACAGCGCCTGTTTTCATTATGCCCTGGTCGATGCTTATCCATCTTGGATGGTTTTCTGCAAATATTGCAACTTTATCACCTTTTTCGAGCCCGAATTTTTGAAATGTTTTAGCTAATTTTACTATTGCTGAATACAAATCATTATAAGTGAATGTACAATCTGAATTTTCGTCTGTTATAGCTGTTAAATTATTGTATTTTTTTAAAGTTTGTTCCCAAATATCAGGTATTATATCTAATTTCATCCAGTCAGTCCCAAATATCACAATTTTTATTATATCTTTTTTATTTAAATCTTTAAAGAATTTATGAAATTGTCTTCTAATGGTTTGTTATACAACATTGAGTATTTTTCTGAAGTATAGTAAGACACTATATTATTAAAGTTTGCAATCGAGGAATTATATTTTGTAAACTTTTATGGAATATGAAGTTGTTGCTATTTTATTTCTACGTAGTATAAAAATGAGTGATAAAATGTTGATTTTTTTATAATTTTACATCTATTTTTTGCAAAATTATTAATTACAATATTATTTTCTTTAAACCAGTCTTTGTTTGGAGCAGAAATCAACCAGTATTTTTTTCCTTTTTTCAGTGAGTTTAATTTAGTCATTGAGTCTGTTTTATTAAAACTGTCATTATCAACTATTACATTTATTGGTTTTGCAGCATAAAAACGGTTGTAAAAGAAGAATTGTGATGCCGATGTAATGGGAATATATATTGCATCATCTTTTTGCATATATTGTTTAATTGTTACTACAATAGGTCTCATTTCTTCATTAGAATAGTTATATGGGTTCAATATTACTTTAGGGTAGGATATGAAGTAGTTTCCAAATGCCAATAGGATTAAAATTGTTGTATATTTTGGTTTGATATCCAATATTTTTGTAGCTAGAATAATAAATATTGGAGTAAGAAATAAAATAACACGCTCATCAAAAGGGTAAAGCTTTAGAGCCGCAAGTCCCAGGGTGCTTAATATAGGTAAAGTTAAATATATAGCATTTTGTCTTTTTTCTTTGATTAGTAATACAAAGCCTAAAATGCAAGAAATAATTATAAATATTGCAGTATTAGGGGTAAATATCCATAATATTGCATTATTTATTACTTTTATAAGATCGTTAAGATTAAAAATAAATCCTTTTGACCACGCATCTTGATATATGGGGTGGGAAAAAGTTTTGAAAACAAACGATAATATGAAAAGACTTGCGCTAATTGCAATAGGGGAAAAGAATAGTATTGTTTGCTTTGTTTTTGAGCCAATATTTTTTATAAAGAGGATTATACCGCAGGCACCAGTTACAATTATTGCTGCATGTGAAAACCAGATAAGGCAGCTTAAAACAATTCCTTTGAGCAAATAATCTTTTGTTTTTTCCAGATTTAAATTTAAAAACATAAGAATAACTAGCATTGTTAGTAATACATCTAGGCAGTAGGGTTTAAATTCTTGAGAAAAAAATAACAACTGAAAGTTTATCGCAAACAAAAACATTGCAAAAAGTTTTGATAGTCCTGTGCGTAGAAAAGTTTCAGTAAATTTATAAAATATAAATATACTTGCGATACTTGCAAGAAATGGAATAATCCTTAAAGTAAATTCATTAACTCCAAATATTTTTGTGATAAACTGTACGCAGATTAAAAACCCTGGATTGGTTGCCTGTGGCGGAATAGAAGGATGATTGAATGCGGTTAACAGCTGTATCGGAGTTAAATCCATTACCAATGTACCTAAAAAACTTTCATCCATCCAAAGTGATCGATTTTTAAGATATAGGTAGGTTCTTAGTGCTACTCCTAAAATAAAAATCAATATTAAAATTATTTTATAAATTTTTTTCATTTGATATTTCTTAAATTCGTCTTGAAAATATATTTGTTAAAAATGGTATTTTACTAATTATTATTCCGAGAGCCAGAGATGCTAATATTACATAAATAATCTCAAGTACAAAATATTGTCTTAAAATAGAGTTCTCAGGCGTATTTAGGTATAGCGTATAGTGCATGCATAATATAATCATAGATTGTTGCCCTAAATAAGATAAAATATTTTTGAAATTTAAAATATTCGTGTAGCTTTTAGCTATACTAAAGAAAACAATAGTTATCAATGTTGACACCAAAAAAGATAACGGAAGGTTATTATAGATTCTGTCATTGAATGAATAATTATAAAACGGGATGCTAAAAATCCAGATGCATATTAATAGAAATAATAAAATATTTTTAAAACGAAAATTGTTTATTATTTCGATTAGGTCATATTGTTTCATTTTATAACCTGTCCATAAAAAAATCATTGAAACTATAGCAATGTCTATTCCCCAGGGCCAAAATGTTATTGTCCCCAAATATTTTCCGAATAACATTAATAAACACAGCAATATAAATTGAAAAATAGCATGGGTTTTATTTGTTACCTTTAAAAAAAAGAGTAAAATAATATCTGCAATAAAAAGTGCCGGTATAAACCACAATGCAAAAATAGGCATTATATTATCTTTTAAAGGGTATGGCATATCAACAGAGCCGCAGCCATACAAATAACCTGTTAATTGATATATAAATGCTTCAAAGACTTGATTGATTGAATATCCAGTCAATGGCCCTTTAAAAGTAAAAAATAGCCAGTATAAAAAGAAAAGAATAAAACAAAGAAAATATGGTAGAAGTAATCTTTTTGCTCTTGTTTTTATAAATGTGGAAAAAGAGTTCTGATATTTTTCAAAATTAAATAAGTAACCTGACATAATAAAGAACAATGGAATCATAAATGATGCCAGGCATTTTTCTAGCCCGTTTAGTGGAGAGATATGGGTAGTTACCATACATAAAATCCCAAATCCCTTTAATACATCTACATATTCCAGTCTTGTTGCATTTTTGTTTTCAATTTTATAATTATTACTATCCAAATCTTCAGACAAATTCATAAACTATTTCTTTCCGTATTCAAACTCTTTCTTAATAAGATAGGGAATATATTTATATAACAATATATCAGATTCTGTTAAATATTCTTGGTTCCCATCCCATTTTAAAGATGAGCTGTTCTGGTTTAATCTTATGTGATAGCTATCAATAATATTTTTATTAATATATGTAAGTGACATAGCTCTTCCAAATTGTTTTTTTGTGTTAGGTAAGTGCATATACACAGGGTGTAGTTTTTGATGCAAGTAATGGGTTTGTCTTATGACTAGTACGAAATCTTTATCAAATTTTTTGAGCATTTCAACAACTAAAGGTATTTGCGAAGACTCGTCACAGTGAACTACAATTGATATCCCCGTTATATTTTTAGAATGTTTTAAAATTTCATCAATAACAAAAGGTTCTGCTCCAGCTATATCCATTTTTATGTATATAGGTTTGTTTTCCAATCCGAGTTCTTTTAGCTTTTTTGAAAATGAATGAATTTTCTTTGAAGAAGTCAATTGTGGTAAAACATATTCATCAGTTCCTATACATTCACTTTGGAAAGTACATTTGGGTTCATTTATCGAAATTGATTCGGTTCCGCAATCAAATGCATAAGAGGGTTTATTAAAAAGTTTGGAATATCTTTCTTCAAAAGAGATATCATCTAATATTCCATACCCGATTAATGCTTCAGATTTTTCCAGTGCATGATAAGGTACAATATAAACTGTTGATTCAATCCAGCCCAACTTAAAAAACTTTAAGGGCTTTTTATTTGCAGTTGCATTATACATAATGAAATGAGGTAGTAATTTTCTATATCTGAATGAATAGCATTCAATGCCGGCGGGGTCTTCGCCACAATATTTTTCTGTAAGTTTGTTTTCTTTATTTATAAAATACCAATTTATACTTATTACTGAAATAATCGATGCTGCTAAAAAAAATATTGTAAATAAAATAACTTTTGTTTTTTTATTCATTTTATCCTTGCTTAATATTAATAATTAATCATTGAGTTTTAAAGTATTCACATTAAATAAATATTAGCATGAATTAGGTATTAACAGTTGCAATTTTTTTTAAAATTTTTTTAAAAACTTTGTATGATATTAACCTGTTAAAAATTATCGGCAATTGTTTTATTCTTACTAATTTGACTACATTCCACAATATTCTTGGTCTTAACCAAAATCTTTTTATAGCTTCAGGTAATGCTTTCTCTAAAAATTCTTTTGTTAATCCGGGTGGTTCCCAGTTTGTGTAATTTGAGGCAGGGGTTGAAAAATTTGGTTCAAAATTTCCTTTTAAATCATGCCATAATTGACTTCCGGGAAGCACTACAAGCATATTAATATTCCCACGGTCAATATTAGATTTTAAACTATAATCGAGGGTCGTTTGCAAGGTCTCTTTTGTTTCTCCAGGCAATCCCAGTATAAAGTTTCCCTGAACAAGAATACCTGCTTTATGAGCTATTTCTATTGATTTAGATATTTGTTCAATTGTTTCGCCTTTTCTTATATTTTTAAGTATTGTCGGGTGAGCACTTTCAATGCCAATTGCGACCATATAGCAACCTGCTTTTTTCATCAGTTTTGCCAGCTCAAGATTTAGTTTATCTGCTCTTATACCATTTTGGCATGTCCAGTCGATTTTAATATTATGTTTTATTAGTAAATTACAAAATTTCACCGCAAATTCTTCATTGTATATTAAATTATCATCCATCATTTGGATTTCTTTTATTTTAAAATCTTTTTTTAAATATTTTATTTCTTCAATTACATTTTCAGCAGATCTAAAACGAATTTTGCGCTGATAAAAATTTGGGCTGGAGCAGAAAGTGCATGCATAAGCACATCCTCTTGAGGGCATAATTGGCGCAATAGGAAAATTCTTTGCAATTTGTCCCATAGGCGAGTATTTGTATTTATGAGGTTTTAGTTCTTGCCAGTCAGGAAAAGGTAGTTCATCGAGGTTTGTTATTATATCCGCAAAATTATATTTTGTGTTATTTGTATCAATGTTTTCCAGAGAATAAACTCCCTTTACCGGCCTTGAGAAGTTATTTGTAGCAAGCTCTCTCCAGGCAATTTCTCCTTCTCCGCAAATTACGTAATCAGCGCCTGTTTCGGTTAATGTCTCTTTTGGCATAAATGTTGGATGCACTCCGCCTATAACTACTTTATAACCTTCTTTTTTCAGCATAATTGCCAACGTTTTTACATAACAATAAAGCGGTGAAAGACAGGAAATTCCAACTACATCAGGTGCATAATCTTTTAATTTTTTTAAAATTTGTTCCTCCGAAAGGTTATCCCGAAGAGCATCAATTATAATCGCATCTATCCCAAATTGTTTAAGATATGATGAAATATAACCCAATCCTAATGAAGGTACAAATAAGAATGTGTCAAACCGAGGTCTTAGAAGTGCTACTTTCATGTTACATAAATTTTATTGCCGCAACTATCCGATGTAAATTACCCAGCTGTTTATTTAAATGAATTTGTATTGAAAATATAAATACCAAGCACAAAAAAATAATATATAATATAATAATTTTTGTTACTCTACTGAGAAATGTTATGTATAAAAAAATTTCTATTTTTTTTATTTGGATTATAATTTTTATTTTTGTTGATTCGATTATATTAAGAGGGATATTTCACTTAGGATATCCTGTTTATTACACTTATAACGGTTCGGCAAGAGACCCCAAACCTTATTTTGAGTTTATGAGAGAAGGAATGTCGACTCAAACAAGTTTGGATAAAGAAAACTTTTTTAAAGATGCCAAAAAAGGTGATATTAAAGTTGTTTTCTTTGGCGGATCAACCGGAGAAGTTCTTTCCTCAAAATTGTTTCAAGAAAAATTATCAAAATATTTTGCTCAACCGGTAAGCTTTTTAAATTTATCTTGTATAAGTGCGAATCATAGACAGCACTTGCATATGATTCTTGAAGTTTTACCAAAATATAACCCTGATATAATTATTTTTTATGGCGGATATAATGAAACAGTTCAAGGCATATTTTATGACCCGAGACCAGGTTATCCGTTTAATTTTTTTTACAAAGGAGAAGTGTCCTCTTTAGGAAAATTTTTAGTTGAATATTCAGCGTTGTTTGGTGCTTTAGAATATAAATATAATATTTTTTCTCCTTTAGAGAAACTAAAGGCAGAATACAACCCCCTTTCACCTGAGTGGAATAAAAGTATAGAAGATAAGTATTTCGAAACTATTTATTTATCAAAAAAAGTTAGCGAAGTATTAAAATCAGATAAATACGGTCATACGAGATTTATTGCATTTTATCAACCATATCAAATCAGAGAAATTCCAGAATTTGCAAATACTAATAAAGACATAAGGAATCGAATCAAAAAAATCGATTATATTTATGACATTTATGATGCTTATTCATCATTTGGTGATGGTGTTTGGGATGATATTTGTCATGTTAAGAAAAATTCTGGTGCAAATGAATATATTATTGACCTTATGTCTAAAATAGTTGCTAATAAATATAACTTGAAAAAATAATAAGAATTCTTGAATTAGACTTTTTATTGCTTAATCTACCTAGACTAAGTTTTAAAAACATGTTATTATAATAAGGTATACATTATTATTTTACATAAGAACGGTGAAATTATGGAAACAAACTTTGATACAAAAAAACAATTAGACGATAATAACGAAAAAGTTGTTACTAATTCTACTGGTGACTGTGCTGAAAACTATGAAGACGATATTGATACTTGGGGTTACATGTTAGCCACTGGTAGGTAAGCTTTATTGGAATTAGCTGTTATTTTCTTTCTGTAACGTCTTAATATCTAGCCAATTGCCAATTATATAATCATATTTTTCCGGGATGAAATGATAATACCCGCTATGAGGTGTGAAAGTCATTTCTGAAAAAACTATTTTTTCATTATAATCAGCTTTTAAATCAGAAAGGCTATTTTTTGATTGACTTATACGCATAAAATCAACTCTCACAAACTTAAAATTCTGAGATAATTTTTTGCTTATTTTGAATAATCTGCCAATATTTTCTGTAGGAGGCAAATCTGCTGTTTCTTCGTCTTCGAAAATTTTTAATGGCAATTTATTTAATTTTTCGTCATAAAATGAGGATTTGTATTCGTTATTGTTATAGCTTGAATACATAAGCAGTTTTGGTTCCCCGTTAAAACAAAAAAATTCAAAATCTTCAAGGTTTTGATTATTCCTATTTTGCATTAATTCTTCGGCAAATACTCTAGGTGTGATATTTTGATACTGAAGTTCAAATCCTCCACAGAAAGCAAAATTAGTTCTCAACCATTTTCTAAATATTTTTTTAGCTTTTTCTTTATCATTTGCCAAAAATTCATTTTTATCAGTTACAACATAGTTCATTTTACAGCCATGATTGGTTTTTAAGACAAAAGAGTCCGGCAGCATATTAAAATCTATATCTTCAAATCTATTCCAACTTCCATATATATTTTTAAGATAACCTGTTCCAAGTTGTTGTTCTATCCAATTTCTGACAGCTAATTTGTCTGCCAGAATTGTTTTTAAAGGATAATTGTCATACAGCTTAATCCATTGCAACTTCTCATTAAATGTTTTGGGATTATCTAAGTCAAGGTCTTTGCCTGTATTTTCCTTAAATAATTTTTTTAGTTCATTTGGATAATCTTTTTCCTTGAGATTTAAGTAATAATAGTATTTTAAATTTTGTCTAATAAAAAATTTTTTTATTAAAAGAGAAATTTTATTCATATATTTCATTAAGACAACTCCAACTAACAATATTGTTAAGTTTTATAATTATTAATATAATATAGGCTTTGACTATATAAAGGAAAATAGTTTATCATTTATTGTATCACAATGGAGGATTAAATCAATGAAATATAGTAAGAAAAAAGAAGTACAGCCATTAGACACAATTTCAAAAATTAAAAATACGCTAAGAAACATCGGGTTAGAAACAAAAGTTTCCTTTTTAGGAGGTACTCCTGATTCAAATATGGATAAGCCGGTTTATTCTTGCAGGGTATATGTCGATAATCCTTTTGTTGGACAAAATGGTAAAGGAACAACACCTGACTACACTCGTGCAAGTGGATATGCCGAGTTGATTGAAAGATTTCAGAATTGGTGCGTTTTTAGTGAAAAATTTCCTTTGCCGGATGAAGTTGATGTGCCATTAGCGGAATTTATTAATCAAAATCCTGACTGTGTAAATCAAAACTTTTTCACTTATCTTTATAATGGACTTACCAATTCAACTGATAGCAGTTCAGTGACAATTGAAGATAAAATTAAATTATTATACGACTATTTAGATATGCCTGATGTAAAGGGTTTTAATTGCGTAAAATTTTATAGTGTATCAGATAAAAAAAGCGTTTATCTTCCATACAATCCGATTACAAGAATTACAAACGGTATGTGCGCCGGTAATACGCCTGTAGAAGCTTTAGTACAAGGATTGTCAGAAGTACTTGAAAGGTACGTTGCTCAGGAAATACATGTTAATAGTTATATTTGTCCTTTGGTTCCAGAAGAAGAATACTCTCAATATGAAGATATTTCAGCAATTATAAATATGTATAATAAACTTGGGTTTACTGTTCAGATTAGAGATGCTTCTTTAGGCAAAAAATATCCGGTTATAGCAGTAGCTTTAATTGATAAAGAAACAAACAAATATACAGTAAAATTTGGCGCACATCCTAGCTTACCTATTTCAATTGAAAGATGTTTGACAGAATTAGCACAAGGTTTTGCCTTAACCAGAGAAGCTCTTATTAAGGATTCCACTTTTAATCCGTTAACCCCTAATTTTGATATTTTTAAATTAGATGTTGCTTTAATAAAAAGGTTACTTCACTTGACCAGATATCCTTTTGGTTCGAGATTTTTCCTCGAGTCATCAAGCTGGAATTTTGACCGGACTGCTTGGTATGATGAAGAACTTTCAAATAATGAAATTTTTCAAAAATTACTTTCTGTTATTAAACAACAGACATCTGAAATATATATAAGAAATGTCGCATTTCTGAATTTTCCTGCATTTCATATTGTTATTCCGAAAATGACGTTGATGAGAGATGAAATCATTTGTTATGAATGTTTTGACAAAGTATACAAGGAGGCTATTAAAGAAGACTATAAAGATTTAAGGCTTTCTAAAAATTTAGTTGCAATCGCTTATTTTATTGAGGTAAAAGACTATAATAGTGCGATAACTCTTATTGATAGGGCTATTGAGGAAAATGATCACATACCGGAAGAAAAACAAAGATTATCTAATTCGGAGTTGGCTTGCTTAAAACAAATTCTAAACCACAAAATATTTGGTTATTCAAATGATGAAATAGAAAAAATTATTCAGTTGTTCTATAAAGATGATGTAGGGTCTGAAATATACAAAAAATGGTTTATCAATAGTCCTTTTGACTCAATTTCAATTACGGAAGAGGAAGTTGCTATTAAAAATGCATTGAATAAATTATATAACAGTTTATTAAACGCATATAAGGATAATATTCCAAGCCAAGATATTATAGGAGATATAGTAGGAATAGATTGCTTATGCAATAAAAATTCATAATGAAAACATTACATTCAATTTCTATAAATATTGTTAATCATTGCAATCTCAATTGTAAATATTGTGATCACTTTGCTCCAATTGCAATTGAGGGTTGTATATCCGTGAACAAATTTAAAAAAGATATTAAAAGGCTAAGAGAAATTGCCCATAATAATATTTTAAGTATTGACTTAATGGGCGGGGAGCCATTATTGCATCCTTCGATAATCAGAATTTTAGAAATAACACGTGAATTTTTTGCCAATTCTGATATCTTTATTTTTACTAATGGGATTCTCTTAAAGGATATGAATGAAGATTTTTGGCAGAGTTGTAGGCAAAATAATATTTCCATTACTATTTCCAAGTATCCAATAAATTTAAATATTGAATGGATTGAGAATAAATGTGCAGAAAATAATATTAACCTGGAGTTTTATACTAATCCTGATAGTGAAACAAAAACAATGAATTTTGTTCCTCTTGATTTAAGAGGATTACAAGATAAAGAAGATAGTTTTGCAAAATGTTTTCAAGCTAAAAAATGTGTTTTGTTCAACGAAGGCAGGATATATACCTGCAGTTTGGCTGCGAATATTAAGTATTTTAATAAGTATTTCAAAAAGAATATATCACAACTTAAAAAAGACAGTATCTCTATTTATGATGTTAACGAATTGTCTCAGATAATTAATTATTTAAATGCCCCGATTTCTCTTTGTAAATACTGTAACATTAATGCACGTGAACTCAGTAAATCTTGGGAATTATCCGAATTATCCATAGATGAATGGGTTAAGTAAACTTTTAATTATTTATTATTCCAAAAACAGCCATCCTATGTAATAAATGCCTATATTGTGATGGTTTTAAATCTTGCAGAATTCCTGCAAATTTTGAAGGCCTTAAATAAAATTTTCTATAGGCTCTAGCAAGAGCCTGCTCAAGATTTTTTGATGTTAACCCGTCAGGAACCCAATTAGGTTTTACAAACGAGGTATTGGAATAACTCAGATTACATTTGTAGTTTTTGTTTTGCCAAAGCGCACATCCGGGTATGATATCTAAAATTGAAAAGAATGCTCTATCCAGTTTTGACTTCAAAGCAAAGTTTATTGTTTCTTCAATTGTTGATTTGTTTTCACCCGGTAGACCAAAGATAAAATTGCCCCTGGTAGTTATTCCGACACTATGCAGGGTATTAATCGCTTCATCTATTTGTTGAATAGTTTCATTTTTTCCAATTTGGTTTAATATTTGATTATTTGCGGACTCAATACCTATTACTACTTGATAGCAGCCTGCATTTTTCATTAATTTGGCCATCTCTTCTGTTAAAGAGTCAGCCCTGATACCGTTTATGCAGCTCCAGGGGATTTTTAGATTATTTTCCAACATTAAATTATACAGTTTTTTAGCATAATCAGGATTTACAATAGGGTTGTCATCAATAAATTGAATTTCTTTGACGCCGTATTCGTTTACAAGAAGTTTTATTTCTTCAATAACGTTTTCAGGTGATCTGAATCGGACTTTATGTTTGTAGAAAAAAGGGCTGGCACAAAATTTGCAAGCTCCGCAGCACCCTCTTGAAGTCATTATTGGGGCTATGGGAAATTTTTTAGAGACTGTGCCCATCGGCACTAACGGGTATTTTTTGGGATCAATTTGAGACCAATCCGGGAATGGAATAGAATCAAGGTTTTTAATTAAATCGGTTGTTTCGTAATGTTCCTCAGAGTTTAAATCTGACATTTTATAAACGCCTTTTATTGTTTTGTTGTCAAAGTTGTTTAACAACAAATTGCATAAGGCTTCTTCTCCTTCACCGCAAATTACGAAATCGCATTTCGTTTCTTTCAGAGTTGTATAAGGTAGAAATGTCGGGTGAACACCTCCTATTATAACTTTCATTCCATTTCTTTTTAACTCAAGAGATAAATCTTTTGTCTCTCTATAGAATGCTGATAGGCATGTTATTCCTACACAGTCGGGTTTGATATCTTTAATCTTTTTTAAAAGCTTTTTATAATCATATTTATAAAGTAAATTATCCAATATGACAGTTTCTATTCCTCTCATTTTTAGATAAGAAGACAGATACCCCATTCCAATATGTGGTGATATGACTGTTGATTCGTAGTTTGGACGAATTAAAACTATTCTCACTACAAAATAATCTCTTTTTGCTTGTGCAATATGGATTGTAGCATGTCACAAAAGGGCAGTCAATGGCTTTGTTGTTGACTTTTGTTGTATAATTATATCAGGTTTAATTATCATATGAAGTAAAGAGTTAAAATGGCGAATAATGAGTCAGTATTAATTTTCCCTCCACTGGCATATCCAATGAGCCCTTATTTATCAGTTCCTTTGCTTGTCGGGCAATTAAAAGCAGCAGGTTTTGACGCAATAGGACAAGATTATAATGCAGATTTTCATAATGATTCTTTGAGTTCTGTCAATTTAATAAAATCTATTGATAAGTCAAATTTATATTTGAAAGATCTATCAAAAGCTTATAAAAAGTTTACAAGCGCTGATTCAGCTTTTAAGAAGATGAACTATGAAGACAAACTCTTTCTTTTAAAAAAAGAGAATATAGAAGAATTTTTTAGCAAAAATAAGAATATTGAACAAACAGTAGGTTTTATTGATGAGGCAGTTAAAATAATAAAATCTAATAAAGATTTCTATGATCCTGAGTTAGCAATAAAAGCTATTGATACAATAGCTTTAGCTCTTGAGATATTTTTCTTACCTTATTCTCCCGCCCAGACTTATTTAACTGTTAAAAAACCTTATTTTTCTCTTAATTATGATGATATAGATTATCAATGTTCTCATCGGGAATTTAATCCTTTTATTGAATATTTTGAAAATAAAATTTCAGAACATGATTTTATAAATACTAATTTTGCAGCAATATCCGTGCCGTATGCCATTCAGCTTGTTCCTGCTCTTACATTGGCTAAAGAATTAAAAAAACAGACAAAAGCTCATATTAATATTGGCGGCAATCTTGTAAATAGAGTTATTGATGCTTTTGCCAATAATAAAGAAGTTTTTAGTGACTACGTTGATTCTGTTTCTATAGGCGAGGGAGAGGTTTCCATTATAGAATTGGCTGAATATGTTAATAGCAAAGCCCCTATTGAAAGCGTTAGCGGTTTATATTATCTAAATTCAAATGGTGTACTTAAAAATAATAAAAAACCCGAAACTTCCAAAATAAAAACTAGGTACAATGTGGATTTTACGGGATATAATTTCAAAAGCTATTTTTCTCCGGAAGTGATAATGCCAATACAGTTTTCTAAAGGTTGTTATTGGGGAAAATGCACATTTTGTGATATTTCACATGGTAAACCTTACTTTGAAGTTTGCAGTATAGATGAAGCTATAAATCAAATAGAATTCTTCATAACAAAGTACAACATAAAAAAATTTGAAATAATTGATGAAGCTATTTTGCCTGAGTATTTTGATGAATTAGCGGATAAAATATTAGAGAAAAATATTGATATCGAATTTTTTGCATATGCACGTCTTGAAGAAGGTTTTAATGAAAAGGTTTTAAGAAAACTGAACAAAGCCGGTTTGCGGCTGGTTCAATGGGGATACGAAACCGGCTCTCGTAAGATTTTAAAAGATATGAACAAAGGCATAAACCCTGATATAAGAACTGAAGTACTCAAAAATACAAGCGAGAATGGCATTTGGAATCAGATTATGATGATTGTTGGCTTTCCTACTGAAACAGAAGAGGATTTAATTAAGACTTTAACTGATTTTATACAAAATCGAGATATGATGAATTCAGTTGTTTTTCACAAATTTAAACTGGAAAAACACGCTCAAATATGCTCTGATTACGAAAAATTGAATATAAGCACAATAGAAAATTTAGAAGAGTTTTCACCTGTAAATTCATTTAAAAAAATCATTAATAATAAGAAGATTTCTGCAGAAAGAAAAGAAAAAAATGATATAATAAAAAATATGATTTTGGATGAATTATGGATAAAATTGATATGCGAAGAGTATATTTTCCTATATCTTTGTCATTATTCATTAGAATGGCTAAAAAATAAAAAAACTATTTGAATATTTTAGGTAGTAGAGAGTGAACGAGAGTAAATTAAAAAATAACATAAAAAAGTTTGGAATAAGTTTGTCTTATATAATAATTTTTATTTTGACACTATTTATTTCAATATCATTTTTTAAGACTAATTGCTATTATCTTGATGATGATATGTCTATTTTTTACGGCTATAATTTGGAGCCTTATCATGGCGTATTTCCAATAGTTTTAATAAACAGGTTTTTTGGGTTTACATTACCTCATTTGTTGCATATTCACCCTCAAAATTTTTTAATTGGCGCAGGCAGTATTATATTAGCAACTTTGTTTTCACTGGTAGCATTATCAATTAGCTCAATTAGTTTTAATAAAAAGAAGTATAATATATTGTATCCTTTTGTTTTTTTACTGGTTTTTGGATTTATATACAAACAAATTTTTACGATATCAATTTGTGAATTTTTAATTAGAGAAGGTTTTTATCGTTTTTTATTTCCATTTATTTTTTATTCTTTGCTTCTGATTAAAATAATGGATTTATTTACCAAAAGTGCCTTACCTTCAAAAAAAGATATAACGATACTTTCTTTTTACAGTTTTTTGTTGGCATGTATGGGAGAAGTATTTGCTTTCACTTCATTTTTTACTTTAATTTCAGTTATTGCGGTTATATCTCTTTCTTTATCTAATTCAGAGCTTAACCTTAGCAAAAAAGAGCGTATTAAAAAGTTGGCAACGCTATTTTTTCCTATACTGTTTTCACTTTTAGGAACAATAATTTTGGTTTCAAATCAAGGCTTTTTAAATCATGTTAACATTAAGATTACCGGGTATGATGTTTCAGAACATTGGTTTGATTTTTTAAGTATAAAGTATTTTTTAATTGACTTTATAAAATATGTATTCTTATTCCACAGAAAAGTAATATGTGCCTTAGTGCTAATTACTATACTATTTTATAAATATCTAAACTTTGAAAACAAAAGGCTGTTAATCCTTGCAGATATTGTTATGTCGTCTATACTTGCATTTAATATTGCGTTATATGTTATGGGGTCTACACAATATTTTGGCGGATTTTGGGTTAGGCATCCTGATATGATTTTATTGATTCTCATTTTTACAATAATTGTTTTAATGTTTATGATAAGAATTTTAATTAATCTTTTAGAAGGCTTGTCTGATAAAAATTTAAAAAACAACGTTCTTATTTTTGTTTTTATATTTTTATTAATGCAGAATTTAACATACTTGAAATATAATAACGATTCATATACCAGAATTGCTTT
This sequence comes from Cyanobacteria bacterium OH_CBrB_359, assembly GCA_023433065.1. Lineage (GTDB taxonomy): Bacteria > Cyanobacteriota > Vampirovibrionia > Gastranaerophilales > Gastranaerophilaceae > JAEZET01. The sequence goes on from JAEZET010000003.1 coordinate 236,827, forward strand.
ACCTCTAAAGAAGATGAGAGAGGCAGTATATGTACGTGATAAGTTAATGCTATTTTATACGTATAAAAATCAAAAAGTCATACTGCCATATTATGTTTATTACATTAATCTTTGGAATATCTACAATCAAGTCCCTTATGAAAATTATGAAAAAAATGCCAGGGTCGAGGAATGCTATTATGAAGGTTATTTTAATGATGTTTATGGCCTAAAAAAAATTGAGTATGGTTTTGATGAAGATAATATTGCTTTAAAAAAGTTCAAAGAAGCTGGTGGTTCTCTAACTAACGATGAAATAAAAGCTTCTGATTTCCAAAAATTGTTAGATAAAGATTTTGTTTTAAATATTCAAAAAAAATAGTAAATCGTATACACTGAGGATTCTTATTAATGCTTAAAAAACAACCAATATATCAAATATTATCTCTCTTTATGATAATTTTATTAGTTTTTGGAAGTATTTTTTTAAGGATTCATATATGGCAAGATGCGGGTGGCTTCTATACAGATGAAGGTTCATTGATATTGAATATACAAGAGCGAGGATATCTTCAGCTGTTTCTTCCTTTAGACTATGCTCAATGTTGTCCTGCTTTATTTCTGGTTCTTGCAAAAATAATTTACTCTGTAAATGGAGTAATTAATGAAGCTAACTTGCGTTGTATACCTTTGATGTTTTCAATATTTTCTTGTTTATTATTTGCTATAATTTCTTTTAGAGTATGTAATAATTTATTTTCCAGAATATTTGCAATAGTATTTTTGGGTTTGAATCGTTCATTACTTCAATATTCCCAAGAGTTTAAACAATATTCCAGTGATGTTTTCTTTTGCCTTTTAGTGATACTTATTGCTATTTATCTTAAAGACAAAAGTTTGGATAAAAAGAAATTATTTATTCTGGGACTTTTGGCATCAGCTTTAGTCTGGGCTTCTTATACATCTATATTTGCCGTTTGTGCGGGGGGATTGGCTTATATCTTAATAAAAGATCAAAAAAACCTCAAAACTAAACTGAAAAATGGACTTTATTTTGCCTTGCCATATTTTCTTAATTTTGTAGTAATGCTTAAAATTAACGGAATAGGAACATTGACCAATAAAACCATACAGTTTTTTTGGAGTAATTATGAATGTTTTTTTCCGACAAGTCCTATGCATTTATTTGCTTTTTTGAAGTTCATTATCTGGGATAGTGACAAGATAACAATTGTTTGCAGTATTTTAGCATTATTTGGAATTTTTTATCTAGTTAAATATCAAAAATATTTATCGATTTTGTTGCTTGGAATTCTAGGTTTTGCAATTTTGTCGGGGCTATTAAAGTTATACCCCCTAGCGCCGAATAGAGTTTCATTATTTTTAATTCCGGTATTTATTCTTATTATTGCAAAGGCATTCGATTTTATATCGTTTAAAACAATCAATAAGTCTTTGATATCTGTTCCTATAATCGTATCATGGTTATGGATTTTTTATAGTATGGATATTTTTAACCAAATTAAGTATTATTATTCAACCAAAATGATTTTTAAACAGACAACTGCTAAAGAATATGTTGATATTTTGAGCAAAGTTAAAGTTAACCCTGATGATATAGTATATGTAGATATGGGTAGCCAGAATGTTTTTGAGCTTTATCTGAAAGAAAAAAATATGAAGCTGAATAACTACTTTTTTGAAACCCGTTGGGATGATATTAATATTACATTCAATCATTTGCCGTTAAATAAATGCATACATATATACCATAGCCCATATAACCCTAACCCGTTTGCGTACGAGGCTATACAAAAACAGATTAATGCTAATTGCAAAATAATTGAGGAGCAAAAAACGGACTCAGGTACTTATATTAAATGTTTAAAAATAAGTAAGCACAATGTTAAATAACTATTGATTGATATAAAAGGAGAGATAGCCTGTTATGAATTTAAAAGAAAATATTTCAAATTTATTCTCAAAGTACACATCTTTTTTAAAAGTCTTTTTTGAGCCATTTAATAAAAAACAACAAATATTTTTTATTCTTGCTGCATCGTTCCTTTCGTTATTCATTATTGTAACAAGGTATTTTTTATATACTGAAAGTTATGTTTGGAATACCGGTTTTTTCTTAATGGGATTATTTTTTACCTTTCTATATTCATTTATAGTTTTCAATGGAATAATATTTTTGATTGATTTTTTAAGGAAGAAAAATTTTTATTTAACTATTTCTCAAACAAAAGAGAAACTTGATACAAAATGTGTTTTAAAATATGCTTTTGGATGTTTAGTAGTCTTATTAATATACTTAGCGGCTTACTTCCCCGGTGCAATATATTCTGATAATTGTGAGCAATGGAAATCCGTACAAAGTTTCATATTTGAAGACTGGCACCCTGTTCTTCATACTCTTATAATATGGCTATTTACAAGAATATATAACCACTATAGTTTTTTTATATTTTGCCAGATTTTGTTATTTAGTTTTTCAATTGGTTATTTAATTGCGACAATGAAATCCTGGGGTTTTAATAAAGTTATTTTAAATTTAGTATTTGCTTCTGTTATTATGAACCAAATGACCAGAAATATTATGACTTGTGCGGTTAAAGATTGTATGCTCGCCGTATTTGTTGTTTTTCTATTTACTTTATGTATGAATATTTATTTTTCTAAGGGCAAATGGATAAAAAATAATTTTAACATAGTGATATTTGCAATTTGTGTTTCATTTGTTTCTTTAATGAGGCATAATGCAGTTTTGCTCACTTTCCCATTTTTATTTATTTTATGGAAAGTTTATGCAAAAGACATAAAACAAATTAAAATTGCGGTCTTTTTGTCATTATTATTTATATTTTTGATAAAAGGTCCTTTATATTCGGCTTTGGATACCCAAAGACCTGATAATTTTTTTGAAGAAAGCATTAGTATGCCAATGACTATTATTAGTGATGTCTATATTAAAAATCCTAAAGCTATAACTCCAATGACTATGGAGTTGATAAAAAAAATTGCGGATGAAGAAAAATGGCATAGAGTTCATGTAATGAGCCATTATGTATATATTAGATTTGAAACAGATGCTTGTAATATTATCAAAAAGGTGCCTTTGAAAAACTTTGTTAAAATGACCATTGATACTATAAAAGCTGACCCATATAATTCTATGGTTGCTGTCAGAGATATAACTGATTTGGCCTGGAAGTCGCAGGGGACTCCTGAGGGTGTTTTTAAGATTGATTATCAAGGAGAGTCAATAGGGTATTTTTATAAAGAATTGCCATTTCAAAAATATTTTAAGTTTATAGTTAATGTTTTCGATACGGCTTTTAATCTGCCCATTTTAAATATGCTGTTAATGATGACCGGCGTTCAGATGATGTTGCTAATGTTTTTTGGCTTACTTTCATATTATAGAAACGGTTTAGCACCTTTACTTTATGTTATTCCTACTATTATTTATAATTTTGGAACAATGTGGTATTTATGTAATGATGATTACAGGTATTTTTATTTTAATGCTGTAGTTACAATTCCTGTTATATTTATTTTATTAGCTCAGCAAACCAAAAAAGAAAAGGATTAAGCACTTTAATCTTTAATATAGATGTAAACAGGTATTTTGGTTGCCGCATTATAGATATTTGTTTTATTTATATATTCCGGTATGTTTATATCAGTGTATAATACAAAGTTTTTTTCATCTTTTAAAATTCTATTACATTTAAAATAAAAATCGCTGTCATTTATATAGTTAATTTTTGGATTTCTTTTGTAAAAATTACCTGTATTTGGCGGAAAAATTATATTATCATCTGCGCTCATTACATAAACTTTTTTACCGTTTTCTAAATATTTTCCCGCATCTTTATATGCTAAATCCATTATTTGGGCTAAGTATCCTACATTAGCTTTTCTGATGATTTCAAAGTTATGGGAGTTAAATGTTCCGATAAATAAAATTAGTAGAGTAACTCCGAGGTATTTTGCTTTGGTTTTAATTAAATAAGAGATAATTATTGTCATAAAGATTATAAATGCAGGATAAACAGCCATGAAATACCTGAATACGAGAATTGATTTATGTATAGAAAATAAGAAAGCGAATGAGAACATTATGAGTATTAATGAAAAACAATAAGTTAATATTGAAAAAGAGATGTTGTTATTAAATTTTGAATTAAATTCTTTTTTATAAAAGTAAATTATAAGATAAGATATTAAAAATATTGCCAAAAGCCAGTAAAATCCAAAGAAACTAAGAGTTATATCATTTATTACTTTTAATGAAAATGGCTTAATCCAGGAATTATAACCTGGCATTGAAATAGCGTTGTATCCTGTATGTATAAAATAAACTACGAATATTGACAAGGAAATTAAATTTACCCATATAAATTTTTTGATTTTATATGTTTGAGATGTTTTAAACAAAAGTATTAATCCAAAGATAAGATTAAAGAAAAATACAAAAGTTTCATAATAGTGAGAATTAATTGCCACGATACTTATCAAACAATATAAGATGTAGTCTTGAATTTTATCATCAGTCATTATTTTAAATAAGTAATATGCCATCAATGAAGTTAAGAGTATTAATAGACCATAAGTTCTTATTTCTTGTGAGTAATAAATGTAATATGAATTTATACTTGTAATAAAAAGACCTGCAATTGCTGTACTTTTATCAAAATATTTGTTTAAAAAAATGTAGGTGACAATTAGAGAAATAACCCCAATTAAAAATGGTAACGCTTTTATTGCTATAATTGAAGTTCCTAATAATAAAGTCCAAAATCTTACTAAAATAAAATAGAACGGGGGATTTCCAATATCACTGTAAACTATTCCAAAAGGTTGATGAGGGCTTCCATAATAGAATACTGTAAAAAATTCATCGTACCATAGCGGGTCGTCAGTTAAACCATTTAATCTTAGTAATATCGCAATTGTTAAAATCAGCGGCAATAATATATAATAAATATTAATTTTTTTAAATATGGTAATTTCCCTTCTATTAAACTCATAATATAAAATTGAAGTTAAAAAAATTATTATAGGAAAAATAAAAAGAGATGCGGATTGAAAAAATCCTAAGATGAGAATCATTATTGTGTTAAAATAACCCGAAAAATTTATCGAATTTGTGTGATTGTTTTTGATTATATTTGTTAAATCATAAACATTATAACTATTAGGGTTATCTTGTTGTGATTTAGAGAAAGTTTCTTTTGTTTTGGATAAATTGTCATAATTATCTATGATTATTAATGAAGTGTCTTTATAGATATAAACATTTGGTAAATTATCTGATTCTTCCTGTAGAGTGTATAGCTTGATACTTTCTATGTTTTTATTTTGAAGTTCGGCTTGGTAAGTATTATCAATCAGATTCATTTTAATATATTTACCGTTGGCAGTTATGAAAGTATCATTTGTTTTGCTTTTGTCAATATTAAAAGTTATTGTTTCGTATAAAGGTTTATAGATATTTAACTTTATTGAATCCGCCTTTTTTATGAATGTAAAAAATAAGCTTGAAATAAAAACAATAATCGATATGAAAAATATAAGATTTTTATTTTTCATGTTTGCCACCGGTAAAAAACATTTTAATTTTATAATGGGTTTCCAGTATAAATAGTTTTATAAGTGTAAAAATGAAGGTAAATATAAATAATGGTAAATTCCTATGCGATTTTCCATGTAGTCTTTTATTGAAATTTATAGGTATTTCAGCAATTTTTAGATTTGGTTTTGCAATTCTCATTTTTATAATTATTTCTTGCATTACATCAAAGTTTTGCCCTTCTATTGAAATACTTTTTAGTAGATTAGTTTTATATATTCTGAATCCTGCAGATAAATCTTTGGCAGGTATATTGAATATAAATCTAAATGTATTGTTTAACAAATGAGACATTATAATTGATATAAAGTTATCATTAGTAGTTCCGCCTTGAACGTATCTAGAACCGATTACTATATCACAATTTTCACTGACAAATTTATTGTATAGTTCAGGTATTTTTTCAGGGGGGTGTGAGTTATCACAATCTAAAGTTAAAAATTTATCATTGGTTGCAAGTTCTATTGCTGTTTTATAGGCACTTCCAAAATTGTTTTCTTCTTGATTATAATACTTAACATTAAATTTAGTGCAAATTTCAGGAGTGTTATCTTCAGTTTTTACTCCATCTACAACAATAATTTCGTATTCTTCACCGAGTTTTTTTATATTCTCAACAATAAGAGGGAGTAAATGGTCAAGATTTTTGGCTTCGTGTTTTGCAAGCAAAACAACACTTATACCCATTTTCATCTCCTGATTATACTAATAATAAATATTATACACATAATCTGACATTTTGTAATGAAGCTAAAATTATTTAAGAATTTCTTTGAATTACAGTGAAATTTTAATTTACAAATCCATATTTATTTTCTGAGATTTTTAAATTTAAGGTCTTTTAATTCTTTATCCGAAATTGAAATATTTAGCTCTTGTGTTATGTTTTCAAAATTTGATGATACGAAAATGATATTATTAGGATTAGTTCCGTAAACAGCACTTAAATATTCTAATTCTAAATTGTCGTCCCAATCAAAATAATTTTTTGGGAGTTTAATTGGTAAATTTCCATTTAACTGAGACACTACCAGTTTATCATATTTATAAACTTTTTCTCTGGTAGTCAAAGTGGCATCTAGAACTTCACTTACTGATTTTTTATAATTAACTGTTGTTGTGGTTATTATAAAAATTGACATTATGCATATAGTACTGAATAATCTATTATCTTTGCTTTTTGTAATTTTTTGTATAACAGGATTTATAGCTAGCATAGTAGGAATTAGGAGGCAAATCCTCATTGTCATTTTAATACCCCAGTGGGAAATCCACCAAAAAGTTCCAGTCGGATGGTTTTTGCCCATTAATATAAAAGTTAAGAATAGTATTATAAAACTTGCCGTTAAGCATAAAGAAACAAAAGTAATTTTGTGGGAATTCGTATTTCTTTTATCGACAAAAGAAAATATAGCAGAGAAAATAATTATAAAATAGCAAATTAAATGAGGTTTTATAATTTCAAGCCAGTATGTATTAAAAAAGTCTTGATATAACTTGAAATTATAAATAATCGTATTAATTGTAAGAGATGGATTTTTCGATTCATAATGGTCGAGGAAACTATAATTAATAAATAAGACTAAGCTTCCAATAATTAAAAATATTAAGGGTAATGTATAGATATGCAATAATTTTTGTTTTTTTACTATCCCATATATTAAAATAAAAAACATTGACACTAATGATATTACGGTTGTTAGCTCAAAATATGCACCTAATATAAATGCGGAAAGTAATATTAATGACAAAACCTTTGAATTTAATTGCTCCGGATTAATAAAATATTTAGTCCATTTAAGCCAAAAAAAGGCGAAAAAAATATTTGGAATAAATAATCTACAAAATGCTGTAGAACATTGTAAATCATATGCGCTATATCTAAACAGTCCCCCCCAAACTGCAAGATAAGCAATAACAAATAATAATAAATGAATGCATAATTTTTTTATATTTAATGATTTATTATCACTATTTATAAATGGTAGTAATGATAAAATATATGATAGTAAAACCATATTAAAAGCTCGAAAATATGAACCGAATGAAATTACAAAATCGTTTGGATGTATATGTAGTAAAGCTGGCATATACCAAGTAGTGATTATTTTTATTATGCCTGCAGGATAGCTGCCATTGTCGGGATAGAAAATAATACGTCTTAAATCATTATAGAATTCAAGATCTTCATGCATTAATACAATATTTTTTAAGATAAGGTGCGTTAATAAAGTAAAAATTAAAAAAACAAAACAATATATATATATCGGAATATATTTATTATTTTGCATTAAAATCTCTCTACTCAAAAATATCTATTCTTATTTTATTCCTATTTAGAATAAAGTCAATTTGTCAATTTTGTATAAAAATTGTATTTAAAATATAATTCAATAAACTTTTAATAAGTTTTACATTATATTTTTAAAGGCAAAATACTAATATAAACACAGGAATTTATTTTATTTAATAATAGATTTACATCAATCAAATTACATATTTTTTATAAAATTATCTGCTAAATTAACCAAATTATCAATTTCTTCTTTATTTTTACGATTTAAATTTCCAGTAATTACTCTTAATCTGGGATTGGAGAGAAAAAATACTTTATTCTTATAAACAAAGCGCCAAAATAAACTGTCAAGAATTTCACACCATTCTCCGGGCTCAAAATTGCTCATTTTTTTAATATAGTTTGAAGATGCAATATAAGGCTTGGTAACAATCTTGCCACCATCTGAAAACTGGCTCATTCCAAAAACATTCGCACACATTACCCAAGGATAAGAATCAATTGACATTTCCATAAACCATTTATAAACTTCCTGAGGATTGATTTCGCATAGCAAAAAGAAATTTCCCAAAACCATCAATCTTTCAATATGATTTGCATAACCTGTTTTTAAGAGTTTTTTAATTACGTTGTCAACAGGTAAAATTCCTGTTTCTCCTGTATAAAATTTATGACATAATTTGTTCTTAAATCCCCAAAAGTTTGATTTTATCTGTTCTTGCCCGATTAAACCGTAAATACCTTTAACAAATTCTCGCCAGCCTATTATTTGTCTTATATAGCCTTCTTTTGAATTTATTGGAACATCTGCGGTAATAATTTTTTCCAATAATATTTGTGGCGTAACCAAACCCGTATTTAATGCAAAAGATATATTTGAGTGGAAAAGAAATGAATCATTTTCAACAATCGAATCCTGATATGTTCCAAAATTTTCGAGTCTGTTTTGAATAAAATTTTCAATCCAAAAATTAACTTCATCAAAAGTCGTAGGATAATTAAAAAAAGCGTGTGAGCCGATATTTTTTGAGAAATGCTTATCAATATATTCTTTTGCTTCTCTTACGTAAATATTTTCATTGATTTTGGGAAGTTGGGATATTTTAATATTTTCTGAAATCTTTTCTCTGTTTTCTTTATCAAATGTCCATTTGCCCCCATCTGGTTTTGAACTTTTGTCAATTAATATTTCATGCTTTTTTCTCATATGAATGTAAAATGATGTTTGAGAGAAATGTGTTTTTGCAGCAAAAAATTCTTCAAATTCTTCATTTGAACTTAAAAACATTGGCGATTTTATAAAAGAGGCTTTGAAACCAGCTGTTTTAATTTTTTTTTCCAGCTCAAAATTGTTTAACGTATAAGTTATAATTTCATCAATGTTATTTTGTTTCAAAATTTCTATCCAATTTTCTTTAAATTCAATATATTCAACATCAAATTTATTTTTTAAGAGATAATTTTCATAAAATTTAGTTGAACTTCTGTGTAAAACTAATTTATTCTTATGAAAATTGAAGGCAGTAAAAAATTCGCTCTCTTCAATTAAAAAGGTTTTATTATTTTTGTCGATTAAAGACAAATCTTCAAATAATTGATTAGGAAAAATTAAATTTACTGCCATAACTCAATAATTTTAACCAAAATATCTAATTAAAGAATTAAACAAACAGCTAATGTTTTTTGTAAACAACATGTGTAATTTTATTAAAGAAAGGAGTTTGGCTATGTTTGATTTTTTAAAAATAACTTCATATATATTAGTTTTGATAGGTGCTCTAAATTGGGGTCTGGTTGGAGTATTTAATTTTGACCTTGTGGCAACAATTTTTGGTGATATGACAATTTTAAGCAGATCAGTTTATACTTTGGTAGGCTTAAGTGCTTTAGTATCTGCCATAACTGCTTATATGGGTCATTCTCAAAAATAAAATTTGAGTTTGTATAAAATCAAATATAGTTCAAATTTATAATAGGGTAGAATTATATTTGGTAATTTATATGGATTTATTTTTAATATTGGAAATATTTTAACAGTCTCTAAACTATAAGCACTTTGTATGACTGTATTTGTGATATTGATATACACGAATATTGTAGCCTCAACAGCAATATTCTCTGAATGTATCGCAATCTTTTTGATATAAATGAGAATAGCAAGCTGTTAAGACAACTTTGGCAAAAAGGTTTATAGAAATCAAAATTTTATTTGAAAAATCAATATAAGAAGAATAATTGTAAAAATGAGATTTTTCTTCTATTTTGATGTTTTATAACTAAATTGAATGTTTTTGGGTTTTTTTTTGTCGGAACTGATGTATTTGTTACAAAAAAACAATATTTTGTCTAAAAAGTAAATTATTTATCTTTAGAAATCTTATTGAGATGTACTTAAAAAATAATAGGTAATTTATGTTAAATACTTCATTAAATGTTTTGGTTGGTTCTAATTCCCCAATTGCTTTTAAGAAAAAACAAGAAGATTTTTTAAACATTAAAGTGAAACAAGGGCTGACAAAGTCTCTAAACAGTGAATCTAATATTTTTTATTCTCCAAAAATTAGTTTTTCAGGACGTCAATTTACTGTCCCAAAAGAGATTCAGGCAGAAATAAAAGAAGCTTTGGATAATGAAGTATTTGAATTTGTTACTCCAGCGGGGGAAAAGCTTGAAGGAAGCGTTGCTGATTATATCAAAGCCTGTATAAGTAAAATGACAGAAAATGATACGGCTCAGGGCTTACTCCATGGCACAATGCAAGAAGTGCGCAGTAATATAATTAAAAATGGATTTGATCCCGATAAAGTTACCAGAACTTTGGCTGGACCTGGAACTTGTTTCACTGGTAGCGAATACGAGGCACATATGTTAGGTGGCGGAGCCGTTATAAGTTGCGATTATAATGGTTCAACAGCACGTTTTCAACATGGATTCTACGAAAAAATAAGGACAAATGAAAAAATTAAGAGCATTGTAGATGAAAAACTCGGTACCAATATAGAAAAATACAAAGGCTGGTCTGAAGCATATTCAAGTGCAATTAATAAGATTGAAAAATGCATAGATTCTTACACCAGAGACGTTATTATTAATAAACTCCATATTGATGCAGGTATTGATCCTGGTAACTATCCTTGTTATCCTGCTTGTTTTGTAGTTTATAATACAAAGAAAATTCACAATATTCAGGCTTATAACTAATTAATAGAAAATAATTGAAATACAAATTTTTAACTGTTTGTTAACTTTGGTGCTGACCTGGTAATGTCGTATTGCTTAATTGAAAGCAGTTCAGGCAATTGATAGTGTTTAAACTGAATTGGTATCTGTAATTAAATCAAAACTAAAAAACACCCATATCAGGTGTTTTTATTAAAATTCGGAGAAGCCGGGATTCGAACCCGGGAGGCAGATTACTCCACCTAACACCTTAGCAGGGTGCCGCCTTCAGCCACTCGGCCACTTCTCCTTTTGTTATAGTTTATCATAAACCGCTTTTTTTATACAAGTTTTTATTTTATAAGTTCCGATAACAGAGATTCACTCTTTTCTAAAATTATTTCTCTTTCTTCTTCTGGATTATCTATGTATATTTTTGTCTTTTTTACAACATTTATATCAAAATATGGTTTCTTAAAATATTTTTGAACTAATCTGTCTGCAAAATATGTCAGCGATGCAATATTTGCCATAGATGACTTTAATGGGTCATGATGGTATTTTATTGCATTTGCAATAATTATCGACAGTTTCCACTTTGATGCCATTAAAAATCCCACATCAGTATGATCAGTTTTGAAAAATATTTTTTCTGCATGTATAACATCAAGTCCTCTTGCCTTTAAATCAACTACTTTTTGGTATTTAATAGGATTTTTTTTATTTAAAAGTATTTTGCCTATATCATGTAAAAAACCAAGCATAAATGCTTCATCAGGGTTCATTAATTTGAATTTTTCAGCAAGATGTTCTGCTGCCACTGCACATTTAATCGAATGTGCCCATAGCTCTTTTCCGCCATAATTAGTAAGCATTGACTTCATAGCCACAGTCAAAATTATGTTTTTAGCTTGAGTCATTCCCATAAGAGCAAGCGCTTTATTAATAGAAATTACTTGCTGGGAAAAACCGTAATAGGCTGAATTTACTACCTTTAAAACCTGAGTTGAAAGAGCCTGATCGTAAGAAATAATTTCTCCAAGTTCGCTAATCCCTGTTGCATCGCTCTTTATAATATTTAATGCCTTAACGATTACATTTGGCATTGCCGGAATTTGGCTTGGATCTATTAGAAATTCTGAAGAATTCATTTATACCTGCAAGTGTTTCTTTATTGATAACAAACTACCCATTGCACCAAATCCTATGGCTATCAAAAATAATGTAAATATAACTATATTAACAGCAAGAACTGGTGATGGCACCATAAAAAATGCGTGAACCTTTAATAGTCCATTTTGTATTGCATTTAAAGGCAGAAGAGATATTAAAGCCCCAATAAATCCATAAATCGCACCTTGTAGTATAAGAGGTATTTTAATATACCAGTTACTCACACCCATTAAACGCATTATTTCTATTTCTTCTTTTCTCGATTGGATTACAAGTTGAATTGTATTGTTTATAATCGCTATAGTCAATATTCCAACGAATATTACGACAATAACTGTCATTGTATTTGCAACTTTATTAAAGACCTGCATTTTTGTTGCTATATCTCTTGCATAATTTAAATCTTCTACTCCCGGGATGTTTTTTACTTTTTGGTAAACTTCTTCGATATTTTGAGGTTTATCAATTCTGACATGCAGGGTATCAGGCAGTGGGTTCTCGATATCTGATACATCAATTTGTTTTTTCATGTCGCTCCACGCTTTTTCTTTTGTAATTACAGTGACCCTTTGAACGTGAGGTACTTCTTTGATTCTAGCTGCCAAGTGCTGTGGATTGGATGTATTTCTAATATATACTGATATTTCAAGAGCATTACCCAGTTCATGAACAAAGCTGCTTAATGAAATTGTAGTTCTGAATAAAGCTCCGAAAATAGTTAAAATTGCTGCCATAGTTGTAATAATGGCAATATTGACCAGTCCGGTTCTTTGTATACCGTTAATTGTCTCCATCCCTATTCTGTAAATAATACGAAGCTCTCCAAGCCAATCTTTTGGAATATGAGCTTTTACTTTTTTCTTGATTTTCGATTTATTGCTATCACTCATATGTACCTGCCTGAATATCTCTTATTATTTGACCTTGTTCCATTGTGATTACTCTTTTTCTAAAGTAATCTACCATAGCCTGATCGTGAGTTGCTACAAGAATTGTAATTCCTTTTTGATTGATTTGTTCCAAAATTTGCATAACTTCCATAGAGTTTTTGGGGTCTAAATTACCAGTAGGTTCGTCAGCTATAAGCAAAGGTGGTCCGTTTACTATTGCTCTTGCTATACTCACTCTTTGTTGTTCCCCTCCTGATAACTCAGTCGGCTTAGCTTTAATTTTGTCGATTAAGCCTACAACTTTTAAAGCCCCTGTAACTCTTGCTTCAATTTCTCTAGAGCCCATACCTAAAGTTCTTATTACATAAGCTATATTGTCATAAACACTTTGATTTTGTAATAATTTATAGTCTTGGAATACAATCCCCATACATCTTCTCAGGTTTGGAATTTTATCATTTGATAAATTTGCAATATTAATGCCCCCTACCATGACTTTACCGCTGGTTGGAGTTTCTTCTCTATATAAAAGTTTCATTAAGGTTGACTTACCTGCGCCGGAAGAACCTGTCAAAAATACAAATTCACCTGATAAAATATCAAGATTAATATTTTTTAGTGCATAATTATTTTTATATCTTTTGGTTACGTTTCTTAGTTGAATCATTTAGCTTAAAAATCCCTTAATTTTTTCTGTCAGTTTATTTGCATTTAGCCCGTAGTATTCCATGAGTTCTTTAGCTTCGCCGCTTTGTCCGAATTGATCATTTATACCTATCCTTAGCATCTTGGTTGGTAAATTTTCGCTTAAAACTTCGCAAACGCTGCTTCCTAATCCTCCAATTATTGAGTGGTTTTCTATAGTTACCACATTTTTTGTTTTTGAAGCTGATTTTATGATTGATTGTTTGTCAATTGGTTTTATTACGGGTATATGAATAACTTCGGCTAAGATACCTTTTTCTTTTAAAATTTTAGCACAAGTGATTACTTCATTCAAAGTATCACCATTTGAAATTAATGTTACATCAGTTCCTTCTTCGATAAGAACGGCTTTTTCAATTGAAAAATTATAAGATTTTTCATCAAAGATACCAGGTAAGTTAAGCCTTGAAAGTCTTATATATACAGGCCCTTTATATTTAGAAGCAAATTCAATTACTTGTCTTGTTTCGGTATCATCGGCAGGGACAATCACTGTCATGTTAGGTAGGCTTCTCATCAATGATATATCTTCAAGTGCTTGATGGCTTGCGCCGTCTTCCCCGACAGTAATTCCGCCATGTGTGGCAACAATTTTAACGTTAAATTTAGGGTAACATATTGAATTTCTGATTTGCTCCCAGGCTCTTCCTGTTGCAAACATTGCAAAAGTTGAAACGAACGGAATTTTACCAACAGTAGAAAAACCTGCAGCTGTTGTCATTGCATCTTGCTCTGCTATCCCCACATTAAAGAATCTTTCAGGGAATTCTTTAGCGAATATTTTCGTTTGAGTTGAACATGACAGGTCTGCATCAATTACGACAATATTCTCATTTTGAACTCCAAGTTGAGCTAACGTTTCTCCGTAAGCGTTACGTATTGATTTTGAAGGATTGAAGTCTATCATATTGTTTTACCTTAATTCTTTTATTGCTTCTAGCAACTGTTCATCGTTGGGAGCTTTGCCATGCCACCCTGCATTGTTTTCCATAAATGAGACACCTTTACCTTTAACTGTATTAGCAATTATTACTGTAGGTTTTGTATTTGATTTAGCGTTCTCTATTGAAGAATAAATCTGTTGAATGTCGTGCCCGTCGATTTCATCTGTTATCCAGCCGAAAGCTTTAAATTTATCGGCAATAGAACCGAGTGACATTACACTTTCTGTGCATCCGTCGATTTGAAGCCCATTCTTATCAACTATTGCTATTATGTTGTTTAGCTTATAGTGAGCTGCATTCATAGTAGCTTCCCAAACGCTGCCTTCTTGAAGTTCTCCGTCGCCCATGTAAACAAAAATTTTGCTATCGATTTTATCTAATCTTAGTCCAAGTGCAATTCCGCAAGCCATTGAAAGTCCTTGTCCCAATGAACCTGTTGAGACTTCAATTCCTTTAAGAAGCTTGCAAGAAGGATGTCCTTGGAGCTTTGAACCAAATTTTCTGAATGTCATGAGATCTTCTTCTGAAAAATATCCGCAATCTGCAAGAATTGCATAAAGTGCAGCCGATGCGTGTCCTTTTGATAAAATAAACCTGTCTCTTTTTGAAAAATCGGGATTAGCTTCACAATCACAGTAGTGCCTCATGCATTTTTTATAAAGGACCGTTAAAACATCTACAGTAGATAAACTGCCGCCGGGATGCCCTGATTTTGCGTTGTGTATCATTTGCAAAATTTGTTTTCTAATTTTTTTTGAAGTTTGTTTTATCGCTTCAATTTCTGCCTGAGTGAGTATTTTGACCATTGTTCAACCTATTTTTTACATTTTCTATTATAACTTTAAAAAGAAATAATGGTAAAGTCGGGAATATACGTTTAAACCGATATGGTTCTTTGATTGTTCTATATAGCCATTCACAGCCTATTTTTCTATAGAACTCGGGGGCTCTTTTAACCAGTCCTGACCATACGTCGAAACTTCCTCCAACACCAATATATATTGCATTGTTAACAATATTTTTACATTTATTTATAAAATAGTCTTGTTTTGGGGCACCTAACCCTACAAGAACAAGTTTTGCTCCTGATTTCTTGATATTTTTTATAATTTCTTCTTCATCTGTTTCTGTGAAATACCCGTTTCTTTTAAAGGTTATTTTTAAATTCGGATACTCTTCAAGTAACTTTTCAACAGTGTTAGTGATAACTTCTTCCTTTGCTCCTATAAGAGCTATAGGGTAATTATTTTTTTCACAAATTTCTACTATTTCTTTTGCAAATTCAACTCCCGGTATTTGTTCTTGTTTTATGCCATAAATTTTTAATGCCAATTTTATCCCTACTCCATCAGGTATTAATAAATCAGCATTTTTTATGAGAGATGAATAGTTTTGGTTTTTTTGTGCAGCTTCAATCATTTCGGGATTAATTGTTACAACGTGTGCCCCGATATTGTTTGCAAGCATTTTTTCAATATATAAAATTGCTTCTTTATGGCTAAATAAATCTACATTAAACCCTAAAATCTTCGCAGTGTGTCTTTCCATAAAAATATATTACCTAAAAGCAAATTAAATCGCAAAAAAGTTTTAAAAGTTTACCATTTATGAACTAACTCTATTTCTTTATAGTCTGCAAGATAGTCAAAAATATCATTTATATCTTCTGTTATATGATATAAGCTCCTATATTCTTCTTTTGCAAAATTTTCAGAGTATAAGTTTTCAAACATTTGAAATAATGGATTATAAAAATTATCGACATTTAAAAAGATTATAGGTTTTTTGTGATAGCCGAGTTGTTTTCCTACAATAATTTCAAATATTTCTTCAAAGGTTCCGAAACCTCCCGGTATTGCAATAAATGCATCAGAATTTTTTTCCATTGTAGCTTTTCTTTCTCGCATATCTTTAGTAATGATTGTTTTGGCAAGATTTGGATTGGTTAAGCCTGCATCCGCAATTCTTTGAGGGATAACGCCTAGAACTTTGCCTCCATTATGGATAACAGAACTTGCTACTTGCCCCATGCATCCTACTGTCGTTCCGCCGTAAACAAGATTATATCCGTTAATTGCAATTTTTTCGCCTAATGCTTGTGCCAGCTTATAATATTTTTCGTTTAGATAGTTGCTTGATGAGCAGTAGACACAAATGTTTTTTTTCATAATTTATTCCTTAACTCTCTTTATCAGTGCTATTGATTCTATGTGATATGTATGCGGAAACATATCAAGCGGTTGAATGTATTCTGTTTCAAATCCTTGTTGTTGCAGATAATTTAAATCTCTTGCTAAAGTAGCAGGGTTGCAGCTTACATAAATTATACTGTCTTTAGCAAGGTTAGTAACTAAATCTATTGCTTTTTTATCGCAGCCTTTTCTTGGGGGATCTAAAATAACTATATCAAACTGTTTTTTTTCTTTTATAAAATTTTCAAATATTTGAGCAGCATTCCCGTTAATTGCTTTGACATTATTGGCATTGTTTATTTTAATATTTTCTATAGCGTCTTTATGGGCAGATTTAATTTCTTCTACACATGTAATTTCTTCAGCAATATCTTTTAAATATATTCCGAAACTTGCTACTCCGGAATAAGCATCTAGGACGGTTGGTTTATTATTAATTGTTGATGCAATGGATTTAACAATTTCAAGCATTTTTTCTGCTGAATGCGGATTAACTTGAAAAAAGCTGTTTGAACTTATTTTATAACTGGTATTTTTAATTTTTTCCAAATAGTAGCCATCCCCCTCAATGCAGACAGTTCTATCAGACAAGATTGCATTTCCTTTTTTTGTATTTAAATTTACGCAGATGCCTTTAATATTATTTTGGGTCTTAAAAATGTGATTTGCGAGCTGCTTGATTGAATCAGGTATAGTCTCTGAATTAATAACAAATATTATCAGGTTTTGTTTATAAAAATCGGAATTTTTTATAACTATATGTCTTAATGTTCCAGAATGTTTCTTTTCATTGTAAGCGGTAATATTTAACTCTTGAGCTTTAAGTTTGATTTTTTCAATAATGTCATTTATGTCCAAAGGTTGTATAGGGCAAAATTTTATGTTTACAAGTTCATGTGAGTTTTTTTTGTAATAACCTGCCATAATTCTTTTTGAAACTTTCGTCTGAGAAACAGGATACTGGACTTTATGTCTGTATTCTATTTGTTTAGGAGAGGCTATTATTGGCAGTATTTTTATATTTTTACCGGTTATTTTTTCAATAGTTTCTCTGACAATATTCTCTTTTTGTTTTAATTGCTCGTTATATTCTATATATTGCCATTGACAGCCGCCACAGACGTTATGCAGAGCACAAAAGGGTTTAACTCTTTTATTTGATTCTTTAATAAATTTTATAATTTTTCCTGTTGCATATCTTTTATTTTTCTTTGTGATTTCAATTTCAACTTCATCATCAACGCATGCATTTTCAATAAATATTGGGAAGTCATTTGCTCTTGCAAGAGCAAATCCTTCATAAAGCAATTTTTCAATTTTTACAGTCAGTGTGTTTTGAATTTCCGTCATATTATTATTTTAAGATAAAAACGTGTCAACTACTATTTTTTTATGGTAAATTATACTCATAACAATAATGATTGGAGAGGATATGAAGAAAAGAGCTTTAATTAGCGTTTATTATAAAGATAAAATTGTTGATTTCGCTAAAGAATTGGTCGAAAAATATAATTATGAGATTATTTCTACAGGCTCTACTTGTAAAACATTGCAAAATGCCGGTATAAAAGCAATTGAAGTATCTGAAATCACCGGATTTAAAGAAATGTTAAATGGAAAGGTAAAAACTCTTCATCCTAAAATACACGGAGGAATACTAGCAAATCTTGATGATAGGCACGAAGCCGATGATTTAGAATCAGAAAATATTTTACCAATAGATATGGTTGTTGTGAATTTTTATCCGTTCATTGAAGCCTCTAAAAAAGATTTAGAACCAGACGAACTTATAAAATCAATTGATATTGGCGGGCCTTGTATGCTTAGAGCAGCGGCAAAAAATTACAAGAGGGTTGTTGCTGTTTCAAATATCAATCAATATAATGAAATATTAAAAGAACTAAAAGATAATAAAGGTGAAACAACACTTGCTTTAAGAGAAAAATTGGCTATAGAAGTATTTAAACAGACAGTTGACTTTGATAGTGCTGTCTTAGATACTTTGTCAGATAAATTTAATTATAAAAATTATTTTAATTTATCTGTCGAAAAAATCAATGATTTAAGGTATGGAGAGAATCCCCACCAGTCAGCAGCAATCTATAAAAATGATAATCAAATAAATTATGATGTTTTAAACGGAAAAGAACTTTCTTATAATAATATCTTGGATATGACTGCAGCTACAGCTATAGCGAGTGAATTTTATGATGTATGTGCTGCCGTTATAGTTAAACATAATGCACCTTGTGGGGTAGCTTTGGGTAAAGATATTAATGAAGCCTATTTAAAAGCCTTCGATTGTGACCCTATAAGCCCGTTTGGTGGAATTGTGGCTTTGTCTCAAGTTGTTAATGAAACATTGGCTAAACACTTAACAGCTGTATTTCTAGAAGTTGTAATTGCGCCTGATTATACTCCCAAAGCTTTAGAAATGCTAAAGCAAAAGAAAAATTTGAGAGTAATTAAGCTTAATACACCACTTGCTGATTATAAAAAATATCTGGATAAAGAAATCAGAATCACTCCATTTGGTACTCTTGTGCAAGATTCAGACAAAGGTGAATTAAATAAGGATGATTTTAAGGTTGTATCAAAGGTTAAACCTACAGCAGAGATGATTGAAGATATGATTTTTGCATGGAAAGTGGTAAAACATGCTAAATCAAACGCTATTGTTATTGCAAGAGACTTTAAGGCTATTGGTATTGCCCAAGGGCAGACTAGCAGGGTAGATGCTGTTGAAATTGCCATGAATCGCGCTTGTGACGGTTCAAAGGATGCTGTTCTGGCATCTGACGGATTTTTCCCGGCAATTGACAATATTCAAGTTGCTGCTCAGGGTAGAATAGCAGGTATAATCCAGCCCGGTGGAAGCATTAAAGACAAAGATGTAATTGATGAATGTAACAAGTATAATATTGTTATGTTAACAACAGGAATTAGGCATTTTAAACACTAGTATGAACAGTAAAAATAACAAAGCACTGGCTTGGTTAGGTGCATCACATTTTATATTAGATTCGTATTCAGGTTTTTTGACCCCGATATTACCTTTTATTGCTGCAAAAATTAATATTTCAATGACGATTGCCGCTTTGATGATTAGCGTTTCTAATCTAACTTCTTCTATATCTCAGCCATTATTTGGTTTTGTTGCAGATAAGATTAAGAAAAGATTTTTTATTTTTTGGGGTATAATTTTTGCTTCAACATTTCTTTCACTGGTGGGGATTGCAACAAATCCATATATGCTAGCAATTTTCATAATTCTTGGCAGTATGGGTGTTTCTTTTTATCATCCGCAAGGAACAAGTTTTGTTGCTTTTTTCTCCCTTGATAAAGATGCAAACAAAAATATGGGTTTTTACATAGCGATGGGAACACTTGGATTTTCTATTGCTCCTTTAATATCTTCAGGTATTACTGATATTTTTGGATTAGAAAAACTTCCGTTTGCTTCTGTAGTGGGTATCATTACCGCATTGGCTATGTTTTTATTTGTACCCAAATTATCTTTGTATGAGCTTTCTTCAAATGACAGCTCATTCTTAAAAGCATTTAAAGATATTATCAAAAATAAAGATATGGTTATATTGATTATGATATCAGTTCTAAAATCTCTTGTTGTAAGTTCATTTACTTTGACTCTGCCATTTTTATGGAAGCAAAACGGATTTAGACCTTCGCAAATTGGGATGATTTTGTTTGTATTTCTGGTTTTTGGTGCCGCAGGAACGTATATGAGCGCTTTTATAGAAAATAGATTTGGCATAAAAAAAGTTTTTTATTTATCAATGATGAGTGTATTTCCTCTTGCAATTATATTTTACAACTTACATAATACTCATTTTTTATATGCATTAATTGCTTTTGTTTTAATTGGTTTTGTGAGTTTTTTGTCTGTGCCTGTCAATATGGTTATGGCTCAAAAGATTATGCCGCAGTATAATAGCATGATATCGGGCTTTATAGGGGGCTTTAGTTGGGGAATAGTAGGATTAATGCTGCCTTTAATAAGCTTAATTGCTCAAAAATTCGGCATATTAAATGTACTTTTATTTATTTCAATAATTCCTCTGGTATTTTCTCGTTTTGTTAAATATTTGCCTGAACACTAGTTTATTACAACTTTTTTCAATCCGGTCGGTTTATCAATATTCTTTTTTAAAACTTTGGCTATTTCAAGTGCAAGCAACTGAAGGGTTATAAGAGTGCCAAAAATAGCGAATACGTTGGTATCTGTCGGAATCTTAATATTGTGATTTGAAAGCGAATAATTTTCATCTATTGTTTCATAGTTGAAAATACTGACCAAATATGGTTTATAATCATTTCTTATTGATTTTAGGTTTTTAAGCATTTGATTTTTGTGTAATTCGTCCATTATAGATATTATTGCCGCTTTTTTATTCAAAATGGCGACATGCCCATGCATAAATTCTCCGTGAGGGTAAGCACAGGTATTAATATATGATGTTTCTTTTATTTTTAAAGCACCTTCTTTCGCCAATGCATAGAAGTATTTGCTTCCCAGTATTGATATATTGTCAAACTCAGAGAGCTTTTTTGCTATCTTTTTAATATTTTTGGCAGAATCCAATACGTTTGAGATATGGGTGGGAAGATTGTGTATTTGTGCAAGATCTGCAGTTATATCAATATTCTTTGAATATAAAATTTTAAGTACAATAAGATATAAGCAAAAAAGCTGTGCCGACATTGCTTTAGTAGAAGCAATGCTCTTTTCTTTTCCGGCATGAGTTAAAACTTTATAACTTGAAAGTTGCCATAAAGTTGAGTCTTTATTATTGGTGACGCATAAAATATTATCAGTCTTTCTTGCGATTTCTTTAAGGGCTTGCAGGGTATCAGAGGTCTCTCCTGATTGGGAAATAAATATATATAGTGTTGTTTCATCAACTTGATTATGTGGGTTAATTGAAAATTCACTGGCATATATTGCTTCAGCGTCGCAATTAACTGATTCTTTTAACATTTCAGCTGCAATGTATGCGCAATGATAAGAAGAGCCGCTTGCAATTAAAAATACTTTCTTAATTATTAGCGGTAAATTAATCAATATGTAATTTTCTTTTGTAATATATTTTTCAATAAGGTTTTTAATGATATTTGTTTGTTCAAATATCTCAAGCTCCATGTTTGACTTATTTTTAGCTGATTTATTATTCATAGGCCAGTATAATGTTTGCATAAAATCAAACAAATTAAAATTAATCGATGATACCCTGTACAAATAATTGTTTCCCATATTCTTTTTATCGGCAATTTTAGATAATTATTTAGGATATGTGAAGAAAAATTTACATTACTTATTATGGAGCAGGCGGAATCTCGTAATCTTTTAATACATTAGGTACAGAAATTATCCCCGAATCGAATAAAAGTTGTACTTGAGCTTTGTTATAATCAATAGTTGCCTGTATTAATTTTTGTTTTGCTTGGACTTTTACGGCTTGAGCCTGAATTACATCAATAAAAGTTGATTCTCCCACTGCAAGCCTGACAAGAGATATTTTTAAACTTTCCTCAGTAGATTTGACCTCTTTTTCTGCAGCTTCTATCCTCTCCAGTGCTGTTTTGGAATTGTAGAATGAACTTATTATCTTTTCTTTAACAGATCTGGTTAATTCAATTAGTTTAAACTGTTCGGCTTCAATTCTCGAATTGTATGCCCTGATTTTAGTATAAGTTCCCATTCCAAGTTTGTCTCCAATTGGGACTGTTACAAGCAATCCGACAGTAGTATTAGGATATATTCCTAATCTTCTGGTTCCTACTATTGCGTTTTGAACAATGACATTTACCTGAGGCCCAAAATCACTGTATCTTGCACTCCGCTCTGCTTTTAAAGCTTCAATCTCGTATTTTTGAGCAGTTACATCCTTTCTGCATCCAAGTGCAATGTTATACAATTTTTCGATGTCTTCTTCTTCACTAATTAATTTTCTAGTGCTTATACAGTTTTCACCGGGATAGATTGCGTTTAAAACTTCTATTCCCATTACATTTGCGAGCCTTGCCTGTTTTAGCCTTAAATCGTTTAGGGCGCTTATATATATTTGTTTTGCATTTGCTTCTTCTGCAATAGCTCTTACCATATCAAATTTTGTACCTATTCCTGCATCGTATCTTGCTTTTGTAAATTTATACTGTTCATGCCTGTCTACCAGATTTGATTTAAGCACTTCCAGATTAAGTTTAAGCCCGAGTAGCTCGTAATACAAAATCGCAGTGTCTCTAATTACTTCTTCCCTTGTGAAATTATATTTAAGTGTTGCTGATTTTAGTTTATTTTTTCTTTGAGCATACCCGAAAAAAGCTTTACCTTGTGTAATTGTCCAGCTTAAAAGGAAAGTATTTTGTATTGGGACTTCATTAACGTCATCTGTGACAATACCACCTACCAAATATGTTCCTGATAAATTTTGAATACTATATGCATATGAATAGTCTGGTAAGAACTGAGCTTTTGAGTTCTGAAATTCCCATAGATTTTCTTCTCTTACACTTCCGTCTCTTTTTATTGCAAAATTGTTATCTACTGCTATTTGTAAGCAATCTTTTAAGTTTGTGTAAATCAGAGTAGTATCTAAAAGATTGCTTACTTCAAGATCCATTTTATGTTGAGTAACCAGATTGCAAAAGTCTGCTTTGCCTTCGATAACATTTTTTAAAAAATTTTCTTTATCATAATCCCATATGAGTTCTTCTTTGCTAAGAGCGGTATATTGAGATAAAATAATAATAAAAAATATTATCAAAACTTTTTTCATATTTTAAAGGATATTTAAAATATGAAATGATGTTATACTACAAGTTACTTATTAAATAGGGCTATTTATTTTCTAATTTTTTGATTCTAATTTGAATATCCTCAACTAGTTTTCTGTTTATTGCAAGTAAATCGGATATTATTGCGAGCATTCCTGTCTGAAAACCTATAATCATAAGGATTGCAGCCATAATTAAGGATTGTATGTGCCCGGCCCCGCTGTCTAAGAAATAAAAATACAAAAATCTTAACCAAATAATTAGTCCAAGTCCGAATAAAACTCCTCCAATTATTGCAAAAAACCTGAATGGTCTATATATGATAAACATTCGAATCATTGTGAATGCGGA
The DNA here is from genome assembly GCA_023433065.1 of Cyanobacteria bacterium OH_CBrB_359. Classification (GTDB taxonomy): domain Bacteria; phylum Cyanobacteriota; class Vampirovibrionia; order Gastranaerophilales; family Gastranaerophilaceae; genus JAEZET01. The sequence goes on from JAEZET010000003.1 coordinate 260,952, forward strand.
TTTTCTAACGTAGTCAAAAATATTTTTAATTAATCTTGATTTGCGATATGTTGCATTGACCCTAATAGGAACTGAAGCAATTTTTAATCCTTTTGATTTTGATTGAATAACTGTTTCAAGAGTGTATGTGTAATTATCGAAAACATTTAAAGAGAGGGCGGCTTCCCGAGTAAATGCCCTAAATCCGCTAGGGGCGTCTTCTGTTCCGGTGGAGCTTAAGAGCCTTATCATAAAAGATCCTACTTTTTGCAAGAATTTTTTAAAAGGTGAAAAATGTTTGATTCTTTCTATAGGTCTTGTACCTATTACTATATCTACTTTCTTGTCAAGTATAGGTCTTACTAATTTTTCAATATCTTCTGCATTGTACTGGTTGTCAGCATCTGTATTTACAATAATATCTGCTTCTAATTTTATACATTCTTGTATGCCTGCCATAAAAGTTCTGGCAAGTCCTTTGTTATTTTGAAGCTCAACAATATGATTGACTCCCATGCTTCTTGCGACTTCAACACTTTTATCTGTGCTTCCATCATCAATTAGCAGTGTTTCAATTATATCAATTCCAGAAATTTCTTTAGGTAATTCCCCTATTGTTACCGGGAGAGTTTCTTCCTCATTGTAACAAGGAATTTGAATGATGAGCTTCATATATATTTTTTACCTTACTTATAATATAATTATAATATAAATTTCTTTGGATTAAAAATGAGTAAAAAAAATTTAACTTTTCTTGTTTTAATTGTAATTTTTTCAGTATTTTTAAGATTGTGGTATATTGATAAACCTCAAGGACTTTGGAACGACGAGTATATAAGTTGGTTTATTGCATCTCAAAAATTTCCTGATGAATTTTTTGATGCAATTATTAAAAACTGTCATATGCCGTTTTATTATTTTTATTTAAAACTCTGGTCAATTTTGTTTTCAGATTCTGATTTGAGTTTGAGGCTTTCGTCATTATTACCTGGCGTATTGTCTGTAATTTCGATGTTTTTCGTCGGTAAAGTTTACAAAGATGAAAAAACAGGATTATTATGTGCATTAATTACTGCGATAAGTGGATTTTTAATATATTTTTCTCAAGAAGTACGTTTTTATATATTATTATTTTTCTTTAGCTCGTTGAATCTTTTATGCTGGATTTTAATTAACAAAAAGCAGTCCTTTGTTAATTTTTTATTTTTTACGTTAATGAATTTACTTATTTTGGTGACTCATACAATTGGTTTTGTCTTTGTATTTTTTAATTTAATTTTTCTTGCGTTTTTCTTACGTTCTAAAGATTTACGGAATAGAAAATTTGTAAAAATAATAAGTTTATTTTTGTTTTTTGTCGTTTTAATTTTATCACCGTTTATTTTACAGGTTTTTAAAGAAAGTTACGTTTCTCAGTTCTGGTCGGCTTTTTCGGTTTCAAAGTTGTTTTTTATTATTACAGACTACTTTTCGCCGGTGCAAATTAATATTGTAACTACTCCAAATAATTTGGAAGATATTTTATTTAAAAACAATCATTTAAACATTATGTTTGTTATATTTGCCATGATTCCTACTGTCTTGGCTTTAATAGGATTTATTAATTCTTTCAGGATTAAAGATAAGTTATTATACTACCTGTTTTTTCCGTCTTTGTGTTATTTTATGATACTGGTTTTAGCTTCAGTACTTGGAAAACTTGTTTTAATTACAAAATACGCAATAGAGATTTATCCGATTTTGTTGTTATTGATTACAGTTGGTTTTCTAGCCATAAAGAATGAAAAATTAAAAAAAATATTGATATCGTTGTACCTTTTTATTTCTCTATTTTATATAATTGTTAATAATAATTCTGCTCCAAAGCTTGGCCGTAGTGAAGGGAATAAACAAATTGCAGACCTTATTACTGTCTCAAAACTTTCTAATAAAGACATAATTCTCTTAACATATTACTCATCCGATAAAGTCTTAAAATATATGAATATTACTGATTATCCAAGGTTTTATTATATTGATAAATATAATTTTACTAAATATTTCCCCCTTGATAATCTTTCTTATAAAGAAGTAATCCAAAATGGAAAATATATATTATTTGAAAATTTTAAAATTAATGATTCTCGTTACTTTAATAAAAAATTCTATTTCGATTACATAAAAACCCTTAAAAAAGGTGATAAATTAGCAATAATATTTCTCAAAAATGTATGCTTTATATCAAAAGACAAGATGATGGAAATGGAATTAGAAAGTGATGCTTATAAGCAAACTTCTTTGGTATTTTTAATATTTTCTTATATAAAAAACAATGCTATTGATCTTGCGGCAAGACATTTAAAGTTTGTTTCAGCCACAGAGTCCGGAGATTGGTTTATTATAGTTTTTGAAAAACAATAATTTTAATCTAATGTTGATAAAGTTATTTCTTCGGATAAAATTCTATTTGAATTGATATGGGTTTCCAGATTATTATAATCTTTAAGATTTTTTTCTTTTAAGAATATTGTAGCCTCAGACCTTGCTAGTTCAAGGATTTTTAAGTCCTTTGTTAAATCGGTAAGATGAAGCTCTGGCAGCCCGCTTTGTCTTGTTCCGAGCACTTCGCCGGGGCCCCTGATTTCAAGGTCTTTTTCTGCAATAATAAACCCGTCATTTGTTTGTGTAAGAATATTCAGTCGGTTTAAAGTCTCCTGCGATGAGGACTGGGATATAAGTACACAAAATGACTGGTATTCGCTTCTTCCTACTCTTCCTCTTAGTTGGTGAAGTTGTGATAAGCCAAATCTTTCTGCATTTTCAATGACAATTACAGTTGCGTTAGGAACATCAACGCCTACTTCTACAACGGTTGTACTTACAAGTATATCGTATTTTTTATCCTTAAAATCCGCCATAATTTTATCTTTTTCATCAGGTTTCATTTTTCCATGCAGTAATCCGATTTTATAATTTGAGAATTCTCCGTTTCTTAAAATTTCAGCTTCCTTTGTAGCCGCTTTGGCTGAAAGGGTTTCGGATTCGTCTATCAACGGGAAAATAATATAAGCCTGATGGTTGAGTTCTATTTGTTGTCTTATTAAATTATGTGCCTGTTTTCTCTTTGCAGCAGGAATGAGAGCTGTTTTAACAGGTTTTCTTCCTTTTGGAAGTTCATCTATTATTGTCAAGTCTAAGTCGCCATGCACAGTCAGCGCAAGGGTTCTGGGAATGGGAGTTGCGGTCATAGTCAGTACTTGAGGAATTGTAGCTTTTGTTTTTAGTGCATTTCTTTGTTTTACGCCGAATCTATGCTGTTCGTCAATTACTATTGCTCCCAAATTGTTAAATTCAATGCTCTCTTGAATAAGAGAGTGAGTGCCAACCGCTATGTGTAATTGACCGTTTCTCAAATCTGTTTCCAGTTTGTTTCTTGTTTTTTTGCTATTAGAAGAAGTAAATAGACCAATCGACAATCCCATTGGAGTTAACCAAGAAATAAAATTGTTAAAATGCTGCTGCGCTAAAATCTCTGTGGGAGCCATAATCGCAGCTTGATAATTATTTTCAATGGCAGCAAGTAACATAATGCTTGCAACAACTGTTTTCCCGCTTCCGACATCTCCTTGCAATAGTCTTTGCATTGGAATTTCACTGTTTATATCATTCAAAATTTCGTTTGTTGCTGATTTTTGAGCATCTGTGAGTTTAAAAGGCAGATTTTTAATAAATCTTTGAACTAAACCATCTTCTTTTATTGAGATTGGAAGAGTTTTTATATTTTTTGAGTTTTCATTTTTTATTAGCCCAAGTCGAACTTGAAGTAAAAACAGTTCTTCAAAAACAAGTGTATATCTGGCTTTATCTAGAATTCCCTGACTTTTGGGAAAATGAATTTGCTCAATTGCAACAGACCTGTCTAAAAGACTATATTTTGAGCAAATATAATCAGGTATAAGATTATTAATTTGAGATTTATATTCACTTATTGCATTAAAAATGGCTCTTCTAAGTGTCTTAATGCTTAATTTTTCTATAGTCGGATATACAGGAACAATTCTTCCTAAGTGAAGACTTTCATTTTCATAAAAATCATTATTAATAATCTGGTATTGAGGCTTATCTATAGTAAATTTGCCTGTATAATTATCCCTTTTCACTTTACCGGAAATAATTATTCCTGCATCTTTTGGGAATTGAGCTTTATAGCGTTCATTCATATAACGATTTGCTTTTGCATAGAAAAAATTTAAATCAATAAAGCCAGATTCATCATTTATCCTTACCGTTATTACACTTAAATTATTTTTTGTTGTAAAAGCTTTTAATGATGTAATTTTTCCTAAAATTGTTACTTCTTGTCCCTCAGAAAGATTTTTTATTAAAATTCTTGATGAGTAGTCAATATGTCTTTTAGGGAAATAATTTATCAGGTCATAAACCGTAAAAATACCAATTTTATTAAAAAGGTAAGCGACTTTTGGCCCAACTCCTTTAACATACATAACATCTTGATTTTTCATATCATTTTGTGACATTTTTTCTGTGGTTTGTTCTATGGAAACAGGATTAATTTCCGATTTAAGGATTGTTATAAATCTCTTAATAAGTTTCTTTCTCTGAAAAATATTTTCTTGAGGGTATCTTTCAAATCCTTCCATCAATGCTAACCATTTTGGATTTTTTTTAGTAATCTTATATATTTTTTTTATTTCTTTTTTTAAAAAGGATGAAAATGTCGACTCTTTACCTTTTATGTCAATATATTGATGTTTTTCCTCAACATCAATTGCCTGTTTAATTTGCTCTAAATTAATTTTGTTTTTTAAAGATTCCGCTGGCATTATTCAATTATTCTTAGTACTTCGTAAATGTCAATTTTCTTTTGTTTACCCCGAATAGTGACATTACTGATTTTGATTACATCGGCAATATTATTTATGTGTTTGTATGTGTTTTCACTTATTAAAAACTGGGTTTTATATATTTTATTGTGTGATTCTATTCTGCTTGCAAGGTTTACCGCATCACCTATAACAGTGTATTCAAGTCTGTTTTCAGAGCCAATATTTCCTGCAAATACTTCTCCGGTATTTATGCCAATTCCTATAGAAATTTTTGGTTTTCCTTCAGACAACCATTTTTCTTGTAAATATTTTGCTTTTTTTAAGATTTGAGAAGCACATTTTACAGCATTAATTGCGTGTTTTTTGTTTCTTATAGGTTCTCCAAATATTGCCATTATTGCATCACCTATGAACTTATTAATAATCCCGTCGTGCTTTCTGATTATAGGCTCGATTGCACTGATATATTCATTTAAAATTCCGGTAACTTCTTCAGCGCTTAGATTCTCAGATATTGTAGTAAAATTTCTTATATCTGCGAACATAATAGTGACTTCTGATTTAAGTCCTCCAACCTCAACATTATCTATATTTTTTATGACATTTTTCATAATATCCTGAGAAATATATTTTCCCATTACTGTTTGAATTTTCTCTTTATTTTCGCCCTCTATTATAAATTTATAAGAATATCCAAACGCAATTACTACAAGGCTCATAATAATCGGCGCAAACAGTGATATTTCAATATAATTTAGCAGTAGAAAATTATAAAAAATTATATGAGCGCATACTAAAAGAGTTATAAGACCAATGGATAAAATGATTGAAAAGTTTTTAATAATTAAAAAACTTAAAATAGCAAATAATATAGTTTGAACAACTGTAATCCATTGATTTTTAGGTATAAAAAACCTGTTGTCCAGCATATTATTCATGGCTGTTGCTTGAATATCTACACCTGAATGTTTGATTAATACAGGCGTATAGCCTCTGTCTGCAAGACTTTGTGAATCTGAATTTCCACCGATAAAGACAATTTTATTTTTAAACACTTTAGGGTCTATAATAGGTTTCTTGCCTTCCCGGATTAACTTATAGGATTCAATAATATCGATTGCGGAGTATGAATTATGCGAATAATATTCATTTTTAGGCTTATACCAGACAGTATTTGCAAATATGCCCGAAGCACCTCCATATAAAGAATTTTTTGATTCACTTTGAGAAACAGGCATTCTGAGTGTCTTACAGTTGTCGTTGGAGCATAAAAAGTTGTCATATAAAATGTAGTCTGTAATTCCTGATTTTTTGGCAAATGCACTTAATGCAAGCGATGGGTATAGCTGATTTTTATATTCAACTATCGGTATGTATCTTCTTATAAGCCCGTCATTGTCAATAGGAACCATTACTGATCCGAGAGATGAGACACTTTCTATATACTCTTTAGGAAATTTAATGACTCCTTTATAATTACTTTTAATTTTTTTGTGTCGTTTATCTTTTATTTTTATAGTATTTTTTGTGTCAAAAACTTTATCATAAGATTGAGGGAGAAGGTCTCCGCTGTTGTTGTCAGTTGTATAAAGATTAAAGCCTGCAATTAAGCTGGGAAGTTTATGGAGCCTTTTGTAGAAAAGAGTATCTGCTTTTGGGTTATAAGAGTCGGGAGAAGTTATAACTGCATCAAATGCAATTACTTTTGCGTCGCTGATATTTTGTAAATATTCAAATATATCCGTATAATATGTTCTTGCCCAGGGCCATCTGAGTTTTTCAATGGATTTCTCATCAATAATTATAAGCGCAATATCATCTGAGCCAACCATATTATTTTTATATGTGTGTTGTTTTACAAAATAATCATTTACATTTTTGTCTAAAAAATCGGTGGATAGTTTGTACGAAATTACAGCCACAAATAAAAATGAAGCAAGTACAATTAACAGTGAAATTTTAATATTTTTCATAATTTCATTTTACAATTTATAATGTAATTTTCAAAATATGTGAAGCATTTATTATAAAATCAATGACCCTTGTCTTAAGACTTTTAATTCGGAGCCTGAATAAGACACAACAGTGGATTCTATACCTTTTGCATTATTATTATAATCACTAATTACTAAATCAACATAATCACCAATAAATTTCAAGGCTTCTTCATAAGTTTTGGCAGCAGGTTGTCCTGATAGATTTGCACTTGTTGTGGCAAGCACATTCCCTTTGAGCATTTTACAAATATAATTAAAAGTTTGGTTGTCAGGAACTCTAATGCCAACTGTGTTTTTTCCCGATGTAATATAATCAGGTGTTTCATCTGATTTTTCAGTAATAATTGTAAGAGCTCCCGGAAAGTATTTTTTTGCAAGTTGTGCTGTAAATTCATCCATTGGCTTTATATATGGCAGAAGATTGTTTAATTCGTCAGACATAAGGATTAATGGTTTTGTTCTGTCCCGACCTTTAATTTCATAAATTTTGTCAACAGCTTTTTCTTTATTTGGAAGACAACCCATTCCCCATACGGTATCAGTTACAAAGGCTATAACCCCATCATTTTTAAGGGTTAAATTTATTTTCTTAATGAATTTTTCGTCTTCTAATATAGCCATACATTCTTCCTAAAAGTTCTTTGACATATACTATTCTGAGCATATGCGCAAATATCATGTATATTATGAAAATAAACACTACCATAATAAATGTTTTTATTATTAATAAAAACTTAATAGAATCATCAATCACAAATATTTTATAAATGCCATAACAAATTATTGCTGTAAGAACTGAAGCTATAATCATCTTAAATAGGTTTTTAAAATATATTTTATAATCCATATCCATTTTCTTTAGAAGTAAGGTCCCAAGTAAAGTTGCGTTAAACAATGTTACAAGCGAAGTTGAAAGAGTAATCCCGCCTATCCCGAGAGGTTTTACAAAAAAGAAATTTAGTACGAATTTTAATGCTATTGAGCCTGCTGCAACTAAAAACGGAGTCTTTGAATCGTTGAAAGAATAGAATATTCTAGTTACTGAATCCCTAAACACATAAGGTATTATTGCGATTGATAGGAATATAAGTGCCTGGGACACCATTATTGTTGCATTTCTGTCAAATGCACCTCTTTGAAATATTATGCAAACAGCATCTGAAGCTAGAAGAATAATGCTGATTAGAATAGGGAAAGACACAAAGTTTAAAAGCCCTACCCCTTTATTAAAGTAATATCTTATGTCTTTATAATTTTTTTCACCTACTAGCTTTGAAAATATTGGAAATAGCGGTACTAAAAATGCCGTAACTAAAATCCCTACAGGGAATTGGAATATTCTGTTAGCATAACCTATTGATGACCAAGCTCCTGAGGTTAATTGAGAAGCAAAAAACATATCTACATAAACATAAATCTGCCCGACGGTTGAACTTAGTGCTGCAGGAAATAACAATTCCAATATATTTTTAAATTCAGGGTTGTTTTTAATATCAAGATTGGGTTTTATTTTGAAACCGATTTGCCGTAATTTAGGAAGCTGCACTAAAAACTGCGCAATTGCACCTATAGTTGTTGCAACAGCCAATACTCTTCCCGTATGGTCATTATGGGTGAATGATATTGCTATAATTATTATCATACTCATTACTATAGGAGACAGGTTCGGTAACAAGAATTCTTTATAAGTTATTAATATACCGTAGTAAATACCTACTATTCCTCCAATAACTATCACAGGAGTCATAACTCTAAGGTGCATACTGGAAAGATGAATCAGCGCTGTGTTTCCATTAGAAACTATAAAACCCATTATCTGCTCTGAAAAAATAAATACTAAAATTCCAATAATAGAAAATAGTATGAATGTAGTAGTTATAAATGTATTATAAAGTCTTTGAACTTTTTCATCAGGTGCTGAATCGCTAGATGGTATAAGCTTTGCAAATATAGCAACTGTTGCGCTGTGGAAAGGACCGCCGACTCCTCCAAGTAAAATCAGTGATAAAGCAGGAATTTGATATGCATAAAAATAAGCATCTGAGGTTAACCCTGCTCCATAATAGTTGGCTGTTACGACATCTCTTAAAAATCCCATGAATTTAGATATTACAGTTACAAAAGCAATTATCCAAGCTGCTTTCATAAGGCTTTGAGGTTTATTCATTTTTTGCCTCAATTACTTCCAGGTACATTTTAATCTTTTTCCTTCCGTTTTCTACAGGCTTAATGTAGTAGGTTATAGTATTTTCACCTGTATGTATATAATTTTTTAAATCAAATTTAATTAATTTCTGATTATTGTTTCTTGCGTCAATATTAATTTCTTTATTATTAACTATAATTTTAATATCATAAATATCGTCAAAATTGTCAATTATTAACCATCCTTTTTTATATGGGGCAAAAAATGATTGGGATTGTTTATTTTTATTTTCTACATTTTGTATAACAACAGGTGGCGTCCCTATGGAAATGCCGCTGTAATAGTGTTGAAGTATTTGTTCAAACTTGTAACCTTCAGCACCCATTGAACTAGCTCCCCATTGACTCATTCCTACGCCGTGTCCATATCCTCCACCGTTAAAGATATAATTGGTTATTTCCCCGTTTTCGTTTCTTAATGTTGTTATTACAAAGTTAGCACTTTGTAACGCAGACTGGTTCTTTTTAAAGGTTCTTCTTATGACAAGCTCCTTAGAAACAGTAAAAGTATTTTTATCCGTCACAATATTAAGGCTTATAATTTTTCCGGAGTTGCCTCTTCTGTTTACTTGGATTGACTTTAAAATTCCTATCTCATCAGCATTATTTACAGCAGGTTTAACAAAACCCGTCTTAGATTGTTCTATAAGTGTAGTTTTTAGAACTTCTTCTAGTTCTTCAGCTACCCATTGCTTTTCCCATCTGAAAAATCTTGATGAATTGTCAAATGTTTCAGGGTATGAAAGGTAGAACTTTCTTGCCTCTTCTTCAGTATTTAAAGGTGGTGTGGTTTTATCATCAGGTTTAGCAATTAAATAAGGTATATATTTAGATGGAAATACTTTGTTTTTAGGTTCTGAAAAAGCGTTTTCATAACTTTCCGTGTATCCGCCTGCACAGGAGCTATATAGGGCTAATATAAGTTCACCATTATACATTGCGACTAAACCGTTGGTTTCTTTTACTGCAGTATTCCCCAGCTCTTTTTCTGTATTTGCTCCAAAATATACCTGTGATGCCACTGAATCACATACATCAAATTCATCATAGAATTTGTCCCTCGGTTTTAATGCATAATTTCTGGCAGCAACTGTTTGCGCTTTTAATGCCTCCAGTCCGAAACTTGTAGGCATTTCATTTGGTACAACGCCTTTTAAATAGTTTTCTAACGAAAGAACATTTACAATACAAAACTTGTCTTTTTTATGGCTATTTTTAACAATCTCAATGACACCTTTATATAATGCAGGTTTTCCGCTGCGTTTTAAGTTCTCAATTCCTATTACCGAGTCAAATTTTGGTTTTATAGTTATAGGACCGTTACAAGAAGCAAGAATTTTTGAGTCGTCTTTATATACTTCAATGATGTCATTTTGAAGCCTTACTCTAATTATTGAATTAGCGGGTATAGCAGTAACTATATTTCCATTTGAAATGTCGATTATTTCAACTTCTTTGTCTGACTTGAAATCAGCGCTTGTATATAAAAGACTTTTAAAATTATTATCGCTAATTCCAACTCTCACAAGCATTTCTGTATCTTGAGAGTGGCAAGTTGGCGCTAATGTAAAAAATAGTACTATTAATATAAATAACTTTTTAATCATGCTTTATTCTCTTTAAATTAATTCTATTATAAAAAATAATAGAATTGTTAATTTAAAAAGAAAAAAATTTAGTTTTCTTCAGTAACTTTTTGTTTGTTAATAAGGTCTTGGAGTTTGCCGACAATTTCGTCGCCTTTTTCCTGAATGTCACTTACAATATTATCTGCTTTTGTTTGAATTTCATTAACTGTGGACTTTGCTTTAGAGCAAATATCGTTTGAAGTTTCAGCAAGCATTTCCCTGGTCTCTTCGCCTGACTGAGGAGCTAGTAAAATTCCGATTACACTTCCAACTACGCCACCAATTATAAAACCTGCTAAAAATTTTCCTGCTGACATTTTATTCTCCTTTAACTATTTTTTTCTAAATAACTTTAACCCTGCCAATATGCCTTTTAAGAAACCGCCCGAAATAGTTTTTATTCCTCCCAGTGCGACTCCGCTTGCTCCGATTACCCCTGTCAGAATTTTTTTGACAGTGTCAACCTGTTTATCTGCACTTTTTGCAAGCGTATTTATGTTATTTAAAGCTTCTTTAATTTCATTTAAGGTAGGTTCAATTTCTTTTTTTACAAGGCTGGTAACTTCATCAATGTTAAGTGTGAGCTTTGATAAGTCTATTAACAACTTGATAAAGAATACCGCTGTTACTATACAAATAATAATTGTTGTAAAAATAAGAAATATAATACTTGTCTCTAAGCTTGGACTCATTAACTGCTCCTAATTCAAATCGTAATCTGTATATTCTTTTTCTTTAGCTTTTGCCATTTGTTTAGCCTTAATCGAATTATTTATTTTGTTATATTCTTTTTCAAAGTTATATTTCATTACATCAATTGATGTTAAGGCTTGTCTTTTAGCTTCTTCTATTTCGGGTGCGTGTTTTTCAGCAATGTCGACAATTACTTTTTCAACGTCTTTTCTGGTTTCTTCGCCTGATTTTGGGGCATACAATATTCCTAGAGCTATTCCCCCTAAGACTCCTGCTAACAGACCTAAACCAAATGATATTGAATTATCTTCTTTTGACATATTGCCTCCAATAAAGTAGTTAACTGATTTTAGCATATTTGCGACCATCTTGCAATTAGATTTGATGTTTTATTTTCTATAATTATAATAAATAAAAAGCTCTTTAATTAATTTCATTTCCTGATATAATTTTTAACTATTACCCTTTAATTTTTTGATTCAAGAGAGAATATGTATAATCGAGTACTTAAATATAAGTTAATTTTGATTTTTTTATTTATTGGCATACTTTGTTATCCGGCCGATGCAAATGAATTTGATCCGGTTTCCGCTGATTTTCCAGGAGAAGTGGCTGATGACTATGAAGAAATATTATTAGAAGAAGAGTATGAATCTCAGCACCCAATTAAGAAAAATTTATTTGCTGATATTAAAAGTGTTAATGAAAATAGAGCTGTTGATTTAATAAGTCCCCATGGACTGCAGCTTGAAGGTTCTATTGTTAAGAGTATAAAATTTGGAACGATTTTCGACCAGTCTATAAATTTTATTGATATTAGTGGTGATAATTATGCCACTAATTATAATGTGTCAGCCGTTGATGTTTTCTTGGATACTCATTATGCCGATGGAAAAACGACATCAAGAATCATGTATAATTTTGTAAGAGATTTAAACGGTTACGATAATCATTTTACAGAAAAAATTTCAGAATTTTTTGTTTCTCATAATTTGAATGATAATCAGAGATTTTTCGCAGGAATAAGTCCCAGATTGCCTATAGGTGAAGAGGGTGCTTACAGTATTATGCGGTTAGATTTTGCTAACCGTTCCCAAATAGCAAGAAATTATTCGAATATAAGGGCATTAGGGGTTCGAAATCAAGGGATGTATAAGTATGCGAGTTATGATATTGGCTTTTATGATAGCACAAGATTTTTAGAGAATCCGTTTGAAGGTTCGGAATTTGTTGGTTGGGTAAATTTTACGCCTCTTGCTGATATATCTGAAAAAACAGGCAATTTAACCATAGGGACAGGTTACAATACAGGTAGACGGGACTACTCTTATAGTGTACTCGGAGCTTATATCGGTTATACATATAAGAAGTTACATTTAAACTTTGAATATGCAAATGCCAATGGTCATAATGGAGTTTATAACAACCCGGCAAAGTCTGAGGGTTTTTATTCTAGTGTTTTGTATGATGTTCATCCTAAAGTTCAAATAGGTTGCAGGTATGATTACTTTAATCCTGACAAAAGCATGCATTCTGATACGATTACAGAATATACAGCAGGCATCACGTATTTATTAAAAAGGAATTTAAAAGTAATGCTAAATTACGTTTTCCAAAATAGAGAGGCTTCAAGCGATTTAAGCAGATTGCTCATTCTTATGAGATATTCATTTTAATAGTATAATTAGATGTTTTTTAATTTTTTATTCTTATAGTAAAATAATAATTAGTATGGAAAATAAAAATTTATCTTTAATTGAAGAAACAATAAAACGAATTGCAGAAAATCCGACAGAAGTCGAAAATTACTTAATGCTGGGAAAGATTTATGTAGTTAACGAAGAGTTGGATTTAGCACTTGGTGTTTATGAAAGTCTTTTAAATATTGAGCCTTTAAATGTTCAAGCTCTTATAAATTCAGGTAGCATTTATTTTTATAAATTGGATTTTTCAAAAGCAATTGATAACTATTCAAGAGCAGCAGAAATTGAAACAGATAATTTTTCAGTATATTTTAATTTAGGCAATGCTTATGCCGAAATGGGAAATTTTAAACAAGCATTATTAAATTATAATAAGGCTTTAAACTTGAATCCTGATAATCCTGCAGTTTATTCGGCTATAGGTCTTTTACATCAAGATCAGCAAGATTATGTTGAGGCAAAAGTTTACTACCAAAAAGCTCTTGATCTTGATTCTTGGAATCCTGAAAATTATATGAATATTGCATGTGTATTTATGAAGTTAAACAGATATGATGATGCTGCAAAGTTTTTTGTGAAGAATCTGGAACTTGCTCCACAAGATGCAAAGGTCGCTTTATGTTGTGCAAATGCATATTCAGCTGCAGAAAAATTTGAATTGGCAAATGAATATTTTAAAAAATCGATAAATCTGCGTCCCGGATATTACCAAGCACATGTTTGTTATGCAATTTCTCTTTGTGAACAGAACAATATATCAATGGCTATGGGGTTTTATAAAAAAGCAATAGTGATTGAACCTCAAACTGTAAATGCATATTCATTGCTTGCTAATTTATATTTGTCTGAAGGTAATTATAAAGATGCGATTGACTTGTATAAGAAGGCAATTGAATTAGAGCCAGAAGCCTCAAATAATATTGTACTGCTCGGTAATGCTTATGTAATGGAAGATAGGTTAGAAGAAGCTATTTTAACATATCGAAAAGCTATAAAACTTAGCCCTGAAAATGATGAAATTAAGCTTGTGTATCTGGAAATTGCTGAAGAATTGGTTGATAGAAAGTTAATGAAGGAATCTGCGTAGTGGCATATAATTATAATAACAATATTCTACCTGCTGAAAAAACAATCGCTGTTTTATCGTATTTAAGTTTTGGTTTTGTTGGTTTTATATGGATTGTTTTAGGCGCTTTTTTAAAACAGAATTTAAAACAATTTTTAAAATATCACATTTATCAATCAATATTTTTATCAATTCTATTTTTTATAGTTTCGAATTTAATAATTATGGTTCTTAACCTTTTAGGATTTATACCTTTTGTTAATGCCATTATTGGCCTATTTGTATTTTATTTAAGTGTTTCTTTATTTTCAATTGGCTCTGTTTATTTTTCAATTATTCAATTGGCGATTTTGAGCTTTATGATTTATCTTTCTATAGGCGTAATAAAAGGTAAATACACATTTGTTCCTTGGGTTTCAAACATTATTAAATACAATATCGGCAGAGGTTAATTAGTAATCGTAATGCTCTCTTTTATTGAGATATTCTCTTACGTAATTCAGAGAAGCCTGAATAATCCTTGTAATTCTTGAGGAAGAAAGACCAACTTGTTCTGCTATTTCTTTTACTTGCATATTTCTGTAGAATCTATATTCAACAATTGTTCTGTCTTTTTGTGGCAATGTGGCTATAGCTTCTCTAATTACTCGCCCTAATTCTGATATTTCAGCTTTTTCATCTGGCATTGCTGAGGTATCTTTAATAAAATCGAAGGGTGAGTCGTTATCTGAAGAGGCCGCAGCTATGCTATCTATTGATAAAATAGTTTCATAGATAGCTTCCCTGACTTTATTTGGAGAAATTTCATCACCGCTTTGAGGGCTATCTCCTTCTTCCTGAGAATCCGTCTGAGCGTGTTTCAAAGAATACCATTTATATCTGTTTCTAAGCTCATTTCTGATCGCCCATCTGACAGCGGTAGCAATATATGCATTGTTATATCTGTCAAGTTGTTCATTGGTTTTACCTTGAATCATTGCTTGAATTGCTATAATTCCAATGCTTACTAATTCTTCATATTCAACCATATGAGAAGGGATTCGCCTTTGTTCAACTTTTGCGACTTTTTCAATTATTTCAATGTAATCTCGTATCTTTGCGTGCACTTTATTTACTAAACTATTTATCTACTAATCTATTTTATATTATCACTTATATTAACGTTTTTTTGAGGTTTTCGCAAATTATATACAAAAAGTAAAATTTCTGCTACAGCTTTGTACAGCTCGGGAGGGATGAATGCATTCAATTCTACCATGCGAAATAGTGCTCTTGCAACAGGTGGATTTTCTATAACGGGTATTGCGTGTTTTTTTGCTATATCAATTATTTTTTTTGCAAATAACTCTGTACCTTTAGCTATAAGTTTAGGCGATTCCATTTCATCCGGGGCATACTTTACAGCACAGGCTATGTGAGTCGGGTTAGTTACTATAAAATCCGCATTAGGAACAGCATCCATCATACTTTGTTGAAGCATTTGTTGTCGTTTTTGTCTCAAGGCCGCTTTAACATGCGGGTCGCCTTCAGAGTTTTTATATTCGTCTTTAATCTCTTTAAAAGACATTTTTTGATCCTGCATAAATTTCCATCTTGTCATACCGTAATCTGCTGCTGCAATTATCAAAAAGGCAATCCCTGCTTTTGTTATGAAGTCAACTATTAATTTTCCGAATTCAATCATAATTGCAAAATTATTGTCCATTGATGCTAGTCCCAGGATTGTTTCAAGGTGAGCCGTATATACAATCCAGCCGATAATGCCCAGTATTACTACTTTAACAATATTTTTTACAAGTTCAAAAAGAGTTTTAACCGACATTAAGTTCTTAAAGTATTTTGTAGGATTCAATTTATCCAGCTTAGGCGACAGCGGGGTAGTCGTGACTAAAGGCCCGACTTGAATTAAATCACCTACAATCGCAATAAAAAATGCCATAAAAAGAATCGGAGCGATTATAAGTATTGTAGGAATTAATGTTATTAAAAGAATATAACCGTATCCGATTTTCTCGAGCTGTTGATTCGGTATTTGTTCATAAATAAGAACAAAAAGTCTTGTTATTTGATCCCATATAAACGGCGACATTTTATAAATCGCAATGCACATAAATAAAAGCGCAATTGCATTAGAAAAATCTTTTGATTTTACTACCTGACCTTCTTTTCTTGCTTTTTGCAGTTTTTGGTGGGTTGCTTCAAACTGCTTGTCTTCATCACCCATAGTGCCTTAATCCGATTATGAATTCTTTAATTAATATTTTATCATTGAAATTATTTCGACATCTTCAGGCAACTTGCTTCTGCCGTTAAGTTCTGCCAATTCTATTACAAACGCAATTGCAGTGATATTAGCACCTGTCTTAGAAATTAATTTACAAGCAGCAGATACAGTTCCCCCTGTTGCAAGCAAATCATCTATAATAAGAACATTTTTCCCCTTCTCAATTGCATCTTTGTGAATCTGGACCATATCAGTACCATATTCGAGTTTGTATTCTTGACTAATTGTCTCAGCAGGTAGTTTACCGGGTTTTCTTATTAATATAAAGCCCGCTCCCAGGTTATATGCAAGAATTGAGCCAAATATAAATCCTCTTGATTCAATAGCAGCAACATAGTCTATATTTTGGTCTTTAAACTTGTCTGTTAAATAATTTATAATCAGTCTTAAAGTTTCTCCGTCCTTTACTGCTGTTGTGATATCTTTAAATACTATCCCTTTTACGGGAAAATCCAATACATCCCTGATTTTGTCTTTGACCAATTGTTCTATCATTACACACTCCCTGTTACTATTAATAATATTTTACTATAAATCACTTTTAAAATTTAGTTTTTTAAAAAGTCTTAATAGAGTTTTACTTGGTAAGCCAATAATATTGTCAAATTCTCCCGTAATGTTTTTTACAAAATAATCAGGCAGCTCTTGTATACCATATGCTCCAGCTTTATCCAGCGGTTTAAAATTATTTATGTAATCCAGCAAATCATTTTCTTTAAGCGTATTAAAACATACATAACTGGTTGTAGATTCAATAATATGAGATTGGATTTTAGTATCAATAATTGATATAGCTGTTACAACTTTATGCTCTTTTCCGTTAAGTAGTTTAAGCATGTGAAATGCATCATTATTTGTTTTGGGCTTGCCCAGTATCATTTCTTCCAAAACAACCATTGTGTCAGCTCCTATTATCAGAGCGGATTCATTTGTTTTTTTTGCAACAGAAAGAGCCTTATTATAGGCGAAAGACTCAATTAGTTCATAAGTGAATTTTTCATCTGTAACCTCTTCTGAAAAATCAGGGGTAACGATTTTAAATTCTATTCCTAAGTCATCTAGAATAGTTTTTCTTCTTGGTGATGTTGAAGCTAAAATTATTTTTTTCATGCAATTTAAATGTAATTAATTGTTCTTATTAATTACATTTTAATGCATCAAATATAAAATACCAGACTTATCTTGCAGGATATGGGCGTTTCTTAACTTTATATATAGCACATTTTGCATTTATTTCTGAGCAAGCATCTTTTAACTTTTGATTTAGTATTAACATATTTCTATGCATAGTTGCGTAATCATTCATTGATTCGAGCATTTTAGTTGAATCAACCAACTTACTCATTGTGGGATTATCAACTTTTTCTGTTGCATATTTTCTAACAAGCAATTCATCAATTCTATCTTTAGGTCCAACTCCCATGATTTATATTCCCTTAATTTTAGTCCCTCGTATTTATATAAAGTTTTTTTTTCTATGAAAATTGCCTTTTTGTTTACTTTATTGTAAAGATGTTTTACATTATTAGTAAAGGTAGTTAGAGTATTTACATATTAATAAGTATGGAAAAGAATTTTGATAACATTCTATATATTACAGGTGGTGGTGGACTAAGCCCCAAATGTATTAATATCTCGACTCTTGCAGCGATTTTGGTTAGTTCTTTAGGCGTTAGAGTATTTAAGCACATTTCATATTCTTCTAATAAAAAATGTTCAAGCGCCCTACTGCTCGAAGAGTTGGGAATAAAAGTTTCACGTTCATTAAATGAAATAGAAGAAAATTTTTATTCAGACGGAATAGTTTTCATAGACGCAATTCCAGAGCTTATATTAGATAATATGTGCCCGTTTTTGGCTCCGCCAAATAAAACAGTGAGATTTATCGGTGCCAATAACCCTGAAAATGCAATGAAATATATCTTTGAGCTTAGAGCAAGAAAATATCTTAAAACAATGATAGTTTCTCCTTATGATAACAATTATGATGAGGCTTCAATTTGTGGAAATAGTCAGATTTTTGAATATAATGCAGAGAAAATCAGTAATTACATCATTAATCCCAAAGACTTAGGCCTAACTATCGCTGAAGATATTCATGTTACAGGTGCTACTCCTGTGTATAATGCCGGATTAGCAGAAAAAATTTTTTCAAATCAGCTCAAAGATGCTAAATTAGATGTAATTGTTTTAAATGCTGGTATAATGTTGTATATACTAGGAATAACAAATAGTATTAAGCATGGGATTATTCAGGCTTACAAGCTTGTTGAAAGTTCTCAGGCTTTTAATAAATTCAACAACTTGAGAGGGAATAAAAATTAATGAATTATTCAAATTTATTTGACTTAGCACGGGACTTATACGGTTACTTATCATATACAAAGTCAGGTAAAGCTGTTATGCCTTTGCGTTATGTATTAGAATTGACATATAAATGTAACTTGCAATGCCCCTATTGCTATGTAGGAGACAGCAGGACTAAGGATGAAATGAATAAAGAAGAATGGTTTAAAATTATTGAGCAAATCCCATTCTTTGGCTTTATTACGCTTCTAGGCGGTGAACCATTAATAAATAAAAACTTTATAGAAATATTTGAAAAATCTTCAAAGCAGGTTATGGGAAAAGTAAATGTGATCTCTAATGGTGTTTTATTGACTGATGAAGTTATTAATTCATTTATAAAGAATAATCTATTATTGCTTTCAGTCTCTTTGGACGGTTATGGAGAAACTCACAATAGAAATAGATGTAAAGCCGACATTTTTGATAAAATAATTACAAACCTTGATAATCTTCAGTCTCGTAAAGCGAAAAAGCTTCCGATGATTGATGTTAAGACAATTGTTCTTGAGAATAATTTGGATGATATCCCAAAATTATACAGGCTATCTTCTGATATGGGATTTAAATTCTTTTCTGTAGGTTTTAAAAGGAATAATCATTTAAAACAAAATTCTTGTTTAAGAGAGACATTCGGTGAAGAATTTTATGCAGTTGAATATCCTTTAGAACCGTATTTTGATATGGAGCATTTTAAAGAAGTGTATAAGGAATTGGAATCAATTGCCAAAACATCAAAAACAACTTTACGATGGGCTCCTAAATTCAAATCAACAGGTGTTATAGATAGCATTGAGCAATATTTCAATTTTACCAATAAAGATGTAAATGAAATATACAAACCTTGTTTGCATCCGTTTTCGAATTTATACATAACTCCAGAGGGTAATTTATATCCCTGTTTATCTTATAAAACAGGAAATGTAAGAAATTCCAAAATTAAAGATGTTATAAATGCCCCCGATTTTCGTTGTTTCAGAAAAAATTTGAGGGCATCTAAACTCTTTAATTCTTGTCAATTATGTTGTGAAGCTGTTCCTAAAAACCAATAAGCATAGGAAGTTCTGAGTATTTTAATTCCAAAGACTCAGCAACTGCTTCGTTAGTAAGCTTTCCGTTATAGGTATTTACCCCTTTAGCCAATGCATTACAAGATTTAACCGCTTCAAGTACTCCTGAATTTGCAAGGTTAAGCAAATAACTTAGAGTAGCATTTGTGAGCGCTATAGTTGAAGTTCTAGCAACGGCTCCCGGAATATTTGCAACACTGTAATGGATTACACCATATTTTTCAAAAGTAGGATTATCATGAGTTGTAATCCTGTCCATTGTTTCGACAATTCCGCCCTGGTCAATTGCTACATCAACAATAACAGAACCTTTTGGCATATTTTTAACCATATTTTCCGTAATCAAGTGAGGTGCTTTTTTGCCTGGAATTAGCACTGCACCGATTAAAACATCAGCTTTTTGAGATAAGTTAGCTAAATTGTATGAATTGGACATATATGTTTTAATTCTTGAGCCAAAAATGTCTTCAGCATGTCTTAGTTTGCTCAAACAAATATCTAATATACTTACATCTGCCCCCATACCTATAGCTATTTTAGCAGCATTTAAACCGACTATGCCTGCACCTACAATTACAACTCTTGCTGGAGCAACACCTGCAACACCTCCTAATAAGATGCCTGAGCCGCCGTTATGTTTCTCTAAAATATTTGCTGCAATTTGAACCGACATTTTGCCTGCAACTTCACTCATAGGTAAAAGGAGAGGTAATTGTCCATCTTCAGTTTGTATTGTTTCATAGGCAATTGATGTAATTTTCTTTTCCAAAAGTATTTTTGTCAGTTCCTTATCAACCGCTAAGTGGAAATAGGTAAATAATGTTTGACCTTCTTTTAATAAGGCATATTCAGAATGTTGAGGTTCTTTAACTTTTACAATTATATCGGATTTCGAATAAACTTCTTCTATAGTAGGCAATATAGTTGCACCTTGCTCAATGTATTGCTCATCAGTAAAACCGCTATTAATGCCTGCTCCTTTTTGTATAAATACTACATGCGAATTTGATACTAGAGTATTAACGCCAGCAGGTGTAAGCGCAACTCTATTTTCATTGTTTTTAATTTCTTTTGGTACACCAACTATCATAATTTTCCTCCTTAAAAAGTACTTTTTTGAGCTATGGCATCTTCTATTTCATTGATAATCAATTTAGCTGCAGCAACCGGATCATCTGATGCAGTTATCGGGCGTCCTATTACCATATAGTCTACACCGGCAAGTATCGCATCTGATGGTGATACCACACGGATTTGGTCGTTGACTACTGACCAGGTTGGTCTTATTGCAGGGCACATAATTATAAAATCTTCACCAGCTTCTTGTCTTATGCGTCTTGCATCTGTGGCAGAGGCCACTACTCCGCTTATTCCTGATTCTTTTGCAATTTTTGCAAGATGTAAAACATATTCATCAATATTGATTTTTACGCTTAATTCTTCTGTAAGAGTTCTTTGTCCAAAGCTTGAGAGTAATGTAACTCCCAGGATTGTTGGAGTTGGTATATCTAATTTTTTTGCTGTTTCTTTACATAATTTAACGGTGGTCGAAATCATTTTTGAGCCACCATTGATATTAATATTAAAAAAATCAACTCCATTTTTCATCAAGTTTGCGCAAGCTTTTGCGACAGTATTTGGAATGTCTTGAAATTTGCCATCAAAAAAAACTTTTGCATTATGTTTTTTGATAACTTCAACAGCTTGAAGACCGCAAGATGTATAAAGTTGTAAACCAACTTTAAAATAACCCACATAATCTTTTAACATGAGAGTATATTTTTCGACTTCTTCAAGTGTATCTACATCTAATGCCAAAACAATTCTGTCTTTTGGCTCTATAGGTTTATTTATGGTCATAATAATCCTAATCTATTTGCAGGATTATTCTAACACTATCAGCATAAGGAAGCAAGAACATTTTAAGATTTATTTAAAGCATTCATTAATAAATGCATCAGTCTGCGCACATGCTTCTTCGTAAGCATTGGGATGACCTTCTTTAAGGAGTTGCCCAAAAGAAATTTCAAAGAAATCATTAGCTGCATTAATTGCTTGTGGATTAGCTAATGCGAATTTAATATCATTCTCTAAATTATCACCTTTAACTAAAGAGCGACCTGCAACTTCTGCAGATTGAGGCAGTTTTTGATTTGTATTGCATTTTTCTTGCTTTCCCTCAAAAGAAGGAGAGTTATTGGTAACTTTTTCTTGAGAAACTTTATCTGTGTGTTTGCTAGTGTCGCCTGATATTTTTGGTATGTTATTAATTTCAGACATTTTTATCTCCGTGTTTATTTAACTGATCTTTTATATTAAAACCTAAAGTTAATTTTTTTTGCTAGTTTATTCAAAAAATATATACTTTATTATACAACAACAAATTTTTGAATAACTGTGATTCAATTATATCAGTAATTAATAGTATTTTTTATACTTAACAAAACTTAATATTTCTACTGATTAATATATATTATTTATAACCTTCTACTTTAAATTCAGTAAAATTTTGCTATTTTCTTTTAGCTTAAAGCAGATTATAATATAGATATGGACCAGGATAATGCTATAAAATATTTAAGAGAGTTGAAATCTGGAGATCAAACATTTCAAGCATTATGTAAAATGTGCGGCAAATGTTGTAAATTTGCAATTACCGGGTATACGCATAGTGAACTTTTAAGAAGAGCTGCTGAAAATGATATTGAAGCAATTTCTTTTTTAAGCGTGTTTAAAAAATATGACTCATCCAAGGCTGCTAAAGATGCATTTCCAGAATTCTTTCAGAAAATTATCCATGAATTTTCATTGAAAGAAGATTATAATATCGATGATTTTCCGATTTATTATTGCGAATATAATATTAAAAATAAATGTTCAATATATAATGATCGTCCTGAATGCTGTAGAAGAGCGCCATCTTCAGGTTGGGTTATGATGCCTCCTGATTGTGGTTTCGAAGGTTGGCAGTTTGAGCAACGTGAATATCAAAAAAGAGTTATACGAAATTTGAAAGAATTATTATATGAATTAAACTTCTATGATGATGAGAAACAAATTTTAGTTCAAGGAAAAACTGTAAATGAACTTAAAGTTGATATAGAGAAGAAAATAGAACCTTGGAAAAAATATGGTGCAGATAATTGGTGATTAAACTTATTTTTTGAAGTATAATTACAATTCTTATTAGAGCCAGTTAGTTTGAATTATCAGTATTTTATATAAAAATGTTATTATGAAAAGATTTTTTTTAATAATTTTATTACTTATTTCAATTTCGAGCGGTTTTGCCTGTGCTTATACCGACTTAAATAGTGAAGATTCATCTGTCGAAATTCAGGTGAATGATGAAAACCCGGAAGAGTCTTCTATTGAATATTATGATTCTGATATACAAGAAGTCGAAACAGTTGAAGATAAATATAAAGATTATGTTATTGATTTAAATGTCGAAGATAACGACAATGCAAAAGTCAATGAAAGTGGTGCTTTGTATATTTTGCAGGCAGAAAAAAATTATAGGCCTCAGATGGTTGAAGCTGTAAATATGTTTTGGGATAATTCTAAAAACTTTATAAATTCTTATTATCAGGATTCTAGAAATATGTCTCCAATGCCTGTGTTAATTAATTCATCATATATATCAACTTCCGTAAATAATTATACAAAAGCATATGTAGGGCAGAGCTCGCTATCATCGTTTGATGATACGCCTGTTTATTTTGTTCGTTCCAATGAGACAACTTTTAATACAGGTTTTAAAATCGTTACCCGGTCGGAAAAATTTAATTTTTCTGCAGGAACATATAATTCAACTTTAAACAACTTGCTATCTGGCGGTGCTGTAATTTCTACAAATCCTCTTAATTTAAACGGAATAAAAGGGTCTTTTGTATTAGGAGGCGGATATTATACGAATGAACTTGAAAATGATAATAAAAATACAGGAGGTTTATTCGGTGAATATAAATATAAGAGGCTGAAACTTAACCTCCAGGCATCAGAAAGTAAATATACAAATTCTTCCAGTCTTGAAACGGGTCTTTATTTTACTCCGGAGATACAATTAACGGACTCTTTATCCCTAAAAACACGTTTTATTAAAAATATAACTCAAGATACAAATCAGGATGAAATTGGTTTTTCTTATAAACCTTTAAAAAATAATTCAAGGAACTTTGAATTTGAGGTTAATGCGGCAAATACATACTCTCCTGACAGTACAACTAAACAAAGACTTAGATTTAACGCGAGTTTCAAAATATAAGGACTGCAAAAATAACAGTCCTCATATTTATTATATGTTTATTAATTTTATGCTATTGAATAGTTCATAGCGCCTTTAACTATAGCTCCGAAGCTTCCAGCAGTTAGACTTGCTCCTCCGACGAGTGCTCCGTCGATATCGGACATAGACATTTGTTCTTGTATTGTTTCCGGTTTAACACTGCCGCCATATAGTATTCTTATTGTATTTGCTGAATCTTGAGAAGATATTTTGCTAATTATACTTCTAATCATTGCAATTACTCTGTTGGCTTCATTTGAATCGCAAGTTTTGCCAGTTCCTATTGCCCAGATAGGTTCATAGGCAATAATTGAGGTTTTGACTTCTGATTCGGATAATCCTTCAAATGCAAGTTTAATTTGTGATTCTATATGTGAGTCAGTTATTCCTGCTTCTCTTTGTTCAAGAGATTCTCCGCAGCAAATAATTGGAATTAGTCCGTTATTTAGTATTGCTTTTGCTTTTTTATTAATCATTTCGTCTGTTTCAGAAAAATATTGGCGTCTTTCGCTGTGCCCGATGATAATATATTCACAACCTGCATCTTTGAGCATTTCTACTGATACTTCACCGGTATAGGCACCTTGTTTTTCGTAGTAACAATTTTGTGCTGAAAGTTTTACCTTTCCGCAGCCGCAGTCATTAATTGCTTTTGATACAACTGGAATAGATGTAAATACTGGAGCAACGACAACTTCTGGGAGTGTATCATTAGGAATGTCTTTTAATTCAAGCATAATATCATTAACAAGATTTTTTGATTCTTCTTGAAGTTTATGCATTTTCCAATTCCCTGCGATAACCGGTTTTCTTGACATAATTTTTATCCTCATTTTTGTACTTTTACGTTTAAATCTTAGTAAAAAAACGAGATTAAATCAAGAAATGAAATTATTTAGTCCAGAGAGGAAGCATTGTTTCTTTATCAATTTGTCTAATTAAAGAAGCACCTTTGATTTCCTGTATATGAAATTCGGCTGCATAAACTTTGCATCCTTCCATTAGATGTCCTCCAAGGCATTGACCGTTTCTGTCAGAAGCTACTATGTGCAAATGTGCAAAAGGCATTCCTTCTTTTAAGGAAATATTGCCGCTGCAACTGCAAATTTCAAGCGGCTCAGTTGCTTCTGGTGGAGTTAATTTTATATATTTCTTTTCATCCTGTTTAAAAAATCCTGTTTGAAAAGTTGAAAGAGCTCCGATTATGTTTATAAAGCCTGCATCAATTTTATTTTCAATGCAGATTTGATTAATGCTGTTTAATAAATCCGAATTATAATCCAGCCTACCAGCAAATGTTCTGCCCAGATTGAATTTTTTCACTAACATAATCTCTCCTATTTGATGTATTTCCATTTTTAACTAAATTCATTATAATAAAATCATACTTAAACTTTTGTAAATTTAATTGTGTAATTTGCTTAAGTTTAATTTAAATGTGACGATTAAACTATAGAGTGTGTACTTTTTATAAAGAGTAAACGGATGAATGATAGCTTAATTATTGATAGTTTGAATAATCTCATCAAACAAGATATTGAGAATATTAAACAAACAATTCTTCTTGTAGATGATGAAGAGAATAATATTCAATTACTTAAAAGAACATTGAGGGGTACTTATAATATCTTGACTGCATCAAATGGTAAAGAAGCTCTTGATGTAATAGATAAACAAGGAGATACTATTTCGCTTGTAATAAGCGATCAGAAAATGCCTGAGATGCAAGGTACTGATTTCTTAAAAATTGTAAGCCATACACATCCTAATATCGTTAAAATTTTACTTACAGGTCATTCTGATACGGACATAATTGTCCAATCTATAAACGAATGTCAATTACACCAATATATTTTAAAACCGTTTGAGCCTGAAGAATTAAAGGTTTCAATCCAAAATGGGTTAAAGAAATATGAGCTATCTGCTCATAAAGCGCTGATTCTAAAAGATTTAAAAGAATTATTCTATAAAACTATTAAATCTATTTCTTTTGCTCTTGATGCCAAAGACCCCTATACTCATGGCCATTCATTGAGAGTTACTTTATATTCTTTAATTCTGGCTAATAATCTGGGTTTAAGTGATGAATTGCTTGAAGAAATAGAAACAGCAGGGCTTCTTCACGACATAGGCAAAATAGGCATTCCCCAGAGCATACTATGTAAGCCTGGTAAACTTACAGATGAAGAATTCGAAATAATGAAAAATCATCCTGTTCAGGGTGAAAAAATGATTGGCAGTATAAAAAAGTTAAAAATCATTGCTAACTGGTTAAGAACACACCATGAAAGATGGGATGGCAGAGGTTATCCGTCTGGACTAAAAGGTGAAGAAATCCCTATTTCTGCGAGGATAATTGCGCTTGCTGATACTTATGATGCTATGACTTCTACAAGGTCTTACAGAAAAGCACTTGAACATGAAGTTGCGATTGAAGAAATCAAAATATGTTCCGGCTCACAATTTGATCCAGCTCTTGCTGAACTTTTTGTTAAACTGGAAGATAAAATTAAAGAAGCAAAAGATAATCCTGAATTCTACTATGCTAAGTATAGCTATCTCCAGCAGTATATTGATACTGCCTTAGCAGCTTCATAACATTTTGTATTATCAAAAAATATATTATATAATTTGATATATGTTTATAGCTAGTATTATAATCAGGAAGTTGAATTGATAGAATTTTCAGCGCCGCTGCCTTTTAACATAGAGCATATTGACTATTTATATAAGTCTAATTTATTGGTGAATAAATCAAAGATTACTTCGTTATATTCTTGTTTACCAATTAATTCTGATGAAACCTGCGGCTTTGAACAGAGCAGGGTTGAGACTCATGAGAAGATGAACTTTAAAGATTTAGCAATTTTTATTAATCATGCTAAAGATAAAGGATTTGAATTCGTTTATCTTATAAATTCTCCAAAACCATTTGATACGTCAAAGAAAGACTTAAATCTACAGTTAGACAAATTGAGTAATTTATTAAAAAACCTAAAAAAAATTGGATGTTTCAGTTTACGGGTCACAAATACTCAATTAATGTTATATATTACCAATAATTTTCCGGAATTTAAGATTTATGCTTCGACTTCTCAAGAGTATTTTTCCATAAAGCAGTATCAAAATTTATTTAAAAAATTTAGTAACATAAAAGAAGTTCTTCCAAGCGTGGAACAAACAAAAAATTTTATGTTTTTAAAAAATTTACGTAAGCTTTTTCCAAATATTGATGTTGAGTTAATCCTTAATGAAGCTTGTATGGGCGGCTGCCCTTTTAGAGTGCATCATAGCCTTATAACTAGCTCTTTACCATTGAGTGAATATAGGCAATATGATAAAAACTATCTGGAAATGTGTACGCAAGTTTCTTCAAGTGATGTTTATTTATATATCTGCAGATTAAACACAATTTATCCTTGGGATATTTTTGAATACACAAAAATTGGTGTTAATAAATTTAAGTTTGTTGGCAGAAATGCGCCAATTTTTAGAACCGGAGCTTATATGAAGATTTATAGGGATTATATGCTCGGAGTAGATAATCCTTCTTATCTTGATAAAATGCCGTTTCGTTATCTTAATCATTATATCGTCGGCCGACAAGACTTTAATTACACCGTAGAGCAAATCAGACCTTACCTTCCCTCTATTAAACATTTTTTAAAAAATGGACATTTATGCCATTCAATGTGCGGTATTGATTGTTTATATTGTTATAACTGTGCTGATAAAATGAGAAAAAAATATCCTGAAATGAGTTAGTTTTAATTATTAATATTTCTTATTTTTAAAACATATCCGACTACTACAATGACAGTCATAAGTTGTGAAATTTTATAATAACAGAAATGAGTTGTAAAAATTAAAGAAAATTAATAGCAATTTTTTAATTTCACAATTGTTATAAAACTGCGGAATCTTTTGGATCTAAAGATAAAATGAACATTAATTTTCCTATCATAAGTTATTCTAATAATTATCAAAAGGCTACAAACAAGAGATCTTTATCTACAAAGATATATTTGTCAAACCACTCTCCTTTAGCTTTTGGTAGTGTGTCGTTTGGTGCTTATATCAAAAAAACTTTGCAGCAAGAAATAAAAAATTTTGGTGAAGAAAATATACCTGAACCTGTTTTGAAAATAGCAAAAGAAAAAATTTCTCTTCAGAGCGACAAAGATGTTTCTATTTTTGGCATTCATCAAGCATATTATGCTGCATTGGAGAATGCAAAAACGCTTGAAGACGTAAAACAAATTTATCCTGAATTTAAAGATGTGAAGCAAGTTTCTGATATAGCTTTTAATAAAGCTAAAAATTCAACCATTAACCAAATAAAACTTGGTAATATAAAAAGTTTGACTCCAGAAAATACTGCTTTGGTTCTATTAAAACATGTATATTGTGGTAATCAGTCTGAATTACTTGAAAATCTTACACAAAGTACTTATCAAAAACTTAAAGAAACACTTTCTATACCGGGTTTAAATAAGAGATATGCTTCATATTTATTATCAAGCAGACGTTACTTGAACGCTGACTTTAGGAATCAGGCTTCTGAAAGAATGAAATCACAAAGACTAGATTCTGAATTTAATGCAAAAAGTCTTGATGCAACAAGGCAAAATTTGGCAAGATTAAATCAAGATCCTGATTACATAAAAAGAAGAGCCGAGAGAAATCGGCAAATGCATAAAAATCCTGAATATGCGGCTAAAAGAGATGAAAATATCAGATTAGGAAGAGAAAAATTAAATTCTACCCCGGAATTGAGAGCTAAGCAAATTGAAGCAACAAGACGCAAAAGTAAAGAATTTGATTATGCAAATATTCATAGTGAAGCTATGAGCAGAGCTATGTCAAGAGTTTGGGCAGTTAGACCGCAAGAGCTTCAAGGTTTACAAGCTGAATTTGCTAAAGAATTCCCAAAACTAGGACCAATAATTGAAAAGAAAAAAGCTCATCAAAAGCTGGATGAATCAGAATTGGGGTATTTAAAACTTTATTATAAAGCACTATACGAGAATTATCCTGAGCTTAAAGAGCATTTGTCGGATAATTTTGGAGAAG
This sequence comes from Cyanobacteria bacterium OH_CBrB_359, assembly GCA_023433065.1. Lineage (GTDB taxonomy): Bacteria > Cyanobacteriota > Vampirovibrionia > Gastranaerophilales > Gastranaerophilaceae > JAEZET01. The sequence continues at coordinate 290,110 of JAEZET010000003.1, forward strand.
CATATGAAACTGCTTATAGAACTGTCAAGGAAGAATACGAATCAGCTAAAACTCAAGGCAGAATTGATGAACTCTTGAAATCATGGGGAGAAAATAAATAATAGATTTGCAATTTTAAGCTTAATCTAATTATTTTAATAGTATTATTTATTAATCAAGATGTTCAAATTTATTTTTGTATAAATTTGAAGATACAAAATCGAAGCAAATATCTTAGTAATATAAAGGATAACATTCCTATTGCTGTAAATGGCCGTTTGCAGCAAGGTAATCCCCATTTATCGTTTGTTCAAAACTCTCAGATTCACGCACAATTAATTTATCCTTGACTCCGACAAGCTTATCCAACGGATAACTTCTGAGTTTTACCAAATCAGCACCCTCAAGGATTATACCTATATTGTACTTAGACTCTTTTTTAAGCTTCTGCAAATAGTCACTTATATCACCTCTTGCAGTGTTTTTTGAATTATATCCGAACTTCATTTTTTCAATCTGTTTGGATACTGCTTTTTTGTCGGGTTTATTCAGTTTTGCATAAGTTTTTTCTATTAATTCAGCCTTTAGAGCATCTGAAGCTTTAATTAAATACTCTTTTATAACTGACTTTGACCCTTCATTAATAGTTTTACCATAAGGTGTCTTTTCTGCCTCAATACAAGCCCTTTTCATAAATCGTAATGATTTTAAAGCCTGTTCTTGTGTTAGGGGTTGATAAATTTTTTCTGCATCGGCCGATGAAAAACTGCTAACGGGAGGGAGCTCCTGTACGACAACCACTTTTTTAATTCCGAGTGTTTTAAGTTCTTCTGCCGTTGGCAGCTTAGAAATATCCAATCTTGTTTGCCTGTGAAAATCTATTCCGATGAATAAAGCGCCATTTTCGTCTTTATTGCCCTTACTTCTATTATATGCAGAGCTGATATTATCTCCGTATGTAAGAGCTTGAGAAGAAATTCTGGAGTTAGAGCAACTTCTTGCAAGTTCTTGAGTATCAGCGTCTTCTCTTGTTTTTGCATTTGGGCATCCTTTAGGGAAAGATGTTTCACCTAAGATAAAACTTCCCTTCACGTTACCCAATGATGAACGATTTGATTCACTCATCAGTTGTGCTGCCATAGGAATAGCATGCCCTGTGTCTATTATGACAAAGGTTTTATCGTCGATTGCACCATTGTCAACAAGTCTTTGAATACCTGTCATAAAAAACTTGTCAGCCTCTTCGAAATCTGTTCCGTCATAAGCTCCATTTGCAACCATATTATACATAACATCATAAGCTCTGCCCATTTGCATAAGCTTAAAACCATCTTCGCTAAAGTATGACGCCAATATTTCATTACTATCTTTCCTGCATTCTGCATTTTTAGTGCTCAATCCTGAAATATCCATATTTTTTGACAGGATTGCATTTAAAGTTTCGTTTTCAAATTTAGGCGGCAATATATTATCACAATCGTTATGGCCTTTAAATGGTATATTCGCCAAGTAAATTGCACGTATATTCTTTGCATTAGGGTATTTTGCAGCATATACTTCCGGCATTTTAGATATGCTCTTAAATTCAGTTTTATAATTGTTGTTTCTTTTAATCTCACTATTGTAAGAGAATGAATTTGAATTGATTTTCATATTAAAAACCTTATTTTTTTAAGATAAAACCAGTGAAAAAATATAATTGCCTAAATATATATTAAGTTTTAGATATTGCAATTTCTATTTAAAGCTTTGAGTAAAACTTATTATTAAATTGAGTATTTTTCAATTTACTAATTTTACCGATAGAAGTTATGCTTATCTTACTTCTCTTTAATGTCGTCATAAAAATAAGCTATATACTTACATTTGAGGCATATAGCTTATTAAATATTTCGGAACGACAGGATTTGAACCTGCGACCCCTACCACCCCAAGGTAGTGCGCTACCAAGCTGCGCTACGTCCCGAATTTATTTGTTTTAAATAATGATAACGTTAATATTTTGATTTATCAAGCATTATTGTAAATTAAGAAACCAAAACTTTACTTTCGCTTAAAACCAATTATCATGTAATTATGAGAGTTATTTTCTTAATATGTGCAATTTTTTTATTATTTTTGCCTGCAATTGCAGATGAGCTTGATTCAGCAAGCAACACTTGGGATTCAATAAACTCTCAACAAATTGAAAACCCCTTTTTTCGGCAAAAGCCTGTTACTGACCAACAGTTCGAAAAAACTATAAACGAAATTAAAAACAGGAATAAAAGAACAGGTTGGTGGATTTTCAAAAAAAAAGAAGAAAAACCGCTTTCTGATTCTGTAATCCCACCATCTGAGTTTCAATATAATGAGCTTCAGCCTATATTTAATGCTGTAAAGTATACGACTACTGTTATGATTCCTACAAACGTTGTTAACTTAGAAGGTCAGATAATACCCACCGGTTTTTATAAGTTGTCATTACAAAAACAAGAAGCCGAAAAATATTATATTTTGTTGTCTCAAGGCACAAAACTTATAGCCAGAGTTGAGGCTCATAAAACAGACGAAAATTTTTCTGAGTATGAAATGAGTACAGCTAAAGCGTTATTATTGCAGGATAAGATAAAATTAATATATGCGAATGTTGATTTAAATCTTGAAGGCTATTTAGATATAAACAAATAGTTTATCCTACTTTTACTGCTCTTAATGCATTAAGCTCTTTCTGAAAAGGTGAGATACTAGTTAGTTTTTCAATGACTCCAGGCAAGACTTTTAATGTATAGTCGATTTCTTGTTCAGTTGTAAATCGGCTTAAACTGAATCTGATACTGCCATGAAGAGCTGTAAAAGGTATACCCATTGATTTAAGTACATGGCTTGGATCTAAACTGCCGCTGGTACAAGCACTTCCTGAACTCGCACAAATCCCTAAGTCGTCTAAATACAATAAAATCAATTCTCCTTCAATATATTCAAACCCAATATTAGTAGTATTTGGGACTCTATTTGAAATTGAAGTATTCAACCTTGAGTTATAAATATTCTTTAGAATATTAGTTTCAAGCTTGTCTCTAAGAGCTTTTACTCTTGTTGATTCATCTTGGAGCCCTTCCATTGCAAGCTCCGCCGCTTTTGCCATTCCAATAATACCTGCTGTGTTTTCGGTTCCGGCTCTTTTACCTTTTTCTTGGTGACCACCCATAATTAAAGGCAAAATTAATGTTCCAGAACGCACATATAATGCACCCACTCCTTTTGGCGCATGAAATTTATGACCCGAAATACTCATTAAATCAATTTTTGTATTTTTAACATTGAGTTCAATTTTTCCTGCTCCTTGCACTGCATCAACAAAAACTTTTGTATTGGGATTCTTTTCTTTTGTTATTTCAGCGATTTTTTCTACAGGGAAGATTACCCCTGTCTCGTTATTAGCTATCATGCATGAAACAAGAGCCGTATCTTCATTAATTGATTCAGCAAGTTCTGATAAATCGAGTTCTCCTTGGGAGTTAACACCAAGGTATGTGACATTATATCCTTGTTTTTCAAGATATTTATGTAAGTTTAATACGCAAGGGTGTTCTACTTTTGTTGTTATCAAGTGTTTTTTTGTCTTGTCAGCCTCAAGAATGCCTTTAATTGCCATATTAGAGCTTTCTGAGCCGGATCCAGTAAAAAATATTTCTTTAGAGTCTTTAGCACCCATAAAGTCTTTAATTGTTTCTCTTGATTCTTTTATTTTTTTAGAGGCTTCTCCTCCAAATTTATAAATACTGGAAGGATTTCCATATTTTTCACAGAAATATGGCAACATTGTCTCAAGAACTTTTTCATCTACTTTTGTTGTTGCATTATTGTCTAAATATATTATTTTATTTTGATTAGTCATCTGTTTACACCTGAATTATTTCAATATTTTCATTTATATGTTCTTTAAGAGTCGCTTCTACAAAATGTTTTAACGTAATAATTGAGCGATTACATGACTTACATTTTCCTGTAAGTTTTACATATATCTTATCACCTTCTACATCAATTAGCTCTATGTCTCCGCCATCTTTCCTTAATTCATTGGAAATATATTTTTCGATAATATTATTAATTTTTATAATCATTTGTGTTTTAGTTAATTCGGTATTTATTTTATATTCGTTGTCGAGCAGTTTTTGGATTTCTTTATGACATTTTCCGCAAGCCCCACCTGCTTTAGTGTAGTTTATTACATCTTCAAGAGTCTTTAAATTATTTTCTTTAATTTCATGTTCCAGCGTTTCCTTTGTGATTCCAAAACATTGGCATACAACATTTTCAGTGCTTTTTTGTTTTATATCTTCATTATAATAGTTTGCAATTGCAGCTTCTAAGGCTTCATGTCCCATAACAGAGCAATGCATTTTTTCGGGGGGCAAACCTCCCAACTCATCAGCAATTTGTTTATTTGTGATTTTTCTTGCTTCGTCAATGTTTTTACCTATAATCATTTCTGTTAATATACTTGAACTGGCTACAGCAGAGCCGCATCCGAAAGTTTGAAATTTTGCATCAGTAATTATACCTTCTGAGTTAACTTTTAAATAAATTTTTAGCATATCACCACACGATAATGAGCCGGCTTCTCCAACTGCATCAGGGTTATCGATTGAGCCGACATTTTTTGGGTTTTTATAATGTTCCATTACTTTTTCTGAATAATCCCACATAAGCTTTTCCTATTTTTGTTTCTATAAATATTGTACATTAAATAAATTAATACTAATTAATCATAATGTTTTATTAATATTTTACGCAAAAAAAAGGACTCATTCGAGCCCTTTTTTTATTTAATTTCCCTTGCCTTAGCCGTTGCCTAATCCGTATTTTGGTGCACAAGACTTGATACCGTCTTCCTCTGCCTTTTCTACAGATTCTAATTCTGATTGAGTTTCTTTTATATGCGTTTGAAGTACTTGCATTTCCATTTCAATCGCATTTCCTGCGCCAGATAATGCGCTAAATTGTTGCTGTGACATTTTGTCTACCATTGTCAATTTTGCAATTTCTTCATCATAATTAAATGAATCTGTATTAGAAAGCTCACCATTGTTTTTAATTATATCGCTATACTTCTTCGAAATCTCCATCCGTTGATTATAGCTATCCAGTGCATTTGAAGACTGAACTCCCATTGCCAAATCGGTTAGATTCTGTTGCTGTTGCGTTTTCATCATCAATTGATAATTAAGCTGGTTTAACCTAGACCTTAATTGTAATTTCCTTGCAGTAAAAATTGCGTAAGCCATATTCTCTATATCCGTCTTAATTCCTCGTATATATATAAAAACATTTTTAAAACCATTATTTACTTTTGCAGTAATATACGCTTAATATTTGTTAACATAACAAAATCTGCTAACTTGTAAAGTTGGATTATTAGGGCGATTTGAATATTAAGAGATAGTGTATGCTTTTTTAAAATATAGGTAAAAGCCTATGATTCCAAGGATAATATTAGGCGACCAGGTAGCAATGAATGGAGAAATAACCCCTGATTCACCGAATGAAAGGGATAGCGCTCTAATTAAATAATAGAAGAAAATAATAAGAATACTAAATAAAAAACCCCTGTTATATCTCACTCTAGGTGGAGTAATAGCAAGCGGTACGCCCAATAAAACAAGTACTATTGTCGTAAATGGAAGCGCAAGCTTGTCATAGAGTCTTATTTTATATGTACTCAAAAGTTTTGGATTAGAATTATCCGGGTTGGTTATTTTGTTAATCAATTGTATAAAATTAAGATCTTTTGCATCATTTTGTTTTTTGAGTTGAGAAGATAAATCAATCCCAAAATCAGCTATGGTCTGCTCTACCCAAGATGTACTCAGTGTCTTATCATTTTTAGAAATTGTGTATATAGATGCATTTTTAAAAAGCCAGCCGTCATTTACCGAATAACCTGTTTTAGCTTGTAGTATCTGAATTGTTTTTGTATCTGACATATCAAGAATGGAAACGTTATAAAACTGTTTGTCTTTGCAATTTTCAACGTAAAATAATCTTTTAATTTCGTTTCCGTTTTTTAATTCTTTAAGCGTAAAATTCTTTTTTCCTTCAGGGATATTTTTTTGCGTAAGAGACCACATTGCAAGCGTTTTGGATTGTCCTATCGTAATTGGAACAATTGTTTCATTAATTATAAATGTAAATAATGCCATGATTGTAGCAAATATAAATATTGGTCTGGCAATTCTGTTTATGCTTATTGAACAGGCTTTCATGATGGTTATTTCTGAACCAAGACAAAGTTTATTGACAGTCATAACAGTAGAAAAAAGTACACTCATTGGTATTGTCATTACTATCACTGATGGCAGATTGAGTAAAATAATCATAAATGCAATTTTAACTGGCATTCCATATGCAGAAATCTGCTTAATCAAGGTTATAAATGTATCTGATGCAAATATAATAGATGTAAAAATTATTATGCCAAATATAAAAACTTCTATAATTTGCTTTAGTAGATATTTGTCTAATAGACTTATTGTTTTGGTTTTCATCATATATGTATTTTAAATCAAAAACTTATTTTTTAAAACTAATGTTTTTCTGCCAATAAAAGCCATTCTCGAGAAAATTCATTTAATGCGCTTTTTATTTCAGTTTTCCCTAAAATAATTTCTTGAGTATATTTATTCGAGATTTGTATGAATTCTTTTTGATTGTTAGTTCTTTTCATAGGTGGTTGAATGTTTTTGAGTTGATTGGCGCTTATGACTCTTGCTTTTGAAATAATGTCTTTGTCATCATAATACGTAAAATATTTGTCATTTAGTGCAAATTTGTTTGCAGGTAAAATTGAAGTCAGCTTACTAAGTCCAATTTGATTTTCTTTATTAGTAAGAAAAATTGCGAATTTCAGGGCAAGTTCAGGATTATTTGATTTTTTGGGTATAACCAGATTCATAAGTGAAAAATCATACTTGTGTAAAGAGCCTGTAAGTTGAGTGGATACGTCTGTGCTTTTAAATATTTGAGGTGAATTTTCTTTAATAAGATTTAAGAAATTCGCTCCTGCTGAAAGAAATGCAATCTCTCCGGCCATATATTTTTCTAAGGCTTCTCTGTGGCTTTGTGTTATAGATTCCTTTGGAATAAGGTCATTTTTATATAAATATTTATACGTATTAAATATTTGTACAGTTTTGTCATTTTTTATTGCCTCAGGGGAATTGATATCATATTTATTTAGTATTTTTAAAAAGGTATCATTTTCTGTTAAAGTTGGCATGGTTACAAATTTGCCCGTTTTATCTTTGATTAGTTCTGCGTTTTTATATAATTCATCATATGTTTTGGGGATATAATTAATTCCGGCTTTATTTACAATATCTGTGTTATATAAAGTTAAAGCAGATGTTACATAGAACGGTAAAGCATAATAATTATCTTTATATTTTAAAGTTCTCATAATTGGCTTTATGTAGTGTTCAGCAGCTGATGCTGGAATAAAATACAGCGCTTTCTTTTCCGCGAGAGTAATTGAAAAATCCGGTGTAAGATTAACCAGGTCTGGCGGATTATTATTTAATATCGCAGCAAGAGTTCTTTTTTCCCCTTCCGCATATGGTATATCAATCCATATAACCTTTGTATTAGGGTTTTTAATTTCAAATTCATTGATAATTTTATTTATATAGTTACTATAAGTATTCATTTGCAGTGTCCAAAAGGTAATTTCCTGAACATTTTGTTTTGAATCCTTATTTTTATTTGTATAAAAATATATAGATAGTGCGAATATAATAATTAATATTATTAAAGGTAATATTTTTTTCATCAGAAACTCCAAAATATTAATGCTAAAATATATTATATATAATATGGGAATAGAGGTAAATGAATTTATTTGATAGTTTGAGTGATTCTAACAAACAGGTTCCTTTAGCTGAATTATTAAGGCCAAAAACTCTTGAAGAATATTTAGGGCAAAATGAGCTGATATCATCAGGTTCTTCGTTTTATAATTTGTTAAACTCAAGACGGCTTTTTTCTCTTATATTGTGGGGACCTCCGGGTTGTGGTAAAACAACTCTGGCAAGATTGATTGCAAAACACACTGAAAGTGCTTTCATTGAGCTTAGTGCCGTAACTTCAGGTATAAAGGACATCAAAGAAGCGGTGGAAAAGGCAAAAGAAAATCTTGTGTATGGGAAAAGAACACTTGTTTTTATTGATGAAATACATCGTTATAATAAAACCCAACAAGATGCATTATTACCTCATTTGGAAAATGGTACTATTTTTCTGATAGGATCAACAACTGAAAATCCTTCTTTTCAAGTCATTCCTGCTCTTATATCAAGGCTTCAGGTTATAAGGTTAAATCCGCTTGCTGATAATAATATTGAAAAAATTATTAAAAAAACTTTGGCCTATCTGGCAAAAGAGTACATAGATGTAGAATATACTGATGAAATTATCCAGTTTTTAATAAATTATTCCAGAGGTGATGCCAGAGCGGCAATTAACTTAGTTGAAAATGCATATTTCTCTTCTAACTTAAAAGAAGGGAAACGTTATTTAAATATAAAAAATTTTGAAGAACTTGCTCAGTATTCATCTATTAAATATTCTCAGCAAGAGCATTATGATATGGCATCTGCATTTCAAAAAAGTCTTAGAGGCTCAGATCCTGATGCGTCAATATATTGGCTTGCCAAAATGCTTGTTAGCGGTGAGGATATAAGATTCATAGCTAGACGATTAATTGTTTGTGCCTCAGAAGATGTTTCAAATGCCGATACAAATGCTCTTACAGTCGCTCTAAATGCTTATCAAGCTTGTGAATTAATTGGTATGCCCGAGGCTAGAATTCCGCTTGCTCAAGCTGTAGAGTATGTCGCAAGGGCTCCTAAATGTAATAAGTCTTATATGGCTGTTAATAATGCTATGAATGATATTATGAATGGGTTAAATTATCCTCCCCCGATGCATTTAAGAGATTCTCATTATAAAGATTCTACTAAATATGGTTTTGGAGTTGATTATGTTTACACACATTCCAACCCTGATTTTAAGCAACAATTCATGCCGGATGAATTGAAAAATAAAAAGTATTTTGATTAAGTCCTTTAAAATCAATACTTAAACTAAATTGTAAATAAATATTAAGAAAAGTATATACTAATTAGGCAATTATTATATACTTTTTGTTTTTATATAAATATAAGAAAGAAATGTAAAGAGTAAAGAGGTAGATATGTCAACAGTAATGGCTCACGCGAGATTATTAACTTTAACCGCACGAAAAGCAGATCTGGAGTATAAAATCTCAAGTATTATGATAGCAATGCAATCACTTGCAACTCAAAGAAGTATGATAAGTGAAGAAAAATATAATTTTATTCAAAAGTCAATGATGAGCACTATGACCCCATCTGCTTCATCCAGTACTACATCAACAGGTTCTTCCACATCAACAAGTGGTACAACTGCAACTACTACAGATCCGATTGCACAAGCAGTCACTGCAACAACTTCCGATTCACCTGTAGACTATATAGCAAATGCTAGTTATGCTTCTTCATTTGATGCAGAGCTTGCCAGTTTAGAAGCCGCTCAAGAAAGATTAGATCTTGAAAAGAATAAGTTTGAAACTGAGCATAAAGCTGTAACCGCTGAAGAAGAGAATGTTCAAAAATTACTTGACAACTCTATTAAAGATGAGTTCACATTAGCTACAACAAACAACTAATCTATAATCACATAAATAGTAAAGTTACCTAAAAGAGAATATAAAGAGGAATATAAAATGAGCGAACAATTTAATATGTTATTGGCTACATCTGCAATAGATGCTTATCAACAAACGGCAGAAACACCTTTAGCTAATGATAAGGCTGATAACTACAAAAAAGTTTATAGTAACCTTACAAAAATGTTAGAAGAATGTTATTTTGTTGGTCCTACAAGATTCGGAAATAATTTTATAGCATAATTTAGGCAGATAGATGAATATATTTGGCTGATGAAATACCGTCAATTGCTTCTATTTTGGTCAATGTAAAATCATCAACTTTTGTTTCTGTATTTATTATCATAATAGAAACATTATCTTTTTTATTTGTTTTCTGCGCTACATGCATTCTATTAATATTTATATTGTTTTCACCTATGACAGCAGCTACTTTTGCAATCATAGAAGGTTTATTTTCATGTGGAATAATTAATACGTGTTTTTCCGGTTCAATACTCATATTGTATTCATTTATGGCTACAATCCTAGGCATGTTTTCAGTTAAAAGTGCCCCGGTAGCTTTATTTTCATCTTGATCGGTAGTTAATGTTACCGTAATTGAACCTATAAATGAACAGTCTTTAGGTGATTTTGATGTAATAATGTTAATTCCTCTTTTTTTTGCTATTATCGGGGCATTTACATAATTTACACCTTCGATCGTTGAAGAAAATATGCCTTTTAGAATAGCTACTTCAAGAGGTGAAATGTTTAATTCTGCAAGATTTCCGCAAACATTTATACTTATTGATTTTAAATTACCTTTTGAAATTTGAGAGACAAGTTCTCCTAAATTTTCAGAGATTTGCATATAATCTTTAACAGGTTCTAAAACTTCAGGCTTTAAAGCAGGAATGTTAACCGCAGCTCTTGCTGTTCCACCTGTTAAAACTTCTTTAATTTGTTCTGCTACATCGATTGCAACATTAAGTTGGGCTTCTTCGGTACTTGCACCCAAGTGCGGGGTTAATATTACTTTATCACCGCATTCAAGTAACGGAGAACTTTTAATATCAGGTTCATTTTCAAATACATCTATAGCTGCGCCTGCGACCTGCCCGGAGAGAATAGCTTCTTTTAATGCTGCTTCGTCAATTATTCCACCTCTGGCACAATTAATTATTCTGACACCGTTTTTCATTCTGTTAAGAGTATTTTTATTTATCAAATAAGCTGTTTCTCTTGTTTTAGGTGCATGAATTGAAATAAAATCACACAATCCCCAGAATTCATCAAGGCTATGGATGTATTTTGCACCGATTTTTTCAACAGATTCTTCAGTTGTGTACGGGTCACAAACAACCACCTTCATCCCTAGAGAAATTGCTACCTGTGCTACATGAGAACCTATTTTCCCAAGACCGATTATTCCGAGAGTTTTTCCGTATACTTCAATTCCTGTGTATTTAGATCGTTCCCAAAGACCGTTTTTTGTTGTGGAAACAGCTTGTGGAATATTTCTTGATAGAGCAAGCATCAATGCAACAGTATGTTCTGCAGCTGCATTTGTGTTTCCGTCAGGAGAGTTTACAACAATTATTCCTTTTTGAGTTGCCGCTTCAACGTCAATATTGTCAACACCAACCCCGGCTCTGCCTATTATTTTAAGGCTTGAGGCTGAATCTATAATTTTTTTATTAATTTTAGACTGACTTCTAACCATTACAGCATCATATTGGCCTATTACTTTAGCGAGCTCGTCTTCCGGTAAAGTCGGCAGATTATCTACAATTGCTATATTTTCTAAAATATTACTTGCTGCTTTGTCAATTTTATCAGTAACTAAAACTTTCATTATATTCTCTTTCTAATTGTTTAAAATTTTAATTAAAGCTGCTACGCCGCTTCCTAATTCAAATTTATGCCCAAGTTTATGTAATGCTGCTTCAAGTGAGCCTATTGCTGTAATTATATCTCTTTGAGAAACATATCCGAGTGTGCCCATTCTAAAAATAACATCTTTTAGTTTATTTTGTCCATTTGCAACAACAATATCATAGTCATTTTTGAGGGTATTTCTTATTTGCGGAACAGTTATTCCATCTGGTGGAAGGATAGAGGTTATAGCATTACTTGCAATTGAATCATCTTCAACAAATAATTTTAATCCTATTGCTTTTATTGCAGCTCTTATGCCCAGTGCATTTTTTCTGTGCCTTTGCCAAATATTCTCAAGTCCTTCTTCTTTCATTATATTTAAAGATGTTTCTAATGCGGTAATAAGGCTGACTGCCGGTGTAAATGCCGTTGAATTTTCAAGGACAGATTTTTGATTAGAATCCCAGTTGAAATAGAATCCCGGATGGTTACATTTTTTATGTAAGTCCCATGCTCTCGGATTAGCCGCTAAAAATGAAAGTCCAGGGGGTAGCATAAAACCTTTTTGTGAGCCTGAAATCAGTACATCAATCCCCCATTCATCCATTTTGCAAGGAATTGCTCCAATGCTGGTTACACCATCAACAACAGAAACAGCTCCATGTTCTTTTATTATTGATGCTAAGGTTTTAATATCATTTGTCACGCCAGTAGCAGTTTCATTGTGAGTGAGAGTAACAACTTTTATTTCTTTATTAACATCATTATCCAGCACTTTTTTTAAGTCATAAGGATTAATGGCTGTTCCGGGTTCAACTTCAAGCTTTTCGACAATTGCTCCTTTTGACTCTGCAATTTTTGCCCAGCGAGTTCCAAAATTACCAATTATCAGCGATAAAACTTTATCACCATGATTAACTAAATTATAAATAGCTGCTTCCATTGCCCCTGTGCCGCTTGATGTATAAATGATTACATCATTTTTAGTTTGAAATAACCATTTTAAGTCAGTGTAAACAGCTTCTAGCGTTTTTGAAAATTCACTGCTCCTATGACCTATAGGATGTTTTGCCAGACTCAATAATACACTTTCTGGTACTGGTGTCGGACCTGGTATCATCAAAAAAGTTTTATCTTTCATTCTCTGCCTCCTCAACTTATTAAAATCATCTCACAAAATTAAGTCATGTTCGATATTAATTTTAAATTATTTGCAGATTCATGATGTTCCGGATTTAACTCTAAAACTTTTTTGTATTCATCAATAGCTTTTGGAATATTATTTGATATCTCATAAGCTAACGCTAAGTTGTATCTTATATCTATATTTTGAGGCTCAATGTCTAATGCTTTAATAAATTCTTCAATAGCAAGTTTAGGGGCTTGTTGTTTTGCATGTATAATTCCTAATGTTGCGTGAGCTATTACACAATTGGGATTTAGCATTGTTGTTTCTTGATAATATTTCTTGGCTTTTAAATAATTATCCATTTCATAATAAATGTTAGCCAGCCCTAAATAATAATTTGCATTTTTAGGATTTAACTCAATTGCAGATTGATAATTTTTAGTTGATTCATCGTAATTTTTAATTTTGTAGTTTAATTTTGCCATTGTCGCATATAACTCAGGATTCGAAGGATTATATTCAATTGCAGTATTAAATTTATTGAAAGCTTCTTTAAAATTGTTGGTCTTATAAAGATAAACTCCATATTTAAAGTAAACATTGCTCATTCCCATTCTGATATCTGGGATTTCACTAGAGTGAACTATTTCCATTAGTTCTTCATAAATTTCAATTGCTGAACTATAATCATTTTTTGCGCAAGATAAATCAGCAATAGTTTTCTTTAAGTCAACATTTTTATTATCAGTTTTTAAAGCATTTTGCAGCACTTCTTGTGCTTGAGTAAAATCATTATGTTTTATATATGTTTTTGCCAAATAATTTACAATAAAAGATTTACTGGCACCCTTTAATTCCAAAGCATCTTTTGAAAACTTAACAATTTGATCTACGTCATTAATGCTATACAAAAGTGCAATTATGTCTTCATAATATTTAACTTCATAAGGTTCAATTACAATTAACTGTTTTAATATCTCAATTGCATTTATTGTATCATTTTTAGTAAGGTAGGCCTTTTTAAGGTACTGTAAAATCTGCTTATTTGAATTATGCTCTACAAGCATGTTTTTACAATCTTCTATAACCGCATCCCATTCTTTCATCTCAGTGTGTAGTTTGAGGATGTTTAAGTAATAATCAAGTTTTTCGTTTTCATCAGTAGTAGAATTTGCGAGTTTTCGCCAATAAGCAATTGCTGTACCTTTTTCGTCCAAGCTTGAATGTAATTTTGCAAGTTTTATAATTGATGGGACATGGTTTCCCCCTTCTAAATGCAAAATTTGTTTATAGATTAAAATAGCTTTCCTATTTTGTTTAGTTTTTACGTAACATTCGCCCATCAGATTCAAAACGTCTAAATCAGAAGTACCTTTGCCAATTATATTTGCCAAATGTCCTATTGCATCATAAAATTTTCCGATATCAAACAAAACAAGCGAATACATGTATCTGGCCTGGTCACTTTTGGGATTTTGAGAAAGGTACCGCTTGGCCAAATTAAATGCATTTACAATTTGTTTTGATTCTCTATATTTTTTAATCTGTTCAATTGTTGGTTCATCTTTTGAATTTTTGTTTGATTTAAGTGAATTTTCGCTTGAACTGTTTTTATATATTGCGTATATAGAAAATGAAAGTAAACTGAATATAAATACTAATACTACTACGTCTGTCATTTAACCCTCGATTTAATTATAGCAGTTTTTTCTTCTCTTGAAAACCCTTTTTGAAATTTTAATTTTTGTAAATTTATTTTATGATTTCGTAAATATTATAGTTGTGATTTTTTTTATATAAATAGGAAGTAAAGTATAGGTAGATTTAATTTATGGGAAATGGCTTTTCCACAGGTATATTTTTGATAAGAAATGCGACGAGTGCTGCGAAAGGTGACGCAAGCAGGGTTCCTGTTGTTTTAGCTCAAACCGGAACTTTAATTGAAAAAGTAGCAAAGTATGATAATGCTCTAGGCAGAGGTGCTACCAGTGCTGTTAAAGCTATCGATACTCTTACAAAAAGCGATTATGCCACCAAAGTAGTTGGTTTATCAAGCAAACTCGTAACACCTTTACTGGTATTAGGAGGCGGCATAAGAGTATTACAGTCAGATGATAAAGAAAAAGCTCTATATAAAGAAGCTGCTGGTATCGGAACAATGCTAGCCGCTGAGAAGATATATAAGACAATCAACAAGAAATATTTAACTAAATTAATCGATAATACTAATAATAAATATGTTAAAACAGCAGCAGCAATTCTCTCTGCGCTTGGTTTCGTTGCCACTTCAATCGGATCTTATTCAGTAGGAAGTAAAGTTGGAGAATCATTGGCTACTGACAAGACTAAAAATCCAGATGAAAATCCCAATATTGAAGCAAAAAAGATTGAGACTTTGGCTTAATTTAGATTAGTTTAAAGAATCATTGCCAAAATCATTAATAGAATTCCTCCAATTTGGGCTCCAGTTGCAAGACCTTTCATCAGCTTGTTATTGTCATATTGGGATGAAGTTTTTTTTGCTGTTGCAGCTGCGGCTATTCTTTCTAAGCGTTCATTTTCTTCATCATTTTTAAAATTTCTTTGAAATAATTTGTTTTCCATCCTGCTTAGGCGGTTTTGTGTATCATCTCTATCGTATGAATTATTCAATACAATTTTTTCAAGAGATTTAAGCTCCATATTGAAATATTCCTGCTTACTTGAATTATGTGATTTATAACTGTTATAGCTGTTTTTTGAGTTATCATCTTCTTTAAGATTTTTGTAACTTTCAATTTCTGAATCAGCGATGGCATAGTTTTCATCATAAGCTGCAATTGGCGGATTGTCTTCAAGAGAATCAAATACGCTAAGCCTTAATTTATTCACTCTATTACTTAGATTGTCATCATTTGTATGGCTAAATACCTTATTCTCAAGGCGATCCAGTCTTTTATAAATGTTTTCACTATTGTATTTTTTACTGAAAACTTTTTGCTCTAAATCATCTACTATGGGGTAGTCTACACTTGGGTCTTCTTTTATATTTTTGGGGATTGAATTTGCTGATTGCGTCGTATTCGTCTTATTGCTGCTGATTTTCTCTTTTTTACTCTCTTCTGCAATAATTCCAAGGTCTGAATTTATTTTTTTAATTCTATTTACAAGAGAATTTGGCGATATGCTTCCATAAAGATAGTTTTCGAGTCTATCAAGACGTTTGATATCATTTTCGTTCTTAAAATTGTAACCGAATACCTGAGTTTCCATTGCATCAATTTGCTTGCTTGTTATTGTGTCGGCAAATGAAATACAATTTAAACAAAAAAATATTAAAACTAAAATAGGAAATATTTTTCTCATGTTTACAGCATCGTAAAATTATATATTTATACTGTAAATATATAGCTTAGCTTTGTAAAAAATCCTATTATCCAAAAAAATGCAAAAAGGGTTGATAAAAACGGTAAAAAGATTAGCATTATAGAGCGTGAAAAAGTTATATTGTAAGTCGCTTGCAGTGATTTGCAATATAAAAATATAGTCCAAAAGTATATGATTAACTCAAGTATTAATCCTAAAAAATAGCCTATATCTCCATATTCTTTTAAGAGCTCAAGCGGTGCAAGAAAAATCCAGGGGATTGTTGAAAAAGCTGTTAAATATAATAATGTTTTCAGATTTCCTGATTTATCAAATATTTTTGCAATGTATTCAAAAAACAAGCCCAGTATGAACCATGATACTAAAATTGAAACTGTATAGAAAAATAATGATATTAGGTATAAAAAAATATTTAAAAAATATGGGTTAAAGCTGTAATTTATTGTATATAGAAAAATATTTACCCAAATAATAGTTATTAATGCCTGTGAGGTAGAAGGATTTTGTTTTAATTCTTCAAATGCTGAATTAGGTTCAAATAATATCTTGTATATTGAGTGAAAGTAATTATACATTTAATTACTCCCATAAATATAAAGGACGTTTTGAAAGTTTTATACTGGTTGGTGTTATGCTCTCAAGCGGATTTTTTATGCCAAATAAGCTTTCAGCAGAGCCAAATACAAACTCAGCAAAACTTGATGGTTTATTGTAAGGAAGTAGAATAACGTCACTTTTTAAGTTGTATTTTTGGTTAATCATTGATTTGATGCAGTTCTGAGCATCTGTTAAATCTCCGATTTTATCTATAAATCCGAGTTTGAGAGCCTGTTCTCCGGTAAATACTCTTCCGTCAGCGTTTTTGATAAGAGTGTCATACTTAAGTTCTCTTTTTTCTACATTATATGTATCTGACCTTAGTATTCTTGCAATTCTAATACTTTCAATGAATTGTTTATAAGAATCATTTACAATTCCCTTAATGATAGTTTTGTCCTGCTTTGTCATTTTTCGATATGGTGAACCCATATCTTTATACTGGCCACTTTTAACTATATTGGGAGAGATTAGAAGTTTTTCGGATAAAAGTTGGTGCATATCAAGAGTTGAAAAAATTACCCCGATACTTCCTGTAAGCGTTCCGCTAAGAGCAACAATTCTGTCCGCTGCACAGGCTATATAGTATCCTCCGCTAGCTGCTACGTCTTCCAGAGAGACTACTACAGGTTTTATCTTTCTGGTTCTCAGTATTTCGTTATAAATACATTGTGACATGGCAACAGTTCCGCCAGGAGAATTTATTTTGATTATCAATCCTTTTATGTTTGAATCCTCTTTTGCTGCTTTGATTGATTTTAAGGCATTTTGCGCATTAAATTCATTAGAAAATGCATTTGTTTTATTTGAGGAGTCAATTATCCCGTCAATTGTAATTAAAGCGACTTTACTACTTGGTGTGACAATTATTTTTTCAAATCTTTTTATTCTTGCCCCATTATTTTCAGCATATCTAATATTCCCTTTAATAGAATTTATTATTCCGACAATAAGGCAAAAAGTACATAAAATGATTAATGTAATAGCAATTAAATTTTTATTCATAAAACCTCTTATTACTTACATTCATCAATACACTCTTCTACAATATTAAGCATAATTTTTTTGTATTGTTCAGATTTTTTCTTAGTTTTAGCTTCAAATCTAAGAGTAAAGACCGGTTCAGTGTTGCTCTGTCTAATTAAAGCAAAACCATCAGGAAAGACAATACGTAAACCGTCTAGTGTTAAAATTTCTTTTATATTTTCTTCAAAAATCATTTTATTTGCTTCAATCTTATTGGTAAGTAGAGTAATAACCGCTTTCTTAAGTTCATTTGGGCATTTAAAGCGGACCTCTTTGGATGTGAAAACTTCTTTAAAAGGAAGAATGAGGTCCTCAAGTCTAAAACCAGGATTAATATTTTTATTCTTAGCAATAATTTCAATAATTCTACAACCTGCATAAACAGCATCATCAAAGCCGTAGTATCTGTCTTTAAAGAACATATGACCACTCATTTCACCGGCTAGAATAGCTTTAGTTTCTTTCATTTTGTCTTTTATATAGCCATGCCCAGTCTTGCACATAACTGCCTGAGCTCCGTGTTTTTCGATAGTATCATATAGTACTTGAGAACATTTTACCTCCGACACTATGGCAGGTTTTTCTCCTCTATTTACAAGATCTTTTATAATATCAAGCGCATAAATAAGCAATAACTTATCTCCTGTCAGATATTTTCCTGTTGAATCAATCACACCAATCCTATCAGAATCTCCATCGAATGCTATTCCAATATCAGCATTAGTTTCGACAACTTTGGCTTTTAAAGTATCAAGGGTCGATTCGTCGCTTGGGTTTGGGTGATGATTAGGGAATGTACCATCAGGTTCTGAAAAAAGTTCAATTACTTCACATCCCAATTCTTTATATAATTTTGGAGCAACAACACCAGCAGTTGCATTAGCACTATCAACAACAACTTTTATTTTTGAACAATCAATATGAGAAAAGTTTTGCAGCATATTTTCAATATAGCTGGGGATTAAATCAAATTTGCGAACAATCCCGTATTTAGCCGCTGTTTCATCATTTGATATTTGTTCAATAGTCAACTCTTTTAGCTTTTTAATATCTTTTTCGGTTAATGAAGCTTTATTATAAGTTAATTTGAGCCCATTATATTCACTCGGATTATGGCTTGCCGTTACAATTAAAGATCCGATTATACTACCGTTATTTATAATATTTCTCGGGATTCCGCTAAACTCTGAATAATAGCCTAACGGCGTCGGTGCTAGTCCCAAGTTTACAACATTGGCGCCTGCATGTGTAATACCTTTAGTTAAGGAATTTGTAAGTGATTCTGAGTGCAGTCTTGCGTCTTGAGCCACTGTTATCCATATACTTTTAGCATCAAGAGAAGAATTTTCTTGAACATATTTTACATATGCTTTCCCAACGTAATAAAAAAGCTCTTCTGTTATATCCTCAGAATATATGCCTCTTATATCATTTTTCCCGAATGCCGTGAATCTTTGTATTACAGCCATTTAATCTCCTTGTACAATTTAAATTTAAAGTTATAATTAATATTATAAGAAATATTCAAAATAAAATCAAAACATGAAAAAATATATTGATAGTTATTTTTTTGATGAAGAAAGGACTGCAATTACCTTTATCTTTTTTAGTATTGCAGGTAGCTTTTTATTTATTATTGTACCGATAATATTTTCATTTAGTTTAAGTTTCATGAGTTGGGATTTGCTTTCTATACCTAATTTTGTTGGTTTTAAAAATTATATTTATTTATTCAATTCAAAGCAATTTTGGCAAATAATGATTAATACGTTTTTTTATGCTATTGTTGTCACTTTAATCGGTACACTTTTACCTTTAATTTTAGCATATTTATTAACTTTAAAAATAAAAGCTTCAGAGTTATTTAAGACGGCATATTTTCTTCCATTTGTAACCCCAATGCTTGTGGTAGCTGCAGTTTGGGAGTGGATGTTTAATCCTGCCTCAGGGGTTATTAATTTTGTTTTGAAATCAAATATTAACTGGTTATATGATACACATTTTGCAATGTTTGCAATAATTATTGTTTCGGTATGGAAATTAGTAGGTTATAACATGATAATTTTTCTATCGGGATTCTCAAATATTAACAATCAATTAATTGAAGCGGCAAAGATTGACGGTGCATCGCAGACATCAATCTTTGCCAGAATTATATTGCCTTTATTAAGCCCAACAATATTTTTTGTAGTCTTAATCACAACAATTTCGTCATTCCAAGTATTCGATTTGATTTATTTAATGACCCAAGGCGGTCCTGAAAACTCAACAAATATACTTGTTTATTGGCTTTATAAGAATGCTTTTGAATTTTTTAGAATCGGCGAAGCTTCTGCAATAGCGTATATTTTATTTTTAATTATATTTATATTGGCAATTATACAGTGGAATGTAAGAAAAAGCTGGGTATATAACGAGTAATATTAAGCAACTCTGTTAAGTTTTTTGCCTTCTTTTTCTAATTCAAAAATAGTATCTATGCCTCTTTGGATATCTTCGCCCGTTTTATTTATATCAGGCTTAAATATAAGTCTATAAGCTGAAGCTACTTTGTTCCAGAAAGCTGCTAAAGGGTTTGATTTAACGCTATCTGTAGCATTAGCGATTTGTTCAGATATTATATAAGACTCATAAAACTCAGGGTAAGCAACAGGTCTTGTTAATGAACCTTTAAATATTGGTTTATTTATGTTATTTGTATTAATTTTATCTATTTTCATAATATCACCTCCGTGATCAGTAAAGTGTTTTAACTACACTTTATATTATGTTTTTATTATTAAACATAATTTTTATTTTGTCAACCCCTCAATATGACAATTTCTAAAAAAGCTAAATGATAATAAATATAATTACTTTCAGGATAAGTGCATAAAGTACACTTATTATTTATTATTTTATATATACAATTGTACTAATTTTCTATAGCTACTTAGGCAATTGTAACTTTTTTAGAGTTAATGTTATATATAATTAAAATCTTTTTCATACTTCCAACTATTCTTAATTCCAGACAGCAAGGGCAATATTGCCCTCTTTTTTTTAGTTAAATTTATTTTGGGCGTTATTTATTCCTTCTGCTAGATATATAGTTATAGCATCCATTGATTTATTTATTGCGGTTGCAAGAAGCTCCTGCTCTTTTTTAGAAAAATTTTGCAAAACAAAAGCTTCTGATGCAAGGAGTGGAGGCTGAGGACCTATTCCTACTTTTAATCTGTCAAATGTGTCAGTATTTAAATTATAAATTACCGATTTAATACCATTATGTCCGCCGTCAGAGCCTTTCTCTCTAAATCTTAATGTGCCTAGATTGATTGAGATATCATCGTAAATTAAAAGTAAATCTTTTGGTTTTAAATTGTAATAGTTAACAAATTCTCTTATGGCATTACCTGATAAGTTCATATAAGTTTGTGGCTTTAAAATAAATATTTTTTCATTATTATAATTAAAATTGCCGATTTCTGAATTGAATTTTGAATCAAATTTAAAAGCAACATTAAATTTCGATGCAAAATAGTCTGCAATCATGAACCCGATATTATGCCTATTATTCCTGTATTTATCGCCTGGATTTCCCAGAGCAGCTATAACTTTCATAATTTTTACCTTTAGTTTAGTTGATTATATATAGAATCACTCTTATTACTTGGCTCAAGTTGCTAATTCAAAAAATGTAAAAAGAGTTTATTTATATAAATATATATTATTAGAGGGAGGAAAGTTATGTCAACCAAAAACAAATCAATAATAAATCTAAAAAGCAGCGAAAAACTCCTGAATTTCCTGGAATCAAATCATTTACATAAAAAAGACTTTGCACAAATGATAGGTGTAACTCTCTCTTATGTTTATAATTTAATAGACAATACTATTCCTTTCTCAACCAGAAGCACAACCCTTGAGAGGATTGCGGTTGTTATGGATACAAAGCCAGAAGAATTTGTTGAATATAAAATCCCTCAAGAGCCCATTCTAATTGATGAAGCTGTTGAGTTTATAAAAGATAAGCAGCAGAGCAAAAATCTCTCCACAGTTCAACTATTAAAGGCTTTTCCAAGAAAAAAACGAGTAGAAATTGTTGATATTTTGAGAGGCGCAAGGCCAATCCCTCTGGATTGGAAAGAATTGTCCTTAATTGCTCAAGTGCTTGATATATCAAAAGAAGAAATATATCCGTTTTGGGAAAATCGCTTAAGACAGCTAATGCAAAATGCTGGTATGAATCTGCAGTCAAATTCCGAGCTAATAAATGCAATGTTTGCATGCTCAAGGGAATTTATTCATTCATACAAAAGATAAGTTAAATTTTTATTTTATTAATTTCTACTTTAACGTTTAGTGGTCGAGAGAAAAGCTTTTTATCATAAGAAATTTTAACAATTTGATAAGTTCCTGGCTGTTCTATTAGAGATTGAACTGAAATGTGATAAATGCCGTTTTCATCAATTGTTGTTTTTTCTTTATGGTAGTGTCCTGATGAAATCAAAACTATATTTTTATGAGTTTTTATAATATTTAGATATCTATTTGGGTTAATAATAGTATGAGTATAATTTTCGTATGGTGGAATTATGGGAAAATGTTGGAACAGTAATACCATTTTTGTTTTATTTTTACTTAAAATTTCATCCAACCAGTTTAGCATCTCATCTGTATATTCTCCATGAGTGCTTGGTGCAAAAGGCATTGCGCCATCAACAACAATCGCAATCGTATCTTTGTTAGGATAAAAATAGTAATAAGGAGCTTTAAATTTTTGGTATGGGTTATATTCGTTTATATAATTAATGTATTCCTTCTTTGGTATGCCGGATAGTTTGTATGCATCGTGGTTCCCCAGCACAAAATAATATGGGTTCATTAATTTACGAGTAGTTCTAAGAAAGTTAACCAGATTTTCTTCATTTGATTTGTCGATATTATCACCTAAAAAAACTGTAAATAATGGGTCTTGTTTGTTAATTGAATTTACCGCATATTCAAGGTTTTTTTCACATAAACTTAAATCTCTGTTGCTTTGTTTACTAGGACATTGAGTATAATGTATGTCTGTTAACTGAGCAAATTTAAATGATTTAGCATCTGTCGGATTTGCAATTATAAATGCAAAAAATATTACAAATAAAAAATATATTTTAACTTTCATATAAATTTTCTATGTTGGATTTAATAAAATCTTGTACAGCAAGTGCTTGATTTAAATCTTCGTTAGTAATAATTTTCATCAATATAAAAATTTCTCCAATTTGGATTTTTTTAAATTTTTGCGCATCTAATGCCATAGAAAGATGAATTAAATTTATTTTTCCTGATTCAATTAAAATTTCCCCCAACTTAAGGGATTCTTGAACATCTCTCCAATCATTTAGATTATATAAATTTTTCATAATCCGATTATAACAAAAAATCGGTGTTTTAGGCACCGTTTTTTTAATATTATTATTAATTAACTACGCATAGTAGCTTAATTCTCTAGCAAGGATATTTTCTTGTCCGTTAATTTCTTGTCCAAAAATATTACTGACTTCTGCAGGAGCTTTACCATTTTGGTAGTTTTCAGAAAGATTTTTTGTTTTGCTAAGATCAACAATAGGTGTTACAACCCTTGTATCTGTAGGGTTAACGCCAGTACCTTTAAACGCGAAAAAGTTTGTGTTAACCTTATTTCTGTTGTTTTCATTGCTGGTTAACGGTTGTATGTAATATGTTGAATTCGCTTTAATTCTTTCAACGTCCATATCTTTGCCTATAGTTCTCCTTATATAAATAAAAACATTTTTTCAATAATATTTGCGTATAATTCAATTTTTTTTACAAACTTAATATTTTTTACTATGCTAGAATGCAAATATGTATAAAAAGTATGAAAACGAACTTAATATCTTAAAATCACATTCTTTGACAAGAGAATTATCAGACATTCAAAAACAAGGTAAATTTATAATAAAAGATGGCAAAAAATTTTTAAATTTATCTTCAAATGACTATTTAGGAATTGCCGAAGATTATAATATAATCAATACATTTTTAAAAGATTGTGATTATTCTTTTGGTTCAGCCTCGGCGAGGTTACTAACAGGCACTTCTCCTGTTTACTCTAAACTTGAATCATATATTTCAAAAATGTATTCAAAAGAAGATTGTTTGCTTTTTAATAGTGGATACCATGCTAATATTGGAACTGTTTCTTCTTTTCTGCAAAAAAATGATGCCATCTTTCTTGATAAATTAGATCATGCCAGTATAATTGACGGAATGAAGTTGAGCGGAGCTGATTTTTATCGTTATAAGCATTTAAATTATGACGATTTAGAAGTTTTGCTTGCAAAACATAGACATAAATATGAGAATGCAATAATTTTCACTGAATCTTTATTTAGTATGGATGGAGATATTGCAGATTTAAACAAATTAATTGAGTTAAAGAAGAAATATAATGCTTTATTGTTCGTTGATGAAGCACATGCTTTCGGTGTATATGGCAACAGTGCATTAGGAATTTGTGAGCTCCAAAAATGCATTCAAGATATTGATTTAATAATTGCAACTTTCGGTAAAGCTATAGGGTCTGTTGGCGCTTTTGCTTGTGGAAAATCAACATTAATTGATTATTTGAAAAATAAAGCAAGAAGCTTCATTTTTTCTACATCTTTGCCAGAAGTTAATATTGCTTATTCTCTTTATATATTAGAGCATGTCTTGCCAAACAGTTTACCTTTAAGAGAAGCTTTAATTGAAAATTCAAGATATTTTAGGCAAACGCTATCAAATCTTGCCATAGAAACTCCAAGTTCATCATATATTGTTCCTATTATAGTAGGAGAGAGTGATATGACAATTAAAATTTGCGATGCAATAAAGGATTCCGGATATTATGTTTTGCCTATTAGATACCCAACTGTTGCTAAAAACAAAGCCAGGATTAGATTTTCGCTTAGGGCTGACATAACAAAATTGGAAATTGATGATGTGATTTCCATTTTGCAGAAACAGCCAATGATAAAAGTCCATGCTAAACTTAACAAGTAATTGCAAGATAATATTTATATGCTATAAATAAATTATAGACAACAATTGCCCTGGTAGCTCAGCTGGATAGAGCAACCGCCTTCTAAGCGGTAGGTCATGCGTTCGAATCGCATCCAGGGTATTTTTAATTTAGTTGTCTAATATAGCTAAACCTAATATATTTAAATCATTTACTATTTATAATATAAATGCTAGTATATTTTAACTAAAATCTTAAACTTAATTTTACATTTAATGAGGTTTTATGTTCCAAATAAAAGAGAAACATATTAATTTAATAAATATTTTTATCTATCTTTTGCTTGTTATTTTTACCTCCTTTATTTTGAGAAATTTAACTTCTTGGTGTGAAGAACTTCTTATGTATCCTCCTTTGTCTTGGAGTGACCTTTTTCATCATCCTGATCATGGCAGTTATTTGACTTATTATATTGACTTATTTATGACGTGGAAGTTACCAAAATTATTACATATTCATCCACAGGATTTTGTGTGTACATATGGTGCAGTATTCAGGTCTATTTTGTTTGTTTTATTTTGCTATTTTTTATCTTTATTAACTTTCATAAATAACAAAAGAACCATTCTGCATTCAGTTATTTTTTTGATATGTTATTTCGCTGTTTGGGCAGGCATATCGCGGAATTTCCATGACATTGTTAACTTCGCGGCTTTTTCAAGAATGTATATTCCATTTATCTTTTTTGCTTTATTCTGGGTAGGTTATAGCAAGTATTTTATAAATGTCTATGATGCTCATAAACCTACTAGAGATTTTTATTTTTTATGCATAATTGCTTTTATACTTGGCAGTGTTTTTGAAGTAACTACGGTTATATCTGTTTTAGGATGTTTATTAGTTATTTTGTACAATAAAATAAATCACATAAAAAATACTAAATTTGTAATTTTACCATTTATTTTTTTACTTCTCGGGGCATATATTTTATTTTCTAATACTGAATTTTTAATGCATTGTCAAACAAAAAGTCATTTCGAAAATTATAACGGTGTTATTATAAATCTAAAACAATACAAAGATTTCTTTTATATTTATTATAAAGAGATTATTAAAGCTAATTGGATTTGTTATATTATAATCATATTTTCGACTATGTTTGGGTTTATAATTGATAAATCAGAAAAATCAGTAAGAATAGAATGGCTATCTTTATTTTTAACAATCGGGTTCCTAATGTTTTTTATTTTACTCATTTTTATGGGAAAAACAAATTACGATGGTGGATGGTGGGTTGAGCATTGGGGTTTAAAAGGAACAATCAGATTTTGTCTTTTGGTCCCTGTATTTTTAAGTGTTTCTACAATTGTGCACAAGATTCAATATAAAAATTTAACTTCATTTGCTGCTATAGTTGCATTTTTAGTCTTAATTTTAGTTCTTGTCAGTCAACGTTATCTAGCCTTATATCAAAATATTATAGATTTTACGTACAATAGGAGAGTTGCTTTTTATAAAAGTGAAAAAACAGCATTGTACCAGTTTTATAAAGAGAACAATATTGTTTATGTGCCAATGGTTAATCCCATAGAAATTATTGATACTTATCCATACTATTATGTAGCTGTCTATAAAATTCCCAAAAAACAAATATCGATTTTCTATAAGTCTGTGAAAGATGCAAATAAAGTTGATAATATAAAAGCGCTGTTTGATAAATATCCAGAACTGAAGAAGTGCATTTTTACTGAACAAGAACTTAAAGAACTCAAATTTAGTAGACTTTATGACAAAGATTTTGTATTACGTACCGGTAATGATTAATTCTGATAATCTTATATTTATTAAGTAGAATCACTGCTTACTAAATTTGTTGGAGATTTCAGGCAATTTATAAGTTCATTTTCAAAAGTTGACCTAACGAATCTGCCGTTATTGACAACATATCCTCGATATAAGCCTGAGCCACATACATATGTTGAGAAAACTCCCACTCCTGCTTCAAATGTACCAGCTCCTATTCCTTCCCAGGCTTCCATTGCTTCCGCATCAGTATCCGCTTCATTTGCTTTCTCAGCTGAATTTACGACGTCCTTTATACCTTTTGCAATAAGTCCAACACCTGCTACAACTCCTATTGCTAAGGCAAGAGGAGGGCATAAAAAAGCCAGTACAGAAGTAATAGCGACCCCTGCAATTGCTCCCATAAGTTTTTTGGGATTAGAGGCTATATCTTTTATTGTTCCTGTAATAGTTTTACATATTCCTTCAAAAAAATTTGAAATTTTTTGTCCAAAACTTATCATTCCATCGTCTTTTCCATCTGTACAAACATTGTCGTTTCCTGAAAGCCATCCATCTATACCATATTCATGCATAAGTGGCTTGCCGGTTAAATCAATTTGAGACTTATACAAGTCATTAACTGCACTGTGTCCCTCATTTTTAATTAAATTGTTTATAAGAGAGGTTCCAAAACCAAATTTTTCTAAAATCCTTGTTTGGGCATTGTTTTTTGATGCTTCAAGCCCAAAGCTTAAAAAGCTGCTAACCATAAAATTACTACCATTTACTACACTTCTTTATATATAAAAAAAAATTTTGCCAGAGAATTGACAGTTAGTAATAAATTCTTAATAATTTTTATAAATGATTTGATGTCCCAATTCCTTATATGACTTGAATTTATAAGTGCATCGATGTAAAATATAAGAATAAATTAAATAGAATATAAAATGCCCCTGTAGCTCAGATGGATAGAGCGATAGCGTCCTAAGCTGTGCGTCGTTGGTTCGAATCCAATCAGGGGTATATAATATTTTAATATTATTTTCTAAATAACATACTATAAAATTGTCCTAAAACATTTTTAGATTCGTTTGAATGTAATTGTCTTGTCGATTCCCAAGAAGGCATAACGACTCTTTTATCATCAGGAGTGACATACCAGTATTTTGTTGAGCTAAGAATTTTTTCATCAACTAAACCTGCTTTAGTGACTTTCTGTAAATCTTTATATGCCGCAAGTAAGCTTTCTCTAGGAATAGTTTGATAGGCCTCATTAAAAGGAATGAGATCGCCTGAGGATGTACCGTGAATTCTGGAGACTATGTAGACTTCATTATTTTTTACAATTGTTTTCATATGCTCAGGTGTAATTCCTAATTTTAATTTACTTAATCTTTTCATATTCTCAGCATACGGTAAACCGTATGATTTCAAAAGATTTTGTATGGTATAGTCTCCATGTTTAAATAACACTCCTTCTTGGATTGTAAAATTGCCATTCTCTGCCGAATCTATTAAAAAAGATGTGGCTTCGTCTGCCGTTTCCAATCCTTGGATTTTAGTTATTACGTCATTTATAAATTTATCATCTGTGTAAGTTTTAGGTGTCATAATACGTCCTTTCGGAATTCTGCTTGTAAATGAGATGCTATTAATTATGGGATTTCTTATGCTATTAAAAAAAGTTTTCATTTTATTTATCCTTTTTTCTTATTATATCATTAGTTGTTTTTAGTAGTTGCATTTTTCTCTATTTTCTTTGCTTGGTTTCTAATAGTATCTAACAAGTAGTACCATTCGCCACACTTCTCATGCCCACTTGAGCCGTTAGTAAGAAACCATCTTAATAATAACCCACCTGCTGCACTATTATTATCCGGTAGCATATAGGGAAAGGCAACGCAGCCACCACCGCTTTTGTAGCCAAAACCACCAAGAATTTTTTGTAAAAGGTTTGATATTTTGGGGTCATTATTAAGATTAAAGGACCCTTTAAAATCTAAAATATCCATTCCTGGTATAAATTTGTCAATCCCTTGTCTTCCTTTGCTTGCAATCTCAGAGTTAATCCTGTTGGCACCTTGTTTTAAGCTTACTACAGGGGAGATGATAACGGTAGTATTTTCGCAATTTTGATTAGTCAAAAATGTTTGGTAATCGAACTTACTAGACATCATACTTTCACCGGAGCCGACAATATCATCTAGGATAACAAGAACTTTCCCATCTAAATTTACAGGTGGTGTGCCTTGTCCTTGGAATAATATCACTTTTGAAGGGTTAATACTATTTGCTTTAATATATTGATAAGTAATTAAATCAAAACTATTGCCTTTTGTAGGACAAGCATAAACTACGTCATTATCAATATTTTTGCCCATCTTTTCCACTGTTGTTTTAATAAGTGAAAATTTAGTTTTAAGCTCTCTACTTAAAGACTCAGGCGAATATGTTGAAATCATCATGTCATAGTATTGTGCTAAAGTTTTCTTAGCTAGTGCAATTTCTTGTGCCGAAGCACCATATGCAGAATAGTTTTTATCTATTGCCGTTTCGATTGTGGCTTGAATCTGAGCTGCTGAAGGCATATTGGGTGCAAGTCTTTTTGCTATCCCCTTAGGGGAGGCATCAGACGCATTAGGATTTCTGAGAACATTAATAGGTATTTCATTGTTGCCTATGATGTTTTTAGCCCTTTGTATAGAGTCCTGGTTTAAAACAGATTCAAGTGATAATCCTTGATTTTTCATTTTTTTAATAATTTCTGAAGCGAACAATTCAAGATTTATGTCGCCATCAAAAAAACTGTAAGAAAGATGGCTTTCACCTATTTTTACATTCCAACCGTCTATTGAAATTAGTTGTATTTCTCCTGAATTAACTTTTTGTACAAAGGTACTAAATTTTGTTGAATCTATGCTCCAATATGGTGCATTTTTTAGCTTTTCCAGATAGGATAGTCCTGCATCATCTAGAAAAAAGGCAGTTAGATGCCCTGTTAAAGGTACTTTTCCACTATCAGTAAATTGATATTTATTAACTCCGACATAATTTAATGCATTATTAGCAGAAACATCTGCCTGATAGATTTTGCCTATTTTAAGCTTTTCTAGTTCGCTGCCAAATGTCGGCATCTCTTTATAACTTGAAAATTGGGTCAGTCTTGAGATTACTTCAGCGACCTCAGTTGCATCTGTACCTGTTTCTTTTGCTACTTTGCTAATTATTGTACTAATATCTGATTCTGTCATAATGCCCATTGTTGCAATAATTTTCTTTTCTAAATGGGCAGAAAACGCTGCTGTATCATTATATATAGGATCATTTAAATTTATTTTATTTCTAAGTTCGGATTTGCTCTTAATTTTTAGATAAGAGTTGCCTTTTGTTATGGCTTTACCTGCAGCAACCTCTTCTGATGAAGCGCAAGATAAAGAGGTAGAATAAAGATTATCATCAGCTTGTTTAATAGCAGAGGAAGTGGCAGTATCAGCAATAGCTTCAGAGGATTCTTTAACAGCGGCATCAGAAGCAGCGCCAGACAATTGTCTTCCTACAGTAAGACCTCCAAGCACACCTACTCCTGCAGTTCCGGCGGCGATATCACCTGAAGTTGATGCAGTTTTAGTTCCGGC